>CACEOL010000025.1 GCA_902561325.1 uncultured SAR86 cluster bacterium | reverse complement strand
GGAAGTGAATAAGTTCTAGGGAAGCTTCCAACTCTCGAGTCCATGATACCAAAATCTGCCCATTCATCATTCGGCGATAAAAGAGGATGAGTATCACTTGTACCTTTTACCTGAGTCATTTCGACTATAGGCTCGTTCCTCATTCGTAATGCGGAATATTCTTTATCAATAGGCGAACCATCGAATTGTTCTACTTCAAACATTTGTCCATTCGACCCATTGGAGTTGTGCGGCATAGCAATCGAATCTATCCCTTTATCCCTAAGCTTATCCATCCAAGCCCATAAATCTTCTGGATTAATGGAGTCAATTCTTGTCCAAGGTCTTTCAGGCGCTTTAGAGCCTTCAAAAATTACATTTCTGTGTAAATTACCATTTTCTACATCCGTAGAAGTTGTGAATTCGTATCCAATAAAAGTCGTGAAATTTCCAGGATCATTGTGTTCGTTGGCTGCTCTGGCTACATCTGCCCAAGAAGACTTATGTGTTTCGTCATCAAAAGACTGTATGGCTAATGAAATGTGATTGGATAAAAAAGCTTGAATAAATTTTGGATGATACCAAGGATAAGGATTTGCAATGGCTTCTACAGCTCCTCTAAAACTACCCAATCTAAATGCAGATGATTCCAGAGTTTGATTTTCAGGAGCATTTATATTGTGGTAGATCTCAGCTCCTGGCAGAGTGGAAGCATATGTAGAAGTATCCGCCCAAGCAGGAATCATTCCTAGAAAAAAGCCATGATCAGTAACCGCATAAAAATCTAGCGGTTCTCTTAGAGTCATGTCAAAACCTAAAGCATGCTTAATAGTTTCACCTTTTGCATATCTGTAAGCGTCATCAGGAGAGGCAGTTGTGCCAAATACATATGCATCGAACGAATATCTTGTATGCACGTGAAGGTCACCAAAGTAGGCATTCCTTAATTCGTTATAGTCTTTACTTGGACTAGGCGCAGGTTTGTCTGCTATGGAAAAATCCACTACTTCCAATGAAGTATCTGTACATCCAATAAAAATTAATGCCGTAACAATTAAAGCGCTGATATTTTTCTTCATTCTCTCTCCCCGAGTGATAATTATCTTAATGCAATCAAAGCAAAACTTCTAATTTAAATCCGAGAGGTTTATTTCCTCTGTACCTACAGGTAAGACCACGAAAGTTCCATCTCTAGACAGGGTCCAATCTGTTCTAATCTCATCAACACCTCTTACAAAAACGTTCTCCATTATTCCGTTTCGTGGAGCTGGAGTGAGGTGATAAAAAATCAGGTGTCCTACGTTTGCCATATTAGCTAATTTAGCTGCCTCCACAGGCGTCATGTGATAAGTCTTTATGTCTTCAAGTACTTTGGCTAAAGGCTGATTAGGATTTCGCTCTAAAATTGCTGCCTGCATAATATTTATAATGTGGTTGGCTTGAGCTTCAGCAATCAAAACATCAGCATTTTTAGAATTAAGAGCTATATTTTCATCGTAAGAAGAATCTCCTGTTATGACTAAGGATCTTCCTTTGTAATCAAAACGATAACCCAGAGCAGGCTCAATCGGCTCATGGGTCACTTTGAAAGCCGTAATTTTCAAACCGTTTTTGTCATAAACGACCGGACTGTTTAGATCGACAATGGTTGTATCAAAGCCGACAGACTTTATAGGCGCGAGAGCCTCACCATGATGCTCATTTCTAAATTTGTAGTCTAATTTATATGCCATTTCGAAGCCTGCGGTTACGATATCCGTGCCTTCAGGACCATAGACAGGTAGTGCTTTTGGACGACCTGGCAACCAAGTTCCCAAATGAAGATCGGCCAAGTCTGAAATATGATCAGAGTGTAAGTGAGTGAATAAAACTGCTTTAACTTGATTTATTGGGACGCTGTATTTTCCTAAATTAACGGCTGCGCCATCTCCAATATCAACTATAAAAATATCCTCTCCTGCTTTTACGGCAACACAAGTTTGCGCTCTTCCAGGTGATGGTAAGGGCGATCTTGATCCACAAATTAGAGCACTCAGCGCATCTTCTTCAGGAAAAGGGCTTTCAGCTGCAGCTAAATTTGAAACAGCCGTTTTTATGACTAAATCTTGTACAAAAGGCACTCTTAAAGAAACAATAACAACCAAAAACAAAACAACAATGACACCTAAAATTTTCCAAATTCTCATAAATGCTCCATATTTAAGATATTATAAATATACTAAAATAATCTAACTATTGACAGTAAGCGTGTCAAAATATACTTTTTATATCTACAGTAAAGATGACAAAAATTAATGAACCATTAACTCTTCCTTGCGGACAAGTTATCAAAAATAGAGTTTGTAAAGCTGCTATGACAGAACGAATTGCCTCGGGAAATAATTTCACTAACGAAAAGCATATTGAGCTTTATAAAATGTGGGGTTCAGGTGAGATTGGTATCTTACTTACTGGTAACGTCCAAGTTCATCGAGGCAATTTAGAAGGTCCAGCTAACGTTGCAATTGAGGAGGATACTTATAAAGAACAAATACCGATGCTAAAAAATTGGGCTGAAGTTGCAACTGCAGAAGGCAGTAGACTCTGGATGCAAATTTCACATGCTGGAAGACAAACTCCAGGTGAGATTAACATGAGCCCAATGTCCCCGTCAGACGTGCAATTGAAAATTCCAGGTAGAAAATATGGAAAACCTATCCCTATGACTGAGGAAGACATTC
>CACEOL010000024.1 GCA_902561325.1 uncultured SAR86 cluster bacterium | reverse complement strand
ATTAGGGAGTTCTTCAATCTCTAAAATCTTTTCCAGTCTGACGTCTGATAGTCTATGAAAACAACACATCAAGTTAATATCTATATGAGAAAATTTACCTAAAAAATATGGCTCGGAAGATTCTAAATTTTTTTCAATATCCATTAAACTTCTTGCTAAAGTTTTGTAGCTGCTAGCTGCTACGGGTTTATGAATGTTGAAGAATTTCATGGCTAGAAACCCCCACCCTCTATCTCTTAAAGGATGTTTCCAACATACTTTTATTGCCTGAAAAAAAGATAAATATTTTTTAACCATAAAGTTAATTAAAATTAATGAAAAAGGAGGTATTGCCGTTCCAAGAGTTTTGCCCAAAGGCACACCATCTGTAATAGTCGTATCTTCTACCCAAGAATTTAATTTATCTTGATCAACATCAACAGGCCATAAGTCAATATCTTTTTCGCCAGTCAATTTATTTAGCCTTTTAATAATGTTTGTGCTTTCTGTGACAATCTCACCGTCCAGGTCAATAGCAGGAACAATTCCTTTTGGATTTATTGCAAGATATTCTGGAGAAAGATTTTCTCCTTTTGGATAATGATCACAAAGTTTAATATGGTTGCTTTCATAAGAGAGTCCTTTTTCTGCTAGGGCAACACGAACCATTTGGCTGCATAAAGACCAGTTGGCATGATAGAGTTTTAGTCTCATAAAAAATCCCCCGGATAATAATTTTTCAAAGTTTCTCTTACTAATTTAGCCCAAATTTTGTAACCTTTTTCATTCATGTGAAGCAAGTCATCTGTATAAAGTTCGGGTCTTGGTTTTTTATCTTCAGATAACATTGGTGGAGATACATCTATAAACACGAGGCTTTTTTCTATTTTAGCTAGCGCTCTTACTGCATCATTCCACTTCAATTGTCTTGGTCTTTGATCAAATCTATTGGGAGAAGGCTGAATGCTGATAGCAAAAACCATAGTTTTTGGAAGTCTTTCTTTTACAGAATTATAGAAGTTTTCAAATTCAGCAAAAACATCTTCAGGAGAATTCCAGCCATTGATGTCATTACTTCCACAGAAAAAGATAATTGCTTTTGGTTCATAAGGAAAAACTATCTTGTCTTTATGGCGGTTTATATGTTTAGTGTGCGCACCTCCAAAACCTCTATTAATTACCTTGAGTGGACTCATATCCTCTTCCAAAGACTTCCAAAGCCTAATTGAAGAACTCCCTATAAATAAAAATCCATTAGTTGGAGGCAAAGCAATCTTATCTTGCGCAACAAATTCCTCAATATCTTCATCAAAGCCATCAATCTTGTTGTAACTTCGAATTCTTTTAACCCAGTATTTAACTTCTTCGTTGCTAAGTTCATATCCAAGAGCTTTAGCGCCCTCTTTTACTCGATACTCCCAATATTTTTCATATGCGAACCATCCTCCCAAAATGAGAATAAATAAAATACTAATAAGGTAAAAAGAAGCTCTTTTAGTCATGATGATATTTATATGATTAAATGATTACATATGCTATCAAAAAAATGAAAATACTATGTTAGATAAAATTTTTCTTTTTGTATTTGGAATCGAATGGTTCGGTTTTGGAGTTTTAGGGCTTTTCTTTCCAGAAATTATTTCCAATATGATTGGTATAAATCAAACTTCTGACTTCTTTTTGAGCGAAACCAGAGCTTGGTATTCTTTTTTCACTATTCTAGGATTGATGTCTTTAATCAGCATCTATCGAATTCGGCTTAGAAAAAAAGTTTACTTAACATTTTGTATTCTGATGGGAAGTTTTTTGGTTGGAAGAACGTTAAGTTTTTTTCTAGACAATAGTTTTGGTACAGGTACTGCGATTGCTTTTGCAAATGAATTTATTGTTTTTGTAATTTCCTATTGGCGTTATACGAAAAGAGACTTTATCTTTTAATGAAAGTTGTATCTTCTATAATCTTTATAACCATTTTTGTTAGTTGTTCTTCATCATCTCCGTCCAAAGTAATAGAGACTTCAAAAGGAAAGCTTCAGGGGTATGAACAAAATCAAGTTAATTTCTTTTTAGGCATTCCTTATGCAGAAGCTCCATTGGAAGATTTACGTTGGCAGCCTCCGAAACCAATAAAATCCTGGGAAGGAATTAAGACCGCGGATAAATTGGGCTCTGCATGCATGCAGCCAACGAATATAGGAAACTCTGCCTTTTTAGATTTATTGCTAGATGGCTATGGTCTCGCGTGGTATGAAAAGTTGGTAGTTAAAAGTCTATCCTTTTTCACTCCAAGTCTGACTGCTAGTAATTTTTCAGAAGACTGTCTGTTTTTAAATGTCATTGCCCCTAAGAAAGCTGAAAACTTACCAGTAATGTTCTGGATTCATGGAGGCGCTGGAAGATTTGGATCGGGGGGGGACAGTATTTATTTAACTTCAAAATTTGCTAAAAAAGATGTTGTCCTTGTAACTATTAATTATCGTCTAGGATCATTAGGTTGGTTTGCCCATCCTGCATTATCAGCTGAATCAGAAAATGGCGTATCAGGAAATTATGCGTCTTTAGACCAAATAGAGGCATTAAAATGGGTAAAAAATAATATTTCAGATTTTGGCGGCAATCCTAATAATGTGACTATTTTCGGAGAGTCTGCTGGCGGTCAAGCTGTGGGAACGCTTTTGTCTAGTCCGCTTTCAAAAGGATTATTTCACAAAGCAATTTCTCAAAGTGGTTCTGGTATTTTAGGTACTCGTTCGTTAAGAGATAATTCAAGAAATAGATCTGCAGAAGATATAGGCTTGGAGCTTGCGGAGCAT
>CACEOL010000023.1 GCA_902561325.1 uncultured SAR86 cluster bacterium | reverse complement strand
TTCTGTTCACTTATTTCAATATTCTTTTTAAAATGATTTCGGTCAAGAATTTCTATAATTTCATTTACAACCGGTTTATATTCTTTTTTTACCTCTAAAGATTCTTCGCTTGAGAGATAAAATGAAGCCAAAAAGTAAATAAAAAGAAGAAGAAATTTATTTAATTTAAACACCATAGATTTAGTCTCTATTACTGAGCAAAAAATCTTTTTCCAGCCATAATGAATTTACCCATTCCTTGAATTCTGATCTTAGAGAATGATTGTCTAATAAATTTTCATTGAGAAATTTTTTTGGGATTTTTATTTCCTTAATAATAATTTTAGCTGAATTCATTCTTCCACAAAGATAGTCCCAAAAACTTCTTTTTTTAGAATCAAACTTGATTGTAAAATCAACCAAGGAATCAATTTTGCTTACAAGGCTTAAAGCTGTTGCTAAACCTCCTTCTTTGGGTTTTAAAAGATTCTTAAAGGGACTGTTTTGATTATGATGTTTTTTAAGAGTAAATCTTGTTCCTTCAGCAAAACTAAAAACAGTTACAGGATAAAGCGCATAATGTTTCAAAGCTCTTTTCATTTCTCTCACATCCTTTCCTGCTAGCTTGGGATTTTTTTCTAGTTGTTTTTTTGTATATCTCTTTAAAAAAGGCATATCTAAAGCCCACCATGAAAGACCTATAATTGGAACGTAAATAAGAACATATTTCATAAAGAACTTAAGCATGGGCATCTTTCTATTGGTGATATCTTGAAGAAGAAATATGTCTGCAAACGATTGATGATTTGAAGTTGCTATTGTCCAGCCATCAGACTTGATATTTTCCTTACCAATTATTTGCCATTTGGGATTGTGTAAAGCCTTTACCCAAATTTTATTGGTGAAAATCCACAATTCACCTACCTTTATAATAAATTTAGTAAATAAAACTTTTAGCGATGTAATTGGTAAGAAAAATTTAATTATTCCTAAAGGTATTAACAAACACGACAAGATAACTGTGTTCAATGCCAAAATGGTGATAGACGTTATTCCTATTAAATTTTCAAATAAAAACTTCACTTGCTTTTCTCAAACTCTTTAATCTTAAAATATGCTTCTCTTTGTTCTTCAATTGTATGAGGTCTTTTATTCTGGAAAACATATGGATGTCTTCTAATGAGCTTTTCACATAAGTTATCAATTACTTCATTAAAAGAAAATAGTTTATTTTCTTCAGCTATTTTACTCTGAAGAACTATTTGCAAAAGAAGATCACCTAATTCTTCTTTGAGGTTTTCGTTATCTTCTTTTTCAAAAGCATCATGAACTTCTTTAGCTTCTTCTATTATAGAAGGGAGGAGGGTTTTTGAAGTTTGAGATTTAGTCCATTCGCATCCAGAAATAGGATCTCTTAAATCGGAAATGATTTTAAGAAGTTTTTCTGTTTTATTCTCATGCACGACTGAACTTTAATAGCCTGTTAATTCAGCATATCTATTTTTATGAAAGTTAGAATCTCCAAAAATTTGTTCAGCTACTCTAGCTCGTTTTAGGTAAAGTCCAATATCGTACTCATCTGTAACACCTATTCCACCATGCATTTGAACTGATTCATTAGAAATTAAATGAAATACTTCTCCAACTTTAGCTTTCGATAGACTTGCTAATCTCTCAGAATCATTTCCTCCTTCGTCAAAGGAAGTAATAGATTCAATAACACATGATTTGCATAGTTCTAATTCAGAAAACATAACTGCAGCTCTATGCTGAAGGGCTTGAAAGGAACCTATTTTTGAACCGAATTGTTCTCTTTCCTTTAAATAATCAAGAGTAATTTCATAAGCTTGAAGAGCGCTTCCTAACATTTCTGCAGAAATTGCAGCTCTAGAAATATCCAGTACTGATTCAATAATTTCGTAGGCTTCACCTTCTTTGCCAATCAACATCTCCGAAGATACTTTTACATTTTCAAATTTCATATTTGCTGCGTTTCTAGAATCCACCATCTTTGTAGGCGTAATAGTTAAACCTTTAGCATCAGAATCCAAAACAAAAAGAGACATGCCATTCTTGGTACCTTCTTCTCCTGAAGTCCTACAGGCAATTATGACTTTATCTGCAAAACCACCATCAATAACAAAGGATTTTTCACCTGAAATACTGAAGTTTTTTCCATTTTTTTTGGCTACACAAGATATTTTAACTGGATCATGATGATTGCTTTCTTCGATGGCAAAGCAAAGTCTTAGACCATCTTGAACAACCTTTGAAAGAATATCTTTTTTTACATCATCGGATGCATGCTTTATAAGACTTACACCTACTACAGCCGTAGAAAATAAAGGTGAAGGAGTGAGAGTTCTACCAAGCTCTTCCAAAATAGAAGATATACCAGCTACTCCAAAATTTGAACCACCAAATTCTTCAGGAACCAAAATACCGGTCCACCCAAGTGATACCATTTCCTGCCAAATTTTATCGTCGTAACAGTTTTCAATTTCACTGTCCCTAACTTCACGAAAATGAGAAGTAGGGGTTTTTTCTGTTGCAAATTTTTTAGCACTGTCTTTTAGAAAGACTTGCTCCTCATTTAAAACTAATGACATTTTTTTCTCCCAAAGAAATTTTTATTATTGAGGTAGATCTAAGACTCTTTTTGCAATAATATTAAGTTGAACTTCTGAAGTTCCGCCTTCAATTGAATTAGCCTTAGTTCTAAGCCACTCTCTAGTAATTGCAAGTTCTGCAGGACCGAAGCCTTCTCCTTCCCATCCAAGAGCTTTCGTACCCATTGCTTCAAGCATTAATTCATATCTGAGTTTATTACTCTCACTACCATAATATTTGAACATTGAAGAAGCTGGACTCGGTCCAGAATTTGAAGACTTGCTTTCTTCGCTTGCTCTTTTCATTGTAAGAGAAAATGCATGTGAATTAATATCAAAAGATGCAATTTTTTGTCTCAAACCAGGATTCGCTAACTTTCCTTCTTCTTCTCCAACATATGTTTTTGCCATGGTTGCCATTCCAGAAGTAATTGTTTGATCTTTTTTCTTTTTCGCAGAACCTGCGCCTCCAAGACCCATACCAGCAATCATATTTCTTTCATGTTGAAGAAGTCTTTTTGCGACATCCCAGCCCTTGTTTAATTCGCTAACTAAATTTTCTTTTGGAACAATCGCATTATCAAAAAAAGTTTCACAAAAAGGAGATTTTCCTGAGATAAGTTTTATCGGTTTAGTTGTAACTCCCGGTTGGTCCATATCGATAAGTAAAAAACTTATACCATTGTGTTTCGGTTCTTGCGGACCTGTTCTTACTAAAGTGAATATCATGTCACAGTCATCAGCATAAGAAGTCCAAACCTTTTGGCCATTTACTACAAAATGATCTCCATTATCTTCAGCTTTAGTCTTGAGACTAGCAAGATCTGATCCAGACCCAGGTTCACTGTAACCTTGGCACCATCTAATCTCTCCTTTAACAATTTCAGGAATGTATTTCTTTTTTTGTTCTTCTGACGCAAATTCAAGGAGCGCCGGTCCAAGCATCCAGATACCA
>CACEOL010000022.1 GCA_902561325.1 uncultured SAR86 cluster bacterium | reverse complement strand
AGCAAATCCTGTTCCAAAGGATGTACTAAAAAAAATTGGTGAATTGGGCTTTTTAGGAATAAATACACCAACTGAGTACGGTGGACTTGGGCTTTCTAATCTTGATGCCATCATAGTTCTTGAAGAATTTGGAAAGATATCTTCCGCAGTAGGCTGGCCAGTATTTGAAGCAAATGCAGGTCCTGTAAAAGTCATTGAGCATTTTGGATCGGATGCATTAAAAAAAAGAGTGATTCCCAAAGTTTGTAAGGGTGAAATGGTGGTAGCTGTTAGTATGTCGGAACCCAATGCTGGAACTGGCTTGACCGATTTAACAACGAAGGCTGAAATCAAAGGAGACAAAATCGTAATCAATGGAACCAAACGTTGGTGTTCAGGTGCTGGTCACTCTGATGGTTATGTGGTTTATGCCAGGATGTCTGATGCTCCGGCTGCAAAAGGTATTGGGGCTGTTTTTGTTGATATCGATACACCGGGACTGACTTTTGGAAACAGTGAGAGTCTGATGGGTTGGCGTGGAATCCCTTCAGCAGATATCTATTTTGATAACGTAGAGGTTCCAATTGATAATTTATTGGTTGAGCCTGAAGATGGATTCAAAAAATTAATGGAAACCTTTGACTTAGAAAGGTGTGGGAACGCGACAATGGCTCTATCTCAAGCAGCAGCAGCTTTGGACTATGTCAAAGAATACGTTCAAGAAAGGGAGCAATTTGGCAAGCAATTGGTTGATTTTCAAGCAGTACAAATCAAACTTGCTGACATGCTCATTCGAGTAGAAGCATCTAGACTTTTGATTCACCGTGCAGTTTTCAATGCCGCCAATGGTTTACCTGATATATTGGAATCAAGTACCGCAAAATGTTTTGCAAATGAAATCGCAAGAGAGGTCACTACCAATGCAATGCAGCTTATGGGCGGTTATGGATTCAATAAAGAATACAAAATGGAAAGACGTGTCAGAGATTCTTTTGGTTGGGGAATTGCTGGTGGAACAATCGATGTTCAAAAAGTAAATATTGCTTCAGCAATGATTGGTAGACGTTTCAATCAGAGAGCTAAGTAATTTAGTTTGCCCGATATTCGCTGATAATTTCTTCCAAACTGCTGACAAATTCTTTTTTTTCTTCTTCTGTTAAAAAATTTCCAACAGCAATTTTTTCTCCCTTGGAAGATATAACAATTTTAATTGGGTACCAATGGTGAGAGGGTTTTTCAACAAAAACATATGACCATTCCCTAATGAATTCCGAAACTGAATCCGGTCTGAAGCGTCCCTTCTCAATCGTTAATTTTTCTTTGGTAAGCGTTATGACTTCTTTCTTTGAGCTTTTTTTGAAAACGACATAAAGAGCCGTGCCAACAATTAAAATTTCTAGCCCTGCAAAGGGAAGAATAATCGGAGCGCCATAAAAAAAGAAGGTAATACCAATAATACTTATTGGAAAGGAAATCAGTGCTAAAAATAACAAACTGCCTTGCCATGAAATTGAACTATTTGGCATCAAAGATAATCTATACCCATTATCAATTTGTTCAGTTATAACCATTAATAAAATACCTTTTTATGTAAAAAACTGTTCAGATTATGATATTTTCAATAATCAATAGCAAAAATGACAAAGATTAATTCTATAAATAGAACTTCCCTGATGCCAAATTATGCTCCGGCATCATTTATTCCCGTCAAAGGTAAAAAGTCAGTTCTGTGGGACGAACAAGGAAAAGACTACATTGACTTTGGTGGAGGTATTGCCGTTACCTGTCTCGGTCATTCTCATCCACAACTTAATAAAGTTTTAAAAGAACAATCTACAAAGCTTTGGCATGTGAGTAATTATTTGTACAACAAGCCGGCATTAGAGCTAAGCAAAATGCTTGCTGATAAAACTTTTGCCGACAAAGTATTTTTTTCCAATTCTGGAAATGAAGCAAATGAAGCAGCAATTAAATTAGCCAGAAAATATTATTTCGACCAAGGCAAACCGGAAAAACATGAAATTATAGTTTTTACGAAAGCCTTTCATGGCAGATCAATGTTAAACATAACCGCCGGCGATTCGAAATTCCAAAAAACAGGTTTTGGTCCACTTCTGCAAGGATTCAAGAGAGCAAAATTTAATAATCTTAACTCTGTTAAAAAAGCTATTTCCAAAAAAACCGCTGCTATTTTTGTAGAACCTATTCTAGGAGAGTCAGGAATAATCAGAGCAGAAAATCCTTTCTTAGAGGGTCTCAGAAAATTAGCAAATGAAAAAGACTGTCTTTTGATATTTGATGAAGTACAAAGCGGTATTGGCAGAACAGGAACTTTAATGGCTTACATGGGTTATGGCGTTAAGCCCGACATTTCCACTCTGGCAAAAGGCCTTGGTGGTGGAATACCAATCGGGGCAACTTTAACGACTGGCAAAATTGCTAAAGCTTTTCAACCAGGTACTCACGGCAGTACCTTTGGGGGAAATCCTCTTGCCTGCGAAGTTGCAAAAAAAGTTGTAGAAATAGTCTCGTCTCAAAAGGTTTTAAAAGGTGTAATGAAAAAAACATTCAGCTTTCATGAACAATTAAAAAAATTATCAGAAAAGTTTGATTTATTTGAAGATGTAAGATCAGCTGGTCTATGGATTTGTTGTGACTTTAAAAAAATAAAAGCAAAAGACTTTATTGATGCCTGTTATAAAAAAGGATTGATATTAGTTCAAGCTGCTGGAGAAAACACAATTAGGATTGCCCCTTCGTTAATTATTTCAGACAAAGAGATTGAAGAAGGTTTTAAAAGATTTGAAAAGGCTGTCAAAGCTTTAAAGTAAATTACTCAGAGACTACTTCAACTTTATCAACCTTGCGATAACCTTTAGGAAGGAAGTTTCCTTTTCTGCCACGATTTCCTAGAAAGTTTTCTAAATCGTTTGGCTTAATAACAAAATGTTGTTTACCGCTGTAGAGTTTTATGGACTCTCCTTTTTTAAAAGTTACCAAATACATGAGCTGATCTTCTTTAGCTTCAAACTTCTTTTTATCAATTGAAATGATTTTATTGCCCTTTCCTTTGCCTAAAATTGGTAATTCGCTTGCCTCGATAATTAACATTTTTCCTTCTTGAGTAATCGAGGCAATGTAATTCTCCTCAACTGCTGAAAGAATTTTAGGTGTGATTGGCCTGGCATTTTTTGCATTCAAAGCCGCTTTACCGGATTTGTTTTTTGTTTGTAAATCACCCAACTTAACAACAAAACCATAGCCTAAATTAGACGCTAAGACAGCCAAGGTTTCATCTGATCCTGCAATAACCCCAGGAAAAGTTGCTCCGGATTGCGCATTAATCTTTCCCGAAACTGGATCGCCCTGACCTCTTGCAGATGGCAATTGATGAATTGGTAAAGTATAGGCTTTGCCAAAATTATCTAATAAAACTGCGTTTTGGCTGTTTCTTGCCAAAGATGAAGATAAGTAAGAATCACCCTCTCTGTATTGCAATCCTTCTACATCTACATCATGTCCTTTCGCAGCTCTAATCCAACCTTTTTCTGATAAAACCACCGTCATTGGATCATTTGAAATGAGTTCCTTTTCATCAAAAGCTTTTGCTTCCTCTGCCACGGCAAGCATGCTGTTTCTTTCAT
>CACEOL010000021.1 GCA_902561325.1 uncultured SAR86 cluster bacterium | reverse complement strand
CACACTTTAGTAATCGATGGAGGCACAGTAGTCTAATGAGTAACGAAGTAGTTTTATATGACAAGAAAGATTCGGGAGTAGCTTTAATTTCACTCAATCGTCCGGATAGACTTAACGCAATCACTGGAGAGTTAACTGCCAGACTAAAAGAAAAAATCGATGATGCCTGTAAAGACGATGATGTAAAAGTGATTGTGCTTACTGGATCAGGAAGAGGTTTTAGTGCTGGTGCTGATATGGATAATCTCTCAGATATTTCCGCTAATAATCGAGAAGAAAATCCCGACCAACCTGAAGACCGTAACTATGAAACCAATGGTTTGTCTGAATGGGATGGAACTTACAGTTATTTCCCTTCAGTACCAAAACCGATAATTGCGGCAATCAATGGTCCTGCAGCAGGTGTAGGTTTAATCATGTCTTTGTATTGTGACATGCGAGTTGCTTCTGAAGATGCCGTGTTCTCAACAGCCTTTTCTAAATGGGGCGTGGGCTGGATTTTACCGAGAATCATTGGAGTTGCTCACACTATGGATATTATGATGACAGCAAGAAAATTTGATGCCAAAGAAGCAGAACGTATTGGTCTGGTTAATCGTTGTTTTCCAGCGGAAAGCTTTATGGAAGATGTCATGACTTATGCAGCTGACATTGCGCAAAACGTCTCACCGCGATCGGTACAAATCATGAAACGTCAAATCTATACTGCCTTGGGTGAAGACATCAAAACCAATCTGAAATCATCCATGGATGAGATGGTAAAAAGTTTTAGTTCGGAAGATTTCAAAGAAGGTGTCAAACATTTCATCGAGAAGCGCCCCGCTAAATTTACAGGAAAGTAATCATGACAAATGCTCTGGATTTTATTAATCCTGCTAATCGTTTAGCTGTTTTAGAACAAGTTACAGCTGAAGGTATGCTATCCCTTAAGCAGGAAACGGTTAGAGGTAACGAATATCACGTTTTTGCTGAAGCTCCCAATAACCTAAGAGAATTTTATGAAATTGGTCTCTTGCATGGTGATTGGGAACATATCATCTACGAAGAAGATCGAATCACTTATCCAGAGACTTTTGCAAGAGCTAATCAATTAGGTAATGTCTTGCAAAGTGCTTATGGTATTGCCAAAGGAGATAAAGTTTCATTTTCCATGCGTAACTACCCTGAATGGATGTTTTGTTACATGGCTATTACTTCGATTGGAGCAATTGTTGTCCCGTTAAATTCATGGTGGCAAGGCGATGAACTCGAATATGGTATTACCAACAGCGAATCAAAATTATTCATTGGTGATGAAGAGCGTTTGGATCGTCTTGGAGATCGATGTTCTGATGTAGCAAAAATTTCTGTCCGTTCTAATAATCCAGATCATCAAGAATTTGATTTTTACAAAGTGATTGAAGGAGCAAGCGATAAACTTGAAAATCCTGTAGAAATTTTACCTGATGACGATGCGTCAATAATGTACACCTCAGGAAGTACAGGTTATCCCAAAGGAGTTGTACTAACTCATCGTTCTATCATTTTTGCT
Source organism: uncultured SAR86 cluster bacterium (assembly GCA_902561325.1). GTDB lineage: Bacteria > Pseudomonadota > Gammaproteobacteria > Magnimaribacterales > AG-339-G14 > MEDG-81. The sequence continues at coordinate 2,263 of CACEOL010000021.1, read as the reverse complement.
CCCTATTATTGGATTACTTTAACAACTATGGGTAAAGCAGCGCTCGGCGAGGCTGCACCTGAAGCTTCTCAAGAACAAATGGCAACCCTTGTAAGTGTCCCCTTATTTCATGTTACAGGTTGTCATGCCATTTTCTTACTCTCTATTCCTGTCGGCAGGAAAACGGTTTTGATGTATAAATGGGATCCGGAAGTAGCGTTGGATTTGATTGAACGTGAAAAAATATCTATCTTCACTGGGGTGCCAACTATGTCCTATGAAATGGTTGAAGCGCAAAAGAAAAATCCCAGAGATATCTCCTCGCTTAAAGATTTAACTGGTGGAGGTGCAGCTAGACCACCTGAACAAGTAAAAGAGATGAAAGCTAATATGAAAGACACCAATCCTGGTATTGGCTATGGGCTCACAGAAACGAATGCTTTGGCTGCAAACAATACCGGTGATGTTTATCTGCAAAAACCCGATAGTACTGGTTTTGCTGTTCCTAAACTGATTGATTTAAAAATAGTCGACGATGATGGTAATGAATTGCCTAAAGGAGAAATTGGAGAGGTGTGCATTAGAGGTGCCTGTACTTTTCGTTGTTATTGGAAAAATCAAGAAGCCACAGATGAAGTACTGGATTCCGAAGGATGGTTTAGATCTGGTGATATTGGATTGTTAGACGAGGATGACTTCCTTTATATCAAGGACCGAAAAAAAGATATCGTCATTCGTGGCGGAGAAAACATTGCTTGCTTGGAAGTCGAAGCGGCAATTACTGAACACCCTGCTGTCTTGGAAGCTTCGGTATTTGGTGTGCCAGATGAAAGACTTGGTGAAAAACTAGCAACCATGGTTTCTTATAGAGAAGATCAAAATATTGATGAAACCGAATTATCTTCTTTTTTAGCAGAAAAGTTAGCAAAATTTAAAATCCCTGAATTCATGTGGTTTCAAACTGAGCAACTGCCTCGAATTGCTTCAGGAAAAATTGCAAAAAAACAAATGCGTGAAGAAGCTATTGAAAAACTAGGAGGATAATCTTGGATATTGTTGATAAAAGAGTTGTTGTTACCGGTGCTGCCAGTGGCATTGGAAAAGCCTTAGCCATTGAATTTAAAAATGAAAAAGCCAAAGATGTCGTTCTTGCTGATTTGAATGAAGACGTTTTAAAAGTTGCAGAAGAACTGGGATTTTCTGGTTTTGTTTTAAATGTGGGAAAAGAAGAAGAAGTTAAAGGTTTGATTTCCTTCGCTAATGAAAAAATGGGTGGTATTGATATCTTTTGTTCCAATGCTGGAATCGGAGGTACTTTTGGTTTGTTAGACGTTTCCACGGATGATTGGCAAACCATTTGGGATGTAAATTTCATGGCACACGCTCATGCTGCTAAACATTTAATTCCACAAATGTTGGATCAGGGTTCAGGATATCTGGTAAATACTGCCTCGGCAGCTGGTTTATTAACTCAGATAGGAGCTGCGCCTTATTCAGTAACCAAAGCTGCTGCGGTAAGTCTCGCAGAGTGGATAAAAATTACATATGGTGAAAAAGGCATTGGAGTTTCTTGTCTTTGTCCTCAAGCTGTTAAAACTGCTATGACTGCCCAAGGTCCTGGAGTGGCTGGGGTGGATGGGATGATTGAAGCTGATGAATGCGCTCAAGATGTTATTGATGCTATAAAAAAGGAACGTTTTCTTGTTACGCCACATAAAGAAGTACTGGAATACATCAAAAGAAAAACCACTGACTATGATCGATGGATAACTGGGATGCAAAGACTCCAAGGTCGTTTTGAAGAATTCTACGAAGATTTTAAAGATCAGTAAGGTCTTTACAATTCCTCGCTAAAAGATGATTTAGAGTTCCTGATTTGGAGCTCTCCCCCCAAATTCTACACATCTGTAAACCATCCACTCTATTGAAAAATTCTATTTCTGTAACTTTAATTCGATCAAGATAATTCTTATTTGGCAACTTATATATTTCTAAAATTCCACCAACGTAAGCCTCCTTTGTTCCAACATCAACAAAATAAGTTACCTCATAATTCTCAAGATTTTCTGAAAAGTAATCTAAAGAGGAATCCCAAGAAACTTTTTTAATCTGATAGTCGTTTGAACAAGCTACGAAGTAACATAAAATAAGGCTAAAGAAAAATTTTCTTGAGAAAACCTTAGTATGTTTGAGATTAAACCTTTTCAAATATTTGGCGCTGATCATCTTTCGGTTTTGTTTTTTATTTTATCCCTGTCTATCTTAATTCCCTATTTTTTAAGAA
>CACEOL010000020.1 GCA_902561325.1 uncultured SAR86 cluster bacterium | reverse complement strand
ATATTTTGGTAAACCCAGGTTTTGTACTATGAGCTCCGATATCAATAAAATCAGCTCCATCCTCAATCATTGATTCAATTGAATTAAGTACTTTTGATTTATCAAAAGTATTATCTTTTTTTAGAAATTTGCCTCCATCAAAAAAAGAGTCAGGTGTTAGGTTCAACACCCCCATGACTTTTGGGGTAGAAAGATCTAACTCTTTTTTTGGAAAGAGCATGTTATGAAACTTTAGACTTGTTCTGCTGGATCCTTAATTGGAGGTTCTTCACCTTTTTTATTGTCTTTGTCAGAAGAAATATCGTCGTCGTCATTACTTCTTGGCTTGGCTCCAGCCATGATGTCATCAATCTGGTCACTCGTTAAGGTTTCAAGCTCTACAAGAGATTCAGCCATCATGTGAAGCTTATCAATATTATCTTTTAAAACCTTTGTAGCTTTCTTGTAACAGGTATCGATAATTTTTTTTGATTCTTCATCAATTAAGTTTGCAGTTTTATCTGAAACAGATGTTGATTTTGAGCCTGCACTTCTTCCAAGAAAAGGTTCGTCACTTTCTTCGTCATATTTAATAGGACCAAGTTTTTCAGATAAACCCCATTTGGTAACCATATTTCTTGCAAGTTCTGTTGCACGCTCTATGTCGTTAGATGCACCAGTTGTTACTCCGCCTTCGCCGTAAATTAATTCCTCGGCAATCCTTCCTCCAAACAATCCACAGATTCTGTCTAGAATGGATTCTTTGCTATAACTATATTTGTCTTCTTCAGGAAGAAATACGGTAACTCCAAGAGCCCTTCCACGAGGGATAATTGAAACTTTATAAACTGGGTCATGGTGTTCTAGGGCTCTTCCAACGATGGTGTGACCTGCCTCGTGATAAGCAGTTTTTGTTTTTTCATCCAAACTCATAACCATACTACGTCTTTCAGCGCCCATCATTACTTTATCTTTTGCAAGCTCTAATTCTTCCATAGAGACTTTCTTTTTACCTGATCGAGCAGCGAATAAGGCCGCTTCGTTAACTAAATTTGCTAAATCGGCACCTGAAAAGCCTGGGGTCCCTCTTGCTATATAAGAAGTTTCAACATCCTTATCGATTGGAACTTTTCGAACATGAACGTTAAGAATTTGTTCTCTTCCTTTGATATCTGGGAGTGGTACCACTACCTGACGATCAAATCTTCCGGGTCTCAATAAAGCAGGATCTAAAACATCTGGTCTGTTTGTAGCAGCGATAATAATGATTCCTTCATTCGCTTCAAAACCGTCCATCTCAACTAACAGTTGGTTGAGTGTTTGCTCTCTTTCGTCATGACCACCACCTAAACCTGCTCCTCTATGACGACCTACTGCGTCAATTTCATCAATAAAAACAATACAAGGTGCTTGGCGTTTGGCCTGTTCGAACATGTCTCTTACTCTAGAGGCTCCAACCCCAACGAACATTTCAACAAAATCAGAACCTGAAATTGTAAAAAATGGCACTCTTGCCTCTCCGGCTATTGCTCTTGCAAGTAAAGTTTTACCTGTTCCGGGAGAACCTACCATTAAAATACCACGAGGAATTTTCCCGCCTAGTTTTTGAAATTTTGAAGGATCCCTTAAAAAATCTACCAGTTCTTGGACCTCTTCTTTTGCTTCTTCTACTCCAGCTACATCTCTAAATGTTGTTTTAACTTTTCCACCTTCTAGCATTCTTGCTTTACTCTTACCGAATGACATTGGACCGCCACGGCCTCCCATGCCTCCTTGCATTTGACGCATGAAGAAAAAGAAGATGGCTAAAATTATGAGAATTGGAAAACTAGCTACCAAGAGTTGTGTCCAGATACTTTCTCTTTGAGGTTCTTCTCCTAAAACTTCGACTCTATGCTCAAAAAGATCTGTCATTAACTGGTCATCTTGTACGTAAATGGGGCGAGTTGTTGTAAAGGAGTTTCCTTCTTGAGTGATTCCTTCAATGGTATAACCATCGCCTTTAAAAGATACTTGGGAAATCTGATCTTTGTTAACCAAGGATACAAACTCAGAATAGTTCATATTCTGTGATGGGCTTTGGTTATAAATGTTTTGGATAGCAACAAAGGTAATACCTGAAATTGCAAGCCAAACTAAAATATTTCTCATTAACTGCGACATAATTCTTATTTTTTAACTTTTCCTAATAAATAGCATTCCTTTGAACTTATTCTGGATGCCTCTGGTTTAATTCTTACTACCTCTTTGAAATTTTCTTTCATGAACTCTTTCAAATAATCAAAAGAGTTCCCTTGAAAACATTTTGCTAGAAAAGAACCTCCTTTTACAAGATATTTATTTATTAGATATATCTCTATATTCAAAAGTTCAATCATATTTTCAGAGTCTGTAACACCTATACCACTTATATTGGGGGCAATATCGGATAAAACAAGGTCAAAATGTTCATTTAGATCGTCATCATTAACCTCCAGTAAATCTTTTTGCAAAAAAGTAATACCCTCAATTTTAGCCATTGGAAGTATATCTATGCCTGTAATTGCAACTTTCCCTTTCGCAAGCTCTTTTACAACTTGAATCCAACTTCCTGGGGCGCAGCCAATATCTAATATATTTTGATTTTGTTTGATTAAATTATGTGACTTGTTAATCTGCTTTAGTTTATAAGCTGCTCTTGATCGATAGCCATCTTTTTTCGAAAGCTTATTAAACCTTTCTCCGCCGGTGTAGTTGGGATTTTTGCTCAAACTAAATGTGCTTAATAGCTACTATTTCGTATTCTTGAGAACCAGCTGGACTTTCAAACTTAGCGATATCGCCCTCACCCTTACCTATTAGCGCTCTTGCTAAAGGAGAGGAAAAAGAGATTTTTCCCTCATTTACATTTGCTTCATCTTCTCCAACTATTTTAAAAGTCACTTCTGCGTCTTTCCCTAAATCGTAAAGGTCTAATGTAACGCCAAAAATTGCTTTGCCGGAAGGCGGTATAGCGGTTACATCTATAACTTGAGAATTCGTTAATTTAGATTCTATCTCTCTAATTCTTGCTTCTGTTAGTCCTTGTTGTTCTTTAGCTGCATGGTATTCAGCATTTTCCTTCAAATCGCCAAGCTCTCTGGCTGCAGCAATTTCTTTAGACAATTGGATTCTTACATTTTTTGTAAGATGTTCATGTTCGGCGCGCAAGGCTTTCTCACCTTCCACGGTCATTGGAGCTTTATCAGTCATATCCTCAATGGATATCTTGAAGTTTTTTTACCCTCCAATCAACCTGATTTTCTATAACCTTGCATATCGCTCTTGCACCTTCAATAGTGGTAGAACTACAAATCTTCTGATCTAGAGCAGTTCTTCTAATTGATGCTGAATCGGTAATAGATTCTCTTCCTTCGGTGGTATTGACCACAAGACTGATTTCTTTGTTTTTCATCAAATCAACGATGTGCGGTCTGCCTTCCAAAACTTTATTTATTTTCTTTACCTTAAAACCCAAGTTTTCCAGGTCTCTGGCGGTTCCTCTAGTAGCTACCAATTTAAAGCCTGAATTGGTTAAACTTTTGGCAAGTTCTTCCAAATAAGTTTTATCTGTATTTCTTACACTCAAGAACGCAGATCCCTTCAAAGGTATCGATACCCCAGCGGCTATTTCAGCCTTTTCAAATGCTTCGACAAATGAAGGCGCTATTCCCATGACTTCACCAGTAGATCTCATTTCGGGGCCCAAAATAGGATCAACTGCCTGGAATTTTTCAAATGGAAGCACTGCCTCTTTTACCGAATAAAACTTGGGTTTTTTGAATTTAGTGATTCTTAAAGTTTTTAAACTTTTACCAGACATTACTTGAGCGGCAATTTTCGCCAATGGAGAGCCAATAGCTTTTGAAACAAAAGGAATTGTTCGAGAGGCTCTAGGGTTGACTTCCAATAGATATATTTCTTCATTTGCATAAGCCAGTTGGATATTAACCAAGCCAGAAATTTTCATGTTCTTGATGACTTTAATTGCGGTGGCTTCAATTTCTTCAAGTAATTTTTTATTAATGCTGTAAGGAGGAATAGAACAAGCCGAATCTCCTGAATGGACTCCTGCCTGTTCAATATGTTGAAGCACGCCGCAAATAATATGGTTTTTACCGTCGCTTATTGCTTCGACATCAAACTCAATCGCTAAGTCTAAGAACTTATCAATTAAAACCGGATTTTTTGTATCAACATCCAGAGCTTCGGTTAAGTATTTTTTTAAATCCTCATCATCGTAGACAATTTCCATGGCTCGTCCACCCAAAACATAAGAAGGCCTTACGACGACTGGATAGCCAATTCGATTGGCAATTTTTATCGCTTGGGCGTTATTTGATGCCATACCATTGGCTGGCTGAAGCAATTTGTTTTCTTTTACAAATTTTTGAAACCTAGATCGATCTTCAGACAAATCGATTTGATCGGGAGAAGTGCCCAGAATTGGAACGCCATTTTTTTCTAAATCTTTGGCAAGTTTGAGTGGCGTTTGTCCGCCGTATTGAATGATCAGACCTTTGGGTTTTTCCACTTCGTAAATTTCTAAGACGTCTTCTAAAGTGATTGGTTCAAAATAAAGTCTGTCGGAGGTATCGTAATCGGTCGAAACTGTCTCTGGATTGCAATTCACCATGATGGTTTCGAAACCTTCCTCTTTTAAAACTTGAGCAGCGTGCACACAACAATAATCAAATTCAATTCCTTGGCCGATTCTGTTGGGCCCGCCGCCAAGAACCATGATTTTTTTCTTCTTGGTAGGATTGGATTCACACTCGTCTTGATAAGTTGAATACATGTATGCTGTTGAAGTTTCAAACTCAGCAGCACAG
>CACEOL010000019.1 GCA_902561325.1 uncultured SAR86 cluster bacterium | reverse complement strand
AAAGTTTAGAAAGAAGATTTCCATTTGGGAGATATGCTGAACAAGCTCAAGCTGAACTTATTTATGCATACTATGAAAATCGTCTTTTCGATTCAGCTGTAATTGCGGCAGAAAGATTTATCAGCTTGCATCCAAGGCATCCCAATACAGATTATGCCTATTACATGAAAGGCCTTGCAAAATTTTCCAAAGAGAAAGAGCTTCTTAGTACTGTGCCAATTTTAGGTGAACTTACTCATAAAAGAGACTTAACAACCGCAAAAGAATCATTTGATGAGCTTACTGAATTTTTAGAAAGATTTCCTGAGAGCGCCTATGTCGAGGATGCAAAAAGAAGAATGATATTTTTAAGAGATTTAATTGCAAAGCAAGAATTAGAGGTCGCTGAATTCTATATTCAAAGAAAAGCTTATATTGCTGCAGTTTCGAGAGTAGATTATATAATTTCTAACCTTCCTGAGTCTCCCGTCATAAAAGAAGCGTTAGAAATAAAAGTTCAAGCGTATGATTTAATGGGAAAAGAAGATTTAAAGAATCAAGCGGCAGAAGTTCTGAAAAGATTTATAGAAAAATCCAAAGAATCTCAAAGTACTAATTCCTAGCTAGATATGCTTTTAAAAGTATTAGTTGTACTTGCCTTTGTAGGAATCCTTTCTGGTTTAGCAAGACTATTCAAACAAGAAGAAATTGACTTAGATGATGAAAATAAAGAGTTGGTAAAATGCTCTTCTTGTGGAGACTATTTACCAAAAAGTTTATCTGTTATGTCTTCAGGAAATTTTTTTTGTAAAAACTGCAAGGCTTAAAATTTATATCTAATTTTGACGATAAATTTATCCAAAGTTTGTTCATTCCAGGCGTTCGAATAAAGACCATCGAAAGAATCATTAAGTAATCCAGATGATTTTCCTCCGCGAGTATAAACCACATATAAATTTGATAATGGAGAAAATTCATATTTATATCTTATTTGGAATGCTGTTTCTGAAACTTGAAAAGGATTGATTGCGTCCGAGGATGATGACATATACCCATTTTGATTTACACGAAAAGACCTTGCATTATTTGCTTTGATTCCATAAATAAAAGCTTTCAATCTAAATTCTTGGTTACTACCAGGAAACCAATCAAGATTTATTCCGGAGGAGACCATCTCCTTATCAAAGTATCCAAAAAAGTTTTCTCTTTGCCAAACTTCCCAGTTGTTTTCTTTTTGGTACTCAAAAAAATCCAAAGAAGCTCGAAATTGACTTGAAGTAGTCAAAATTAAGCCAAGTCCAAAGTTAACTGATTCGTTTTGTAGGTCTGAATTTAAGTCATTTATTCTATAGCCTCCAGTTTCTAGACCAAACTTTACATATGGTCTAATCCTGTCGGTTCTGGGAGTAAAGTAAGCTAATTGAAAATCATAATTTGCCAAACTTTCAATATAAGGTGCGGTCGGGTAGTTCCTTGTCTCAGTGAAATCCTTTCCTCGTTTGACTGTGCAGTTACAGGTTAATTTCAAGTAAGAATTATCTTGCATAAATAATTCAAGTTCCGTAATGAATCCTATTCCGTTTCCATATCCTTCTGTGGATCTATTGTGTCCTCCATTTACTTTAAGTATTGTCTGTGCAACTTTTGATTTTTTATCTTTAATTGGGCGGATGTATTGTAAGAAGCCACCAACCGCAATTTTGTTATATTCTTCAATGTATCCCATATCATTGATATTAAAATCTTCATCTAAATAATTGATAGCGCCTAATACAAAGAGTTGGTCAGAAAACCCCTTTGTGATAACCACTCTTGCTCCTGTTCCAACTGTATCATTTTGATTATCTTTGATATGAGCTTGACTCAGCCATCCATAAACTCTTGTAGGAGCAGAAGGCTTAAAATCAAAATCTACTGTATGAACATAGGCTTCTCGATTTATTGAGGGCCTATCTACCGCAGTGACCATGTAACCCATCTTGCCATTTGCTTCAGAAATATTTCTTCGGTATCGACCTGCAAAGTAGTCTCTTCCAGAAGAATGAAGGCTATTAGCTTCAAATGCAGAGAAAAATCCGAACTCATTTTCCTGAGACTTTTGGGTATACCTTAAAGCAAGATCAATATCTGAAGAATCTACGAGGCTGTTTGAACACTGTCCTTTTAAAGTCTCATTGGTAGGAGAACATTTATCAGGAATGCCTCCAATCCTTCTGGTATTTATAAAGTAGAGATTCCACCCAGTGATTTCGAATAGAGTTTGGTTTTCTGTAAAAAAAGGTCTTTTATCTTTGTAATAAGTTTCAATTGCAGAGAAATTTACAATTAGATCGTCACTTTCAACCTGACCAAAATCTGGATTTATAGAGACATCTAGTTTTGACTCTGAGTTGATGTCCCAAAATATTTCACCCCCAAAATTTATGTTTCTATTGTTCTCAATAAAGTTATTGGTGAAACTTAAATATGGAAAGTAGTCAACTCTAGAGGTCTTAACGTTTTCTGGATTATCTACTTTTAAACTTAAAAACCTAGACAAAAAAGGAGATTGTTCAGCCCAAAGACCTGGAATATTATAAAACTTATTTTCAGAATGGTGCCTCCTAACAAAAGTCAGCTTTATATTTCTTTTTTTTCCTTCAATGATATTCATTGGAGCTACTTCCCAAGGAATAAAAAATTCAGAAAACCAAGCGGTCTTTGTTTGGTGTGTTTTTGCATACCAAATTGCATCCCAACTATCTGATAGCTCATTTTCATTAGTCACAATTGCATCTCGCAAAGTATCACCCAGCGTGACCGAAAATTCATAACCAACGGTTGCATTACCATCAAAATCTATCATGATAAAATTTCTATCAGCATCAACAAACCATTTGTCTCTAGGATGTTTCAAGGGAGTATGTGTTTCAATGGGTTGTTCATTGACAAAACCAAAATATATACCTTTCTCATCAGAAAAAACTTTTACTTCAGTTTTGTATTTTGGTTTTGACTTATCGTTAGGATAAACAGTTACGAAATCACTTAAAGTTTGAGCACTTTCCCAAGAAGGCTCATCAAGAATACCGTCAACTGTTATTGATGCTGTTATAAGGCCCGAAAATATGGATAGCAATAATGTTTTAAATAATTTAAGTTTCATATTTTCCATCTTGATAAATTAGAGGATTCATTTTTCCTGAATGAGATAAGTTTTCAACTTCACCAATCACTAAAGAATGAGAATATAAAGGTACTATTTTTCTGCAAATGCAAAATAAATTTGATTGTGCAGATTTTAAATAAGGAATTTCAGAAAATTCCCAATCTGAATGTTCAAATCTAATTTGCCCTTCTTCAGTACCACTGCAAATTTCAGCAATTTCGATTTGATCAGATGCTAAAAGGTTTAAAGAAAATTTACTGTCAATAGTCAAAATATCATGAAGACTTGCGTTTTGGTTAACACTAACTGCCATGGACATAGGCTCTAATGATGCCGAGAATACAGAAGAAACAGTCATAGCGTGTCGTTGGCTGCCGCTTTCTGCGGCTAAAACAAAAACATTTTGTTTTGTTGTTCTTAGAACTTCTAGAAATTTTTCTTTCAAAGTAGATATAAAGGTAAATTTAAAAGCAGATTATGTCATGTATTATCATAAATGAAATGAAGAAAGAAAAAAAAGGCGAAATTAGAATTACTGGAGGAAAATGGAAAGGTAAAAAAATTTTCTTTGATTTAAGTAACGACTTAAGGCCAACTCCAGATAGAGCAAAAGAGACTCTTTTTAATTGGTTGGGGCAGAATTTAAGTGAAATGAAATGCTTAGATCTTTTTTCTGGAACAGGAGCATTAGGTTTAGAAGCGTTCTCTAGAGGTGCAAAAAAAGTCACTTTTGTTGAGAAAAATAAAAACTACCTCCAAAAAATAAAAAATGTTTATTTGGAAGTTAGTGTGAAAGGAAATTGTGATTTTTTTTGTGCAGAGTGCTTGAATTGGGTAAAAAATTATAAATCCAAAACAAAGTACGATTTAATCTTTATTGATCCGCCATTTAATAAAAATTTAATTCATGATTTGCTTAATGGAATTTTAGAAAAGGAACTCTTATCTAAAAACGGAAGAATTTATATTGAATTTGAAAAAAAATTAGATCTAAAAATTCCGGAATCTTTAAAATTAAAAAAGAAAAAAAGTTTAGGAAGAAAAAGTTATCTACTGGCAGAAATTACTTACCCTTCTTCATAGAATCGAAGAATTCGCTATTGGTTTTATGTTTGCTTAACTTATCAATTAACCAGTCAGTAGCGTCGATGTCTTCCATTTCATGAAGCAGTTTTCTTAAGATGTTTATTCTTGCAAGTTCTGCATCATCGGTAATAAGTTCCTCTCTTCTGGTTCCAGACCTTCGGATGTTGATTGCAGGAAATATTCTTTTTTCAGCAATTGCTCGATCCAAATGAATTTCTTGGTTACCTGTACCTTTGAATTCTTCAAAAATAACTTCATCCATTCTTGAGCCAGTATCAATTAATGCGGTTGCTATAATCGTCAAACTCCCACCACCTTCAATATTTCTTGCTGCTCCAAAAAATCTTTTTGGTTTTTCAAGGGCATTTGCATCAACTCCTCCAGTTAAGATTTTTCCAGAGGCTGCCTGAGTTGAATTGTAAGCTCTAGCCAATCTAGTAATGGAATCAAGTAGAATTATAACGTCGTGTTTCTTTTCGACGAGTCTTTTGGCTTTGGCAATTACCATTTCTGCAACTTGTACATGTCGAGAAGGAGGTTCATCAAAAGTACTTGCAACAACTTCTCCTCTCACAGATCTTTTCATATCCGTAACTTCTTCTGGTCTTTCATCAACAAGCAAAACCATCAATTTGCTTTCAGGGCTGTTTTTTTCAATTGAATGAGCAATTGATTGCATTAGAAGAGTTTTACCTGCTTTTGGAGGTGAGACAATCAGTCCTCTTTGGCCTTTGCCTGTGGGCGATACCAAATCAATTATTCTTGCGGAAAGGTCCTCTGTAGTTCCATTACCTGATTCCATGATGATTCTTTCTTCTGGAAATAAAGGCGTGAGATTTTCAAAGGCAACTTTATTTTTTGTTTTATCTGAAGGTTCAAAATTTATTTGATCTATTTTGAGTAAAGCAAAATATCTTTCACCGTCTTTTGGAGGTCTGATGTTTCCAGAAACAGAATCACCTGTTTTTAAACCAAACCTTCTAATTTGACTTGGTGAGACATATATATCATCGGGACCTGCAAGGTAAGAGGATGATGGAGATCTTAAAAATCCAAAACCATCGTTTAAAATTTCTAAAACGCCCTCCCCCTCAATATCTTCTCCGCCATTGGAATGAGTTTTTAAAATGTTGAAAATTACGTCTTGTTTTTTTTGACGAGATAAGTTTTCAATACCCATGCCCTCAGCGATAGTGAGTAATTCTTCGACTGGTTTTGCTTTAAGTTCCCCTAAATGCATTTTTTTAAACGTTTGTATAAATTAAAGATTATGAGTGTTTCTACTGGAAGTAGAACTGCAATGTACCACTATAGAAATTATGAGTCTAGTTTTTTTAAGTATTAAATATATTCGTTAATGAATTCTTGGAGCTGATTTTTTGTTAAAGCACCAATCCTTTGATCAATGGGTTGTCCATCCTTAAACAAAATAAGAGTAGGAATGCTCATTACATTTTGTTTAGTTGCTGAGTCTCTGTTGGAATCAACATCAAGCTTACCAATAGTTAATTTGCCATCAAGTTCAGCTGCAAGCTCTTCTAGAACTGGAGCAACCATTTTACAAGGTCCACACCATTCAGCCCAGTAGTCAACAAGCACTGGTACAGAGGAACTTGAAAGGGTTTCTTCTAAATTTTCGTCTGTAAGTTCAATAGGTTTGGACATTCTTTTATTATGAGGACGTATTCAAATAAAACAAGCTTTTTTA
>CACEOL010000018.1 GCA_902561325.1 uncultured SAR86 cluster bacterium | reverse complement strand
TACCGAGATGAATTTTTTGCAAAAAATTAACTTTTTTACTGTATCTTTCTCCGTTTTCTTTATAATTGCCATCCCTTATAAGATATGAAGAAAGTCTTTATCCAAACTCATGGCTGTCAGATGAATGAATACGATTCAGCCAAAATGCTTGAGCTATTAGGCGAGAAAAGTAATTTTCAAACTACAGAAAATGAGGCAGAAGCGGATTTATTGGTCCTAAATACTTGTTCAATCAGAGAAAAAGCACAAGAAAGGGTATTTCACCAGGTTGGTCGCTGGAAAGCTTTGAAGGAAAATAATCCTAATTTAAAGATTGCTATTGGTGGGTGTGTCGCAAGCCAAGAAGGTGAAGCTATTTCCAAAAGAGCTCCCGCAGTTGACATTGTCTTTGGTCCGCAAACTCTGCATAAACTTCCAGATTTGTATGAAGAATCTTCACAAGACGGAAAAAGAAAGCTTGATATTTCCTTTCCAAAAATTGAAAAATTTGATTATTTTCCTGAGCCTAAAGCTGAAGGACCTTCCGCCTTTGTTTCTGTAATGGAAGGATGCAATAAATATTGTTCTTTTTGTGTGGTCCCGCATACCAGAGGGCATGAGGTTAGCAGACCGTTTGATGATATTTTGCAAGAAGTTAAATCTTTGGCAAATCAAGGAGTAAGAGAGATAAATTTTTTAGGGCAAAATGTAAATAATTTCAAAGGCGAAAAAGATGGAGAAAAATCTTCTTTAGCGGAATTGATTAGAGATGTTGCCAAGATTGATAATATTGATCGCCTTAGATTTACTACAAGCCATCCGTTTGAATTCAAAGATGATCTTGTAGAACTTTACCTTGATGTGCCTGAGTTGGTAAGTCATGTTCATCTACCGGTTCAAAGTGGATCGGACAGAATCTTGAAGTTGATGAGAAGAAGGTACACCCGAGAGAGTTATTTGGATTTAGTAAATCGTATTAGAGAAAATCGTCCCGACATAAGTTTTTCATCAGATTTTATAGTTGGTTTCCCGGGTGAGACTGAAAAAGACTTTCAAGACACTCTAGATGTCATAGATAGCGTAAAGTTCGATGAATCTTTTAGCTTTATCTACAGCCCAAGACCTAATACACCAGCAGCCAAAATGGAAGACAATGTCAGACTGGATGAAAAAAAAGAAAGATTGAATATCCTCCAAAATAAGTTAAATAACTATTCCAGTCAGATTAGTCGCAAAATGGTTGGTACTAAGGAAAAGTGTTTAGTCACAGACGTTTCAAAGAGGAATCCAGGAGAATTCCAAGCCAGAACGGAAAATAATCGTGTCGTTAATTTCTCCTCAGCTAAAAACTTCATTGGCAGTTTTGTTGATTTAGAAATTGTTGAGGCAAAACCAAACTCTCTTAGAGGTAATTTTATTGGAGGCACAATTAATTAATTTATGTCTGAATTAAAATTCAAACTTGAATCGGACGATTCAAAAAAACTATCAATAATTTGCGGTCCAGTTAACTCTAACTTATCAAAGATAGAGGATTCTCTTTCAATTAAAATTAAAAATAGAGGTAGCTTATTTTCTCTTTCCGGTGAAGATCAAAACATTTCAAAAGGTCGACTCGTTATTGAACAACTTTTCAGTTTTGCCGATCAGTCAAAAGATATTTCTCCAAAAGAAATCCATTTTTTTATTTCCAAAGCTTTGAATCAGCCAAATGAATCAAAAAATTTTAAATTGGAGTCAAAAAGCGCTTTTTCTCTGACAACACCAAAATTAGAGGTCATTCCAAGAAATCAATCTCAAGAAGATTTCATCAATTCTATTTCTTCGCATGACATTTCTTTTGGCATTGGACCAGCCGGTACTGGAAAAACTTATTTGGCTGTTGCCGTTGCTGTAAATTTATTTATTCAGAGGAAAATCAATAAAATAATTTTGACTAGGCCTTTGGTAGAGGCAGGCGAGAGACTTGGCTTCTTGCCAGGTGATTTGGCCCAAAAAGTAGATCCATACTTGCAGCCGCTTTATGATGCTTTGAACGAAATGTTAGGCTATGAAACCGTTAACAAATTCATTGAGAGAGGGAATATCGAATTGGCACCCTTGGCTTATATGAGAGGAAGAACCTTAAACGATGCTTTTTTGATTTTAGACGAAGCTCAAAACTGTACTTCTATGCAAATGAAAATGTTTTTAACAAGATTAGGCTTCAATTCCAAAGCGGTCGTTACTGGAGATGTCACTCAAATTGATCTACCGTCTAAAAAAATGTCCGGTCTGGCAGATGCCGTAAAGATTTTAGAAGGTCAAAAAGGAATCTCTTTTTTCCATTTTGCATCCAAAGATGTAGTCAGACACAATCTGGTACAAAGCATCATCGAAGCTTATGAAAAAAATTCAAAAAATAATGAAGATTGAGCTAATCAACGATCACTACAAAAAAATTCCTGAGCCTTTTAAGAAAAAGGAAATAAAAAAGCTCATTGATGCAGTCTTAAAAAAGATTGGCTTTGAAGAACTTGAAAATGGTCAAATCAACATCAAATATACATCAGAAGAAGAAATTAAAATGTTGAATGAGAAGTTTTACAACAAAGCAGGCGTGACAAATGTCTTGGCTTTTACTAACCACCAAGAAACTCCTGAAAGCAAAGAAAGGTTAATTGGCGAGATTGCTATATGTATCAGTCAAATTGAAAAAGAGGCAAAAATTTATAAAAAAGCTGTCGAGACTAGGTTGAAACATATGATTGTCCATGGCGTTTTACATCTTTTCGGCTTTGATCATCAAAAAAAGGGCGAACAAAAAGAGATGGAACAAGTGGAAGATGATATTATCACAACCTGTCTTGGTGAGAGACCTTATTAAATAATGAAAGAAGAACCTCCAAGTATAAGTGTCCAACCGGAAAAGTTGGGCTTAATACAACGCATTAAAAGCTTTTTTAGGGATTTCCATATCAGGATTTCCTTCAAACCATCAAATCAAGAAGAGTTAACCTCTGTTTTAAGGGATGCAGAGGAAAACAATCTCATTGATAAAGGCGTTTTGGATATGATGGAAGAAACCATTGATTTTTCTTCTACTCCAGTAAAAGAAGTGATGGTGCCAAAAACTCAAGTTATATCCATCAAAGAAACCGAAGGTTTAGCTGAATTTTTACCTCGTATTCTAGAATCAGCTCATTCTAGGTTTCCAGTTTTTGATGAGCCTCAAGAAAAAATAAAAGGTATCTTGCTGGCAAAAGATTTATTGAAATTTGGTCCAGGTCTATTGGGACAAGACGAAAATATAAATTTCGATTTGTCTCAGATTTTAAGACCAATTAATTTCATTCCTGAAAGTAAAAAAATCAATATTCTCTTGGAGGAATTCAAAACGAACCGAAGTCACATGGCTGCAGTTGTTGACGAGTTTGGTGAAATTAGTGGAATCGTTACTATTGAAGATGTTTTAGAAGAAATTGTTGGAGAAATTGTAGACGAAACTGATATCAGTGAATCTGAAGATATTATTCAATTGACCGATAATGAGTTTAATGTTTCAGCTTTAACCGAGATTGAAACTTTCAACAATCGCTTTTCTTCAAGTTTTGAGGCAACAGACTTTGATACTATTGGTGGAATTGTCTTAAACGCTTTTGGAAAAATTCCCTTAGTAAATGACTCAATCGAAATACAGAATTTTCACTTCACTGTTTTAGCCGCAAATAAAAGACAAATTTTAAAGTTGAGAATTAAGGTTTTAGAACCTACTTCCGAAGAAATTAACTAGAATTTTCTTGAAGAATTTTCTTTAGCTCCGCACCAAGCAATTCGACATCTTGGATTCCCCCATAATTAGGTCTTATGACTATTGCTATTTCTCTGTGAGGGCCAGATTCGTCAAGATGTAAATTTTTAAGGTCTGGATTACCTGCCATCAACTGACTAATAGCCATCCTTGGTACCAAAGTAGTACCCATGCCGCTTTTTACAAATTGTATTAGGGTATTTAAAGAAGAAGCTTTGAAAGAAATATTGCTTGCTTGTTTTGTCATTTTGCACGCAGACAGTATGTGATCTTTGAGACAATGTCCTTCTTCAAGTAACAGTAATTCAGAGCGATCAAGTTCATTGGCTTTTATTTCATTATCCTTGGAGCGAGAGTCATTTTTCTTAGTAATCCAAAAAAAGTCTTCTGCCCAAAATTTTATCGGTATCAAGCCTTGAAGCTTAAAGGGCAGTGCAAGAATAGCCATGTCCAATTCTCCGTTTTTGACTTTATCAATGAGATCGTTCGACTGACCTTCAGAGATTTTTAAATTCAATTTAGGAAATTTAGTACTTAAAGACTTTATGGCGTATGGCATCAAGAAGGGGCTTATGGTTGGGATGACTCCAAGAGATATAGGATGTGAAAGTGGTTGTGAATTGTTTTCGGAAATTTTTTGAATGTCTTCCAGTTGCAATTTAATACTCTTATATTTCTTTAAAATTTCTTCGCCCAATTTAGTCACAATTACTTTTTTATTGTTTCTTTCAAAAATTTCAAAACCCAGTTGTTTTTCCATTTCTGATATAGCATTACTCAAGGTAGAGGCGGAGACAAAACACTTATCTGCAGCATTTTTAAAATGCATCTCTTTTTCAACCGCTAAGGCATAATTTATTTGCTTGATACTAACCATTTATGTTCGATTTTTTAGAATATTAAATAAGAAATATACATATTTAACAATACATAAAAAGATAGTTTAATATAGGAAGAATTTGTTTTTATATGAGGTGAAATAAATGGCTGAAAACACAGAAGGAAAATGCCCAGTAATGCATGGGGCAATGACAAGCAACAGCTCAACCGGTCAATCAAACAAAGATTGGTGGCCTGATGCTTTGAATTTAAATATTCTCCATCAACACGACAGAAAATCCAATCCGCTTGGAGAAGACTTCGATTATCGTGAAGAATTTCAAAAACTAGACTATACGGCTTTGAAAAAAGACTTAAACGACTTGATGACTGACTCTCAAGATTGGTGGCCCGCAGACTATGGTCATTACGGACCATTTTTTGTTCGTTTGACTTGGCATGCTGCTGGTACCTACAGAAGTACAGATGGCCGAGGTGGTGGAGGCACAGGAGCTATGAGATTTGCTCCACTCAATAGCTGGCCTGATAATGGTAATCTAGATAAAGCAAGAAGATTACTTTGGCCGATAAAAGAAAAGTATGGCAACAAAATAAGTTGGGCAGACCTTTTGATCCTTGCAGGAAATGTTGCAATCGAGTCCATGGGTGGAAAAACTTATGGTTTCAGTGGTGGTCGAGACGACATTTGGGGCCCTGAAGAAGACATCCTTTGGGGGGTTGAAGATGAGTGGTTAGAAAATCAACGTTACAAAGGCGAACGTGAACTTGATAACCCTCTTGCTGCAGTTCAAATGGGCTTGATTTATGTAAATCCTCAAGGTCCTGATGCCAATCCGGATCCTTTAGCCAGTGCTCATGACATAAGAGAAACTTTTGGCCGTATGGCAATGAATGATTACGAAACCGTTGCTTTAATCGCAGGTGGTCACACTTTTGGTAAATGCCACGGAGCTGGAGATGCTGACTTAGTTCAAGCAGAGCCAGAAGGCGCTCCAATTGAACAAATGGGTTTAGGTTGGACCAACAAACATGGCTCTGGTTTGGGGGCAGATTCTATTACCAGTGGTTTAGAGGGTGCTTGGACAACCAATCCTATCAAATGGGACAACGGCTACTTTGACTTGCTCTTCGGTTACGAGTGGGAACTTGGTAAAAGTCCTGCTGGTGCGCATCAATGGTATGCCATAGATCAAAAGGAAGAAGATATGGCACCTGATGCTCATGATCCTTCAAAAAAAGTACCAACCATAATGGCAACAACTGATATTGCTCTTAGAGAAGACCCAAGTTACAAAGAAATCTCAAAAAGATTTCATGAAAATCCAGATGAGTTTGCCGATGCTTTTGCTAAAGCTTGGTTTAAACTCCTTCATCGTGATATGGGTCCTAAGTCGAACTACATAGGCCCAGAAGTTCCTGAAGAAGATTTGATTTGGCAAGATCCAATCCCTGCCGGTAACACTGACTATGACGTTGCTGCAGTGAAAGAAAAAATTGCTGGATTAGGATTAAGCATTCAAGAAATGGCTGAAACTGCTTGGGCTAGTGCCTATACCTACCGTGGCTCAGATATGAGAGGCGGTGCAAATGGAGCAAGAATTCGTTTGGCTCCGCAAAAAGACTGGGAAGTTAATAAACCCGAACAATTGGCAAAAGTACTTGCATCTTACCAAGGCATTTCAGATGACACTGGCGTTTCTATTGCAGATATTATTGTCCTTGCAGGAAACATAGCGATTGAAAAAGCTTCTGGCATGGAGGTTCCATTTACCCCAGGTAGAGGAGATGCATCAGACGATCAAACCGATCCTGAGTCTTTTGAATATCTTGAGCCTTTATCCGATGCTTTTAGAAACTACCACCGTTCTGGTTTGAGCGTTAGTGCAGAGGAAATGATGCTTGATAAAGCTCAGTTACTTGGCATAACAGCCCCAGAGATGACAGTCCTCTTAGGCGGAATGAGATCTTTGGGCATTACTGCCAGTGATTATGGCTTGGTATCGGAAAATTCTGATCAGCTTACCAATGAGTACTTTAAGACTTTGCTAGATATGAGAGTTCAATGGAAACCAAACGGTACCGGAAACTCTTATGAAGCATTCGACAGAGTGACAGGTGAGAAAGCTAGAACTGCCTCAAGAGCAGATTTAGTGTTTGGTTCCAATTCTCAACTTAGAGCTTACGTCGAGGTATATGCTCAAAGCGACTCTGAAGAGAAGTTTAAAAAAGACTTTGTTAAAGCTTGGAACAAAGTCATGAATAACGATCTTTTTTAATAGAAAATCGTTATCTTTAAGGTCGAAAGTTCTTCTTGGCTTTTAAATAGAATATAATGTTCTTATGTCTCAAAAAGCAATCTATCCTGGAACTTTCGACCCAATCACTAAAGGACACATAGATTTAGTCGAAAGAGCTTGTAAGCTTTTCGATAAAGTCGTGCTTGCTATAGCAGCAAGTGAAGCAAAAAGCCCTTTGTTTACTCTTGAAGAAAGAATTGATATTTCAAAAAAAATTTTCAAGGGAAACGATCAAGTTGAGATTATCGGTTTCTCTGGGTTACTCGTGGATTTAGCCAAAGACAACGACGCCACTATTCTAATTAGAGGACTTCGAGTTGTAGCTGATTTTGAATACGAGTTTCAATTGGCAAATATGAATCGAGCTATGATGCCAGAACTCGAAAGCGTATTTCTGACACCTGTGACCGAATACAGTTTTGTCAGCTCAAGCTTGGTGAAAGAGATTTGTAAAATGGGTGGCGACGTATCTTCTTTTGTGGATCCTATTTCTTTAGAAGAAATGAAAAAGAAGTTCAGCTAACTTTGACAGTTAGTGCAGTAAACAGTTGATCTATTTCCTAGTCTAATTTCTTTCAATTCTTTTTTACAATTAAAGCACTCTTGCCTTCCTCTGCCATAAACTTCTAATTTTTTCTTGAAATACCCTGGAGCTTCTTCCGCATTACTATAGTCCTTTAGGGTCGTTCCTCCTTCAGTAATTGCTTCTTTCAATACTTCAATAATTTTAGAAGATAATATTTCATATTGATTTTTAGTGACTCTGCCTGCTTGTTTAGTAGGTCTAATGCCTGCTTTAAATAAGGCTTCATTGGCATAAATGTTTCCTACACCAACTACAATTTTTGCATTCATAATGAATTGTTTGACTGCTACAGATTTTTTTCTAGATTTTTCAAATAAATACAATCCATTGAAACTATTCCCTAAAGGTTCTGGACCAAGGTCTTTTAATAATCTATGTTCCAGAGGATTTTGTTTGGTTAAGTCTAAAACACCAAACTTTCTAATATCGGTATATCTCAATGTCCAGTTATCGGAAAAATTTAAATCCCAATGCTCATGTTTTTTTGGGGATACTTTTTTATTGAACACTCTTAATTTGCCAGACATACCTAAATGAATGATTAAGGCACATTCATCTATTTGAAAAATTATGTATTTACCGCGCCTAAAGGCATTATTAATTTTTTTACCTTTAACTAATTTATTTATGTTGGTAGGAATTAGCCAACGTAGTTTTTTCTCGCGTGACACAAAAGAGATAATTTTTTTATTGAGAATTTTTTTTTCTATTCCCCTCAGGGTTGTTTCAACCTCAGGCAGTTCTGGCATTAACTATCTAGATAGCCACTGATCTCATAAATATCTGCTGGCGATAAAGTTCCTGAAGCTAATTTCAATTCTAAAGTACTAATGATGTAATCATACTTAGCAGCAATGAGATCTCTTTGTGCTGAAAAATAGTTTTTTTCTGCATTTAATAAATCAACAATATTTCTAGTATTTTCTTCATATCCAACCATTGTTGCTTTGAGCGCAAAATTTGAGGATTTTAAAGAAGCTTTTCTAGCATTCACATTGGCTAAATTGGTTAATACAGAGGTAAATTTTGTTTTTACGTCCCTAATTACAAATCTTTCAGTAAGAAGCTCTTGTTGATCTGCTTGCTCTGCTAAGGCTTTAGCTTCTCTTCGTTCTGCATGCAACAAGCCGCCTGTAACAATTGGCCAATTGAATTCCAAGCTGTATCTAGTTTGCTCCACTCCATTTGGGCCATAAGTTACTGGTGGGTTGGTTGCAGGATTAAAGCCAACAATACCTCTTGAGTTGTTTTGCGTAATGCTCGCAACCAAATCTATATCTGGGAAATGAGAGGCAAGCTTTGCCTG
>CACEOL010000017.1 GCA_902561325.1 uncultured SAR86 cluster bacterium | reverse complement strand
CGCATGAGATTCTTAAAAAGATAAAACAAAAAGAAGTCTCTGCTCAAGAAGTTCTTGAGTCTTTTTTAAAACAAGTAGAAGCAGTAAATCCATCAATCAATGCAGTAGTCGCATTAGATGCAGAAAGAGCTTTAGAAAAAGCTAAAGAAGCAGACAAAAAAATAGCTTCTAAATCAAAATTGGGTTCTTTACATGGCTTACCCATGACCATTAAAGATGCTTTTGAAGTGGAAGGTATTGTTTCGACTGGAGGGAATCCTGCCTGGCAAGAAAACATTCCAAAAAGAAACGCAGAGGCAGTTCAAAGATTAGTTGATGCAGGGGCAATCATTTTTGGCAAAACCAATGTGCCTTTTCTGTCTTCAGATTTACAAAGCTTCAATAAAATTTATGGCACCACGAATAATCCTTGGGATTTGGAAAGAACTCCCGGCGGATCTTCAGGAGGCTCTGCAGCAGCTTTGGCTGCTGGTATGACGCCTTTGGAACTTGGTTCTGATGTTGGCGGATCCATAAGAGTACCGTCTCACTTCTGTGGGCTTTTTGGACACAAGCCAAGTTACAACATCATTTCCGAGGTTGGCCATATGCCTCCTCCGCCCGGTTCAATATCAACTGGCAATGGTTTATCAGTGGCTGGGCCTCTTGCTAGATCTCCAGAAGATTTAGAAATTGCATTAGACGTTTTGGTTGCAGCCCAAGAACAGGATAGTCCGGCTTGGAAGATTAAATTGCCAAAAGCCAGAACAAAAAAAATTAAGGAACTTAAAATTGCCGTCTGGCCAGATGAACCTTATGCTGAAGTGGATGACGAAATAGCAAATTTAATTAAAGAAACAGCAGATGATTTAAAACATGCTGGTGCTCAAGTTGAAACTGCGAGCCTGCCGATGAGCTTTAAAGAAATCGACAAAATTTTTAGTCAGCTTTTAAATCCTCTGATGCTTGCTGGCTCTCCGCAAGAAACATTTGAAACACTTGCTAAGTTGAATGAAGATTTAGATCCTAACGACATGTCAGAACTTGCCAAAGTTGCCAGAGGATCAGTTTTAAAACATGCGGACTGGGTAGTGGTAAATGCCATGAGACAAAATATGCGTCAGAAGTGGAGAGAGTTCTTTAAAACATACGATGTGATTTTATGTCCTACCTCAATTACTTCTGCTTTTAAGCACAACCACAATCCAGTTCATGAAAGAAAGCTGACTATAAATGGCAAAGACGATGAATATCTCAGAGCAACTCTATGGGCTGGTCCAGCAGTTTCGGCTGGGTTGCCCAGCACGAACGTTCCCATAGGTATGTCTTCAAAAAATCTACCTATTGGCATGCAAATAACAGGTCCTTATTTAGAAGACAAGACTTGTATCGAAGTTGCTAAAATCGTTCGAGATTTGAGAGGTGGATTTAAAATACCGCCCAACCTTCAATAATTTCAGATACATCAAATGAAGAAAATATTGGCTTTTTTTGGAATAGGTATAGCCATTTTATTGTTGGACTTAGTTTTCAATTATGACGAGGATGAGCTAAATATTTTTATCTCCGATCAAGAAATTGAAAGCTTGATATACGCTTGGGAATTACAGGTTGGTAGAACGCCAACCAGAACTGACATCAAAAACATCATTGATGACGTAATCAAAGAAGAGATTTTATATCGAGAAGCTTTGAGATTAAATCTTGACCTAGAAGATCGGATAATTAAAAGGAGACTTGCTCAAAAAATATCGTTTTTAAGAGAAGAAACTTCAATTGCTCCTCCAAAACTAGATGAACTTCAGAATTTTTTTGAGAAAAATTTAGAGTCATATATTTTTCCTGAAAGATTTACTTTTACTCATCTTTACTTTTCTTCGGAAAGAAATGGAAAGCAAAGATCAGAAGAAGCTTTAAAAACTATTGAACAGAATGAGGATACTTTACCTAAAAGCGACCCTTTCATGCTGGGGAAGAATTTTGTTGAAAAATCCAGATTTGAGATACAAAGAGATTTTGGTAATCAATTTAGTTCAGTTTTTGAAGAGCCAATTTTTGATACCTGGCTAGGTCCGGTTGAATCAGCGTATGGCTTCCATGCTGTTATGCTACTCAATAAAGTTGAAAGCGTTACTCCCAGTTTGAATCAAGTAAAAGAAAAGGTAGAAGTTGATTTTTATTTGGAGGAAAAACAAAAAACTTTAGATTCCTACTTGTTCGAATTGAGAGATAAATATCAGGTAATAATTAATCCAAAATACCTCTTTAATGACTAAAGTTTTAGTTTCTTTATTTGTCTTTTTTTCATCCGCTTTTTTTGCTCATGAATTTAATCCTGCTCATCTATTAGTAGATGAGACCAAAGAGCTTGAATACGAAGCCCTATGGATGACGCCAATAAAAAACCTTGGCACCTCTCCAGAGCTTACTTTTCCTGAAATTTGTGAAATCGAGAAAGAGCTACCCTTTAGGCAAGGGAAATACATATCGGAAAAAATAAATTTGAAATGTACTGAGACGCTGAAGGGAAAAGCGATTCAAGTAAGTGGTCTGAGTATTCTTAATGATGCCTTGGTGACAGTAAATCATTTCGATGGCGACAGGTTTGAAGGCTTGATGAATCTCAAGGCTCCGGAGATTATCATTCCCGAAGATAAACAAGTTTATCCAACTGGTTATTTTTATTTGGGAGTAGAACATCTACTGGGTGGAATTGATCACATTGTTTTCGTTCTGGGTCTGATTTTTTTAATATCAGGATTTATACCGTTGTTTAAAACAATAACAGCATTTACTTTGGCACACAGTATTACCTTGGCAATTTCTGTCTTGGATATTTTTAAACTTCCTTCAGCAAGTACTGAAGCTTTAATTGCATTAACAATTATATATTTGGCGTATGAATTAACTAAGGCAGAGTCTGAAGTAAAAAGACCATGGTTGATGGCTTTTGGCTTTGGTCTCTTACATGGATTTGGTTTTGCTGGAGCTTTATCAGAGATCGGAATAGCCAACGATCAACTTTTTCTATCTTTATTGTTCTTCAACATAGGAATTGAAATTGGTCAGCTTATGATTATTCCTGTTGTGGGAATAATTATTTTTTTACTTAATAAAGTTGACCTTAAAAAACTATTTCGAAGTCTCGTAACTTATGGAATTGGTGGCATGGGTTGTTTTTGGTTTATGACGAGACTTTGGGGTATTGTGGTCTAATGAACCCAACATTTAGTGCGCCTTTGGTTTTGCTTATGCAAAACTTTTTTACAATTTCTTTTTTTGTTTTTTTAGGAATTTGTATTTATCTTTATCGAGTAAAGAGTAAATATCTGCTTGCTCTTTTACCTTTGTTGGCTCTTTCTTCTCATCAGCTTGAAGAGTATGTATTGTCTCCTCTTTTATTTGGCGATTACTACCATTTTTTAAATTGGGCATATAGAAATGGAATGGATATTTCGCCAATGGAAGTTACTTTGATAAACCTAATTCCTTACGTAATTCTATTGCCAGCATTGGTCATATCGAGAGTAAAATCAGAAAAAATATTTGGAATATTTTTTCTTTTTAACAATGCTCTTACCATGGCAAACGCAAGCTTTCACATTGGTATTTCAACAGCACAAAATACTTTTAGCCCGGGAATGGTAAGCTCTCTATTCTTCTACATTCCGCTTTTTATTTATGCGATTTTATTTAATAAGGAAAACGGGCTTTCCAACAAACCAATTATTGCCATCAGCCTCTATGGATTCATAGGACACTATGTACTTATCTGGCTAATTAATATTTTTTAATAATCGCCAGTAAAGGCAGCAATACTTCTTGCCGTTTCTAAGCTAACTTCTGGACAAGAGAGCACCATGGTATCTGTTCCATGAATGGTTCCAGATAGCACCCTGCACTGAGCTTCAACGTTCGCCCTTCTGAGCAATCTATAAAAATTTATACCCTCATCTCTTAAAGGATCACACTCGTTAACGCTTATAAAAGTTTTGGGTAAATCCTTTACGTCTTCCTCTTTAGCAAAACCTGGCCAGGCGAGAGGATTACGCTTTTCCCACTCTTCAATACCATAAACCACAGCGCCATGGTCATTATGCAAATCAAGCATGATGCCGTTATTTTCTGTAGAAGAAGGATTTTCAGGTAATGGCCAAATTCCAGCTATATAAGGACATAAAGCATAAAGACCTTTAACTTCATTTGATCTACCGGCTTGAGATAATTTCATTCCCGTCGCAATAGTTAAATTTCCACCACCACTTTCTCCTGAAATTACAATTCTTTCCGAATCGATATTAAGTTTTTTTGCGTTGGTTTTAATGTAATCAAAGCCTGAAACACAGTCATTTAAGCCCGCTGGAAAAGGTGCTACTTCTGGAGCTGAAGATGGCACTCTAGCATTTCTAAAATCTACCATAATTACTGAAACATTTTGATGAGCAATCAATCTACCAAATGCTTGGTATAGCTTATAAAAACATGAGCCAATCTCCATGCCGCCTCCATGAATGTAATAAACACAAGGGAGAATATCCTCGTTGTCAGGACGTATATTTAAAAGTTTTATTTTGTTGGCATCTGGCTGCGACTCAATTTCAATGGTTTCATTTTTAAGTCCATCCGATGAGATTGCATCATCTAACCTAGGATCGTTAAAAACAGCTTCATACATCATGAGTTCCACTTGTCCCTCTTCAGTATTTACCTTAGCAAGCATTTCTTCTCTAGAAGAGCTTTCAACCAATACCTCAGGAAAGTTTATATCTTTAAATTGTTCTTTAATTCGTGGATCTATTCTCGGGTCTTCTGTGATTTTATTAGTCATGTAGTTTTCTCCCTAATATATTCTTGATGAATTTAACCTTAAATTTATCAATTTTTAAAATATTTTGAAAATATCCTTTGCTCATGTTTAATACTTGTTGATGAAAGTTTTGGTTTTAGGAGGTAGCGGTGGCATGGGAAGATTTGCTTCCTCGGCAGTCAGCTCTATAGGTGGAATTGATTCTATAACTATCGCTGATATAAACGAAACTGCTGCTTCTGATTATGCTAAATCCTTTAACGATGACAGGATTACCGGAATAGGCCTAAATGTTTTAGACAAAGATTCTCTTAGAAAAGTTACAGCTTCCACAGACGTTGTTCTTAATCTCACAGGACCATTTTTTAAGCTTGCTTACCCAATCTTAGAGATTGCGTTGGAGCAAAATTGTCATTATTTGGATATATGTGATGATTGGGAGCCAACTGAAAAAATGTTTTCCCTAAATAAATTAGCTGAGGAAAAAAACAAGATTGCTATTTTAGGATTAGGAGCCAGTCCAGGCATAACTAATATGCTTGCTTTAAAAGCTATGAACGAGTTGGATGAAGTTTCAAATGTATATACAGGCTGGGATGTCTCTGGGGCAAAGCCAGAAGAAGAAAGTTCTCAAACGGGAGCCAATGCTGCAATGGAACATGGTATTGAACAGATGATAGGACAAGTTAAAGTTTATATGAATAAAAAATTTAAAATGGTAAGACCCTTAACAAGAATAAATGTTCAATATCCTCAGTTAGGTAAATTTAAAGCAAGTATTTTCGGTCATCCTGAAGCAATAACTTTCCCTCATCACTATCCAGACATTTCAACAAGCTTGAATTTAATGCATGGTAACGAATTAGTTAATATTTTTGTCTTCAAAATGATTAGATTCTTGATTGAAATAAAGCTGCTCTCAAAGAGTCAAGCAGCAAGCATATTGGAACAACTTGAAAGAAATAAGGAGAGTAAGCCCAAGGATATTTTAAATTCCCTGCCTGAGGTTTATGGACTGGCTCAGGGTTTGAAAAACGAAACTGAAACTATTGTTGCTGTTACGCTAGATGGTTTTGAAGAAAATATGTCTATGGGTGCAGCAACTGGCTATCCATTGGCGTGCGGATTGAAAATGTTGCTTGAGAAAAAGATTACTAAATTTGGAGTATTAGCTCCTGAAGCATGCGGACTAGATCCCGATGACTTCTTTGATGAATTGAGTGGTTTTCTGGGAGATGGTGCTCAAATTAAGACAATACTAACTCAAGAAGCAGTCAACTAGATTTTTACAACCAGCGTCTTACCTTTCTTTTATAAGTTAAATAATCTTCTCCGAAAGTCTCTTCCATCTGCACCTCTTCTTTTAAAACAAACATATTCCTTACAACAAAGAAAAAGATAATAAGAAAAAAAATATTTAAAGGATTCTTCAAAATCAACATCAAGCCCAGTAAAAAAGAATTCATACCTACATACATGGGATTCCTTGTGTATTTATAAAAACCCTCTGTAATTAAAGTAGTAGACTCACTAAAAGGCACAACACCAGTCTTTGCTCTTACAAATCTAGCAATCGAATTGAAAGCCAATAAAAACCCTAGCCCAATAAAACCAAGTCCAATGAGAATAAGAGGCAGATTTTGAGGAGAAGATTCTCCAAAGTACCAAGTGACAAGCATGCATAAAGAAAGAATCAATAAATAATGTGGCGGGTAAAATTTCATTTATACATTGTAATATTAATAGAATTAAAATCACTATCCTCTTTTAAAGCTTAAGTTAATCTGAGTTAATGAGCGCCTCTCATGGAAAACCCTACTTTCTTAGCAAACGTATTCTTCTTTACGTTCTCATTCGTGTGGTTTATCTTTGTAGCCGTCGGCAGTCATATGTTCCGAAGGTATTACAAAGATAAAAAATGAGAAACGCCCTACTAATTGATCTCGGTGGAACAAATTTAAGATATGCCTTTTTTATCAAAAACACCTTGTCAGAAATAACAAAAGAAAAAATTGCCGATGAAGACTTCATTCCCTTTCTCACAAAATTATTGGAGGAAGAAAAGAGTGAAATAGATGACTTGGTTATTGCAGCAGCGGGTCCTAATAATCAGAAATCTATAAATCTAACAAATAGAAGTCTGCTGATTGATTCCAATGAGCTAAAGACGAGGCTTAAATTAAAACAATGCTTGCTATTAAACGATTGGGAGGCAGTAGCTCAGTCTTTAAGTGAATTGAATCAGGAATGTTTTTTACCCCTTAAAAGTGGTGCTCCCTCTAATGAGAATACTCTATTAATAGGTCCCGGGACTGGTCTTGGAGTGACGCTAATTATTAAAGGTCAAATTATTCCCACGGAATTTGGAAATACTTTTAGCCCAACTAGAAATATGTTAGAAAATTTTGACTTAGGAGATAGCAAAAAATTCTTTTCTCTTGAAAATATCCTAAGCGGCCCAGGAATTGAGAAGCTTTACGAAGAAAAATTTGGGAAAAAACTTTCTTCTGAAAAAATAATATCTTCAGCCTTACTAGGAGATAAAGAAGATTACTTTATTATAGAAAATTTTCTCAAAGCTCTAGTTTCAATTATCAATGATTTGGTTTTATCTTTTTCATGTGAAAAAGTAATTTTAGGAGGATCCATTTTAAATACCCTAAAACCAATTTTAAAGACAGAAAAAATACTGGATTATTTTCTTTCGCAAATCAATCCAAAGTATTCTCCTCTGATAGAAAGAACCCAGGTCGACCTCCTTACGGAGGACGAGCCAGGTATTTTTGGTTGCTTAGCTTTTTTAAAACTAAATAATCGTTAGCTCGTAGGAACTATTCCTGAGTTGTAATATCTCGGCTCTTCACAATCTGAAACCATGTTCCAACTATCCTCAACATCAGGATTAAGCTTTTGCCACTCGGCATCAAAGGCTTGCCTTGCTTCTTCCGATTGATAAAAATTTCCCCAGAAAAAGTCAACTTCGTTGGTTTCATAATCGGGTCCTAAAATTACGTAACTAAATGGTCCTGGAAGAGAATTAGCACTGTCTAGAAAAGTTTCAAGTTCCCCAATTACTTCACGAAGATTTCCGCCCTCTTTGCCTTCTTTATAAAGGCATTGATAATATTCGGAGGTAAAACTGGAAGCTTCAAACTCTCCAAAGGTGTCATTTGCTCTTGCTATATAGGCATCAAAAGAAAACTTGTTTTCGCCATCACAAGATAAAATCTCAGCTGTGTCTTCTGTCCAAGCAGCTACATTTTCATTTGAGTTCCAAATTTCCCAGGCAGCTTCGGCATCAGCTTTTGTATTCCAAATTAATTGCCAAAAGCCATCTTCGTTATCAGAAGGTAGTCTTTGAACACGCTGGATACCATAGGCAGATACTAATGGTGAATTGACCTCCACCAATAAATCTTGCCACTCAGGCAAAACATCGTTTCTAAAATTATCCGCCGTGTAATAAACACCTTCTTGGCATGGCACATACTCCATATAAAACATCTGCGGATATTCTTCTGAGCCAAGATTAGAAAATGAAACTTCCATTTCATCTTCTCCAGAACTACAAGCTGCAGCTAAAATAAGAGCGGATAAAGCTACTGAAATTTTTTTCATTTTATTCAACGAAATCTTGTAGAGTCAAAGCTGAATCATAAACTCTAATGTTTCTTACTATTTCTACTTCGTGCCACTCAACCAACTTGTCCATTTTTTTATCAAAAGGAGAAACGCCAGTATCTCTAGAGCCTGAATCTTCCCATTGTTCCATTTCAGCTAAAGATTCATAGCCTACCGTAAAGAGATGGGTTTGCATTCCGCCACCAGCCATTCTTGCTGAAAGACCAAACTGACCTGGAAAAGAATCTTTTACTGCTTCATCTAGATCTTCTGTAGCTTCTACTACATCAGCAACATTTGAAGGCTGCGTTCTAAATGGATATATTGCCCAAACAGTATCTTTGTTTGAGGGTGTTCCATAAGTTTGAATAAATGTATTGATTCTTGTGCCGACTGCTTCTGAATTTGCATTAAGCACTGAGCCAAATCTTCTTACTTCTTCATTGTCTGGATTACTTAATTTGGCTACCCAAATTTCGTGTTCTGCAAGACTTGGTTGAAGAACTGCAAAAGAATGCGTTTCTTGAACTTTGCCTCCAGCAATATATGCATTTAAGTGCAAAGATCCTTTGAAGTTATTTTTTACAAATTCAGAAGACATAAATTTATCTGTAGCAGCTACAATTTTTTCTGCATTTTGAGGACTATCTACTTTTATTAAGTATTCAATCCAAGTAGGCGATGTAAAGCTTAATGAAGAAGCCAGAAACATCGTTATAAAAATAATTTTTTTCATTTTTCTCTCCTAAAAAATTTCTATGAATACTATAACAAAGATATAATAATCTAGTGTTAGCTAGGTTAATCGTTTTAGTACTGCTCGCATCATGTGCATCTGGCTTCGTAGTCAAAGTTGATTCCGATGAGGCTTTTTCTGCCACAAAATACAAAGACTTCAAAATTTTTAAGCCGGATCCATTTAGAGTTGAATCCGATGAGGAAGAAAATCCAATAAGAATAAATAGAATTGCAAGAGCTTTATCTTTATCTTTAGTGCAGCTCGGTTTGGACCAAAATGATCGATCTCCTTTAAAAGTAAGCTTTTCAGTTAAGGAAAAAGAGCGTTACAAGCAAATAAATTCTTCACATTTTTTTTATGGTTTTCGTAATGACCCTTTTTCTTATAGATTTTATGCGAATGACTTTCCGCCAATAAACTATCTATCAATAAAATTTTTTGATGAAGATTTAGATAAGGTTGTTTGGTATGCAAATATGAGAATAAAATCTTCTTCATTAGATGATCAAGATCTTGCAAACGAAATAATTTCCCAAATTCTTTCTAAATATCCTAAAAGTTCATAACTGCCCTTTGTCAGTGCATTTGTTGCACTAATTTAGACATAAAGTTCAAAATACTTTTTGATAAAGTTTCTAATTACATATTAAGGGGAATATTTTATGGATACTGGTAACACCGCGTGGATAATTACTTCCACTGCTTTAGTTTTATTTATGACTTTACCTGGCTTGGCTTTATTTTATGCAGGCCTTGTAAGAGCAAGTAATATTCTTTCGGTTTTGATGCATTGCTTCACTATTGCATGCATCAGCTCGATTGCTTGGTTAGTAATTGCCTACAGCATTGCTTTTAGTGGAACCGGAGCTTATGTTGGAGATTTAGGCAATCTGTTTTTAGCTAATTTATCAAGAGACAGCATGTCTGGAGATATTCCTGAAAGTGTATTTTTTATGTTCCAGATGACATTTGCCATCATAACTCCTGCTTTGATAGTAGGAGCATATCCAGAGAGAATTAAGTTTAGTTTTGTAGCCGTCTTTTCTTTATTGTGGGTGATTTTAATTTATGCTCCAGTCGTCCACTGGATTTGGGCTGAAGGTGGCTGGCTTTATGAAATGGGAGTAAGAGATTTTGCTGGTGGACTGGTCGTGCACCTTACTGCGGGAATAACTGCTCTAGTAATAGCCTTCTTTTTAGGTCCAAGGGATGGCTTCCCAAATTCTGTACAGCCTCCGCATAATCCAGGTTTAACCATGATGGGTGCATGTATGTTATGGGTTGGTTGGTTTGGCTTCAATGGTGGAAGTGCATTGGCTGCAAATGGCGATGCTGGTATGGCAATTTTGGTGACTCACATATCAGCTGCCACAGCAACAATTATTTGGATCATCATTGAAAAAGTTAAATTTGGAAAATCTTCTTTAGTTGGAGCTGTTACCGGTTGCATTGCCGGTTTAGCTTCCATCACTCCCGCAAGTGGATCAGTCGGGCCCATGGGTGGCTTAATCATTGGTTTAATTGCCGGTGGAGTTTGTTACTACATGGTTAACATCGTAAAAGAAACTTTCAATATCGATGACTCTCTAGATGTCTTTGCTGTTCATGGTATTGGTGGACTGTTAGGAATTTTACTTATCCCATTTTTGACTGCAGAAAGTTATGGTGGAATTGGATACGACGTAGGTTCAAGTTTCAGCGATCTCATGACAACGCAAGTAATCGGAGCAGTCAGTGTTGGCTTGTTTACTTTGGTTGGTTCAGTAATTTTATTACTTATCACTAGGTCTATATTCGGATTAAGAGTTTCTGATGATTCTCAGGAAGAAGGTCTAGATGTTGCTGAACACGGCCAGTCGGGATACAAGCTTTAGACAAATATAATTCGTAATGAACTCTGGGATATTCATTCTAGGAGGAATAACTTTCTTAACAGCTTTTGTGCTTTTTAAGATCAGTGCTTTTATATATTTATTGCAGGATATCAAAGAAGGAAAAGAAAGATCTTGGCTGAAGCTTTTTCAGGTATTTATTGTTGACCTAATAATACTAATCGTCGGTGTTATTGGAACGGGTATACTTTTCATGACTCTGTTAAAAATGGCTCATGGATAAATGCAAACTAAAATTACCCTAGGTTATTTAGGCTTTCTACCCTTTGCAGCTCTGACAATCCTGCCTTGGATTCTTGGAGAAACTTATGAAGAGATTTCTTTTCAATTATTAGTCGTATATGGAGGAATAATAATTTCTTTTTTATCAGGAATTATTTGGGGAATTGATTCAACAAATCAAAAAAATCTAATTCTAGCTATTACTTTTTCGCTTTTGGGATTTGGCGCAATTCTATTGGCTTGGATAGATCTCATTTATGCTATGACCTTATTATTTTTCCTGTTTTTTCTTTTTTATATTTTGGAGTCCAAAATTAACCCTCAATTTTCTAATCCTGACTACTTGAAACTCAGAAAAAACCTAACTTCTGGGGTGTGTGGCTGTTATATGTTTTCTATTGTTATTCTAATTTATTAAACTCGAATATATGAAGTGGTCAAAAGAAGAGTCAAAAAGTTGGTATAAAAAACAACCCTGGCTAGTTGGTTGTAACTTTTTACCAAGCTCATCAATCAATCAACTTGAAATGTTTCAGGAAGATACCTTTGACGAAGAGACCATCAAGAAAGAATTGGATTGGGCAAAAGAGCTTGGATTCAACTCTTTAAGAGTTTATTTGCATGATTTACTTTGGTCGGAAAAAGATAAATTCAAGAAAACTTTTGATAAATTTTTAGATATTTGCAAAAAAAGAAATATCAAGCCGATTATTGTGCTCTTTGATGATTGTCACAGGCCCTATCCAAAACTGGGCAAACAACCTTTGCCAGTGAAAGGAGTTCACAACTCTGGCTGGAAACAAAGTCCTGGTATGGAATTGGTCAATCAAATTGATGAAGAAAAAATTGACGCAAAGGAATTAAACAGATTGAAAGAATTTGTCCAAGGCGTCCTCAAAGACTATTCAAATGACGAAAGAGTTTTGATGTGGGACATTTACAATGAACCTGGCCAATTTGGTATTGGTGATAAAGCTCTTAAATTACTTCAATATACTTGGGAATGGGCTTACGAAGTTAGACCTTCTCAGCCTCTAACTGCTTGTTTAGATGGTGCCATTGGTGATGAGATCCTAAAACTCAATGGCGAAAATTCAGATGTAATAACCTTTCATACTTATGAAGCAGAAAAACTGGAGCCCACTATTGAAAGACTTAAAGAATTTGGAAGGCCTTTATTGTGTACCGAGTATATGGCAAGAGAGTTCGGCACCACTTTTGATTTCTCGCTTCCAATCTTCAAAAAAGAAAATGTCGGTTGCTACAACTGGGGTTTTGTAGCAGGTAAAAGTCAAACTCATTTTGGCTGGTCAACAATATTAGAACTCCAAGAAAAAAAGAAGCAAGGTGAATTTATAAATGAGGGAGACGAATTGCCTGAACCAAAAGAATGGTTTCACGATATTTATAGAATAGATGGTTCTCCTTATGACAAGAAAGAAATAGAATTTATAATTAAAATTCTAAAAGAATAAAAAAGGCGGGATTTCCCGCCTTTTTTATATTTAAAAAATTACTATCTCGCGTAATTTACTTCACAATTCATGATAAATCCTCTTTTCAGATATCTTAATTTTTGAATTTGATTGGTAAGACTTTGTCCCCAATTTTCATTTCTGCTATCTAAAAAAGCTCCTAATCTTTGTGGTGTGGGTGCTTGAATAACAACCATCATCTGGCCAGTGTAATCTCCTGTATTAATCTGATAAGCCTCGAGAGTGATATCCTCAAATCCATTGGCCTGTGCTAATGCTTGGTACTCAGATATTGCATTTATATATGCGGCAGGATTTTTGGTTTTTACGTTTATATTATAGTTCGCGAAAGTTTGTCCTGTTTCGAATGAACCTGAAGCTTCTGTTAAAACTGAATAATGGTCTACCTCTCTTATTGTTCTTTTACTGGCTATTTTTGAAATTTCTCTAATGTAAACAGGATCTGCTGTATTACCGCCGATAGAGTCAGCATGATTTTCAAATAGAGACCAATAATACATATCTCCAAATTCTTCTGCGCCATAACCAGGCTGACAAACGCCTGAAGATACTACGTTGTTAATTTCTGCAAGAGCTTTTCCACTTCCTCTAGCCCATTCCATATATGCAACTGGATCAGATGTATTGATTGTAAACACTGACATTGCAGGTGCTGCAAATCCTACGCCACTAATGGCGAGAATAGCGCTTAAAAATATTTTTTTCATTTTTTCTCCTAAAAAATTGGACATTTAATATATCAAGGCTTTGAAAAGTTTTCTACCGCCCTCCAAACTCTTAATAAGTTTCCTCCAAAAATTTTTTTAATTTCTTCGCGGGTATAATTTCTCTTTAATAATTCTTCAATTAAATTTGGATAAGTTGAAGTATCTTCCAAGCCAACGGGAAAATTCCGCCAGCCATCGTAATCGGAACCTATTCCAACATGATCAACACCAACTAAATTTTTTACTCGATCTATATGATCAGCAACATCCTGAACGGTAACAACAAGTTTTGGATATTTTTTCTTTTCGGCGATAAATTCGGAACCAAAACAAATTTGAATAACGCCTTCATTTTTAGCTAATTCTCGTAACATGTCGTCTGAAACATTTCTCTCAAAGCCGGGTACGAAATGCCTTAATGAGCTATGAGAAGCAATAACAGGTGTCTTTGTTAAGCGTAAAACTTCATAAAAAGCATCATCAGATACGTGACTTATATCTATCATTACCCCTTGCTTGTTCATTTCTGCAACCACTTCTCTCCCAAAAGGGCTTAAGCCGCCCCAATTTTTATTTTCGTCATAAGAGGAATCTGAAATGTGATTGCTTTTCGAATGAGCCAAAGTAATGTAATTAATCCCCATGTCGGAAAATAATTTTATATTTGAAAGCTCGCTTTCTATTGGCGCGCCATTTTCCATACCATAAACAACCTGCATTACATCTTTATCATTTGTAATTTCTTCGGGAGACTTCACCAATCTAAATTTGTTGGGATTTTTATTCATAATATCTTCAAGAATCTGAACAATTTCTTCAGCCATTTCAAAGGCTGTACCTTTTTCTTCTGCAGATGGCGGCGTAAAAATAACAAAAAAAGGTACATTTAGTCCTCCACTGACAGCCCGATCAAAATCAAAGTGCAAAGAAGAAGCTTTTGTGATGTCTTCATACGATCCATTTTTATTCTGCTGCATATACAATTGAATGGGAGTATCCAGATGAGTATCAATAATTAAAATTTCTTGTGCTAATTCTTGGGCAAGATCTTTAATCTCGTCTCTTTCTCTTTTTTTATCCATAAGCTTTCTTGCTTTCATGACATCTTGAAGGCGTGCTTGATAGTTTTTTTCCTGACTTTCAGAAAAAGATAAAGGGGAAATGAGTAAGAAAGAGATGAGAGTTAAAAATTTTATGATTGTCATGGCAATCTTATTTTATCAACCATCTGTCCTACTTCAATTGGTGGTTTGCTTGACGCTGATGAAACCATTACCGCAACTACAAAATTAATAATCATGCCGAGAAAACCTATTCCTTCTGGAGAGATGCCCCATAGCCAATTAGAACTGGAATCAAGTTCACTAAATAAAAATTTAAAGTAAATGATGTAGCTAGCAGTAAAAATTAATCCTGCCAACATGCCTGCTATAGCTCCTTCTTTATTCAATCTTTTAGAAAATATACCTAACAGCAGAGCTGGAAAAATTGTCGAAGCAGCTAAGCCAAAGGCAAAAGCAACAACTTGCGCCACAAAAGCAGGAGGATAAATACCAAAAAGTCCTGCAATAAGAATTGCTACCGCGGCAGAGCATCTTGCATAGAATAATTCTTGTCTTTCATTTATTTTTGGCATGAAAGTTTTTTTAAGTAAATCGTGAGATACGGAAGAAGAAATAACCAAAAGAAGTCCTGCTG
>CACEOL010000016.1 GCA_902561325.1 uncultured SAR86 cluster bacterium | reverse complement strand
GGTTGAGTATAGGTTTTATATCCATTGGATTGAATAATCGACCAACTCTAAAATCAATTACCGATGTCTTAAAAGTGACATTCCCAGTCTTATTTTTAATTTACTTGATCAATTTAATCATTAATTTCTTTGCTGAGGGAGAGCCAGCTAATTATTGGTTTATGATGCAACGTCCTGCTGGACAATCCATTGTTGATTTGATGCCGGATCCGCCTTTTCATTACATCTTCTTCATAATTCTAGGAGTTTTAATGTTTTACATAATTTATTTTCCCTTTTATCTAAGAGATAAACTTAAATGATTTTAGTTAAATATCGTGACTTGAATTTCTCCAATTATCTCCAAACTGAAGATAGAAATTAAAGACAGAAACTGACAAAATAAACCTCTTTTTTGGGAGAACTGCTATGAGTTTAAAATGGGCAATTAATGGTTTATTAGACGATATTTACTTTATGGCGCAAGGGTTGCCTCGTCTTCTTTTTACTTGGAAGGATGATAACCAATTATCTATCCTGAATTTTTTTGAAAAGAATGTAAAAAAATATCCCCACGAAGTTGCTTTTATTTTTAAAGATCAATCTACTACTTGGCAAGAAGCTGATGAAAGGGTTTCTCAGTATGGGGCTTACTTGCAATCTCAGGGAATAGAAAAAGGAGATTGTTTTGCATTATTGATGGACAACTCAGCAGATTTTTTAATGCTCCTTCTTGCAGCTCATCGTATTGGTGCTATTGCAGCTTTAATCAACACAACCGTTACTGGTGAAGGTTTAAAACATGTTGTCACTATTGTTGATGCAAAAGCAGCAGTATTAGGCGCCTCGCATCTTGAAAAATTTGAATCATCAATGCCAGACGCTGAATTAGAATCTTTGAAACTTTTTTTAGTTAAAGACTCAATGGATGTTCCAGAGGGTTACACAGATATAAATAATGCTTCTCAAAATGCCGGTGAAGTTAATCCTCAACCTTTAAAAATTAAAGATGTTGCAATGTATATCTATACTTCGGGTACCACAGGTTTACCAAAGGCGGCATTGATTACCAATGGCAGAGCTGTAAAAACTAGTTACGCTGGACAATTCTTTGGCTTCAGAGCAAAGCAAAAGGATATTCTTTATTTAACTTTACCTCTTTATCATGCAACTGGATTGCTTTGGTCTTGGGCAGGTTGTCTTAGGGCTGGTTCAACGACAGTCATCAAAGAAAAATTTTCTGCTTCTGAATTTTGGTCAGATGTCAGAAAACATAAAGTTACGATGTTTGGTTATGTTGGAGAACTCTGTCGCTATTTAATGAACGTACCAGCAAACGAAGAGGATCAAAATCAT
The DNA here is from genome assembly GCA_902561325.1 of uncultured SAR86 cluster bacterium. GTDB lineage: Bacteria > Pseudomonadota > Gammaproteobacteria > Magnimaribacterales > AG-339-G14 > MEDG-81. Next base: position 15,941 of record CACEOL010000016.1, on the reverse strand, counting down.
CATCTTAGAGTTATCTCAGGAAACGGATTGAGACCAGATATTTGGGAGAAATTCCAAACCCGCTTCAAAATACCAAAAATCAGAGAGCTTTATGGGGCTACTGAGGGTGTTGGCGCATTAGTGAATACTCATGGTAGACCCGGCATGGTTGGTAGATACATGCGAGGTTCGCTTGTGGTTAAGTGTGATTTAGAAACTGGAGAGCCCATTAGAAACTCAGAGGGTTATTGTGAGTCGGTTGAAATTGGAGAAACTGGATTATTCGTTTCCGAATTATCTAAGATTGCAACCTTTGAAGGTTATTTGGACAAGCAGGCTTCCAATAAAAAAATCATGACTGATGTAATGAAAGACGGAGATACCTGGTTTAATTCAGGTGACTTATTAACACGTCATGAAAACAACTGGTTATCTTTTGCAGATAGAGTCGGAGATACCTATCGCTGGAAAAGCGAAAATGTTTCGACGATGGAGGTGGCAGCAATAATCAATAAGTATCCTGAGGTTTTAGATTCCAATGTATATGGAGTTGAAGTTGCATCTGCAGATGGTAGAGCTGGTATGGCCTTGATGGATGTCTCTGAAGATTTTGATTTTGAAGTTTTTTCCGAACACGTTGAAAAGAATCTCAATACATTTCAAAGACCATGTTTTGTTAGGATTGCTGAAGTCATGAAAACCACTGGAACGTTTAAACATCAAAAAGAGGATTTAAAAAAACAAGGTTTTGACCCATCTACAATAGAGGATAAATTATATTTTTATCAAAAAGGAAGATACATAGAAATTGATGACTCGCTCTATCAAAGAATCCAATCCGGCGAGGAACGTTTTTAATGATTCAGGCTCTACGAAACTTTCTAACAAGGAGAACCTTTGCTTACAAGATAAGAAACAAAGCAATGAATATGTTCTCAAGTTTTGAGAATTTCCAAAGAATTAGAAAACAAGCTGAGGAAAATCGAGTAGCTGAAGGCCGCAATCATGAAGTACTTTATTTTCATAAGGTTGATGACCCCTACTCTCACTTGACCGTGCATTACATTGATAAATTTAAAGAGGCATATGATGTTGAATTTAAGCCCATCTTGGTAGGCGAAGAAAATCCAGCGGCTTTACATGAACCTTCTCTATATACCGATTACTGTTTGGAAGATGCAAAAAGAATTGCACCTTTTTACGATGTTAATTTTCCAGGAAATAGTTACCCCGAGAAATATTTAGTCAATAAGGCGAACTCTATTTTATCTGCAGTAAGCTTAGAGGAGTTTACCTCTATGGCAAAAACCGTCAGCCATGCTCTTTGGGGTAATGATTTAGCAAAGCTTGAAGAGCTTGAAGCCAAACATAAAACTTCAGAACAAGACGTCATTGAAAATCTTAAAAAAGGGAACGAAATTCGAAACGACTGTGATTATTATTTTGGCTCGGCTTTTTATTATGAGAAAGAGCTTTATTGGGGAGTGGATCGTTTAAATCACCTCGAAGATCGTTTGACTGAACTAGGATTAAACAAATCTAGTGACAACGAGCCTATATGCTTACTTCAAAAAAAAGCGCCTGAGACTATGAGAGCTGAAAAAAAGGTAAATTTAACTTATTACCCATCTTTGAATAGTCCTTACACTTTTGTCAGTGCAAAAAGAGTTAAAGAATTCCAAGACGAATACCCTGTCAATCTCATCACCAGGCCGGTTTTACCAATGCTAATGAGGATGATGGTCATTCCAGCTTTCAAGGGAAAATACATCATCTCTGATGCTGCAAGAGAGGGTCGTAAATATGGATATGAAATGAAAGAAATTTACTCGCCAATTGGTAAGCCAGCTAGAAAAGCATATTCATTATTTCCTCTGATTGATTCTATGGGGAAAGGCTTTGAATATATAAACGAACTTCTAAAAGCATCATTTCAAGATGGCATTAATATTGGTAAAGATGAATATCTTGAAGAGACAGTTTCCAGCATTGGTTTAGATTGGTCTGTAATTAAAAAAGATCTAAATACTTCAAAATGGAAAAAAGTTTTAAATGACAACGTTAAAGACATGTATCAAGGAAATTGCTGGGGCGTACCTAGTTTTAAAATTACTGATGCAGATGGTTCCAATCCCTTTTATGTTTGGGGGCAGGATCGTATGTGGTTACTCAAAGAAGAAATTAATAGGCGTTTAAATTAACCTTAATTTGATCTAAAAATAATGCAAAGCTAAAGACATGAAAAATGTCATCATATCTCGTAATGGTCCGAATTCATTGCACCAAGAATGGCTAATAAATTCTGATTCAAAGAGCTGGGATTTAATCTTGCTTTATTACGATGAAGATTCATTTAGAAGAACTCAAAGCCAAGAAGGCAAATCATATTTTTATCCCGGCGGTAAATGGGAGGCTTATTATAATTTTTTTAGAGATTATCCTGAGGTTTTAAATGATTATGATTTTTTTTGGTTTGCCGATGATGATATTTCTATTCAGGGAAAGTCAATTAACAAAATGTTTCAAAGCATGAATGATTATGATTTAGACATAGCACAGCCGGCAATGAGTCTTGATAGTTATTTCAGTTATTTAGTTACAATTCAATGTGAATTTTTGAAAATTAGGTTTTCCAACTTTGTCGAAGTGATGGCTCCTTGTTTAAGAAAATCAGTTGTGAAAGATATGCTGCCCTTTTTTAAAGATGCTTTCACTGGTATGGGCTTGGATAGTATTTGGACTCATAAGACCAGAAAAGAACCAAATAAAATTGCAATTTTAGATGAAGTAGTCATGACTCATACCAGACCGGTTGGAGGGCCTTTGCATCAAAAATTAAAAGAGAAAAATATAACTTTTGAAGAGGAAATCTCATCAAATATTAATAAAATTGGTATCAAACAAGTAAAGCCAGTGATTTTTTCTGCAATCGACCACGAAAATAATTTTTTAGGTAAAGTTCAAGTTACAAATCTAATGGTTAAGGAATACTTTTACAAAAGAAAAGACTTCAAGGACAATAGAAAAATCTTATCAAGAATATGGCGCATGATTAAGTATCATCGAATATATCGAATCAAACCTAATTTTTAGTGTCTAAGGAAAAAGATAAAAAAAAGAAAAAGAGATTAAATCCGGTTGCTAAAAATGCATCCAAATTTAATCGTGCTGCAGTTTTTAAGGATAAAACAAAATACGACAGAAAAAATATTAATAAAGATGAAGACTAATTTTAATAATCTTTTGGAAATGGTTGGTAACACGCCAGTGGTAAAAATAAACAATATTGATACTGGTCCTTGTGAATTATTTGTAAAACTTGAAAACCTAAATCCTGGAGGCTCTATTAAAGATCGTGTTGGGATTAAAATTATTGAGGAAGCAGAAAAAAGTGGTGCCTTAAAAGCTGGCGGTACTATTGTTGAATGTACTGCAGGTAATACAGGTCTAGGGTTAGCCTTAGCAGCAAAGTTGAAAGGTTATGATTTGATCTTGGTGATTCCAGATAAAATGAGTCAAGAAAAAGTGATGCATTTAGAAGCTATGGGAGTCGAAATTGTTTTCACTCGTTCAGATGTGGAAAAAGGACACCCGGAACATTACCAAGAGATGGCTGCTGCCATAGTCAAAAAAACTCCTGGATCTTTTTTTGCAGATCAGTTCAGTAATCCCGCAAATCCCTTGGTGCACGAAACAACTACGGGTCCTGAAATTTGGTCTCAAATGGAAGGTGATATAGATGCTTTCGTCGCTGGGGTTGGTACTGGCGGGACAATCAGTGGAGTTGGAAAATTTTTAAAATCTAAAAAAGAAGATATTCAGATAATCATTGCTGATCCGATAGGCTCTGTTGTTGCAGATGCAGTAAATACCGGAAAGTATAAATATGAAGGTGGTTCTTGGTTTGTTGAAGGTATTGGAGAAGATTATATTCCAGATAATTTAAACTTGGATATCATCGATGAAGGTATTTACGTCTCCGATAAAGATGCCTTTGCTAGAGTGGATGAATTACTCAGGAAAGAAGGTATTTTAGCTGGTACTTCTTGTGGAACATTAGTAGATGCAGCAATAAATTGGTGTCAAAAACAAACAGAACCAAAAAAAGTAGTAACATTAATATGTGACACCGGTAATAAATATTTATCCAAGGCTTTCAATAAAGATTGGTTAAAAGAAAATAAATTAATTGACTAACTATCATGAGTAAAAAAAATAAAGAAGGTTTTGAAACCAGAGCAATACACGCCGGTCAAAAAGCAGATCCCACAACTGGTGCAGTCATGATGCCTATTTATACTTCTTCAACTTTTGAACAAGAAAGTCCTGGGGTTCATAAAGGCTATGATTATTCAAGGTCCATAAATCCAACTAGAAAGGCTTTTGAGGAATGTATTGCTAGTCTTGAAAATGGAGAAGTTGGTTTTGGATTTTCGTCTGGTGTTGCTGCCATTTCCGCTTGTGTTGAATTGTTATCGCCTGGAGACCATGTCATTGCTATGAATGACCTCTATGGAGGTACCGTTCGTTTGTTCAATGAAATTAAAACTTTATCTCAAGGGATAGAAGTGACTTATGTCGATATGACTGACATGCAAAACGTCCTTGAAGCAAAAACGGACAAAACAAAAATGATATTTGTCGAAACGCCAACCAATCCTCTATTGAGAGTCGTCGATCTAGCGGCAATTGCTGACTTTGCCAAATCGGAGAAGATATTGAGCGTATGTGACAATACGTTTGCTTCACCCTATGTGCAACAACCATTAAATCACGGCATCGATATTGTTTTGCATTCTGCAACGAAATATTTAGGAGGTCACTCCGACTTGATAGCAGGTGCCTTGGTCATTGGTAAAAAAGACGATGCGCTAGTTTCAAGAATGGCAAATATTGTAAATTCCTTAGGACCAATTACCGGTGCTTTTGATAGTTATTTAATTCTCAGAAGTTTAAAAACTCTTGCAGTGAGAATGGAACGACATTGTGAAAATGCTCTAGCCATTGCCAAGCATTTTGAAAGTCACAAAGAAATTTCAGAAGTAATTTATCCGGGACTTTCAAATCATCCACAACACGATCTAGCATCAAAACAAATGAAAGGTTTTGGCGGTATTATTTCAATGAACATCAAAGGTGGTTTGGAAAAATCAAAAAGTTTTCTTGAGCGAACTAAAATTTTTGCTCTTGCCGAGAGTCTAGGTGGAGTAGAAAGTTTAATTGAGCATCCCGCTTTAATGACCCATGCTTCATTGCCCAAAGACCGTAGAGAAATGATTGGGATTTCTGATGGGCTTGTGAGGTTATCTGTTGGCTTAGAGTCTTTGGATGATTTAGTAGGGGATATTGAGCAAGCCTTAAAATAAATTATTCTAAGTTGGGGAGAAAGAATATGCATTATCTTTTAATTGTTCTCGCATTTTCATTAAATTTAATGGCCGCGGATAAACCCAATGTGGTAATTATTCTTACAGATGATCTTGGATGGGGAGACGTTTCTTACCATGGAGGTCATATTCCAACTCCTAATATCGATCAATTGGCTGAAGATGGAATGGAATTGAATAGGTTTTATGCAAATCCTGTTTGCAGTCCCACTAGAGCTTCCTTGCTGACAGGCTTGCATATTTTCAATCATGGTGTCGTAAGACCATTCATGAATCCAGCAGCTGAACAAACAGGCATGCCTCCTGAATTAAAAATTATGCCGCAATATTTTAAAGAAGCGGGTTACCAAACGGCGTTATCTGGTAAATGGCATCTTGGATCAGCAAAAGAAGAATTTTGGCCATCAAATAGAGGTTTTGAAACAAGTTATGGTCACATGACCGGCGGCATTGGATATTTTGATCATACTGCAGCAGGTCGATTGGATTGGCATAGAAACGAAAGCACATTGAGAGAAGAAGGTTATTCGACAGTTTTAATTGCAAATGAGGCTATCAATCTGATTAAAAATAAAGATCAGAGTCGTCCTTTATTTTTATATGTAGCTTTTAATGCTCCGCATACGCCAATAGAAGCGCCTCTTCAAAATATTGAAAAATTTTCTCATGTGGAAGATGAGAATGATCGGGTTTATGCAGCCAATGTTAATACTTTGGATAATGAGATAGGCAGAATCATCAAAGCAATTGAGGATGAAGGATTGCTAGAGGAGACCATTATTCTTTTTTTTAGTGATAATGGACCACTTTTTAATATAAATCCTATTTTCAAAGTAGTGGCACCAGATTTAGTAAATGCAAAAGGTAGTACTGCTGGTTTGAGTGGTAGCAAAGGTTCGGCGTTGGAAGGCGGGATAAGAGTTCCTGCCGTTATATGGTGGAAAGGAATTATCGAGAATGAGAAATCCGATCAGTTTTTCTTCGTCCAAGATGTGCTTCCAACTTTATTGACTGCTGCAAATATTAAAACTTCTGAAGTCGATAAATTTGACGGTGAAGATAAATGGTCAAATTTACTTTCCAAGAAAATTGTTCCTCCAAAAAATGCATTTGTTGGAGCAAGAATCATGGTTGACGAGCGAGCATTATTCAATGATCAATGGAAACTTTATTCAGCGAAATCGGTTTTATTTCCGGTTCCAGCTTCATATCAATTATTCAACATCATTGAAGACCCTTTTGAAAAAAATGATTTAGCTGAAGAAGAACCCGAAATATTTAATGCTATGAAAAAAACCATCACTTCTTATATCGAACGCGACGTGGTAGGTAATTTAAATCCTGCGCATGGCTATTTACATGGTGATAATGAACAAGGTGGTGTTGAAATAGGTTCGCCTTGGTTGGATGGAGGCTATGAGTTGAATAATCCTCCTTCTTTGGTATCAAGTATTTTTATATTTCTTTGGATACTAATTCAAGCTTTTAAATATCAGCTAGCAGTTGCTTTTTTATTCATTGTTCTAATTATTTATGCTTTTAAAAAATTAAGACAGAAATAAACGTTTAGAGCTCTAAAAGTTGAAAAAACAAAGTTTGTTGCCGTCCAAATCGTAAACGTAAGCGCCATAAAAGTTCCCTGCTCTTGGGCCGGGCTCTCCATCATCTGTAGCACCTAATTCAATCGCTTTGGCATACATTTCATCTACTGCTTCGTGAGAATCAAGAGGAATCGCTTTCATGGTTCCGTTGCCATGTGAGGCAGTTTTTCCATCGTAAGGTATAGCTGTGGCTAATATTACTTTACTGCCATCTTCAGACATCCACATAGTAATTCTATCGTTTGCTGGAAACTTCACTGCATTTATTTGAGCAAACAAGCCATCGTAAAAAGCTTCAGCGGCTTCTTTGTTATTGGTTCCGATGGTGGAATAGCCTTGTAATTTGGATGTCATATTCGTTCTCCGTTAAGTTTAAATATTTTTTAAAAAATCTATCATGTGGGAAGTTACTGCTTCTGGATTTTCTTGTTGAGTCCAATGACCAATACCGTCCAAAATCTCTACTTTGCGTAAATCATCATAATTCTTTGTGAATGCTTTGAGAATATCTTCCTCTGACGCACTCTCATCTCTTGCAAAAAAATTAACCGGATCTAAAGTGCCTGTGATGAAACAAGCAGGTAAAGGGTAAGAAACATTTTTAAATTCTTGCAATTCTTCAAAATCAATATCTTGTGCGCGATATCTGTTAAAAGGACCGCGGAAACCACTCTGCTCAAATTCATTGATGAAATAATTCATGTCTTCTTGAGTAAGCCAATTTGGATAAGTATCAAATTCAGGTGAATTTTCTAACATTTTTGACTCGGGTGTTTTTTTATAAGCAGGATTGCCAATATTTTCCATCATGAATTGCATCCCTCTACCATCGCCACTGAAGTAAGTTATTTCTAAAGCTTTCCGAACATCGGCTTCAAATTCAGCCTCTGCAACCCCTTCTTCCTGAATATATAATTGGTAGAAAAATTTATCCTTATACAACTCTCTAAATAATTGTATTAGAGACTTCTCTCCAATTGGAGTATAGGGTACCGAAAGCGCTCCAACTGCTTTGATGGTGTTTTGATATAAAAGCCCAGTAGTCCAGACGATAGGTCCGCCCCAATCATGGCCAAATAAATAAGCTTCTTTGTATCCCAAAGAATCAATAACGCCAGCAATGTCTGCCGCGAGATTCTTTAAAGAATAGTCAGCTATTTCAAATGGCTTATCAGATCCGCCATAACCACGAACATCAATTGCTGCAACTTTAAAACCAGCTTTTGCCAAGGGCTCTATTTGATGACGCCAGCTGTACCAACTTTCTGGCCAACCGTGAACCAAAACCACCAAAGGTCCCTCGCCTTCTATTGCAGCTCTAATTTTTAAGTTATTCCCATCTAACAGTTGAAAATTCATACTTTTTTAGGTTTTGTATTGAACCACAATGGAATAACTGCAATTAATAGTCCGCTAACAAAAAAAACAAACATGCCAATCTTTCCAAAAATTCCTTGTGACGTAACAGAGTCAATAAAGTCTTTAGAGGTAGCGCTAATATCAATATCACCATTTACTGCATCTAAGTTAGCTAGAGATGTAGCAAATCCATCCAAATAGAAATTGACCCATTGACCGTTATTAAAAGCATTAAGAAAAACTGCAATAGCAAATGCTGTAAAGATAACTTTTAAAAAAAGGTTAGCTCCTTTTTCTATTAATACTCTAGAGAGCCAAATTGCAATCAAGACAGAAATGACATTTCCTAAAAATATCATTGAAATTGATATTCTTGATTGTACAAAAACTTCCCAAATCCCCAATTCAGCCTGACTGCTTTGCATCAACATTTCTTCCATAATTTCTCCCAAAATTTAATCTTCAACGCCTTACAAGCTATAAACCATTCCCAACTAACAGTTGAAAATTCATAGGTTATAATAATGTCAGTTTTTTATTATCATGGCTACACTAAAAGCAGCAATCATTCCTGTGACTCCCTTGCAGCAAAATTCTTGTGTCATCTGGAAAGAGTCTTCTAAGATTGCAGCAGTTACAGATCCTGGAGGAGATTTATCTTTGATAGAAAATTTTATTACTAATCAAGGTCTCACTCTTTCGAAAGTATTTATCACTCATGGACATTTGGATCATGCGGGTGGCGCATTCGAGTTGGCACAAAAATACAATATTGAAATTGAAGGACCTCATAAAGACGATGGTTTTCTAATTAATGCCTTGGAAGAGCAAGGCAAACGTTATGGACTTGATACGGCAAAAAACTTTGAACCCAATCGATGGTTAAGTGATGGAGATCAAATTGAAATTGATGGAGAAAAACTTGATGTTTATCATTGTCCAGGACATACACCAGGACATGTAGTATTTCACCATCCTGAATCAAAATTAGCTATCGTTGGAGATGTCCTTTTTCAAGGCTCAATTGGCAGAACTGACTTGCCGAGAGGTAATACTCAAGATTTGTTAGATGCGATAAGAGGTAAACTCTGGCCTTTGGGTAACGACGTAACTTTTGTTCCTGGACATGGTCCAGTATCTACCTTTGGTCAAGAGCGACTTACCAACCCTTATGTTGCTGACCAATTATTTAAATGATTATCTTTTTTAGATTATTAATTGTCTTCTTGCTACTGCCTCTTTCAGCATTTACTTCTTCGAAGTATTTCGTTGATCAGATTAATCTAGAGTCAGACTTTTTATTACAAAAAGTCACTACTTGGCGACAACATCTTCATCAATATCCCGAACTATCAAACCGCGAATTTAAAACAGCTAAGTACATAGAAAAACATCTTAAATCGTTAGATTTAGAAGTAACAACCGGAGTAGCAAAAACCGGTTTAATTGCAATATTAAGAGGAAGTAAACCTGGGCCCATGGTTGCTCTCAGAGCTGACATGGATGCTTTGCCTGTTGTTGAACAAACCGGTTTACCTTTTGCTTCAAAAGAGCGCTCAACTTTTAATGGTTTGGACGTTGGAGTAATGCATGCCTGTGGGCATGATGCTCACATGGCAATCTTAATGGGAGTGGCAGAATTTTTTTCAAAACATAGAGATAAACTAGTTGGTAGCATCATGTTTATCTTTCAACCAGCTGAGGAAGGTCCTCCAGTTGGTGAAGAAGGCGGAGCTAAGTTGATGCTCAAAGAAGGTATTTTTAAAAAAAATAAACCCGATGTGGTATTCGGATTACACGTAAACCCAGCTCCTGACGGTATCATCGCCTACAGAGAGGGGCCAACGATGGCAGCAGCTGACTCTTGGAAAATAACCATTAAAGGAAAGCAAGCGCATGGTTCTGCGCCTTGGGCTGGCATTGATCCTATCATGATAAGCTCTCAGATTGTTAGCGCCTTCAATACAATAGTTTCCCGTAAGCTCGATATAAGAAACTTGCCTGCGGTAATAACAGTAGGAAGTATTCATGGTGGTGTTCGAAGTAACATTATCCCCGATGAGGTTATTATGGAAGGTACTGTGCGTACTTACGATCCTAAAATGAGAGATAAAATAATTGAAGAAATGACGACCATTGCAAAAAGTACTGCTGAAATGAACGGAGGAACAGCTGAGGTTATTATTCCAATTGGAAATAATTATCCTGTAACTATTAATGATCCTGAACTTACTGAAAGAGTCCTTCCGATACTTGAAAAGGTTGTTGATAGAAAAGAATTTTTGGTTAGAACCGATCTATCTACTGGAGCTGAAGATTTTTCTTATTATGCTCAACAAGTACCAGGTTTCTTCTTCTTTTTGGGAGTTACAGAAGCAGGAAAGGATTGGACTAAAGCAGCTGGTAACCACTCTCCTTTTTTTGAAGTTAGTGATGAGTCTCTTGATACCGGAGTCAAAGCATTTGTGCATCTAACTTCAGGTTACTTGTTTAAAGAGTACTAAGCTGGAGCGGGCAGCGGGAATCGAACCCGCATCGTCAGCTTGGAAGGCTGAAGTAATAGCCATTATACCATGCCCGCAAATCTTGATTTGAACGGCAATTATACATCTTTTAAATTTGCCAGAAAAAAAATTAAACTAAATTTGGATTATTAATGAGATATATCAAACCACCTATTCCAAACAAAGTCATTGCTGTTCCGCCCGTGAACATACTAAGTTTTGTCCCTAAGGAGATACTCATTTTTTCTTTTGCATCTATGTAATCTCGGTAATCGTCCCGAATTCGAAATAAGCCAACTATAATGAAAATGACCCAAAGGACTACCATAAAATCATATCCACCCATTCGTCTATTCTACAAAACTATTAATGAGATACACATATTCAATAAAGTTAGAATAGAAAGATTTAATAGCTAATTTGCTTATAATTCGAATATGGATGAAGTGATTGTTATTGTTTTGTTAGCAACTTTATTTGCCATTTGCTTTGGTGCTGTGGAAATTTACATCAGGCTCAACGATGATAAGAAAACCATATGGCTTTGGACGGAAATTGTATCAGTAGCTCTGATGTTGTTTTTTGGCTCACTAGCGGTCGGTTTTTTAACCTATTTAGGGCTCTATTTCTCAAGTGATTTGATATTTGGTTAATTTCTATTGATTCATGTTTTTACTTGCATGGCCTTTTATAACCTTTGTTTTTTGGTACGTTCTATATAATTATTTTCGATCCAGTGCATACAATGGTAAAGCGCCTATGTCAGACAAAAAAATATTTAATCTTTCAGTTATTTTTGGAGGCTTGGTATCTTTTATCCTAATAGGAATTTAAGTTTTTTATTGGTAAAAATGTTTTCCAGTTATTACCCAGCGGGTGATTGTTAAAATCCAGAAAGACCAAAAAAAGAACCTTATTAGAGGAGCAATGTTTTCTGGTATTGATTGTTCCAGCCCAAATGGGATCAAAACGGTCCATTCGAACAAGCTGTTTAAAAAAAGGTTGAAAGAAGTATTCTCCGATCCTAAAAATAGTGAAATCAAATAAAGCACTGGAACAAAAAGAACCCATAAAGCAGCAACAGTTCGTATATAAAATTTGGTTAAAAAATCTAGTCTCTGCAACATATTAAAAATTGATTATATTGAACAGCTATATTGATTAAAGAGAACTACCAAAAATATCGTTTTTTCTTCGATTATGTGCTTCTCTCAAAATGAAAAATGAACTCACAGTAACAAGAAAATAAATAATTTGAATCCAATGAAAATAAAAAAAGATGAACCCAATTATCTGAGTTACCAAAAAGAAAAGAGTTACTATCAGAACGGGCCAAACTGTTGAAGTCGGATTTTTTCCACTCAAATATCGATAGGAAAAGTAAGCAATTGTAAGAAAGTATGTTGGTACAACAACACGATAAACCCAAATACGCATTTCCTCAGGAGTAAATCCTAAGGTGGTCAGTTGATCCATATAAGTCGGCATAATCATAAACATAATCGCTAAAATCAAAGAGAAGATCATTAGCGAGCCTAAAAAATATTTAATGAATCTTTCCATATGTCGTTTCTTAAATAATATTAGGTATTACTGCTTTTCTATCGGCAGGATAGTCTTCGAATTTATTTTTGTACCAATTGTGATTTGAAACAGCACGTGGAAATAAATTACACACTGTCCATAAGAAAAAGACCAAGCCTGCCCAGCTCCAGGTCATGATGGCCCAACCTAACCATTCAATGAACTCACCCAGATAATTAGGGTTACTTACCTTGTTGAATAAAAAACCTTTGGGAATGTGATAACCCTCGCCTTTATCCTTTCTCAGATTTATCATGATCTCGTCCGATCTAACATTGATATAAAATCCAGTAAAAAAAATTACCAGACCCAAAAGAAAGGGAATTGATACAAGCCAAGCGCCGGTGTAATCGCTCAAAAGAAAAATCCATGTGCCTTGAAAAAAAACGTTAACAAAATTAAAACCAATGGCTGAAAAGACCACCATCAAGGGCATTTTTTTATCGGTCGACTGTGCGCGCATTGGCCAAACAAAACTTCGATTGAAATAATGACCGCAATACAAAACCGTAAAAATAACATGTACTGGATTGGTGTAATCACCAGCCACAATAAAATACAACAGCATCAAGAAAAACGCCGGACATTCTTCGATGATCCAACCGGCTTTGGCTGAAATCTCAGGGCCCCAACCTTTTGAGACGTGCTTACCATATGGGGCAGTTTCAAAAAATAAATAAACAAAGGCCACCAGTCCCACTGCTAACCATGCGATCAGCAAATAGTTGAAAGTACTGATAGTTATGAAAGTCATAAACCTTCGTTTTCTTTGGTAACCACGTGGTCGTTTGAGTCCACGTTATCAAAAAGATTTTCTCGGGCGTCGCGGCTCATTACATCTACGATGATCCCAATGACCATGTTCAATAAAACGACTGAGGTCACTAAAATAAAACTGAGGAAATAGACCCAAGCAAAAGGATAGACATCGCTTACTTCAGACATGACTGCTGCCCAATCGTCGTAAGTTGCAACCTGCGCCAGCGTCAATGCTGCAATACCAATGTTACGCCAATGTTCCGGATCTGCTTCGCTGAAAATTAACGTACCTATTGCTGCCCAAATATAAATCACAATGAACATCAACAAGGCAATGAAAGCAACTCGCGGTAACGACCTAAATAAAGACTCAACAATATGTCGAAAAGCTGGAATCACCGTTATGATTCTCAGCACTCTGACAATTCGTAAAAGACGAGCAACGAAAGCACTGGAGGCGCCATCAACCGGTATCAAACTAACAACCACGATGACGAAATCAAAAATATTCCACCCGTTTTTAAAAAACCTCAAAGGATGATTTGCCTCAGCAAACATTCTGATCAAAATTTCAATTAAGAAAAAAACAGTAATAGCGTAATCAAAATAATCTATCAAAACCGCATATTGCGAAGGAATGTTGTACGAACTAGCGCCAGCATAAATAGCCGAAGCAACAATCACCGTAATCACCAAACCGGTAAAAAATCGACTGTCGCGTATTGCTAGAAAAAAATCTATAAATTGTCTCATGATAAAAAGCTGTACATTATACCTATCAAATTAAAAAAAACTGAACCCGGCACAAGGCCGGGCCCAGGGAGCGTAATCCTTTAAATGGATTAACGAAATTGTCGCCTAAGTACCAAAAAGACAACGGCAAACGTTATTTAAAATATTACGCTCCTTTAAATTTCTTTACATAATTCCTCTTTACTACTCCGATAAAATTACGGTACCAATCGCTTGAATATAATTATCAGCATTTTGTTTGGAATAAATTAGCTCTGCGCCTGCTTCAACGTGTGAGGCAGTACCATAAAGACTGCCTTGCATGTACTTCCAAGTACTCACAGAGTTATTGACAGAGGCAGCACTATCTCCTCCACTAAAATTTGGATTTCCATTAGTGCCGGATGCCGTCCAAGTAATGGTGCTCATGCTTTGTCCTTCGGTCCAATTATTTGAGTAAGCTCCAGAGCCCGAACTACAAACATAGCCACTAGCTGCACCGTTATCACAATTGGTTCTACCCAGGTCGTGAACATGGATGGTTACGCCGTAATTCCCCGAACCATCAAAGACCACAGAGCCTTGTGCTCTGGAACCTTCGGTCCAGTTGTAATTGGTCGTAACTCCGCCCACGGTTTGACTTTTCCACATGCTGAACATTGCCATTCCCGCAAGTGTTGCGGTTCGACTGACTGGCCAATCGCTTGCATCCAATAAATCTCCGGCATACCAAGTACCCATATGCACGGTACTCGGTTGTTCGCCAGACAAGTACTCAATGCCATCGTTTGTGGCCATGGCCCAAATTCCCCAAGTCATATATTCCAATGACGGTTCAGGGTCCGCACAATCACTATTTTGAAATCCGGAACATGTGCTTAGCCAGTCTTTGTCTTTTTCATCGATGGTATCCCAGGTGACCATCGCACCGGCATTATCCACATTTTGACTTTCAAAAGTGGCTGTGTTGCTCCCAGTGTAGTGGATATTTTTTGATTCATTTTTTAGTATGGCGCCGAAGACTTTTTTATTGATGTAGGCGGAATTAGCAAAATTAGCACTATCTTTTTGATTGTCATCGTCACCAAATTGCAAAGTATAATTATTAAATTGCACTGGATAAACTGACGAACAGCCTACAGTAGTCCAAGAAACAGCCTCAAATCCACAATTCCCTGAATGATACCAAGTGTTGTCTCCGCTAGTGGTGCCGACATGCCATTCGGGATCGGCATGAATGTTAATGTTATTGGCGATAACTTTGACTCTATCGTTGGTTTCATCAAAGGTAGCTGTTAAAGGTGCTCGAAAATACATTGGTATACTTTTTTGATCTCCCTCAACGTCAGTCATCCAGTGTCCTGAGAATCTTCCATGCCAAGTATTCGCTGCAGTATTGTTTCCAGTTCGCCAACTGTTGGAACCACTTAGATTAATTGAGTCGACGTAATTAGAACCATTGTATTGTTTTTGCTTAACAATTCCTTGATAAAAGGTTTCGGTTTTGTATTTCTGATCGCCAATGACGTTGGAAGTGTTTGCTTCCATCGAGTACATCACGCCCAATTCCATGGTTTTCGTAGAAGTGCTGATCCCTTGGTCGCATCCCATACTCCCAAACCCATTTGAGCCTGAACCTGTTAGAGAGCTACAAGGATCACTGGTGGTAATGATTGCTGTTGCGGGGGCCTTAGGAAATGATTCCGCAGCAGCTACGGATTGGTTGTCCCCGAAAAAACAGCCGTTATCCGGACCGGAAGCACAAGCAATGGGATTGATACCAAAAGCAATTTGCGTTGATTTTTCTGCTCCAGCATAAGCGCCATCGGTAGTGGTAGTCCTACCGTCTCTACGTTTGTAACTCCAGAAATGTTTTCCATCCACGATAGGGCCGTTGGCTTTTTGTTGATAACCTTGATTATCAAAATGCGATTTGTCCCCAGCATCGACAATCAAGACCGAGAACAAGCTCTGTTGCGAATTGTGAGGAGCACCGGTTTTATTAGACGTATACTCACCACAAGGTTTCCCTGTTC
>CACEOL010000015.1 GCA_902561325.1 uncultured SAR86 cluster bacterium | reverse complement strand
AAGTTTCAGTGGATACTTGTAAAAAACTTAATTATAAGGGCTTGGGAACTTTTGAGTTTCTCTACGAAAATGGAGAATTTTATTTTATTGAAATGAATACCCGCCTTCAGGTAGAACACACCATTACCGAAATGATTACAGGAATTGACTTAGTAAAGTTACAAATAAAAATTGCAGCGGGTGAAGAAATAAGATTTTCGCAGGAGGAAATAAATTGTCGAGGGCATGCAATCGAGTGCAGAATAAATGCAGAACATTCTGAGACCTTTATTCCATCGCCGGGTTTGGTTACAGAATTCCATCCTCCAGGTGGGTTTAGAATCAGAACCGACTCGCATTTATACTCGGGATATAAAGTCCCACAATATTATGATGCCTTGGTCGCCAAGATTTGCTCTCACTCCAAAGACCGGCTGGACGCCATTAGAAAAATGAGAGTGGCTCTTGAAGAAATGTACATTGAAGGAATTGATACCAATACTGATTTGCACGATAAAATCTTTAATGAAAAAAACTTTGTTGAGGGAAATATTTCTATAAATTATCTTAAAGAAATTCTAAATATTTCCTAATGTCAGAAACTGAGTATAACTTTCAATTAATCGAAAAAAGGGCCCAAGAGTATTGGGAAGAAAATAAGTCTTTTGAGGTTGAACCCGACCTCAAAAAAGAAAAATTTTATTGTTTGAGTATGTTTCCTTATCCCTCAGGACAGTGTCATATGGGGCATGTAAGAAACTATACAATCGGTGATGTGATTTCAAGATATCAAAGACTAAAAGGGAAAAATGTCCTGCAACCAATGGGATGGGATGCTTTTGGATTGCCTGCTGAGAACGCTGCTATTCAAAACAAAGTTTCGCCAAAAGATTGGACAGAGAAAAATATCCAAGAAATGAAGCTCCAACTTAAATCGTTGGGCTTTGCATATGACTGGCGGAGAGAATTAAAAACTTGTAGTGAAGATTACTATAAATGGGAGCAATGGTTATTTTGTAAGCTTTACGAAAAAGGTTTGGTTATCAGAGAAAAGGCTGAGGTTAATTGGGATCCTGTTGATAAAACAGTGCTCGCAAATGAACAAGTTATTGATGGTAAAGGTTGGCGATCAGGTGCTGCAGTAGAAAAAAAAATTATCAATCAGTGGTCTTTTAAAATTACCGATTACGCTGACGAGCTCTTGAAAGACCTAGATCTTTTAGATGGTTGGCCTGAACAAGTAAAGACAATGCAGAAAAATTGGATAGGAAAATCCAAAGGAGTTTTGTTTAAGTTTATTTCAGATTCTGAAGATAGTATTGAAGTATTTACTACGAGGCCAGATACCATCATGGGAGTTACTTTCATGGCATTGTCTTTCAATCATGAAATTGTAGAAAGAGAGGCAAAAGATAATCACGAATTAGCTGAGTGGATAAAAAATAATTCCAATGTAAAACAAGCAGAAGCAGATTTATCAAAACAAGAAAAAAAAGGTTTCAAATTAAGGACTAAGGCAATTCATCCCATTTCAAATAAAGAGATAGATATTTGGGTGGCAAATTTCGTTTTGGCTGATTATGGCTCGGGGGCTTTAATGGGTGTCCCTGGTCACGACCAAAGAGATTTTGAGTTTGCTCAAGCTGAGCAAATTGAAATCATTCAAGTTATAGATGATGGTAGAGGAAAATTAGACAAAATAGAAAGTGCCATAGAAGATAAGGGAGTTTTAATTAATTCTGATAAATTAAATGGACTTTCTTTTGAAGAAGCTTTTTCCATATTAACCGAAGAAAATAATTTTGGTTTCAAAGGAATAAAAAAAATAAATTTTCGTTTAAGAAATTGGGGAGTTTCAAGACAAAGAACTTGGGGAGCTCCAATACCCATGTTCATATCAGATGACGAAAATGAAGTTTTACCTTTCAATGATTTAAGTCAGGAAGAAATTGCTAAGGAAAAAATCGAATTGAATGGAGTAGATTATTTCAAAGAGAAAGATACTTTTGATACTTTTGTTGAATCCTCTTGGTATTTTGCAAGATTTGCTTCTTATAAATCTTCAGAATCAATGCTTGATGATGAAGCAGATTATTGGATGCCAGTAGATCAATATATAGGCGGAATAGAGCATGCAATTCTTCATCTTTTGTATTCGCGTTTTTTTTGTAAAGCCATGAATGATTTATCATTGATTAGTGTAAGAGAGCCATTTAAAAAATTGTTGTGTCAAGGTATGGTTCTGAAAGACGGATCAAAAATGTCAAAATCTAAAGGAAATACTGTTAATCCTAATGAGTTGATAGAGAAATACGGTGCCGATACCGTAAGGTTGTTTTCAATGTTTGCTGCACCTCCTGAACAATCTTTGGAATGGTCAGATTCCGGAGTTAATGGTTCTCATAAATTTATAAAAAGACTTTGGTCTTTATCACAAAGCTTATTCAATCAGACTATAGACAATAAGGTGCAATCGTTGGATTTAAGTGATATCAAAATTAAATTGAATCAAACGATTAAAAAAGTCTCTGCAGACTTTGGAGATAAAAATCAATTCAACACTGCAATCGCAGCGATTATGGAATTATTAAATACCATTCCCAAAGAAATGTTGAATAGTTCCGTTTCAAAAGAGAGTAATGAATTTTTTAAGGAAATAATTGAAAAAAGTGTAGTTATGTTGTCGCCAATCATTCCTCATGTCTGTCATGAATTATGGGAAGCTTTAGGTAAAAAAACTCCTATACATAATGAAAATTGGCCTGCCTATGATGTAGACCAATTAGAAGGAAACGAAATGACAATTGCAATTCAGATTAATGGTAAATTAAGGGGAAAAATCCTTGTAGATATATCAAGTAGTGAAGAGAAAATTATTGAAGAAAGTAAAGAATTAGAAAATGTAAAAAAATATTTAGAAAAAGAAAATATAAAAAAAACAATATATGTTCCAAAAAAACTCGTTAATTTTGTCATTTAATTTAAAAAGAATTTTTTTAATTTCCTTGCTAGTTTTTCTAATTGCTGCATGTGGATTTAAACCACTTAATTATTCTGAAAAAAAGATTTCGATTTTTTTTGAGTTTCAAAAAAATCCCCTGAACTTCTCTCTTGTGCAAGAATTAAAAAAGAATTTTTTCTTAATGAATGCGAATCTAGCAGAAACTAAAGATGCTGCAGATTTTGTAATTGAAATCAGTAACCATAGACTGGGTAAATTTCTAGAGGCAACAGATGAAAATTTTTTCCCTGCTGTAGTAAGTTTAGATTATCAAGTTAAGCTAAGTATTTTTGAAAAAAATACTAATACCATCCATGAGATTCCAATCTTTACTTCAGAAGATTTTTCTTACGACACCGAAAGTATTCTTTCAAATGAAAAACAAGCAGATGAAATTAAACTGGATTTCTTCAGTGAAGCGGTCAATGAGTTATTGATTTTCTTTTCAGAAAAAGGCAATGCGGAATCAGCATAAATTAATTTTAAGCAATGATGAGTTACTTAACTCTAAATTGAGAGACAAATTCATTTCTAATCTTAAAAAAGAAGGCTTCCAGAGTAGAAAGATTTTCTTTTACAAAAAAGGAATTAAAGAAGAAATAAATATTGAAAATCAACAAGGTAGTTTATTTAGTGAAAAAGAAATAATAGATTTGCGTCTTCAAGAAAAAAGTATCCTTAAAGATGATTTAGATTTTTTTTTGAGCTTATTAGGAGACGATAACTCGGATCGCATAATAGTTATTTCTTCATTAAATAAAAAGATCAAAAAATCTGCTTGGTTTAAAAAAATAAAAAAATACCTAGATATCTCCGAAATTCAACCGATCTATTCAAATAAATTCAAGGATTGGATTAAAGGCGAGGCGAAAAATATGGATTTACTTTTGAGCGAAGAAGGTATCAATTTAATTGCCTCCCGAAATGAAGAAAATTTATTGTCTGCTTATCAAGAGCTAAAGTTTCTTAAATGTTTAGATCAAAAAAATACGGATTATGAATTTGTAAAAGATAGCTCCGAATACCATGTCTTTAGCTTAATCAATAGTTGTTTGTCTAACCAAGTTTCAAAATCTTTAGAAATTTTAGAAATTATGAAATTAAATAAAGAAAATGAGCCAGGTATAATTGCTGTCATACACCAACAGCTTGATCGATTGGAGCAATACAAAAAGAATCCAAATTTTTTTCTAAAAGGTGTTCCAATAGATTACCTTTCCAAACTTAAAATAAAAGCAAAGAAAATATCACCCCCACAAATTAAAAGTTTGAGAAAAAAAATTGCAGATCTTGATAAAGACTTTAAAACAGGCAAGGCTGAATTCTGGACAGAATTAAGAAAAATTGTTGTAAATTTTGGGTATATCTAACATGAAAGTTTATTGATAAAAGCTTTAGAAATTTGAAGATATTTTTCACCCGGTAATCCTGATCCTATTTTTTTACCATCAAGTTCAATGATTGGAATGATTCCTTTGGTTGAATTCGTAACCCAAATTTCTTCTGCTGAAAGAATAGAATCAACGGGAATTTTTGTCTCTTCGTATTCCAAAGAGGTATCTTGAATTAACTCTAAGATTACTTTTCTCGTTACTCCAGGAAGAATATTTTCTGTTAAGGGCGGCGTGATAATTTTATTTTCAATAGTACAAAAAACATTACTTACCGCGCCTTCAGTAATGAATCCATCTTCAAAAAGAATAGTCTCAAAAACTTCTTGGTGTTTAGCCTCAGATCTATAAATGACATTGGCTAATAAAGAAGTTGCCTTTATCTGACTTTTTCTCCATCTAAAATCTTCTAATAAAATTGCCTTCTCACCAGAGCTTTGAGAAAACTCTGTTTTCAATTCATGAGAAGACACAAATATAGTTGGCGATAAATTATTACTAGGAATATGATCTCTTACAGTGTCTGTGCCTCTGGAGATTTGGACATAAATTACCTGGTTCAAAAATTTATTTCTGGAAATTACTTCTAAAATTATTTCTTCTAGATCAATTTGATTTGATAATGAATACTTTAAGGAAAAAATATTTTTTTTTAATCTAGTTAAATGAGCGCCAAGTTCGAAGGGTTTTTTATTGACTGCAATGATTACTTCATAAATAGCATCTCCAAAAAGAAAGCCTCTATCTAGTGGTGAGATTTTTGCTTCTTGAATATCTAAAAATTTGTCATTTAAAAAACAAATTGACATTAATTTATTTCATCTTGCATGAAGAAACTGTAAACATAGAACATCAAAGACTCTAAAGTCGCTATGACAATACCTTTCCTTTGCACATTATTTATCGCAACCAAATCCACAGATTGAATAGTTTCCCCATCAACTTTTATATCTAATCTGTCTATGACTGAGTCCTTCCTGACAGGTGCTTTTACACCCAAATTTTTTGATGCCTCAATTATAAGCCTGTCAAAAGTAGGTTTAGTTAATGTAATAAAGATATCCTTCTCAGGACCGAGTTCCAATTTATCTTCCATTCCACCCCAGACATCAACTATAGATATTGGTTGGTATTTGGCGATTATTTTTTTAGTTTGATAATACTTGAAACCATAATCCATTAATCTTCTAGTATCTTGAAGTCTGGATTTTTCAGAGGCACTATTAAGAACTATCGAAATTAGCCTCATGTCTGCTCTTTTGGATGAGGCTACTAAGCAATATCCTGACGCTCTTGTATGGCCCGTTTTGATACCGTCTATTGAGTCATCTTGCCAAAGTAAGCTATTTCTATTTAATTGCCTTATATCGTTATAGGTAAATTCTTTCTCACTATAGATTGAATATTCATCAGGAAAATCTTTTATTAAAAATATACTTAATTTTGCTATATCTTCAGCCGTTGAATAGTGATTAACATTTGGCAAGCCCGTTGGATTGGTAAAATTCGTATTTTTTAACTCCATTTTTTGAGCATAGTCATTCATAAGACTCGCAAAATCTTCTTGGGTTCCTGCGATATGTTCAGCTAAGGCACAGGCCGCATCATTTCCAGATTGAATAATCATGCCGCGCATTAAATCTTCTATTAGAACCTTTTTACCTTCTTGGATGAACATCCTTGAACCTTCCATGCGCCAACATTTTTCACTTACTTTTGTAGAGTCTTTTATGTTTAAAAATCCCTGCTTTAAATAGTCAGCTACTATATAACTAGTCATTATTTTGGTGATACTTGCTAACCCTGTTGAAGCTTGTGTGTTTTGTTGAGCAATTATTTTATTTGTTTCAGCATCAATAAGTAAAAAGCTAGAAGCAGTAATTTGTGGTAATTTTGGGATTAAAGTTTGTGAGAAAGCTAAAGAAGAGAATATAAAGCTTATTAAGAGAATTTTTTTCATATTTTTACTCTATACGCGTAGTCAATTTCCTGACTCAGAAGAAAGACGGCCATAACATAAAAAGAACTTCTATTATAACGTGATAAGACATATAAATTTTTATGGCCTAACCAAAATTCTTTATCTTCAAAATTTATTTGTAAGTATTTTTTATTTGGTAAGTTGATTTTAGATACTAGTTCTAGGGCATCTGGTTCTTTTAGTGAAAGTGATGTCTTAAAGTTTGAGTTCACATCATTTTTCGTGAGAGCCTCTGCTATGGTGGCATTTCTTTCCCAACCATGCTTACTCAAATAATTTGCAACGCTACCAATAGCATCAATAGGATTTGTTACAATATTTCTTACTCCATCGTCATCAAAATCAATTGCATAAGATCGATAAGAACTTGGAATAAATTGACCATAGCCCATAGCTCCAGCATATGACCCTTTCATAACCAGGGGGTCAAGTTTTTCTTCTCTAGTTAAAAGCAGGAAATCCTCTAGTTGTTTGGTAAAAAATTTGCTCCGTCTTGGATAATCAAAGGCAAGCGTCGATAGAGAATCAATTACTCTTTCCCTGCCGGTAATAGAACCATAACTAGATTCAATACCGATGATAGCTGCAATAACTTCTTTAGGAACTCCAAATTCTTGTTCTGCTTTTTCGAACTCTGGTAAAAATCTCTCTAAAAAACTTACGCCGTTGTTTATTCTCATAGGCGAAATTAATCTGGATTTGTATTGAACCCAAGAAAATTTCTTTTCTGCAGGTCTATTCATAGAATTAATAATTTTTTCTTTTTTTTCAGCGCTTTTGAAAATTTCTACCAAATAAGACTTTTCAAATTTATGTTTGGAAACCATTTCATCTATGAAAGACAGTGTTTCATAACTTTTTGAATAATCCATATGGATTAGAGGCACAAAAAAGGCTAAAAGCAAAAGCAAACTTATTTTTTTCAGGTCGTTCTCCTTAAAGATAAAATTATACCGATAGTAATCATATTAACCACTAGTGCTGTTCCTCCTTGACTAATGAATGGCAAAGGCATGCCTACTACAGGAAAGATGCCAACTACCATTGAAATATTTAATGTTATGTAGGCAGCTAAAATGATTGAAAGCGTAGCTGAAACTAATTTTGCAAATTTAGAATTACTGCTTTTAGCAACATATAAGAGACGATTAATTAAAAAAGCATAAAGAAGAAAAAGTCCAAGAGCGCCTAAAAATCCAAACTCCTCGACAATTACTGCAAAAATAAAATCGGTATGACTTTCAGGAATAAAATCTAGTTGACTCTGACTTCCTTCCATATAACCCTTTCCAAAAAACTGCCCAGATCCGATGGCAATCTTTGATTGGGCAATATTCCAACCGGAACCTAATGCATCAGCCTCGGGGCTAACAAAGGTATAAATCCTCTCTTTTTGATAATCCATCAAGCTCATCCATAAGAAAGGAAGAGTTCCAATGCCTCCCAAAAAACTATAAATAATAAATCTCCAAGGTAAGCCAGATAAAATTATTGGCATTATCCCAGAGAGCAAAACTATCGCTGAGGTACCAAAATCTGGCTGCAAGAAAACTAAAATAAAAGCTACCAATGTCGTAACCAGAACAATTATCCAGTCGGATAATTTTATTTGTGGATTTCGTGTTAGATATGCTGCTGCAGAAATAGGCAATAAAAATCTCATCAGCTCAGAAGGTTGAAACCCAATGAAGCCTAAATTTATCCATCGATTCGTGGTTCCAGAATTTGGCAAAACCAAAACTAAAACCAAGAAAAAGAAGCCTATCCAGACTGCATTCAAATAAATAGGTTCCATTTTTCTGAAATTAGACATTGCCGCAGTAATCATCAGGATTGCACCAAGAAAAAAGTACATTGCTTGCCTTAGAACCAGAGTATAAGACCCACTAGCGCTATAAATCATCGCTAGCCCAAAAAGACCCAAGAGAAAAACCGTAAAAACAATAGAAAAATCAAAATTTAATAAATTTTTCCTTTTATTTAATCTGATATCTACTGAAAAGCTTAGAGGCTTATTTTGCATCAAATCCTCTTGTGTAAAAATTTATTGCAGATTTAACAATTGGAGCAGCAACTTCACTTCCTGACTCACCATTTTCTATGACGACCGCTACAACTAGTTTTGGATCTTCTACTGGCCCATAACCTACGAAAAGAGCATGATCTCGTAAAGCGGGATTTTCACGAATTGCATCGTATTCTTTGCCCGGAAGAATACTTTTTATTTGTGCAGTACCGGTTTTTCCTGCAATTACAGCTGAATTGACATCAAAAACTTTATGAGCTGTTCCATTTCTTGCAGAAATCACGTCCACTAAGGCTTGTTCCATTTTTTCCCAGTCTTTGGTATCAGAAAGTTGAATTTCAGCTACTTTTTTTGGCTTAAAAGATTTTTCGTCTGCCGGTTGTATGAATTGAGGTTCATAAATTACTCCTCGGTTTGCGAGACCAGAATAAGCCATAGCTAATTGAAGTGGTGTGGCTAAAATATAGCCTTGTCCTATTCCTAAATTTATTGTGTCACCTTTGAACCAAAAATCACCTTTGTAACCTAATTTCCATTTCTTATCGGGAAGGAGACCATTGGCCTCAAAGTCAGTTAGGCCTGTTTTTTTACCAAAACCAAAACTGTCAAGCATTGGTCTTATCCCTGCTAAAGTTAAGTCAAAAGCGATGGTATAAAAGTATACGTCAGAGGATTCTGCAATCGCTTTCCTCATGTCTACTCTTCCATGTCCATTTTCTTTCCAGCCACGATAAGGCCTAGGATCTCCCTCGACATAAAATTCACCATCGTCTTTAATTTTTTCATCCCAACTAATCACTTCGTTTTCTATTGCAGCAAGGCCCACAAAAGGCTTCAAAGTTGATGCGGGAGGGTATTGACCTGAAACTGCTCTATTAAAAATTGGACTTTCTTTATTTGAAAATAAACTTTCCACCTTATCAGTATCCACAATTGAATTTAATATATTTGGATTGAACGAGGGGGAGCTAATCAAAGCTCTAATCAAGCCTGTTTTTGGCTCTATGGCTACAAGCGCTCCTCTTCTGTTTTCAAAAAGCTTAAAGAGATAATCTTGTAATTTTTGATCAATTGTTAAGTAAATATCTTTTCCGTCTTCTGCTCCTTGAGTATCTAAAACCCTTACTAATTTGCCTTTAACATCCCTTTCTTGGGTTTGAATTCCAGGCTTACCTCTTAAAATATAGTCAAACTCTTTTTCAATGCCTGTTTTTCCAATTTGAGTGTTTTGTAGCTCTGCTAATAGCCTGTCTCTTCTAATTTCATTGGAAGAAATATCACCGACGTAACCTAATACATGAGCCAAAGTCTCCTCATGGAGAACATACCTTTTAAGTGTAGCTTTGACTTCAATACCTGAAATTGAATCTAAGTTTACTTTGGCTTTAGCAATCTGTTCTTCATTAAGAGCCTTTACTAAAGGAAAAGAATCAAACTTCTTTACTTTTTTTAAGCCCCTTGAATAGTTTTCTTCCAAAAGTTCATATGGCATATCCAATAAATTAGATAACATTAAAATTGTTTTTGAAGAATCTTCAATGTAGACGGGAGTTACATAAAGATCTCTCTGGACTATGTTTTCTGCTAATAAAGTCCCTTTTCTATCATATATAAAACCTCTTACAGGATTGATAGGTTTTTGATAAATCCTATTTGACTCAGCTATTGTTTGATACTTATCTCCTTGAAACAAAGTTAAATTAAAAACTTGAAAAAGTGATATGGAAAAGAGAAAAATAAAAGGTGATAAAAAAAATAGAGCTCTAGAATATTCTTCTCCTGTTTTGAATTTTTCTCTAGAAAAATTATTCATTTCAATTCAAAGCTGGATCCCAAAGACTTTCCAAATCATATAATGCTCTTGAGTCTTTGGACATTATATTTATTACAAAATCTCCCAAGTCTAAGAGAATCCATTCACTAGAATTTTGGCCTTCAACCCCGCTGATTGATATTTTATTACTTTTCAAGTCTTCTAATAATTTATCTTTTATAGCCGACATGTGACGGGATGAAGTTCCTGAAGTTATGACCAAAAAATCTGTAAAACTGTTTAATTTTGATAAATCTAAAAATATTGTATTTTGTGCCTTTATCTCATCTAAACTGTTTTGAATAATTTTTTTTGATCTTTTAGGCATTTAAACTTTATAAAGAGATTTTTTTGAAATGTATTCCAATACTTGATCATCGACCATGCCTGTTAGGCTTTCATTGTTCTTTAATTTCAATCTAACATCTGTTGAAGATATATTTATCAAGTCATTTTTTAAAATTAGAATTTTTCCATGACCAGAAAAAAAATCATCATAATCAGGCGATATTTTACTTTCTAACTCCTTCTTAAGTCCCCGACTGTCATTCAATTTTCTTTCCAAGACTAAGAGCGAACATAAGGACAAAATGCTTGCCCAATTTTTCCAAGTCGTAAAGCTATATAAAGAATCCAAGCCTATAATTAGAGATAGATGTTTTTCGGGATAAATGTCTTTCAGATATTTAAGTGTCTTGTAAGTATAGGATTTAGTTTTGTTTTTTAATTCAATATCATTCAGCTTAATATTTTTAAGTTCTTTAAATGCTATTTCTAGCATTTTTAGACGATGCTTCTCGTCAATTTGAATATTTTTGTTGTGAGGTGATGAATAGTTTGGAATGACTTGGATTTCATCAATAATTTTAAGATCGCTGATGTATTTTAGAGATTGCGTGTGACCTTTATGAACTGGATCAAACGCTCCGCCAAAGATACCTAATCTTTTTGTCATCAATTAAGATCTAAGTTGTCCTTGGCCTTTAATTACAAATTTCTGACTTGTTAAACCTTCCAATCCAACAGGTCCTCTAGCATGCAACTTATCTGTGGATATTCCTACTTCAGCTCCAAGTCCATACTCAAATCCATCTGCATAACAAGTTGGCAGATTATGCATAACCGATGAAGAATCTACTTCATTGAAAAAAGTTTCTACCGCTGACAAATTCTCAGAAACAATAGAGTCGGTATGGCCAGAGCCATACATATTTATATGCGAGATTGCTGATTGAAGATTTGTTACGACTTTCATAGAAAGAATTGGGGCAAGATACTCCGTAACCCAATCTTCTTCTGAAGCAGACTTAGCATCGATAATTTTTTTTGTTTCTTCACAACCTCTTATTTCTACACCCAACTTATCTAACTCGGCTTTAATCTCTGGTAAAACTTTTGCTGCTACCTCTTCTGAAATTAACAAAGTCTCCATTGTTCCACAGATTCCGTAACGATATGTTTTTGCGTTTACGGATATTTCTATGGCTTTTTTTAAATCAGCATCTTTATCGATAAAGACATGACACAAACCTTCATAGTGTTTAAGAACTGGAATTTTGGCTTCATCAGAAACAACTTTTATTAAACTTTTTCCACCTCTGGGGATTAATAAATCAATATCTCCTTCCCGCTTAATCATTTCTCCTACAAGCTTCCTATCTTGATTTTTTATAAGCTGTATAGAATATTTTGGTAACGAAGATTTATCCAATCCATCTTGCATGCACTTCTCAATTACAGCATTAGAATTAGCTGCTTCAGACCCTCCTCTTAAGACACATGCATTACCAGACTTCAAGCATAATGCAGAAGCATCTGCTGTAACATTTGGTCGAGATTCATAAATAATTCCTATTACGCCAAGAGGAACGCGCATTTTTGATACTTCAAAACCAGATGGCGAAGTATGAGGTTGATTGGTTTGACCTACTGGATCGTCTAAATTTATGACTTTATCTAATCCAGAAATCATTGAATCTATTCTTTTTTCATTCAACTCAAGTCGATCAACAAATGAATCTTGTAAGTCTTTCTGACTTGCTAATTCCATATCAATTGTATTCGCATCTATAAGCTTTGCTTTGTTCTTTAACAAAAACTCAGCAGCATATTTTAGCGCGTCATTTTTTTTTGCTTTCGAAGATCTCCTTAATTCAATCTTTGCTTCTTGAGCTTGTTTACAAATTAAATCTAACTCTGAAAAGGATGTTTTTGCACTCATGTACTGTATTATTGCAATAATTTAATTATCTGCCTATGTTCGATTCTATCCTTTCTTTTTTAGAAACCAATCCTGATTGGGTAAATTGGACTGTTTTCGCATTGATTTTTATTGAATCTTTATTCATTGCAGGTTTATTTACGCCTGCTACCCTAATTGTTCCTGGTGTTGGAGCGCTTGCAGCAACAGTTGGAATAAGTCCTTTTGAAATAACTTTTTACGCAACTATGGGAATGGTCGCTGGAGATTCTTTCAGTTATGGCTTGGGAATATTGGTCGGAAACAAACTTTATGATTGGGTGCCTAATAATTATCATGGGTATATAAAGCAGGCTCAAAAATTTATGAAAAAGTATGGAAGTTTAAGTGTTGCTTTAGGAAGATTTTTCGGTCCTTTAAGATGCGTAGTGCCATTTACAGCAGGCTCTCTAGGAATGAATAAAAGAATTTTTTTTCCAGTAACTATTTTGTCTGCTCCAGTGTGGACTTCTTTGTATGTCTTAAGTGGCTACTTTTTAGGCGTTGCTTTCATAGAATATTTTAATTACTTCTTAATTGGATTCATTCTTGTCATAACAATTTATACAGTATATAAAGATCCAATGAATTTAAGGGAGGATAAAAAAAATGACTAAAAGAGAAAGTAAAAATAAGTTTTTATCTGGAAACTGGTATCCGGTAGAAGAAACGTCTACAACTGATTTAAAAATTACAGGTGAATTACCTAGAGAAATATCAGGTCTATTTCTTAGAAACGGACCCAATCCAAAAGAGCCAATAAACCATGAAAATTATCATCCTTTTTTTGGCGACGGTATGATTCACGGCATAAGAGTAGAAGATGGAAAGGCGCTTTGGTACAAAAATAAATTTGTGACCTCGCCTTTTGGCTTTGGTCCCAATACTCATGTGCTTAAACACGGTGAAAAAATTTATGCTTTAGTTGAAGGAGGAGTATCTCCAGTGATTATGGACTCTGAGATGAATTTTCTTGAAGAAGAGCCTTTTCCAGCAGCAGATAATAAAAGATTTACTGCTCACCCAAAAATTGATTCAGATACTGGTGAAATGCATGCCGTAAGTTATGATTTTGGCGAATATGTAAATGGATTAGGACAAGTCCATTATGTAACTATAGATAGCCAAGGAAAACTCATCAAAGATCAAATTATAGAAACACCAAGCAGACCGATGGTTCATGATTGTGCTATTACCAAAAATTATGTTCTTATTTTTGACCTGCCAGTAACTTTTAATCTTGGTAGAAGAGACGATGACAATAATCCCATTGGTGGAGATTATCCAGTAGTGTGGAATGACAAACATACTTCCAGAGTAGGATTACAAAGCAAAAAAACCGACGAAATTATCTGGATAGAGGTAAATCCAGGATTTTTATTTCATATAGTTAATTCGTATGAAAATGAAAATGGCCAAGTTGTCCTAGACTTTTGTCGATACGAAAGGCTATTTGATTTTGATAATCCTCTTCCCATGGGACAAAAACCATTTCTTACAAGGTGGATTCTTGATCCGAAGGCTAAAACATGTTCCGAAGAAATGTTGGATGATAGGCCTATGGAATTTTCCAGGGTCCATCCAGATTACGATGGCAAACAACATCGTTTTGGCTACTTGCTTAATGATGGAAAACTCAACAACTATTTCAAGCATGATTTTGAAAAAAGTGAAACCATCACTCATGATTTTGGAGAAAGTTGTCAGGCAGCTGAGCCAGTTTTTATACCTAAGAAAAATGCTAAATCGGAAGATGACGGTTTTGTAGTTGGTTTTGTTTACGACAAAACAACTGATTTAAGCGATTTTGTTATTTTGGATGCTCAGAATTTTTCAGAAGCGCCGCTTGCCAGAGTAACTTTGCCTCAAAGAGTACCTTTTGGATTTCATGGTAGTTGGATTAATCTAGATTAAATTCTTTCTAAAATGGCTTGGTGGATACCATCAAAAGAGCCATTAGATAAACAAATCAGGTGTGTATTGTCTAAATCTAAGCTGGAGAGTTTTCTTAAAAATTCTTGCGTAGTGGAGCACGCTTCGATATTTTTACCGCCTCTCTCTAAAGCTGAGATTTGCTTCTTATCTTTTGAAAAGACAAAGACTTGATCGGCTGAAGCAACGGCCTTTGGAATTTTTTTGTCATGATATCCTGAAAGCATCGTATTGGACCGCATTTCCAGAAGGCAAATTATCTTCTCTCTTCCAACTTTTTTTCTTAAGCCCTCTAAAGTATATTTAATAGCAGTCGGATGGTGTGCGAAATCGTCGTAAACTTTAACGCTGCTTTTGTCCCCAACTAAATCCATTCTTCTTGTCACCCCTTTAAACATCGAGAGTGACTCTGCGATACTTTTTGATTTCAAGCCTAAGGATTTACAAACTAGATAACTGGCTAATCCATTCTGCATACTATGCTCACCAATAGAAGACCAACTTATTGACGCTTTTTTCTTTTTGTCTTTGTAAATATCAAATTTAGAAGAATCTGCTTTAACTTTTTTAGAATGCCAGCCTCTGGCAAATTTTGTATTGAAGGGAAGGCTTTGACTGTAAAAACCCATTTTCATGACATTTTTAATGTTGATATTATGCTCAGGAAAAATTAATGTTGATTTGGAAGACATCAATCTCAATAGATGATGAAATTGCTTTTTAATATCACCAAGGCTGCTAAAAATATCAGCATGATCAAATTCAAGATTATTGATTAAAAGGGTTTTAGGGTGATAGTGAATAAATTTTGATCTTTTATCAAAAAAAGCAGTGTCATACTCGTCAGCCTCTATGATGAAATATTCATGAGTTCCTAATGATGCGGTTGCATCTAAATCCTTCGCTCGCCCAGCAATCAAGTAACCGCAATCTACTCCATTATCTAGAAGTACTTTTGTAACCATTGAAGATACAGTAGTTTTACCATGAGTTCCGCTTATAGCTACCACATGTCTCTTAGCTAATAAGTGCTTTGACAAAAACTCTGGGCCAGAAATAAAGTCTATACCTTTATTCAATATTTCTTCAATGATGGGATTACCACGAGCTATAACATTCCCTACAACAACCAAATCAACATCTTTAGGTAAATTTTGTGGATTGTATCCTTCGTCAATAGTTATGCCATTTGAGAGTAAGACTTGGTCCATAGGAGGATATACATTCTCGTCACAACCAGAAACTTTAATGCCTTTTTCTACTGCCAACTGTGCAAGTCCGCCCATAAAAGTTCCGCAAATACCTAAGACATATATTTTCATCTGATGATTATATCCTTTTCCCACAAAACCTTTTTTCAGTTATATTGCCTCAATGACAAAAGTTAAAAACGCTTTCTATGCTCAATCAGGCGGAGTAACAGCTGTAATAAATGCATCTGCATGTGGTGTCATTGAGACTGTAAATAAATCCAAAAAAATACACAAGGTGCTTGCTGGTGAGAATGGAATCCTTGGTGCTTTAAATGAAGAACTTATTGATACTTCAAAAGAATCAAAAAAAAATATTGCAAAACTGAAACAAACTCCTGGCGGAGCATTTGGTTCTTGTAGATTTAAATTACAAGATTCAATAAAACAAAAAAAAGAGTACGAGAGATTATTTGAGGTTTTTGCTGCTCATGATATTGAATATTTTTTTTATAACGGTGGAGGAGACAGTCAAGATACAACTTTCAAGGTATCTGAAATGGCAAAAAAACTAAAGTTTCCATTGAAATGTATTGGGATACCAAAAACGGTTGATAATGATTTGCCTTATACAGACTGCTCACCAGGCTTCGGTTCAGTTGCAAAATATATTGCTACTTCCACTTTAGAAGCTGGACTTGACGTAAAAAGCATGGCTAAAACATCAACGAAAGTTTTCATTTTGGAAGTCATGGGAAGGCATGCGGGTTGGATTGCCGCAGCATCTTGTTTAGCAGCAACTAAACCTGGCGATCCACCACACATTATTTTACTTCCGGAAGTGCCTTTTGAGAAAACTAAATTTATTTCTCAAGTCAAACAAACCATTAAAAAGCACGGCTATTGTGTAATTGTTGCTTCAGAAGGTACCCAAACAAAAAACGGGAAGTTTCTAGCAGACTCAGGATTAACGGACGCTTTCGGTCACAAACAGCTTGGGGGAGTGGCGCCTGTTTTAGCTGGAATGATTTCAAAGATCGGATTAAAAAATCATTGGGCAGTTGCAGATTATTTACAACGCTCAGCAAGACACATAGCATCAAAAACCGACCTAGATCAGGCTTATGCTGTTGGAGAACACGCGGTAAAACTTGCTATTGCTGGAAAGACAGCTGTAATGCCAATTATTAAGAGAACAAATGATTCACCTTATAAGTGGAAAATAGCAACTGCACCTCTTAAAAATGTGGCTAATATAGAAAAAACTATGCCTAAAAAATTTATTTCTAAAAATGGTTTTGAAATTACGCATGCAGGAAAAACATATTTAAGTCCGCTTATAAAAGGAGAAGCGCCTATAAAATATGTGAATGGTCTTCCTGATGTTGCTGAACTAAAAAAGATAAAAGTAAAAAAGAAATTAAATTAGTTTATTTTTTTATTTTTTTTACTATTCCTGAAAAACTAAAGACTATTTCTCCTTCACATTCGATGTGGCCTTGTCCAAAAGCAAGACTTCTTGTCTCTTTTGTAATCGTAGTAAATATTTCTACCAAGGAGCCTACCTTTGCAGGAGCTACGAATTCCGATCTAAAACTTATAGTTGCGGCATAATTTTCTTTTGATTCCATTGCAACAGAGCACAAACAGTAATCTGCAATACTCATCAACATTCCACCATGAGCAACTCCGCCAGAATTTCCGTTTTCAGGTCTTACCCAAAAGGCCATTATCAGACTTCCTGCTTCATTTCTCTTGTAAAAACCTTGTCCAATATTCGCAATATGAT
>CACEOL010000014.1 GCA_902561325.1 uncultured SAR86 cluster bacterium | reverse complement strand
AATTTTTACATTTTCTAAAATATCTTTTGCGCCTTTGGCTCTATAAAAGGCATCATCGTTTGGAAAATTTTTTGGATTGATTAAAGAAAGATTTTGAAATCCCATATTTTTAATTGCTCTTGCAGTAGCTCCAATATTTCCAGGATGAGATGGCTCAACTAAAATGAATTCAAATTTATTTTTAAGTGAAGAATCGGACACCTTTATAGTTTACAATTCTTTCCTTAAAAAAAACCATGGAACCAAAAGTTACTATTGCAATTAATGCTGCTCGACTCGCTGCAACACCAAAATTTGCTTTGTCTTTGGAAGGGAAATCAGCGGCCTAAGCAATGAAGAACTTCAAATGTGCGATTACCATATAAAGATACCTACTGATGAAGATTTTTCTTCAATTAATTTATCTCATGCAGTTCAAATTATTTCTTATGTTTTGAAAATGGAATTAGACAACTTAGATTCAAAGCAAGGAATTAAAGAAGACATCCCAACGTTTCAAGAAAATGAACACTTAATTGATCATTTTGATGTAGTCATGAAAAAAATAGATTTTTATGACCAAGAAAATCCAAAGCAAGTAAAGACAAGAATGCGAAGACTTGTTAAGCGTCTTCGACCTGATAAATTAGAAACAGGTATTCTTAGAGGTTTTTTAGCTAAAATCGAACAAATACTTAACAAAAAAAATTAGTCTGATAAAATCACATCCCTTCAGTGTCCCCTTCGTCTAGCGGTTAGGACACCGGGTTTTCATCTCGGCAACAGGGGTTCGATCCCCCTAGGGGACGCCAAGAATTTTGTCTTGGCGATGATATCTTCTTTGCTTTTTATTAGTGCAGATTAATTTTCTGAATATGCGTTTTTGGAAAGTTTTAGTGCAAAATTTAGTATTTTTCTCATTTTACTCTCAAATTTTGCTTATTTACAAAGCTCTATAATCGATCATTAATCTTTAATTAGGTGAAGATATGAAACTTTTAACAATAGTCGTTAAGCCTTCTAGATCCGATGGAGTTAGACGTGCTTTATCAACCATTGGTACTGGTGGAGCTACTATCATTTCTGCTCAAGGTTTTGGCACCCAAAAAGGTCATTCCGAAACTTATCGCGGAGCCAGTTATGAAGTAGATACAAAACCTAAAACAATGTTTCAAGTTGCTTGTAAAGACGATGACGTCGAAAACATTATCCGTGCCGTGCGAGAAGTCGCAAATACCGGCGAGATTGGTGATGGCAAGATTTTTGTAACAGAACTTAACGATGTCGTTCGCATCAGGACAGGTGAAACTGGTGAGGACGCAATAAAGGAGAATAACAATGAGTGAATTAGAGTATGCATTAAATACTTTTTATTTATTAATCTCTGGAGCCTTCGTAATGTGGATGGCTGCAGGATTTACTATGTTAGAAGCCGGTTTAGTTAGAGCTAAAAATGTATCAGAAATTGTTACTAAAAATATAGGTCTATACTCAATCGCATGTGTCATGTACTTAGTATGTGGCTTCTTTTTGATGTACCCAGGTGATAGCGTATACAACGCATACTTTCCAATGATTGGTAGTACTTGGGGAATGTCTTTAGATGGCTTAACTTTCAATACCGATTTAGGTTATTCAGACGCTGCTGACTTTTTCTTTCAGGTAGTTTTCGTTGCGACAGCAATGTCAATTATTTCTGGAGCAGTTGCCGAAAGAATGAAATTAATTCCATTTTTCTTATTTGCCATAGTTTTAACAGGCTTTATCTACCCAGTTCAAGGTTACTGGAAATGGGGTGGTGGTTGGTTAGACGCTATTGGCTAT
The DNA here is from genome assembly GCA_902561325.1 of uncultured SAR86 cluster bacterium. Lineage (GTDB taxonomy): Bacteria > Pseudomonadota > Gammaproteobacteria > Magnimaribacterales > AG-339-G14 > MEDG-81. Next base: position 16,907 of record CACEOL010000014.1, on the reverse strand, counting down.
ACTGACTTTGCAGGATCTGGTGTTGTCCACTTATGTGGTGCAGCAGCTGCACTTGCTGCGGTAATTATTCTTGGCCCAAGAACAGGTAAGTACAGTTCTGATGGATCCGTCAAAGTTATGAGAGGTTCAAACATTCCAATTGCTGCCTTAGGTGCTCTAATCCTTTGGTTAGGTTGGTTTGGATTCAACGGCGGTTCTCAATTGGCTGTCAATGATGCTGCTAATGCAAACGCTGTTGCTCAAGTTTTTCTAAACACAAATGCCTCCGCTGCAGGTGGTGTGATTGGTGCTTTATTAATAGCTAAAGTTCTTACTGGTAAGGCAGATGTAACAATGGCTATTAACGGTGCTATTGCAGGATTGGTTGCTATCACGGCAGCTCCTGATACTCCTTCAGGTGGATTAGCCACAATTATTGGATTTATTGGCGGCATAATTGTTTACTTCTCAGTGGTCTTCTTAGATACAGTGCTTAAAGTAGATGATCCCGTTGGTGCGATTTCAGCTCACGGTACCGTTGGTATTTGGGGCATCATGGCGACACCGCTTTCAGGTGCTGGAGCCTTTGGAACTCAAGCAATTGGAGCTATTTCAATTTTCCTTTGGGCTTTCATTTGTACTGCAGGTACATTGCTAGTGCTAAATGCAATTATGGGTTTAAGACCTTCAGAGGAAGAAGAAACTTCAGGACTGGACGCTTCAGAAATTGGAGTGGAAGCTTATCCTGAGTTTAAAGATTAATTAATTAATTATCCTCCCCTTAAAAGCAGGTAAGGAAACTTACCTGCTTTTTTTATATAATTTCGCATGCCTTTTTTTTTCTTTTTGTCAGTCCTCTTTTTTAGTTTTTCTTTTCTTGCTGACACGAACGAAGAGCTTACTGTCTCTACTAGTGAGAATTGGAATTTCAAGCCTTCCTTAGAAACAATCACATCTGGCGAAATAAGATATTTAAACGTCACTCATAACAAAGAACTTTTCAATTCCTCAGCAGGGAGTTGGATTAGCAGAGGATCCGGCCAAGAAAGTTTAATTTCTTTAAGATCACCGGTTTTAACTGGGTCAGGGGCTTGTGGATCTTTCTTGATTTTGGAAGATGGTTTACCAATCAGGCCAGCTGGTTTTTGTAACGTCAATAATCTATTTGAGGTTTCTGTAAATTTAGCCTCCATGGTTGAAATTTTAAAAGGCCCATCCAGCGCAAGGTTTGGCGGCAATGCTTTGCATGGAGCAATCAATTTTAAATCTCTTAAGATTGATGAAGATAATTATCTTAAAACAGAAACAAATGATGACGAATCTTTTAAAGCATCTTTTCAATATCAGGAATCATCCAATTGGTCTCTGGGGATAGCCTTAGATAAAGATCAAGGATTTAGAGACTCTAGTGGCTTTGACCAACAAAAGTTGGCTTTTAAGTCAAAAAACAACATCCAGAACTGGCAAGCCACAACACATTTAAATCTAACCAATATTAATCAAGAATCAGCAGGCTACATCAGCTCTTATAAATCTAGTTTAAGGTTAACCAATGTCAATCCAGAAGCATATCGTGATGCCAAGTCGTTTCGCCTAAATACGCTTTTAATCCAAAATGAAGATAATTTTGAATTTCAGTTAAGACCTTACCTAAGGTATAGCAAGATGGATTTCATCCAACACTATCTGCCTGGAAAACCTATAGAAAAAAATCGCCAAACTAGTTCAGGTTTACACTTCTTAATGGATGTACAAAGCTTCCCTGACCATAAATTGTCCTTTGGAATTAATTTTGAGATAGCTAGTATTCAATTAGAAGAATTTCAAGCAAACGTACTTACAAGCAGTTCAGCATTTAATAACGCGGTGAGACCACAGGGCTTGCATTACGACTTTGAAGTCGACACTAACTTAATTGCCATATTTTTATCTCATGAATATTTAACTGATGACGATTTCAAAATTTTTTCAAACGTTAGAGCTGAGAGACTCAACTACGATTACGATAATCTCATGCTTGACGGTAGAACCAGAGCTGACGGCACAGAATGTGGGTTTGGCGGTTGTTATTACTCAAGACCTGCGGATACTGATATTTCTTTTTCTGACAATTCATTTAGATTTGGGTTTTCAAAAAAAGTTATATCAAATGAATTCTTTTTGCAGTTCAGCAAAGGTTTTCGACCACCTCAAATAAATGAGCTTTTTAGACTACAAAAAGCACAAACTTTGGCGGACTTAAATTCTGAAAAAATAGATTCCCTAGAATTTGGAATTCTTTCAGCTGGAGAAAACTTCCTAAATAAATTTGTTCTATTTTCTTCCAAGAAAAAAAATTACATCTACAAAGATGCCGATGCATCAACTATAGCTGGAGGAAAATCAAAACATCAAGGTATTGAAATTTCTGGCTCCGTGGATGTTAATCCTATGCTGACAATCAAATATGCATGGAGTTTTGCTGAACATCTTTATGATTATTCTTTATCCTCAATAGGAGTTTATGAAGGAAATTTAATTGATTCAGCGCCTCGAGTGCAAGGCAGTATATTTTTTAATATCTTTCCAGTAGATAAGCTAACCCTTCAAATTGAAGAAGAATATTTGGGTAAATATTTTACTGATCCTGCTAACCAATATAGTTATCCTGGACATTATTTAACTAACTTTAGAGGTTTTTATAATTTAACCTCTAAGCTTGACATCAACTTCAGCATTATAAACGTATTCAATAAACGTTACGCCGAGCGAGCAGATTACTCCTCTTTTTCTGGACAAAGATATTTTCCAGGTCTTCCGATACAATGGCGATTCGGGTTTAGTTATTCTTTTTAAGTAACTCATATCCTATATTTTTTTTAGCATGCAAGAATCTACTGCTCGGACAGATATTGATGAAGAATCAACCGAAAAGGTTGCGAGTCCTGAAACACTATCAGTTTGGGGTCTTGCTTGGCCATCGATATTAGCTAACGTTTTATTTGCTTCTGTTGGCGTAGTAGCCTTGAAAGCAGTAGGAAACTTAGGCACGGATGCTGTTGCTGCCGTGGGTACGGGCGGCCGAATCTTCTTCGTAATTCAATCCATAATGATGGCAATATCAACAGGAACTACAGCTTTGGTTGCAAGAGCTTATGGCGCAAGACGATATCAAGAAGCTAGCCAAGTTTTATATGACTCAATTTTAATAAGTATTTTTTTAAGCTTTATCTCCATTTTTGTCATTTGGGTAGCTGGTGAAGATTTAATGAGTCTTTTTGGTTTAGAGTCAGAGGCAAAAGATTTGGCAGTAGATTATTTAAAAGTACTAATCTTGTTTGCTCCTGCTTTTGGAGTTTCAATTGTTCAAGGCGCTGCAGTTAGAGCTGCAGGAGATGTGAAGACGCCTCTTTACTTGGGATTAATTCAAAATGTAATAAACATTTTCCTTTTGATTGGCTTGGTTAATGGAAGATTTGGCTTTCCTGAATTAGGGGTTGTTGGAGCTGCTTATGCTGGAGGAATATCTTTCGCTATCGGCACCATATTAGGAATTTTAGTTTGGGTTTTGAGAATCATTACTATTCCTTTACCAAAACTCAATAGGTTTTCTTTTTCTAGGTTCAGAGAGTTAATTCATGTTTCTACACCAGCTGGACTAGAACAAGGCGTATTTCAGATAGGCCTTCTTCTTTATTTTTGGATTATTTCTTTGTATGGAAACGCACCGATTGCTGCTTACAACGTGGGTATAAATATTTTGATGCTTTCTTTTATGGTTGGCCAAGGTTTTACAGTCGCTGGCGCTACTTTAACTGGACAATTTATTGGCGCGGAAAATCCTAAAGAAGCAAAAAGAAGCGGGTGGCGTTCTGCTGGATTGACCATGGTTTCCATGGGTATTTTAGGGATAATTTTAGCTTTAGCATCTCGCCCTATCGCTAGTTTCTTCGTAGATGATCCAGAGGTTATTCGTTTGACGGTTTTATTTGTTTGGCTCTTGGGAATCATGCAGCCGTTGATGGCTTTAGAATTTGCTTTGGGCGGAGCTCTACGTGGAGCAGGGGACACCAAATCTCCTCTCTACATCATTACGATTAGTTTAATTTTTTTCAGACTTACCTTTGCCGGGCTTTTTGTTTGGCTAGATTTTCCAATTGAATACATTTTTGGTAGCTTGATTATCGACTACATTGTTAAAGGAATTCTCTTTACATATCGCTTTGAATCTGGTCGGTGGATAAAGCTTAAAACCTAGAGTTTTTCAAAAAATACGTATATTATCTAAACCATAACTCATTTAGGAGAGTTAATTTATAAATTAAATCACTTTTGGGAGGATTTATGGGCTATTTAGCTACAAATGATTACGTAGGTATCTCGTTCTGGATTGCGACTGCTATTATGCTAGCGTCGACAGTATTCTTCTTTGTAGAAAGACAAGACGTAGCTGGTAAGTGGAGAACTTCGCTTACTGTTGCAGGTCTTGTAACTGGTATTGCTTTCTGGCATTACCTTTACATGAGAGGAATGTGGTCAGATATGGGAGCTTCGCCTACGGTATTTAGATACATTGACTGGTTAATCACAGTGCCACTTCAAATCATTGAGTTTTACTTGATTGTTGCAGCTGTTACAGCGGTAAGCGCAGGAATATTCTGGCGTTTACTTATTGCTTCAATCGTAATGCTTGTTGGTGGTTATCTTGGTGAAACAGGATTGTGGGCACCTTCAGTAGGATTCGCTGTAGGAATGATTGCTTGGGTATACATCATCTATGAAATATTTCTTGGTGAGACTGCTGCAGCAAATGCCTCGAGCGGAAACTCTGCAAGTCAAAGCGCATTTAATACAATTAAATGGATTGTAACTGTTGGTTGGGCAATTTACCCACTTGGTTACGCGCTTGGTTATTTTGCAGGTGGAGTCAATAACGAAGCATTAAACATTGTTTATAACCTTGCTGACTTAATCAACAAAACAGCATTCGGTTTAGCAATTTGGGCAGCTGCTAAAGCAGATTCAGCTTAGTATCAGCCTGATAAAGAAAAACCCTAGCTTTTCCAGCTAGGGTTTTTTTATAAGAGCCCCTTGCACAAGTCTCCCCCAAGAGCACAAGGGACAAAATGCAATATATAAAATTCTTCCTCAGCGGTCAAAAGAAATTAAAAAAAATTATAAGAAAAAAGGCTTTAAAGAATCGCATCAAAAGTTTTACTGATGCTGGCATTGATAACTATATCTGCAAACTGATCCATTTCAGTAGGTTCATTATTTAAAATGACCAATTTGGCACCGCTTTGTTTGCCAAGCAAAGGAATCGTTGCAGCCGGAAAAACTACAAGCGATGAACCGACTGCAATCATGAGATCGCAATTGGCTGCTTCATTTTGAGCACGCTTCATTTCCTTTTCTGGCATCGGCTGACCAAAAGATATGGTTGCCGTTTTAATAAAACCTTTGCAATCCTGACAAGTCGGCGGCTCTTGATTTTCTTTGAAAGCTTGATGGATGGGTTCAAGCTCAAATTTCTTTTCGCAATTTAGGCATACGGCATAAGTTGCGTTGCCATGAATTTCTGTAACTTGATCATCAGCCAAACCTGCTGCCTGATGCAAATTATCAACATTTTGAGTAACACAATGTCCGTTTTCTTTTGCTTTAATAATGTTAGCAATTGCTTCATGACCTTTATTGGGTTTGAATTGAGAAAAATTACTTTTGAAATTTACACTTTGTTCCCAATATTTTTTTCGCATGTCTTTAGATGACATAAAATCTTGAAAATAAATAGGAGTATTTTTTTTCCAAAACCCATTTGGCCCCCTGAAATCTGGAATCCCAGAATCGGTACTTATTCCAGCGCCTGTAAAAAATACTGGGTAAGAAGAGTTCTCTATGAGCTTTTTAAATTCTTCAAGATCGGACATAAAAATAAACTATAAATAAGAGTTTAAATTTTTCTTAAAAAAATTTCTATCGAACTTGAAATAACTTATTTCTCAGAGTAAATTGAATTTCTTGCGAGTATAGCTCAGCTGGTAGAGCGCGACCTTGCCAAGGTCGAGGCCACGGGTTCGAACCCCGTTACTCGCTCCATTTTTTGGAGCGCTATTATGAAATATTTATTAATTGCTTCCGTCTTTTTTTTCAATACTTTGTTAGCGAACGAATCTTGTGAGCACTCCAAGTGGGGAAAAGGAGACGAGATAGGAAATGCTAATCTAATCACTGATAAGTCTGTCTTAGATGCTGCAAAACTCATTAAAACCGGAAAAGTTTATAGCTTAGGATTGGTTCTAGATTCTAATACACCTGCTTATCCACCAAGAAGTTTAAATTTGCAAGTAGTGCAACCCACTCAACAATTCGGTGAAAAAGCTTTTCCTAATTCAACATACAACGATGATATTTTTCAAGGTTGGTTTGGTATTGGTTCCCAACTGGATGGTTTGGGACATATCGGTAGACCAGATGGTAAATTTTACAATTGTTTTGATGGGAAAAAAATTGCCCCAATAACCGGACTAACAAAATTAGGAATCGAGAAGGTTCCACCAATGGTTACTCGAGGTGTCCTTTTTGATATGACAAAAGTCTTAGGAATCAAATATCTAAAAGCCGGCCAAACTTTTTCTGTCACAGATCTTCAAGAAGCTGAAAAAAAACAAGGAGTAAAAGTTCAAAAAGGGGATGTTGTTTTATTTCATACTGGTTGGACCGACGCCATGTTGGAAAAATTTCCAGAAAAATGGGGTGCTGAAATACCAGGGCTTACGCCGGAATTAGCGCAATACTTAGCCGATAAGGAAGTCATAGCTGTGGGTTCAGATACTTATGGATTGGATGTTATTCCACCTGTTAATCCAATGGAGCCTTTTCAGGGTCACGTTATTTTGTTGCAAGAAAATGGCATTTATATTTTAGAAGCCATGAACACTGGTCCTTTGGCTAAAGATAAGACCTATGAATTTTTGTTTGTTTTAGGTCAGGCCAAAGTTAGGGGAGCAGTACAAATGTATATAAACCCTATTGCGATAAAATAAATTAAATTTGGTCTGCAAAATCGTGATTTTTATCTCGATGACCTGCCTCGTCAGCTCTTACCGCAATGACTACATCTCTTAAAGACGCATTTGAGCCAAGGTTCCAATAATCAATAGCAATTTTTGGAGCAGGGCGATTTAGAATTTTCCCATCATCAATTTCAGCTAAGTATTCGGAATAAGAAGTGACAGCTTCTTCCTCAAAATATCCAATCATACGATGAGCTGTTTTCTTGAAAAAGATATAAAGAAAAGTATAGAAAATTCCAAAAAAGATTTGAGCTAATAAGATGAGAAATCTTTCAAATTTTGAAGGCTTGGCAATTTCGATAAAAGTCATAAGATGCATCCTTTCGTTTTCAGCTTCCTCAAGTAATTCTTTAATCATTCCGTTATCGTCTTTCATATTTCGTAGAGATCTTAAGTGGTGAATCACTCCAGCAACCATGCCTGGAACGCCTGCTACGGTTTCTAAAACTACCGCACGATGGCCATATCTTTTACGAAAAAGAGTATCTGCTAGAAATCTCAATGCTTTGGTTACAAAGAGCGCGAAAGAATCACTAAAACCATTAGGGGGAACATGTAGTTCGGCCTCAGTAGATTCGTTCGATACAAAATTGTTGTCTTCTGTACTTAGCATGAGAGTACTATATATACTTCTAAGTTATATAAAATATTTTAAACCTAATTATTAGATATATATAGCTTTTTTCTATAAGTGCTAAAGTTTAAGAAAAAGAGGTTACTGTGAATGCAATTAAAACTGAAATGAAAGATAAAGGTGTCTATCTAATTACATTAAATAGACCAAAAGTACTCAATAGCTTAAATAAGGAAATCATCGACGAATTGCTAGAAGTATTCGATAAGGCTTATTCTGATCAATCTATTAGAACTATTGTACTCACAGGAGAGGGCAGAGGTTTCTGTAGCGGTGCTGACCTTGCCGGTGGTGGTTGGCCAAGTGATCCCAATTGGTCACCAGGAGAGTCCACAGCTAATGCTATGGAAATTGGCTTCAATCCATTGGTGAGAAAAATTGTTAATTGTCCTAAACCTGTAGTGAACGCAATTAATGGTATAGCGGCTGGCGGAGGCGTAGGCTTAGCCTTGTGCGGTGATTTAATTTTGGCTGCTGATACTGCTAAGTTCAAGTTAGTATTTGGACCACAATTAGGAATCATTCCAGATGTAGGTGCGTCTTGGCTGGTACCAAATCTTTTGGGCCGAGCTAAGGCAAATGGGATGGCTTTGCTAGGGGAAGATATTAGTGCTGTGCAAGCAGAAGCATGGGGCCTGATATGGAAAGTTGTTCCAGAGAAAGAGTTACTAACTGAAGCTTGTACTCTGGCAGGTAAAATGGCAGACGGGGCAATCACTGGTCTTAAAGCGATTGTAAAAGCGCATGATAATGCTCTCCAGGTTTCTTTGTCTGATCAATTGGATTATGAAAGAGATACTCAAAGAGTTTTATGCGATGGTGAAGTTTTCAAAGAAGGCGTTCAAGCATTTCTTGAAAAAAGAAGGCCAAATTTTAGGGATATCGAAGAAGTTTAATCTAACCTAATTAGAATTGAGTCTTTCAAGGAGATTTGTATAAATCCCTTTCAGAGTATCAAGATCTTGTAGACTAACGTTCTCATCTGTTTTGTGAATGGTTTCATTAAGCGGACCTAATTCAACTATCTCAGAGCCCATGACTTGAAGAAATCGTCCATCCGAAGTTCCACCACCATTGTTGATAACTGGCTCGTAACCGGTTACTGATTTTACTGAGTCAACAATTTGCTCAATGAAATATTTTTTTTCTGTAAGGTAAGGCAAGCCACTTAAGACCCAATCGATTTCATATTTAAGATTTTGTTTTTTAAGAACTGCTTCAAAAGTTTCTTTCAAATGTGCTTCGTTCGACTCTGAACAAAATCTAAAATTGAACATCATTTCAAGTACTCCGGGAACTACATTAGTTGCACCCGTTCCAGATTTGATATTAGAAATTTGAAAAGAGGTAGGCTGAAAGTGCTCGTTACCTTGATCCCAAGTGATGCTTTCCAATTCTGAAATTAATTTGGCACTAGTGAAAATAGGATTTTCTACTTTTTCTGGATAGGCAACATGTCCCTGTTTGCCTAAAACTTTTAACGTTCCACTCAAAGATCCTCTTCTACCGATTCTGATTGTGTCCCCAACTTTTTTATTAGACGAAGGTTCTCCGACCAAACAAAAGTCTATATGTTCGCCTTCGTCCATGAATTTTTTAATGATTACATCAATTTTTCCGTCTTCTGGCTCTCCTTCTTCATTAGAAGTTAATAAAACTGCTAAACGATAATTAAGAGAAGGTTTGGTGCTGAGAAATTCCTTCAAAGCCAACAAGTAGGCTGCAATATTTCCTTTCATATCAGCAGTTCCTCTACCAAACATATGACCATCAATTGTTTTTGCAGAAAATGGCGGCTGACTCCAGTTCTCGACCGGTCCAGTAGGCACGACATCTGTGTGTCCTAAAAAGCACATCAAAGGACCTTCATCGCCAAGTACTGCATAAAGGTTTTCTACATTGTCGTAATTTATTCGTTCGCAGTTGAAACCTAAATCTTTAAGCATTGGCTCAATAAGATCAAAGCAACCTTCATCCCTAGGCGTAATCGATTCGATTTTGATTAAGTTTTCTAATAAATTTTGTATTTCCATCTGGCGCTATTATAAATCCTTAAACAAACTTGTTTTAATATTTATTTCTACTGCTAAAATCATTCTTTTATTAGAACCAAATCATAGGAACTCATATGACAAATCGTATTCAAAAAGGCGATCTTCAAGTAAGCGAAGAATTAGACAAATTAATTACAGAAAAAGTTTGCGTGGATATTGATGTAGAACCAGATCATTTTTGGAATTCATTCAATGCAATTGTAAAAGAATTTACCCCAAGAAATAGAGCGCTATTAGAAGAACGAGAAGAGCTTCAAACAAAAATAGATAATTGGCATAAAGAAAATAAAGATTTTGACAAAGAAACATACAAAAGTTTTTTAAAAGAAATCGGATACTGGGTAGATACCAACGATAACTTTGAAATAGAAACCACCAACGTGGATGAAGAAATTTCAACCATTGCTGGAGCGCAGCTGGTAGTCCCGGTTATGAATGCTAGGTTTGCATTGAATGCTGCCAACGCAAGATGGGGCAGTCTTTACGATGCATTGTATGGGACAGATATGATTTCTGAAGACGATGGTGCAGATCGCGGCGGCGCCTATAATCCAGTGAGAGGGGATAAGGTAATAGAATTTTCAAAAAACTTTATGAATGAAAACTTTCCTTTGAGTAATGGTTCCTACCAAGAAATTGCCGCTTTTCAGATAAATGATGGAAATCTTGAAATCACTCTTAAAGATCAAACCAAAGCTACTTTAGCAGATGCCGATAAGTTTGCTGGTTACTCAGGAGATGTAGAGAACCCAAAAGGAATATTGATGAAGAACAATAACCTCCATGTAGAAATACAAATTGATCGGGAAGATTCAGTAGGCAAGGATGATTTAGCAGGAATTAAAGATATCCTTGTTGAGTCAGCAGTGACGACCATTCAAGACTGTGAAGACTCAGTTGCTGCAGTGGATGGTGAAGACAAAGCCACAGTCTATAGCAATTGGCTTGGCTTAATGCAGGGTAATTTAGAGGAAACTTTTGACAAAGGCGGCAAAGCCATGACACGAAAACTTAACCCTGATCGAGATTATTCTAAACCCGATGGGGCGGCATTTACTTTACCAGGCAGAAGCACCATGTTGGTCAGAAACGTTGGTCATTTAATGACTACTCCGGCTATTTTAGATGCTGAAGGTAGTGAAATTTTTGAGGGCATCATGGATGCCATGTTTACCATCACAATTGCTAAACACGACTTGTTGAGTAACGGTTCATTTAAAAACAGCCGCACAGGCAGTATCTATATTGTGAAACCTAAAATGCATGGTCCGAAAGAAGTGCAATTAACTTGTGACTTATTTGCTGCTGTAGAAAAGGCAGTGGGCTTAGCGCCTTTAACAGCAAAAATTGGCATTATGGATGAAGAACGTCGCACAACCATCAATCTTAAAGAATGCATCAAAGTAGCCAAAGACAGAGTAATTTTCATAAATACCGGTTTCTTAGACCGCACTGGAGATGAGATACACACTTCTATGGAAGCAGGTCCAATGATAAGAAAAGCACAAATGAAACAAGAACCTTGGATCCTTGCCTACGAAGATTGGAACGTCGATAAGGGTTTGCAAACGGGCTTCAAAGGCAAAGCTCAAATTGGTAAAGGGATGTGGGCCATGCCAGATGAAATGCTTGGTATGTATGAAAATAAGACCGTTCATCCAAAAGCTGGTGCTAATTGCGCCTGGGTGCCTTCTCCAACTGCGGCCACTTTACACGCACTGCACTATCATCAGATCAGCGTACCAAGTGTACAAGATGAATTAAAACAAAGAAAAGAAGCAAACATGGATGAAATTTTGGAAATTCCTCTTTTGAAAGAAGAGCTTTCAAAAGAGGAAATTCAGGCTGAGTTGGACAACAATGCGCAAGGAATTTTAGGTTACGTGGTACGTTGGATTGATCAAGGAGTAGGTTGTTCCAAAGTACCCGACATCAATAACGTTGGTTTAATGGAAGACCGAGCAACTTGCCGAATTTCCAGTCAGCACATTGCCAATTGGTTGCATCATGGACTCTGTGATGAGGCGCAAGTCTTAGAGACTATGAAAAAAATGGCAGTGGTTGTAGATGATCAAAATTCTGGAGATCCAGTTTATGAAAACATGGCTCCAAGCTATGATGGCGATGCATTTAAAGCTGCTTGTGATTTGGTTTTAAAAGGTCGAGTGCAACCGAGCGGTTATACCGAGCCAATCTTGCATGCACAGCGTTTGGTTAAAAAAGCAAATTAATTAAAAGCATGAGCAATCTTTCTCAACAAGAATGGTTGGCTCAAATAACTGAAGAGATCATTGATCCAGAACAAAGAATCATCGATCCTCATCATCATCTTTGGCCAGGCGTATCAAGTGACTCTTCGGAAAATTCTAATCAATATCTTTTAGAGGATCTTTGGGCAGACACGGGTTCAGGGCACAAAGTTACTAACACGGTTTTTATTGATTGCAGTCAATGTTATTGGAATTCAACCGATCAAGCTTTAAATCCAGTAGGGGAGACAGAATTTGTCAAAAAAATAGCTGACGAATCAAAAGCAGATCCAAAGCAAGCAACCATTTCTGGCATTGTAGGCCATGTAGATATGCTTCTTGGTTTTGAGGCAGAGCGCGTCTTGGAAAAACATCTCGAGATAGGGCAAGAATTATTTAAAGGTATTCGGCATGCAGGGGGTTGGGATCCTCATCCTGATGTAAGAAATTCTCATCACGATGCCTGTGAGGGTTTATATCTTCAACCAAATTTTCTTGATGGGTTACAAACTCTCGCAAAATTAGGTTACGTTTTTGAAGCTTGGCAATATCATCATCAAATTCCTCAAATCACTGAATTGGCAAAACAATTTCCAGATTTGATTATTATTTTGAATCATTTCAGCGGCCCTTTAGGAATAGGACCTTATGAAAACAAACACGCAGATATTTTCCCTCAATGGCAAAAGGATTTGAAAGAACTGAGTCTGCATGAGAATGTATTTGCCAAACTTGGTGGATTAGCAATGCCAGTGAATGGTTTTGGATTTCATATTCAAGACAAACCTCCTACATCAGATGAATTTATTTTGAAACAAAAAGCTTATTACGAAACTGCCTTAGAGTATTTCACTCCAAAAAGATGTATGTTTGAAAGCAATTTCCCTGTAGATAAGACATCAATTTCATATCCTGTTTTATGGAACGCTTTCAAAAAATTAGCAACTAGTTATAGCGCTTCGGAAAAAGATCAGCTTTTCTATAAAACCGCTTCAACGGTTTATCGAATTACTGATTGAACCCTTGAATTTCTGCTGCTTCTTCTCTTACCAATTCAGGTCCGCCGAGAAGCTGTCGATTCAAGCCAATTCGTTTGAACCAATAATGCAATCCAAGAAGATCGGTAAAGCCCATGCCACCATGTACTTCTGTAGCTTTTTTTGAAACCATTTTAGCTACCTCAGAAATATGAGATTTTGCCTGACATGCCTGCAGACGTGCTTCAGTTGGCTCATGATCAAAAGAATGAGCTGCTTGCCATAACATTGCATAACAAGGTTCCAAGTCGGAAGCCATTTCAGCACACATGTGTTTCACTGCTTGAAAGGAACCGATTACACGATTAAATTGCTTACGCTCTTTAGCGTAAGAAACAGCCTTTTCAATCATGCTTTCTGATGCTCCTAAACTATCTGCAGCAAATATTATTCGCCCAGCATCTAAAACTTTTTTTGCAATTTCAGGATCATTTTCAGAAGCAGGCAAAACTTCAGCTGAAACATTTTTTAAATTTAGTTCCAAATAGCTTCTGGTTTTATCAACTGAAGTCAGGGTTGTAATTTCAATACCTTTATCTTTTGCATCCACCAAAAAGAGCACTCCTCCTTTAGTAGCAAGAAGAAAATAATCAGCCCGATCCCCATCGATCACAAACAAAGCCTTTCCATTCGCCTTGCCATTTGCCAAATCAATTCCGGCATCTTCTCGAGCTGCAACATACTCGCTCATGCCTACGCCAAACTTCATTTCGTTGGAAACAATTTGGGGCAAGTATTTAGCTTTTTGGTCATCCGAACCTGCTAAATTGAGCGCTATTGGCGCCATCACATATGAGCCCGCAAAAGGAATGGGACCAACTCCAGTGCCCAAACCTTGAGCAACAGCTACTGCTGATAATAAATCCGCACCTAAGCCACCGTATTCTTCAGGCACCAACAAGGCGTTTATTCCCAAATTGATTAGCCCACTATAAATCTCTTGAGCAAGAGCTTCATCTTCTCCGTTGGCTATTTTTCTGATTTCATCAACTGTTACGTTGTCGGCTAAAAACTTTTTAACGTAGTCCTGAAATTGTTCTTGTTCTTCCGATAATCCAAAAAACATTATGAAGCCTCCGTTACTTTAGGTTCTTTGGGCATTCCCAATCCACGTTCAGAGATAATATTTTTCTGAATTTGATTGGTTCCACCACCAATAATCAGTCCTAAGAAATACATATACGTAAACTGAAAAGAACCGTCCTCTTTAAGATAAGGACTGTCTTCATAAAGCGTGCCGATTTCTCCAAGGACATCAATCGCCAGGCCTTCGAGTTCATGACGCAATTCGGTGCCTACTAACTTTTGAATCATCCCGCCAAGTTTGACGTTCTGTCCAGGATTTATTTTTGAGGAAAGCAATCTTAAGGAGTGTGCCTGACTTGCCATAACTTTCCCTTGAACTTGCATCAATCGGTCTCGATAAGACGGAATGTCAATCAAACGTCTACCATCGATGGTTTGTTCTTTCATCAGATTGATCAAAGTATTCAGTCGATTCATCGTGGCATTGGGATCGGCCAAAGAACCACGTTCATGACCCAAAACTGAGTTAGCGACCGACCAACCTTCACCACGCTTGGCTACAATATTTTCTTCAGGCACTGTGACATCATCAAAAAATACTTCGTTAAATCCTGCCTTTAAAGTCATATCCACCAAAGGCCTAATTTCAATACCTGGAGTATCCATTGGAATTAAAATAAAACTGATTCCAGAGTGTTTAGGAGCTTGTGGTTCGGTTCTTACCAAGCAAAACATCATTTGCGAATATTGGGCCGTACTGGTCCAAATTTTTTGCCCATTGATTACCCAGTTTCCATCTATAAGTTCTCCTTTGGTTTGCAGACTAGCTAAGTCACTTCCGGCATTCGGCTCGGAATAACCCTGACACCAAATCATTTCACCATGCAAAGTAGGGCGAATGTATTTTTGTTTTTGTTCTTCGCTACCCCATTCAAGCAAGGTCGGTACCAACATGTCGATTCCTTGACCACCCATGCCTCCAGGAATTTTTGCCTTGGAAAATTCAGTAGCTATGATTCGACTTTTAATGATATCGGTATCACCACCAAAACCTCCGTATTCTTTAGGAATGGCTCGAGCAATAAAACCTTTTTCAATTAATATTTTTTGCCACTCAGAACGCGTGACCTCTTTGGACGATTTTTTACTAGCAGAAGAGCCGCTGAGCGCATCTGACATATTGCCGTCATTGCTCTCATTTTTAAACGATACCCCTTGGTACTCTTTACAGAAAGCTTGTACATCTTTGCGAAAATCTTCGTATTCAGCACCATAATTTAAATCCATTTGTTTCTCCTTGTATTACTTACTGGTAAGCAATTATTCTAAGGCTAAATAACCTAAACGCCAACTTAACGGTACAAAACTATTGTTGGCGCTTGGATAGCAAAATAGCTAAAATCAAAAAATCATGACCCGCTGGTTTGTCATCTTCTTAACTTCTTTGCTTATTGTTTTGGGCGCTCGCTATGGAACCTACTCACCACTGCCAAAAGCAGTGTTTATTGATTGCGACACTCCGGTTGCTGAAAATAAATTGCAAGGTCTTTGGGAATTGGATCGCATTGATAACTATGAGGCTTTTCACGAAGGTCTTGAATCAGATTCAGGTTTTCTAAGCTACTTAGAAACTTCTGCCTACCCATTTATCTTAGCAAGAAGTCAGCTTTACCGAATTGAGCAATGTGCTAAAGAAATCGCTCTTACGGTCAATTATCTGCGTACTTGGCTTGTTGCAACTGCTGAAATAGATCAACCGGATATTCAATTGGAACTGCAAGATTTCAAATCCGAGTTGAAACAAACTTTCCAGGAAGTCCTCACGGATGTCAAAGATGCCTTCGCTGTTGAAGCGAAACCAGAAGCTGATAGAGTTTTAAAATTTTTGCGAAAATCCGAAAGTTTAAATATTTCTGCAGAACTAATTTTTGCCGGAGATGAAATTACCATTTATGGCTCACTGAATGGTAAAAACTACAAAGAACGAATTTACTATGATGCTGGCGAGCTGGTTAGGGAAATTGCTTTTGTAGACTCTAAACTAGGATCAACGGATTTTATTTATCGTCGTTATCCTTAGTTTCCCAATAGAAGGTTTCGTTTAGAATCCGCTCAATTATCTGATCTCTTTGTGCATTTGGAATATCAACAACCGTTACATTTTTTGCCAATTTTGCAAATGCTTCTTTTTCTGATAATTCTCCTTTTACAATTTGCTCCACTGCTCCGATTGCTGCCCATTGCATGTAATGTCGAGCGTCTTTGAATTGGATTAAATCTTCTATATCTGTATTTTTAATTTGTTTTGCTTTGACAGCATTTAAAAAATTATTCTCCATATTTGGTTGAGAAATTTCTTTAAAAACCTGAATCAACATTTGTACATCCTTAAGCAGCCAATTAATAGATGGCGAATTTACTAATAAATTGATACCTCTCAACAAAGCTAAATAGATGATGTAAACATAATCTTTTTCATTTTTGACATCGAGCTTAAACTCAATCAAGACATTTCTAACCGTTTTATTTAAAGCCTCAACCTGAATATCTTCAATGCTATTAAAATGGTTGTAAAAGGTCCCATAACCTACATCGGCAATTTTGATTAGTTTTTTTACGCTTATTTTCTCAACATCTTCCATATTGAGATATTCGATAGCAGCATCTACGAGCTTTTCTCTAGTTTTACTCATCTGTACATAGTGTACAGATAATATGACATCCTTTATAGAATTTGCTTTAATGAAATAAATATGAAGATAAAAACAAACTTTTTATCTCATCAAAGTACCAAAAAATTACTCATTAAAATTTTTGTAACCTTGGTGGGATTACCGCTAAGTTCTCTTGCTCTTACTCAAGAAGAGATTGGG
>CACEOL010000013.1 GCA_902561325.1 uncultured SAR86 cluster bacterium | reverse complement strand
GTACGCCTCTCTTTCTGCCGTAAAAGTAGCGCCAGCTGGAAGCTTATTAATCCATGTCCTTGCAATGTCATCTGTATCAAGTTTTAAGCCATGTTCTTCGAGCATCATTAAAGCTAAAACAGTGTAAGTGATATCGTCATCATGTTCAGCTCTATTAATTTTTCCCTTGCAGCAATTAATTGATAAGCCTTTTATCAAAGGATGCTCGACATGATTTATATAATCCCTCAATGGGAAAGATTTTGCTTTTTTGAGGTAATTTTCTAAAGAATCTTTTCCTTCCCTCATTGATAAAATTTCTATAGGCTTACCTAACAAACAACCCGAAATCCTTCCTTCCCATGCTGCTTTTATTCTGTTTGTCATTTTTTAATTTTTGATAGCTTCGAACAATCTTTTAAGAAATTTATTTTCCTCTGATTCTTTCAATTAATAAGCCAATAATTAATAAAAAGACAAAGAGAGCAAATCTTAAATCAGTAATGAAGGGAGTTTCTACTGGGATGGCTATCGTCTTATCTAATGCCTCAACTTTGTATTCATGCCTTTCGTCAAAAACAGGATTCAGACCGATTTCAAACAAATCTCTTCTGCTTCTGTATCTAAATATTGCAACAATATCCCAGTCCTCCATTCCTTGAGCGGCAACGATATCCAGAGCAGGATTTAAAACAAAAGCAAAGAATACGGGATGTGAGGCTCTCTTAAACTGTTGTGGCCACATGTATTCCATGTAGTGCATCTGCAAATCTAATGAAGTTGCTCCTTCTCCAGTAGCTTCCATGGTTCGTGGTGATTCGTTCCTATCAAGAAAGTTCACCATATAAAAGTCTTTGCCATCATCCTCGCTCATGAACTTGAATGCTTTTTCCCATTGCCCAGAATCTCTTCTTTCTGAGTCACTTTCCTCGAAGATTTTTTTGTAAGTTTCTATTTCTTGCTCTGTGAGAGGACCAGATAAATTTGTATACCAGAGAAAAAATAAAATATAGATGAAGCTAATTGGCAGCCAGATTTTTTTTGAAAGAGACATTAAGGAGATTCTAATTGTGAAATAATTAAACTTTTTTTGTTGTCCAAAATTTTAACATATTCAATGTCGTGTCATCTTTTGCAAAAAATTGATGATAAAGCGCGGCAAAAATGTGAATAACAATTAATGCAATGATTGCATTGGTACAAAATTCATGAAATCCCCTTATTAAAAAAAATGTATTTTGGTTATGCGCTGCAAAAGCCAAATCAATGCCAAAAACTATTATTGGGTCTGACGCAAAGCTCGACATTGATATTCCAGTTATTATGAGCCCTGCCATAAGAAAATATAAAGAATAATGTCCTAATTTTGCAGAAACTACCTGCCAGGCAGGCATCGTTGATGGTAGTTTTGGGGCTCCATAAAAATATCTTAATATTATTCTCAATATAAATAAGAAAGTTACGATAATACCAGCTGTTGCATGATCAGATCGTGACTCAAGTCTGTCCCATAATTCCATATTGCCGCCAAACTTTTGAGCAACATTAAGATCCAACATAATAATAATTGCCATAAGCCAATGAATTATTTTTTGTGTCTTTGAGTAATCTATAGTCATAAAAAGCTTATTCTAAATCAATTGCATATTTTTTAAGTATCTCTAAATCTATAATTTTCATAGATTTCTTATTTGTTCTTCTCAAATAAATCTTTGGCGCTTTATTATTCTCATAAGCTTCTTTCCATCTCTCTGCACAAACACACCAGTGATCGCCTTCTTTTAGCCCAGGAAAGTTGAACTCGTCTCTTGGCGTTGAAAGATCATTGCCTCGAGATTTAGAAAACTCTAAAAAATCCTCTGTAATATGCGCACAAACAACATGCAAACCCTGATCCAAATTATCTGTATGACAAAATCCATCGCGAAAAAATCCAGTAATGGGATTTGAGCAACATTCCTCTATTTCTTCTTCAAAAACGTTAAATTGTTTTTCCATTTTAATTTACAACTAATATTACAAGACAAACAGTCAATGTGAACAAAGTTAAGATTACGCTTATTAAATGCAGATATTTAAAACTTTTATCTCTGCCTTCGTCTCTTGCTTTGTTGGTTGCTGGAACAAGAAAATATGCGATGCTCATCATTAATAATGCGCTAAAAAAAAGAAATTGAAGACTGAGACGGTCATCAATCATTGCTATTAACAAACCTACAATGCTTAGTATCGCTACATTTAAAAATAATTTAGGAAAAATAACTCTTAAAAAAGGGCCGGCTTGTTCCTCTGAGAAAACTTTAAAAATAGTGGGGGCATTCAAAGCTGCTTGAAATAAAATCATCCCAGCCATGAGTCCTGAAAGAAAAGGATATAAATTGTTCATTATTTGAAACCTCCTATTAATGATTTTGCCCACGAAGAAATGTGAGGGGTGTTTTGAGCATCTAAAATAAATTCTTGGCCTGGGCCAATGTTTGTATCTACTAATAAATTATTTCTATCTTTCCATTTTAGTCTGTTTAAAAAAATGTTCCTATTCTTGTTAGCAACTGAGCCAAAATATTTCTTGGGAAATTGCCACATAGATTTTGAAAAACCTGGGGCGCTTAAAACCAAATCATCAGAGAATTTTTTGAATAAACCAAAATTTTTTTTTGATACGTAAATTGTATTATTTTTATATTCTTTGTATTGCGGATCATGAGGATGGGTAATATTGTTTTTTTTTAAGAATTTAGATATCTGACTGTTCCCTTCTAATATTTCTTCAATTTGCAACCAGCCAAAAATCTTATGAATATTAATTTTTGGATTATCCGTTTTTTTAAACCACCCAAAAAATAAAAAAAGATCACCTATACCTACACCATTATTTTTAAGCTCAGATTGTGCACTACCCGCCTGACCAAAAAGCCCAATTTTTTCGTTCAAAGCTGGATCGTAATGGCAAAAATCTTTAGAAGTAACCTTTGTGGCTGAAACTTCCTTCAAAGCTTGAGTTCCATTGATGCCATTGAATTTAAGCTCATGATATTTTTTTGAAGATTTTCCTTTTTGAGGAATAGGAAGAGAGAAAATGTCACCATTTTTAAATATCGGTGAAGGCCTACCTCCATATTTTGAATCAAATCCTTTTCTGCTTAAAATAACTCTTTTCATAAGATAATTTATAACTATGGCCAAAGCTTTTCTTTTTCACAACCCTAGATGCAGCAAGTCTAGACAAGCCCTAAAACTCCTTGAGCAAGAAAAAGAAAATTTTGAGGTTTTCATGTATCTTGATGAGAAGCTCGAAAAAGATTTTTTGAAAGAAATAATTCAAAAACTTGGTATTAGCCCAAGAGATCTTTTGAGGACAGGAGAATCTGCATATAAAGAAAATAATTTAAAAGATTCTAATATTTCAAATGAAGCAATCATTAATTTAATGATTGAATATCCTAAGCTCATTGAAAGGCCAATTTATATAAAAGGGTCTAAAGCTATAGTTGGCAGGCCGCCAGAAAATGTTTTGAAGATAATTTAATTAATCTCTCAAAAGTTTTTTAGGTTTAAAAATATTTGTCAGTCCTATACCAATTAAAATACACAAAGAGCCCAATATTACCTTCTGATCTATATTCTCATTTAAAAATATTGCACCCCAGAAAATTCCAGTTATGGGTACCAAAAAAATTATCGAAGAGGCTTGAACCGGAGAAGATCTTTGTAACAAAACAACGTAAGCAATAAATGAGATACCTGTTGAAACCAGCCCAAGGAATAAGGTCGCTAAATAAGTTTTTAGTGACAGATCAAATGAAAAAGATTGTGACTCGGACAAAAATAGTGGAATTGAAAAAACAAAACCTGACACCATAGTTGCAGAAGCAAGAGCTGAGGAATTTATATGGTTCAAGTTAAACAAGACATTGTTTGAATATGCATAACAAAAAGCTCCAATTAGACATAAAGTTACTGGGAAAAATACTACTCTAATTTCATCAAGTCCTATAAAAATTAAGAGCCCAATAAATCCTGCTAGAAGACCAATTACTTGGAGGAAGGTGGTATTTTGTCTAAAAAGTAAGATTGCAATAATTAATGCAAATAAAGGTGAAGTTCCATTTAAAATAGAAAGCATGCCGGCAGTAAGTTCTTGGGCAGACCAAGCAAAAAGAAAGAAAGGCAAGGCGGCATTTATAATTCCAAGCAAAATCAAAGAAGGAATCACTTTAGACATCTTTAAAAATTCTATCTTAGTAATAAACAAAGGCCCTAATAGAAGAGCAGCAAGTAAAAGTCTTATTGATACTAAGTGGGAAGGAGAAATTTCTTCTACTACTAAGCGCGTAAACATAAAAGAAGCTCCCCAACTAAGACTTACAAACAAAACAAGCAGCCAATTTATAATTGTTGTCTTCATGATTACCTAAGCTTTTACAAACTAATTCAAAGCTTCTTTTTCGTGCGTAGTTGGTGGGCCAAAAAAATGGTCTATAGCTTGTCTGAAGCTTGAAGCTTTTTTCATATCAAGAAATATTTTATTCCAACCCATGAATGTTATTTTAACTGGGTTAAAAGTATTTACATTATTTACAAGGCCGTAATTCACGGGATTTTCCTCAGGCTGAAAAGTACCAAACAAGCGGTCCCAAATAATAAGTAAGTTTCCGTAATTTTTATCAATGTATTCTGGGTTTGAGCCATGGTGAACTCTATGGTGTGAAGGAGTATTAAAAAGCCATTCTAGGGGACCTAATTTGCCGATAATTTGGGTATGCCCCACTACCCCCCATAAAGTACTTATGACTCCTGCTGCTGCAATCATTAAGGGGTCTAAGCCTAAAATTGGTAACACCATAAAAAAAGGCACTTTTGAAATTGGGCCAAACCAAGCTTGTCTGAAGGATACGGCAAAATTCATTTCTTCGCTGGAATGGTGACTCATATGAATTGCCCAAAGAAATCTAACCCGATGAGAAAGCCTATGGTAAATATAAAATACCAAGTCTATTAAAACGAAAGTTAAAATCCATAAAAGCCAATTTGGCAAGAATGTTACTAAATCAAAAATTCGAAACTGATATAAAAAGAAATGAAACCCGACAATAGATCCTTTGATGGCAAATCCCGTTAAGATATTTCCAAAGAGAAGTCCTGAGGTGCACCAAGTGTCGCCAGAGTTATAGTATTTCTTGCTTTGCCAGTTAGAAATCCAGACCTCAAATAAAATAAGGGCCAATATGATAGGAACGCCAAAGGCATAAACTTCTGTGATGGTGAGTTCAGTCATTTTTCAAAACATTATATAGCCAGTTAAATCAATATTCTTGTTTTCTAAAAACTTCTGGTTTAAATTGCTCCATCGAAAAAAGAAACCAATGAAAATAGTAGTCGAAGACCTGATAAGTAAACTTTATGAATCAGAAATTCTGAAGCTTGATCCTAATATGGAGATTATTGTGTTGAACCCTGAGGATCATACAAATCCTGCTTGGGAGGATGTTCCGGAAGTTGATGCCTTATTTTTATCTTATCAATTTCTTTTTGCAGTGAGAGACCACAAACATCTTTTCAAGCCGATGTTGGAAGTTGCGAAGAAAGCTAAATTCATCCAAAGCGGATATTCGGGAATGGATGATCCTTTTTTACAAGCAGTCTTGAAAGAAACGAACGCAATTGTTGCAAATGCAAGCAGCATATATGGCAAACCTATGGCCAATTACGTTTTAGCGCAAATGTTGAGATGGAACAAAAGAATTGACCTTCATATTGAACTTCAAAAAGAAAAAAAATGGATGCCAAATGGAGGAGACGGAGAATTAACGAATAAGAATTTACTTATTTATGGATATGGGGGCATAGGAAAAGAAATTGCTAGAATTGCAAAGTCATTTGAAATGAACGTTACTGGTATTAGAAGATCGCCTGTTACTTGTGAATTTGCTGACGAAGTTAAAACTCCAGAAGATTTAATGGATATGTTGCCTTTTGCAGATTTTCTTGTCACGGTTTTGCCGGATAGCGAACATACAAGAAATGTAATTGACAAAAAAGTTTTCAAACAAATGAATCCTCAGAGTATGTTTATTAATGTCGGTCGAGGCAGCGCTGTGAATGAAACAGATCTTGCGGAAGCATTAAATACTGGAGAAATTGCAGCTGCAGCTTTGGATACCACAAAAAAAGAACCCCTAGAAAAGGACTCTCCTCTTTGGGAGACAAACAATTGTTACATTACTCCTCACGATTCAGCTCACTCTTTAATGTCTCTACCGAGATCGTTTAATCTTTTTCTTGAAAATGTTGCTAATTTAAAAGATGGCAAACCAATAAAAAATCTATTTGAGCTTTAAATAATGAAAACAAATCTTCTTGGCATGTCTTTAGATGCCATGGAAAAATTTTTTGTATCTTTGGGAGAAAAGCCTTATCGAGCAAGACAGGTTTTTCAATGGATTCATCAAAAAGGAATCTCAAACTTTGATGAAATGAGCAACCTATCAAAGGAGCTAAAGTCTATTTTGGAAGAAAAAACAGAAATTAGGCCTCCAGAAATTGTTTACGAGAAAGATTCTAAAGATGGCACTCGTAAATGGGTTTTAAGCGTTGGAGAAGGTGATTTAGTTGAGATGGTCTTAATTCCTGAGGGTAAAAGAGCTACTTTATGCGTTTCCTCGCAAGTGGGTTGCGCTGTTGACTGCAGTTTTTGTGCTACTGGAAAACAGGGCTTTTCAAGAAACCTATCAACAGCAGAAATCATAGGGCAAGTTTGGGTAGCAGAAAATTCTTTTGGAACGCCCAGAGATCATGGTTCAAAGAATGTAACAAATGTTGTGATGATGGGTATGGGAGAGCCTTTACTAAATTTCGAACCAGTAACTGAAGCTATGAACTTGATGATGCACGATAAAGCGTATGGACTTTCGAAAAGAAAGGTTACTTTAAGCACCTCTGGATTGGTGCCAATGATAGATAAGCTTTCGGAGGTAACCGATGCAGCATTAACCATTTCCCTTCATGCTCCCAATGACAAGTTACGTAATGAGTTGGTGCCCTTAAACAAAAAATATCCAATTAAAAAGCTCTTGGATGCGGTAACGCGTTACGTTGAAAAATGCGGCGATCAAAGAAAAACTACCATGGAATATATTTTAATTAATAAAGTTAACGACTCTATAGATGACGCAAAAGAATTGGCGAGGATATTAAGAGATGTCCCAAGCAAGATTAATTTGATTCCCTTTAATCCATTTCCTGGAACAGAATACAAAAGACCTTCCAACATGCGGGTAGAGACTTTCAAGAAAGTCCTTCAAAAAGAAGGTTATATCACAACTGTAAGAACCACTAGAGGGGAAGACATCATGGCAGCATGTGGTCAGCTAGTTGGAAAAGTAAATGATAAAACCAGACGAAAAGAGAGATTTCAAAACAAAGAGAAGCGAATTTCTACTAAGTTAATCAGTTAGATTATCAGAAGATTCTTTTAGGCGATTTTTACGAAAGATAAAAAATGCCACGGGTATGCCAATAATATAAAGGATTCCTGCGACAGATAGAAACTGCCATAAAAAATTTATCATAAGCAAAACTAAAACTATAAAACCAACAAAAAACCTGAGGAAAAACTTCCTGTTTACTGTGATGTTAAGTTCTTTTAAAGAAAATGTTGGAATCTTACTAACCATCAGCAAACCAACAAAGCTGGTATATATAGCTACAACTTCTGGATTATCAATTCCCCAGTTGAAACCAAGAAAAGAATGAATCAAGGGCAACAAAATAAGACCCGCGCCGGATGGTGTTGGTACTCCTAAAAAATATCCTTGTTTTTGAGCATCCTCAGTTGGCGGTAAGTTTAAATTGAATATAGCAAGCCTTATACAAGCAAAAACAATAAAGGCAGTAACGGCAAGGTATCCCCAAATAGCCAATTCTTCGAGAATTCCAAAATAAACTAATATTCCAGGTGCTACCCCAAAACTCAAAAAATCAGCCAAAGAATCAAGTTCAGCTCCCAAATCTGATTGGGTTTTTAAGAGCCTGGAAAATAATCCATCTAAGACATCGCAAATTGCAGCAATAAGAATACATACAACTGCAGCTTTAAAATCTTCTAAAACTGCAAACCTTATTGAGCTAAGACCAAAACAAAGTCCAGTTAAAGTAATTAAGTTTGGAATAAAATTCTTGATGCTTCTTTCAGACATGATTTTTAACTCGCAATGATGCTTTCTCCAGCAACAACCTTTTGTCCCAGTTCTACTTTCGGATCGTAATTTGAAGGAAGATAGACATCAACCCGCGAACCAAACCTAATGAGACCAAATCTTTCGCCAATCTTCAATGAATCAAAAAGATTTACAAAAGACAGGATTCTTCTTGCAATCAGCCCTGCTATTTGCACCACAATAACTTCTTCATTTTTATTATTTTCTAGGACGAGAATATTGCGCTCATTATGTTCGCTTGCCTTGTCTAAGCTGGCGTTTATAAATTTTCCAGGAACATAGATTATGTCTTTGATGTTTCCCGCAACTGGAGCTCTGTTTACATGGACATTGAAAACATTCATAAAAACCGAAATTTTTAATAATTCTTTAGAGCTTTTTACCTCTTTAGGCGGAAAAGTTTTTTCTATTTTGCAGATAACGCCATCTGCAGGAGAAATTATGCCTGCTTCAGACAGAGGAACCGCTCTTTCTGGGTCTCTAAAAAACCACAAAACGAAAATTGTTAAAAGGAAGCCTAGAATTCCAAGAGGAAGATAAAAAAAGCCCAATGAAGAAGAAAGCAAAATGAATATCAAGAAAAACTTGTAACCTTCTGGATGAACTCGCTCAAGAGACAACCAAAAAATAACTACGCCCATACAAGAAATCAAAAGGTTTTGTAAGCCAGAAAAAGCAACAAATCCGGTTAGCTCGCCTACTAAGCTTGAGATTGCTCCAGCAGCAACAAAAAGCAGTCCAAAAAACATCAATGGTTTTCTTAATATTCTCATTGGAGAGGAATTATACATATCTAAAATGTTTTGAATAAATTTCTCTATGTTTAAGATTCAATAAGATTACAATAGCGCTTCAAAATGCAATTTAATTTCCATGCAAAAAAAATTAATATTCCTTATCTTATTTTCCAGTCTTCTAATGTCGGACGAGAGATTTAAAAATACCAACAATATGCCGAATTTAAAAAGTTTTGGAGACTTTTTGAAGTGGAGTTTTAATAGAAAAAGACCAACCCCAATAAAAATAGAATCATCGGATGAATGGAAAAACTTTTCTGACCACAAGGAAAACTACTTAATTTGGATTGGACACTCTACTTTTTTAATTAATATAGAAGGGACGGTTGTCCTAACTGATCCGGTTTTTTCTGATCGGGCTTCTCCAGTGAAAATAGCAGGCCCAAAAAGAATTATCCCTCCAGCCATGCAAATTGCAGACTTGCCTGAAATAGACGTGGTTACGGTAAGTCATAATCATTATGATCACTTGGATATTCCTTCGTTAAAAAGACTTTCAGCAAAAAATCCAAAAACTTTGTTTCTAGTGCCAAAAGGAGATCAAAAATTATTGAGTCGAAAAGGTATTAAAAATACTAGAGAGTTTTTGTGGTGGGAAAATATTGAAATTAAAGGAGCTAAATTTACGTTCACGCCTACTCAACATTGGTCGGCTAGAGGTTTAGCAGATAGAAACAAGAGCCTCTGGGGCGGATGGTTTATGTCCTTTCCAAACTTTAAAAGCTTTCATGCAGGTGATTCAGGTTACTCCAAAGATTTCCAAGATACTCAAGCAAAACTGGGCAACCCCGACCTTTCTTTGATTCCAATAGGAGCGTATGCGCCGAGGTGGTTTATGAAAGCAAATCATGTGAACCCTGAAGAAGCTTTGCAGGTTGCCCTAGATTTAGGATCAAAGAAAAATTATGCCATGCACTGGGGCACCTTCTCACTAACTGATGAAGAAACTTTAGAGCCTCCTACATTACTGCAAAAAGCCTTGACAAAAAAAGGACTTCCAAACACCTTTTTTGAAATATTAAAACCCGGACAACTAAAAAAAGTTACACTCAATTAGGAGATGAAATATGGATTGTGGCTGCGGAAGAAGTCCAACGGGTAAGTGTATCGGTTGGCATAAACTTTCAGAAGAAGAATACGCAGAAGCTTTGAAAAAATATAAAGCTAAAGAAGCCGATTAGGCTTTTTGTTCTTCATCTAATAATCTACGCTTGGTAGCTGTGCCTCCTTGCGCACTATATCCTCCTAGAGAGCCATCTGACCTTATTGCTCTGTGACAAGGTATTATTATCGGATAAGGATTTTGACCACAAGCATTAGCAACTGCTCGTGCTGCTAGAGGGTGGCCAATGGCAACTGCAATTTCTCTATAAGATTTGGTTTCTCCTTTGGGAATTTTAGTCAATTCAGACCAAACTTTTTTTTGAAACAAAGTGCCTTGAATTTTAGAAATTTGTTTCAATTTTTTTGTCGCAGAATATTTCTTTTAAAGATTAAGATTAATGCAAGCAACTGCAAGAATAACATAGATGAAAAATGAATCAGGTTTATTGGAATGCCAAATGGTTCAGGTTCTACGCCGCCTTCTCCAAGAAAAACTCCGCCATAGATATTTATAGTCAAGGCAGAAATTGCATACCCCAGCAAAACGCAAAGGTTCATCAAAGCTGGAATGACTTCGTTTTTTTCAATGAATAAGAAGTAGCTGCCTAAAATGAAAATTAAGAAGAAACTTGCAATCATCCATACTAAATGAGACCTAGCATGTGCATCCCAAAGCTCATTATAAAGGTGGCTGCTCCCCAGATCCATAAAAACAGGAACAACACATCCTCCTGTGAGAGCTATGAAAGTTAGTACTTTGCTCATCCAGATTTATCTAGCTTTTCTATGATTTCAATAACTTCATGAGCCCAATTTCCAATAATGGGGATAAACTCAAATTGAGCAAGTATTTGTATAAAGATAGTTACGAGAACTGTGGCACCAACAACAGAGCCAAGACCAATCGCCAAACCTCGCAACAGGTTGTAATACATGAACTTCCATGCAGATTCATGAATCTTCATGAAATTATGATCTTTCAACTCTTCCAAAGCGTCGGCAAGTCTTTTTTGATCTTCTTCCATTTTTCCCCCCTAAAGTGAGCAGCTTGAATCCTTAAGAGGTAAGATTATAGAGTATTAATAAGTAAAAATTAGATTGAAGATGAAAAAAATTGAGTATTACCTAGATTGTAGTAGTCCCTGGACCTATCTTTCTTTTAGGGGAATTTTGGAGCTTAGAAAGAATAGAGAATTTGAAATTATTTGGAAACCCATATTAGTTGGCGGAATTTTCAATTCAACAAATCCTAGCGTCTACGAAAGTAGAAAAAATCCAGTTAAAGAAAAATTGGAATATTCTCAAAAAGATATGGATGATTGGGCAAAACAAAGGAACATAGAATTTAACTGGCCGAAAATCTTTCCTATCAACAGCGTAAAGTCTATGCGCGGTGTTTTTTACTTTATAGACAAAAACAAAGATATAGAAGAATACTTGGAAAAAGTTTTTAAAGCTTATTGGACAGAAGGCAAAGATATTTCAAGTGAAGATTGTTTAAGTGAGATTGTCACTTCTCTGTCAGTTAAAGCTAATGATTTTCTAGAATTTATTGCATTACCAGAAACCAAGGAAAGGCTTGTAAAGAACACACAAGAATTAATGGATCGTAAAGGTTTTGGTTCACCAACTTTCTTTTTGGATAAAGAAGATATGTATTTTGGTAACGATAGGATTCAACTTATTGAAAAAAAATTATAAAAATTATTCTTTTTCTTTTTTCTTTGCCATTTCTGCAATGCTTTTGGCATCTTGTTTAAACATAGTTTTTAAACTTTCTTTAGAGATTCCCTCTCCAAAATTTCTGGCTTCCTTCCCAACATCAATTCCTCTGCGAACAGCAGGTCTGGATTTTATTGCATCAAACCATCTGCGGACATTCGAAAATCGATCTAAATCTACTTCGTATCTCTTATAGGCAGTTACCCAGGGAAAAGATGCCATATCTGCAATGGAATAATCTCCCGCTAAGTATTCTCGCTCATTTAGAATTCTATCCATTACACCAAGCAATCTATCGTATTCATTTTTGTATCGTTCTTCTGAATAAGAGTGGTCGCCTGGAAAATTTGGTGCGTAGTTAACAAAATGACTTACTTGACCTGCCATAGGCCCTAAACCACCAACTTGCCAAAATAGCCACTCTAAAACTTTTTCTCTATCAGGAGATTCGTGTGGAAAAAATTTTCCAGCCTTCTCCCCCAAATACATCAATATAGCCCCAGACTCAAAAATACTAATAGGCTCTCCATCTATAATATTTTTGTGATCCACAATAACTGGCATTCTGTTATTGGGACTTATTTTTAAAAATTCCGGAGTAAATTGATCTCCCTTCCCGAGATTCACTGGTATGACTTTATAATCCATTTCACACTCTTCAAGCATGATGGATATTTTCCAGCCATTTGGGGTAGGAGCGTAATACAAATCAATCATGCTTCTAAAATTGGAAGTTTTTGAAGGCCTAAAGCTTCTCTATATGTGTTGTGATAATGATGTAACGCTGGCTCATTCCTTCCAAAAGTTAAAAAGTTTAAATTTCCTGATTGCAATCCTTTGTGGGAAGATGCCGCCGCCACATAATCTTCATCTCTAATAACACTGCCAAATGCACTGTAAAGTTCTTCCAGAGGATTTTGGCCTGTTTCTGGCGAAACTCCCATTTTCTTTGCTGCCTCAAGTGCCTCGGGATAGAAATAAAAGGAAATTTTTGAAACGCTTTTATGAGGAGAATTATCCAAAGGATATTCTCTAACTAAAAAAGCTCCTTCTGGTGTTGGCATGAATATTATATTTGGAAATAAGTAATAGACTGGCAGGGTCCCGGAACAAATATTCCAATCCTGTTCCGGCAATTTTCTCATTTCGTCAATATCTCTTTTGCATAAGATCAACCTTCCATTTCTTTCAAAGCTGTCAAACATTTGACAATTCCCATGAAAAGATTGAAAAAGAGAATCTTTATGTAAAACTGAAAAATGATAAGTTTCTCCAAAAGTATCAATTGCTAGTTTCCAATTCATATCAGTTTCATAGACTTCTTCGTTGGAAAAAATTAATCTTTCAAAATTCCAAGCTTTAAATTCTTCTTCTAATTTTTCGCCTAGTAATTTTGACAATTCTATTTTTCCTTTCTTCATAGGATGAACCCATAAAAAACCATACTTTTCTAAGGTGGGAAGCTCAGATAATCCGTAACAAGACTTATCAATTTTCCCAAATTGTTCGCTTTTAGGATAACCAACCAGAGAACCTTTATTATCAAAAGTCCAACCATGAAATGGACAAGAAAATTTTGACTTATTGCCTCTTTTTTCATTTTCGATTTGAACCCCTCTATGAGTGCATACATTTGCATACGCCCTGAATATGCCATTCTCGTCTCTTGTAGCAATAATTGATGATCCAAAATCGTCTATGGTTAAAAAGCTATTTGGTTCTGCCAAGTCTCCTGACATGCCAATTATTTGAGGGTAATTTTGAAAAAAAGATTGCCATTCAAGGTCAAACCTTTCATCGCTAGTATAAGTATCTGAGGGAGTTTGCATAATGCCGCCTGCGTCTACATTGGTTTTTGAATCCAAGTGTTTAAGCAAGCCTTTTAAGAGTCGTAGTTGTTCGTTCTTAAGCATATGGAAATGATAAATATTTTTTATGAATTTTCCAATTCATAGTTAATAAAAAACTCTAGGGTTTTTTAAATAACAAAGTCATGCGATCGCTTTCTCCGATAGCAAGATATTTGCTTTTATTTTTCTCTTTTAATCTAAAAGACGGGGGAAGAGTCCATACCCCTTTTTCATAATTTTTTAAATCTTTAGGATTTGAATTAATTTCAGACTTTGAAATTAAAACAAAGCCATGTTTTTTTGCAATCTCAATGGCAAGTTCTTCAGTTACATACCCGCTTTTTTTCATCTTTTCAATTGAAGTTCCTTCTTCAGCTCTATGCTCTACTACGCCAAAAATTCCGCCCGGTTTAAGAGCTTTAAAGCTATTGGCAAAAATAGTATCCATGGTCGAGCCCAACCAATTGTGTAAATTTCTAAAAGTTAAAACAGCATCTACTGATTGAGGCATGGAAAGCTTTGAAGTTAAATTAACGATTTTCACATTTTCGTAAACTGAACTTGAATTCATTTTCTTTTCAAATTTTTTTCTACTTTTTTTTAAATAATTATTATTAGAATTCTCATTAAAATGAGCCGCTATAAGCTCTCCTGAGTCACTTAGGTAATTTGCTAGAATTTCTGTATACCAACCTCCTCCAGGAGAAAGTTCAACAACTTTCATTGAGGGTTCTATTCCAAAAAAAGTTAAAGTTTCATAAGGATTGCGATATTCATCTCTTAGAATATTATTTGGATCACGATATTCGCTAGTAATAGCCTTCTGTAAGCTATCCGATGATATAAAAGAACCAAAGGCAAGCAGAAAAACGAAAAAAAGATTTCTTATATTAAATTTTTTAAAAGTTAATTTTTTAATTGGCTTTACTATCGTGACAGTCACAATCTAATTCTTTACAAATCTGGTGGTTTTTATAGTGGGCATAAATAACAAATAAAGAGCCTAAAACCGTTAAAGACTTTTCTCCAATTTCACCAAAAATACTTGTTGTTAGTACC
Organism: uncultured SAR86 cluster bacterium; assembly: GCA_902561325.1. Taxonomy (GTDB): domain Bacteria; phylum Pseudomonadota; class Gammaproteobacteria; order Magnimaribacterales; family AG-339-G14; genus MEDG-81. The sequence continues at coordinate 16,073 of CACEOL010000013.1, read as the reverse complement.
GCAAAAACTAGTACAAGTAGTCCAGAAATACCAAAGAGAAAATAAGACAGCTTTTCATGATTTAGATAGCCCTTCATTAGCGCATAAGTACTAACTGGAACAGCGGCAAATAAAATTGAGTAATGAACAAATTCATTATTTAAAGAAAAAGAAACAAACCATGAAGACAAAATCAGAAAAGAAGGCATGAATAAGCAATGCAATACACAAATTGTCGACAATGATATTGCCAGTTTGTCTGTAAAAAGTTGAATGTTCATAAACTCTCTTCGGAGATGCAGTCTAAATAAAAAATATCGTTGTTACAATTTATTTGCGCATCTATTAATTCAAACTTCAATTTATTAAACCAAGCTGCTATCTATGAGCACCGCAATCAACAAAGCAGGCTCGGTACCATGGTTTACCCAAGCATGGTTGGTTCTTCTTTGCACAACTACATCATGAGGCTTTAATTTAACTTCTTCTTCATCAAGAATAAGACTTACGTCACCTTTTAAAAGAATGATGTAATCAATTGTGTCGGTTTCATGCATGGCAGCATTTCTGGAAGTATCTACTCTATGATGGGCAGCGCCGATTTTTTCAAAAGCTTCTGCTGTGGCAGCTTCTATAGCTTCTTGCGGTATTCCCTCTGGAATAGGATTTATCTGAAAATATCTAAACTTAGTCCCTCCTTTAGAAGGAGAAAGAAGAATATCTATATCTGCACGATCTATCTCTGATTTTGTGTCAAAACCAGCTCCATCCGTATTCCAAATTTCAAATAATCCTCCTGCTTCCTCGCCGATAGACCTTGCTGGCGGACCGTCAATTGAAATTACAGATTTACCTTCTTCGTTGTGGCCAGTGATAATTCTTCTCATTTCTCTAAGAAGCTGAAGCTTGGTTAATTAAATCAGCAGCTTTTTCAGCAATCATAATCGATGGTGCATTGGTATTTCCCCCAATTAGTGTAGGCATAATTGATGCGTCTACAACTCTGAGGTTTTCCACGCCTTTGACTTTTAAATGATCATCGACAACAGCCATGTCGTCGTCGCCCATCTTGCAAGTTCCTACAGGATGATACAAAGTCTCGCCAGTATTTCTAACCCATTCATCAACTTCATCGTCATTGTCAACATTCAAATCTGGGCCTGGCTTAGATTGTTCGCCGCGATATTCATCAAATGCAGGCTGTAAGAACACCCTTCTAGATTCCCTAAAAGCATTTCTTGTATCAATGACATCTTGCTCTTCGGAGAGATAATTAGGATACATTAGGGGCGCTTCACTTGGATCAGAACTTTTAAGCTCCAGATGCCCTCTGCTTTGCGGTCTTAAAATACAAATTACCGCACTAAAACCATGATTTTCGTCAATACCTTCCCTGCCATGAAGATCAGGTGAATGAAAGGAGGCATAATGAATTTGCGTATCAGGTATATCTTTTTCTGGGCTTGACTTAATAAAGGCTCCCGCACTTGTTGGTGGAAAAGCAGCATCTCCAGTTCCAAGGAGTAAATATTGCAAGCCCGATAGCTGAGTTTTTATAAAGCTAGCTGATCTATGCAAGGTAACAGGCTTTGTGCAATTAAATGAATTAACGACAGCATAATGATCTTGTAAATTTTTTCCGACGCCTTTAAGTTCATGGACCATGGATATGCCGTGTTTTGATAAATCCGTAGAATCTCCAATACCGCTGTTCATCAAAATCTGAGGAGAGTTTATTGCTCCTGCAGAAAGAATGACTTCTTTATTTGCTTTCACAGATAAAGTTTTGCCTTTATGGAGGTACTCTACGCCAATGGCTTTTTTGCCTTCAAACAAAACTTTATTCACTTGAACATTCGTTTCCGTAGTTAGATTTTTTCTTTTCAAAGCAGGATGTAAATACGCTCTAGCAGAGCTCCATCTTCTAGGGCCCCATTTAGTGTCACTCATAGTATGTTCGTATCTGGAAAATCCTTCTTGATTCTCTCCATTAAAATCATTTGTTAAAGGAAAACCTGCCTGTTGTCCCGCTTCGACAAAAACGTCTAATAATTCGTCATCAGTCCTTTCAGACTTTTTTACATGCAGAGGTCCATTGAATCCATGAAAGTCTTTATCTCCATCTCCATTAAAAGATTCTGCTTTTTTGAAATATGGAAGAACGTCATCATAAGACCAACCGCCGTTACCCATTTGTCTCCATAAGTCATAGTCGTGTGAATGTCCTCTGATATAGACCATTGCATTTATTGAAGACGAGCCACCCCAGCCTCTTCCTCTTGGCCAATAAAGCTGTCTATTATTGGTTGTTGGTTCTGGTTCCGTTTCAAAACCATAATTCAAATTACTTTTAGTTGGCACAATCTGGGAATAACCTGAAGGCATGTGAATAAAGAGATTTCTGTCTTTTCCACCTGCCTCTAAAATTAATACTGAATTCTTGCCATTTTCTGAAAGCCGGTTGGCCATCACACATCCAGAGCTTCCAGCTCCAACAATTACATAATCAAAAGTCTTTTCCATAGTTTCTCTCCTCCAAAGAGATTATCAACAGGAAAAAATATGTGCAATAAATTAATTCAGAACTTTTTATATGAAGTCTTTGTAATCAAAGTAATTGATACCTGCTTTTGCATGCAAGGAATTTTTAACAACTGCCACAGAGAGTTTTTCTGCAGAAATGCTTCTAAATTTTTTTAAAGGACCAAATAAAAAAGGGTCAAAGATTATAGATATTGCATCAGCCAAAACTATATCAAACCTGAACTTATTTCCTGTGAGATGACCTGGTTGAAAAATATTGGTACTTTCAAAGCCGAGTTTGATGATTTCTTCTTCAAGCATGCCCTTAGTTTTAAGATAATAATTCCAAGAATTTGAATCAGCTGCTGTTGCCGAAATAAGAGAAATATTTTTCGCGCCTGCTTCTTTAGCTTTTTTGGCTATTTCTAGCTGATAAGTAAAATCTACCAAAAAAAAATCTTTTTTCAGACTTGCACTCATTAGGCCCATAACGTTGTGGTAAATCAAAGGATATCCCAAAGAAAGATAAACACGATCGATGTCTGGAAGGCTCAGTTGGTCGAGATTTTCAAAATCAATTAATAACTCTTGAGAGTCGTCTGATAGGTTAGGTATAGGCTTTCTACCCAACGCTAAAGTTGGGCTTTTGTTAAGGCCTAATTCTTTGAGAATATTGTTTCCAAGAAATCCTGTTGAGCCTGCAAGTAAATTCATTTTTTTCTATGAAATAATTATTCCTAAAGCTGGAATAACCAAACCGAGAAAGCCAACAAAAGTTAATGACATTCCACCGATTCTTAAATATCCATTTTTCTTCATAAATGAAAATGCTATGCCATGCATTAGCCTTCCCAAAGTAAAAATAATTCCACATACATAAAGTGATGTTTTTGAAGCATCGCTTAATTCGAGTGCCATCATTAAAATCAAAAACAAAGGCGCGTATTCAATCAAATTACCATGCCCTCGAATAGCTCTTTCTAAATCTTGTGGATCTATTTGCCTGTCGGACTTATGAAACGACTTTGTAACTGGGCTGCCTCTTAAGTCCAGAACCCTTACCGCCAGAATTATCATAAAAAGCGATAGAAATACTGTGAAAGTGATTGTTACTTCCATTTTGAACTACTCAATAACAGTTACTTCGATTACTTCTGATACCAAAGGAGGATTGTGAGGAATGTGGTATTTGTCTCCTAAAACTAGCTGAAGTTTGTGTTTCCCTGCTGGAAGATTAAGAGTAGTTTCAGTTTGTCCCATACCAAAATGTAAATGTTGTTTTGAGGAAGGAATGGGCATTTTGAAATCTAGCTCATCAATATTAACCAACAAATGATGATGACCAGTATTAGGTACTTCTACTCCGGCTGGAGCAACCCCTTTGCCGGAAAGGCCAAACTGCACCAAAAAAGGAGATTTCAACACATCTCCATTTTCAAGGTTAATAAAGTACACCTTTTCTGAAAAGCCATTTAGTGTAAAGAAAGCAAAAAAGAGCGTTACTAAGAATTTCATATTAGTTTTTAAAACGTTCACCTCTTTCTTTGGCTAACTTAAAAGCTGCTTGCGTTTCAGCTTGAACTTCTTCTCGTTGTTTTTGACTTAGCTCGGCAAACTCTTCAGCCCACCAGCGTTTTGTTACTTGAGGAAAAGTTCCCATTCTGTTGACGCTAGCATTTGCCCCTCTGTCCCTACCTGATTCATAACCGGCTGCGCCTACTGCATCGGCTTTGGACTTTCCAAAAGGGATTAAATCGCCTTCCATTTTAGGTATTAAAAAGTAAGGCATGGAAACTCGTGTCTCGCCTTCGGGAATTAAAGTGGTGTTAACGCGATGAAGCGTCGCCGAATATTTTCCCTCGCTTAAATGCATCAAAGTTCCTCCGGTATTCACAATTACTGATCCGGGAATAACTGGAACATGATAATCGCCGGAAGCAGTTCGACACGTAACTGGTGCATCGATCCACTCGCCTTCGGCAGCTACCACCTGTAATCCTGGGCGATCATTAATCAATAAAGCTATGAATGGAGGGCCATCGATATGCGCTCCTACCTTGTTACTTTTGAATTTTTGATATTCATTGATGATTTTGTCTTTATCTTCTTCTGCGTAAGCAGACAAGCTATAGTTATGATTCAAGCTTGCAGCAAGATCAGGATCATCAAAATCAAAATATTCATGAAATGCAGAAACATCCTGGTCTAGAGATTCAACAATTGCCTCGCCAAGCAAATGAGTTAAGCGATGATAACGACCATTTAAGTCATCGATTAAAGGCTTGAAACCTGGGAAAGCTTTAGCATCCGGCCAAGTATTTGGTCCACGAAAAAGACGTCTATGTATCGGCTGAGTTTTATCGTCATAGTCACAAATAGGCTCTTGCTCAAAACCATATTGAAAGGCTTCGATAACTTGTCCAAAATTTCCAACCGCAGGATTAGGCAGACTATACCCTCTAAAATAAGGCGTCTTGGCAATGTATGCTGTTTTTTTCAATTCTCTTGAAGATTCAAAAAAGCCTCTTACTTCGTAAAAAGCGTTTTGCTGAAAATCATCAGAAAATCCGGGTGCGTTAGTCAAAACCATGAATCCAAATTCAGAAAGAGCATATGAAAGATCTTTAAAAAATCTTTTAGGGTTTGAATCTCGATCTAGCCAATTTACTTCAGGCAGTTCTAAGCTACTGGTATTTTTAATTTTGGATTCAGACATATTTAGTTTCCCCAAACAGCATATTCATTATATTGAAGTATAGTTTATTTATCTCTGTTTAAAATTTATTAAAGAGCTTCCATTGATTAACTTTATGCGCTGCACTAATTACTAACAAACCAGCAAAGATTCCTAGATTTTTTACAAAGTTCTGAGTTTCATGTGCTGCATCTGTATTTGGGTACTCATTCCAAAAATCGTGTACCCCGATATTTATAAAAATAGTCAAAACAGCAAGAATTAAAGCAGATTCTTTTATACGATAGCCTATGATGAGAGTAGTTCCCAAAACCAATTGCAAGACTATTGTGATTGGCAGAAGAATGCTTGCCATAGGGATGTTATGAATCAGCATGTATTCAGTTGTGCCTGCATAAGTTGGAATTTTAGAAATCCCTGGAATAAAAAAATAAAGCCCAAGCAGCACTCTGCCGATTGTGAAACAGGTTTTTTCGAGAATTTTCCAGTTTTTATCCATTCTTTATTTATTTTTTGATTCTTCTATTAGCTTGACAAGATTTTCATAAATTATAGGCGCAGTATTTGGACCCAAAGACACCACCTCGCCATAAGTTTCTTCATTCTCTCCGTAAATCCAAGGGGCATCTTCATCCCATTCGCTTTTTGGAATGATATAACCAATAGCATCATTTGCTAAATTCACCATCAAATTAAGTTTGTTAGTAAATTGACTTCGCAAATGTGGAACTTCTTGTGGAGCCATGACGTAATCAGCGCCTATAGGATTTTCTATACCTCCAACAGCAATTTCTGGATAGAGTTCTCCAGGAACGCCGGTAATAGATGCGTCTCCTAATTGTATAAATGCCACTTCACTGAGATAGCGTACAAATGGCGGCATCAGGCTAAATTTAGGATCAGAATCAATCACGCCAAGTAAAGTTCCTAATGAGAGCATGAAATTTTCTATACCTAATTCTATTTCTTTAGAGTGGACATTTATAGATGGCTCTGGGGACTGCTTAAAATCACCTGCATGAAAGGCCTCTATGACACTGATTGCTAAGCTATATCCATACGCACGTGCTTTAGCATGACTTGGTTTAGTAAGCATTTTTTCTAAAACAGGATCATATATTGGATCGGTTGGTCCTGATGTCATCAAGCCTCCAATGTTTCCTGTTAGCCATAACGTGGTTCCACCAAGTCCAGCTCTAATAAGCTGATTATTATAATAAATGCCTTCACTGACGCCTCTTCTTAAGTAGCCTGCTACATCAGAAGTTAGTTCTAGATTTTTATCCCATGTAAGTTCGACATGAATTCCAAAGTTAATTAACGAGCCAATAATTGAACCATCAGGGCGACTAAACAAAATTGCTCTTATGTCGTCGTCTATTACGATAGGTTTGCGTTTGTCTTTAATAGGCGTGAGAGGATTAGTCGGAATTAAGGCCAAGCTCATTTCTGCAGGCTCCAAGTTATCTATAGCCGTTTTTAGTGAACGTATAAAAGCTGTTTTGAGCTGCTCCATATAACCATCATCAACGCCACTTTTTAAAAAACCTGGTCCCCAAAGACCTTGAGTATCTGGACCCTCATGATTATGTGTTGCATGCACCATGATGTAATCTAGTCCCCACTCTTCAGGAACTTCCTCACGAACACTAAGTACAAATTTTCTCATTAGTCCAATAGTGTCAGCGCTAATTATTCCTATCCGAGTCTGACCATCATCAATCACCGCAGTTACCGCCATGAGGTCATCTTTAACTCCCTGAGCAGCTCGTTTATTTTGAAACCCTGCCATCCACACAGCATCGAATTGGTTATTGCCGTTTACATCGGTCCACTTATCAATATCAGAATCAAATTGGGCGTCGTTATTTGTATCTTCCCATTCATCAATTAGCTCAGGGGTAATTGGAAGCTCAGCAAACCCGACTTTAAATTCGTATGCATAGATTTGAGAAGCCAAAACAATGCTAAACATCATAAAAATGTAAAGTCTGTTTTTTGTAAAACTAAAAAATATCAAAAATTACTTCTCATCTTTTATTCGACAATCAATAAAGTCCCGTCGTAACAGAATATATTGAAATAGTGAATAAGCTTTAATTATGTTTTTACCCAATCAAGCATGTCTTCAACATACATATCGCCACCTGGTTCAAAGTCTTGGGGGTTGTCTAAGCTACAAATTGTGACATAAATATATTTGGGATACTCCTCAAGAAGACAGGTTAAAGGTGTTCCACAATCTTGACAAAAGTATCTGGTTCCTTGAGTAGAGGAAATTAGTTTTTTAGGAGTGCCTTTGCTGTATTCAAAGGCAGTTAATGGAACGGCCATCCAAGACAGAAAAGCAGCCCCTGAAGTACGCCGACACATAGAGCAATGACAGTTCGCAGAGGGGTAATTGTCGGATTCAAAGCTATAGCGAACTGCACCACAAAAACACCCTCCCTCAATGATATTGTCCATTGTTCTAATCTATTCTACTGTTATCGAGTGTTTTACAACAGTAAATAATGTTTTTATAACTAAAAGTTCAAATTTTCCCAATTTTTTAAATCTCCTCTAATAAATTTTTGAGAAGGTTTTTTAAAAACTTTCCAGACTCCTGAACCATCATCTTTGGTATTGGTAACTATACCGCCAAAATAACTTGAATCGCTCTTTAAAAAATCTAATAATCCGTCATTTTTTCCATCTGTCATAGCTTCATTCAAATATGTGCCGCTCTTGGTATCAAAAAAACCGATTTTTTTATTCTTTAACATAATAATAAAATCTACAAAAAATGGCTTTGTAATAGATTCATCTTTATATGGAACAGCAAAATACTTGCTTTCTTTTTCTCCGTTTTTGTACCACCACAAGACATCTTTGGACTCATCAAGATAATTTATAAAATAGCGTTCAGGATTTGAAAGCTTAACCTTATTATAGAAAAAGGGCATCATTATTGATTTCTTTACAGATAGCTCTGTAACATCGTTTTGATAGTCTATTTTTTTTGGAATATTCCAATCTGTCAAAACTTCTAAAATATTATCTTTTTCTTCCTGAATTTCCTGGTAAAGAGCCTTGGCATCTTCAATAGTATTCCTAAAGTGTTTAATATTTTTTTTAGATAATACAATTTCCATAATTTGAAATTGATGTTGTTCGAAATTGATTTGAAATTCATTCAAAAAAAATTTATATATAGCTTTGTTTACTTGCTTGATGGATCTATCTTCTGCATAAAATTCTGGAGCCAATGAACTGGCTGAGAAGTTATTGAAATAAGATTCCATCTCTTCGGTATTTTCTATGTCAATCGATGTATGGTTAATGTCTCTCTCAAATGAAAATCTATCAAGACTTTCAATTTTATTTTCTGAAAGGAAGCTTGTTGTAACTTTGTTGCCCTTAAGTTTTATCACAGTCTTTAAACCGGATGTTTCAGCCGCCTTAAGAAACGACGTAATGTAATCTTTATCTAATCTTGTTTTTTCTCGTTGTCTTTTTGTATAAACAGAGTGCATTGAAAATTTTGGGTTATGCTTCCTGTTGCTCTGTTCTATAGAAACATAGCCTTTACTAATATCCTCTTCTACTTTAATCAAATTTTGATTGGCAAAAATAAATGCATTATCTAAAAGATCATCGTCGTAATGCCCTTTTTCTGGCTCTGGCATTCTTAAAACTCTTCCTATTGTCTGTTTTGAAAATGTAGATTCTTTCCACTCTCTAAAAAAAGTTATCACATGCGCTCTGGGGCAATCCCATCCAAGAGCAATTGCTTGTTTAAAAATAAGCACTTCAACTTCATTATTATTATCTTTAATGTTCTGTAACTTTTTTTTGTCTTTGCTTAGATAAATACCTAGCTTTCCATTGGATACAGAAATGTCGTATTCATCATTGAGATAATCTTCTATTTTCTCTCTCAAATCGTTTTTTTGCCCTTTTTTGTCGTCTGGTAATTGGATAAGAAGTAATGGATTTACGTCTATGCCTTTCTTAATAAAGGCTTCATGGATTTCCTTCCTTTTTTTTAATGACTTCTCCAAAAAGAGAATGTCAGTGCCGCCTTTAATATTTGTTTCTAATTGTCCGCCTATAAGTTTTCGCTCTTTAAACCCTTCATTAGGAATAATATTTTTTTTAATCATTCCCTCTTCTACAACTTGTGAGTGTCGTACTCGTACTATCGCATCACGATCACCACCTTTTGGTGTAGCAGTCATTTGAATGCTGAGATTTGGTTTTATTACTTCATCGACTAATGTCAAAGATCTATCTGTTGCCGCCCCATGATGGTACTCATCTATTATGAGAATAACTTTACTACCTATTTGCTTTGTATTTTTTATAACTGATTCAAGATTAATTTCATCTTCATTTTCTTTGATGAATGTATTGGTGCTTTTATTTATACTTTCCCAATTTAGAAAAAGAATTTCGTTTTTTTGGATTCGATTATTTTTTAAATCTCCTATTTCAGAGCATTTAAGAATATTTTTATCCTTATATATTTTTGAGAGCTTTTCATTGCTTTGATCATGAAGTTTTCTAGGGGCTATCCATATAAATACAAAATCATTTGCAGGATTACTCTCTGCGATAAATCGCTCAAGAAAATTAGCAACAACCACTGTTTTTCCAGATCCAGTGGGAGAGTGAAATAATATTTTTGATTCATCAAAATTTTCTTCAATAAAATCTCGAGAGTTTGACAACAAATCCTTTACTGCCTTTTCTTGATATTTTCTTAATGTAAAATTCATATTGATTAAGTTATGCCTTTAAGTCTCTATAAATACGATGAATTGAATTAATAAGAGGCACTGGAACAGTTCTGCACTCAATTATATTTTGATTTACCTCAAGCTCTTCAAAAAAACCCTCTGCACTAAACGACATAAAATAGACTTTAAATTTGGCAGAGCTTTTTGAGACTTTTTTTAAAAACTTATCAGTTTTAAATTCATCAAAAATGATGCCAACAGAATAATTGCTTCCTTCAAATATTAAAAATCCTTCTTCTTCAACAGTTTTTTTAAAAGTATTGTTTTCAAAACAAATAGTATCTACCATCTTTTTTGCAATTAAAGATTTCATGCCATCAGTTCTAGGTAAGGGATGTAACTCTGTCTTAAAATATTTCAGGTTCGCTTTAATTCCTGGTACATCTTTTTTTCCATCCTTGTAGCCACTTATGGCTCTCTCGATCCGTTTATAAGTATATTTTTCAGCAATTGGCTCTTTCTCATCATTTGTAGAGCACATAATTGATCTTCTGAGCCCGTTATCATCTTTGTTAATCTCTAAAACAGCATGGGCAGTTGTTCCTGAGCCTGCGAAAAAGTCCAAAACAAGGGCATCTTTTTTATCTTTTATAAATAAAGAAATACAATCCTTAACCAAGTGAATAGATTTAGCATAATCAAATTGATTATCTTTAGATAATTCAGGAAAAATCTTTTGGAGGAGTTTGGTACCATGTTCGCTGGCACTATATCTAGAGCCACTAAAAATTGATTTAGGTGTAACGTATTCCTTTGCTCTAATAATATCAAAAGCATCTTTACCTAATTTTTTAATTGATAGAAGATCGATGTTTTTTTCAGCTACCTCTTTGCTCCACATCCACTTTCTTTCATTACCTTTAGAATCGATAGGATAGATAAAGTATTGATTTCCTTTCTTAATAGTTGCTTTGCCTGGATGAAAATTATGTTCACAGACATCTCCAATCTCTATAATTTTATTATCTTCAATTATGATCGGGAAAAAGGTTTGACTTTTACCTTTTGCCCTAGCGCCACTATTATTTCCCTCAAGTTTATTTGAGTTTCTAAGACTTCTTGTATCAATTAATTCTTCAGGGAAGTACTTTTTAATAAGAGCCATTACTTCTTCATCTGATGAGCTTTTTAAAATTTTTGATATCTCTTCCTTTGTTTTTTCAATATCTTTTTTTATTTGCAAAGCATTTTTGTCATTGTATTTTGGGATATCTGGGATCACAAAAATTGCATATTCATGTATATTTGAGAATTGTCCGTACTGTGTTCCTTTCGGATTGTGCACAATTGGGACAGTGTGAATGTGATAGTTTTTAAAATTTTCCTCTAACAACAGCAATAATCTTGGTAATTCGTGCTCGTCTATAGCACAAATTAAAACACCATCCTCTTTAAGAAGCCCTCTAGAAGCTTTAAGCCTTATATCCATCATGGAGATCCATTTGGAGTGCTTGTAACCATCATCTTTATTTACAATTTTATTGTTATAAGCCCACTTTTCTCCTTCACCTGTGTTGTAAGGGGGATCAATATAGATAACGTCTATTTTTTTAGAATGCGTATGATTCAAAACAGCCAAACTATGAAAATTATCTCCCTCTAGAACATAATTCCATGGCAGGGTTTTGTCTGAGTGTATAGATCTTTTTTTGACTTCGGATAGAAGGACTATATTATCTTCAAGCTCAATCAGTCTATCATCCTTAGGTAAATCCCAAACAAGTCCGTATTTCTTTTTACTTTTTAAGTGCGCGTTTTCTTCTTCTAGTTTAGCAATCTGTTCTAGAAGCTCTTTCAATTTAGAATTTTTATTATTATCCAATTAAATTACCTTTTTCCATGAAGCTAATTTACTGTTGTAAACTACTCCACAGTGACTGATTAGTTTTGGGGGTAGGTGTTTTTGTTCGTTTTTTAAGAAAAGGTAGCATTTTCCTTTCTGTTCATTGTGTAAGCGTCACACCAATCCTTCAATCTAAATTTTTCATACTCACTTACTTCATCTCTAAAGATGTTTGACGGGTCTCTTGTTCTAACGTAACGAATCAAATCTCTTTCCCAGTCAGAAACATCAATATCATAATTTAATATCAGACTTGACTTAAAACCTTTGTATTCGTCGATATAAAAAGATAAGTAAAATTTGACTACAATAAATAGTTTATCTTTTATAGAGAGATCTAGATAAGCAACATGTGGCAAGGAAAAAGAAATGCCTTCGTGAAATAAAAATGAAGAAAACGTTAGATTTCCTTTTGTAGGCGCTCCATTCATATTTTTTGAAGAAAATACTTTTCCTAAGTTAAATCTTAGTCTTGTTCCTAAAATAAACATCTTTTATTTGGTTAATTTAATTATTTTCTTAAGATAATTAAAGACCTCTTCAACTTCCTTTTCTTTAGGAAGAATTTTAAGAATAGGGTTTGGCATCTGATAGTTTGAGGGATTGAAAAATATGCCCGAGTTAAATTTATGTTTTACAAAACTTGTTGCTTCTAATTCGATTCTAGAAAAGAAAAAGGTTGTGTAGAGATGCTTATAAATGGAGTTGTATGGACTGTATTCATACCCATTTGGACCTCCGTCATAAGGTTTATCTTCCCATTCACAACATATTTTCTCTCTGAAAACCAACCTTGAATTAAATTTAAATTCCTCGGAAAGTTCCTGAAAAGAATAATTAGGTACTCCGTTTAAATAATTAGTCTCATTTAACGCAGATACGATGAAAAAAAAATAATTAGTTGCGAGACTGTGTTTAAAATTTGGATAAGTGCTTTCCATGTATTGTTCTTTCAATCCCGCATTTGTCCCTTTAAATTCTTCCCAAATATCTCTAAAAAAACCCATTTCAAATCATCTGCCGCATATTCTTTTATTTACCGATGCTACAAATAAGTAATTTCCTCTTTGATCATAATACTGATTTGAAATATTTAACCCTGCATCAATATATTCCCAAGGAGGTCGGCAATACTGATCTTTAATATATTCGCTTATGAAATCGGCAATTTTTTGGTTAATTTTTCTATCGCCAATGTTTATAACTGTCTTCATATACCAAGTGTTGTCTCTCATCCATGTATCTACAACTGTTGTCATTTGATCTACTCTTCTAGGTAAAACTGCCTTCATGTTATCGACGGATTTTTTTATTTCTCTTTTTTGAGAGTCGGAAAGAGCAAAAGATCCAGAACTAAAAAGCAAGGAAAGTATAATCGCAAGTCTAAACATCCGAAGAGTCCCCAACAGATATTTTTCTGCCAATAAAATAACCTATCGATACTTCTATAACTGTTAATAAACCCCAAAAAAATCCAAAAGTTGCAAAATTAACGATTGCTGCAATGACTGTTACAAGAACTGCTAACCAAAAAAAGTTGCCGATTGGTTTTGTCCTGTGCGCAGGGACATTCGGATTAGTATATCCACAGACAAATCCCAAGAAGACAAAGATAATAAAATATGACCACTGGAACATAGATTCTCCTTAAGACAAATTACTGTAATTTAGATGGGAATACATTACTACTCTACTGTAACGGTTTTGTTCACAACATTGAATAACATTAATCTCTTTTTGGCAAACACATTAATAGAGTCAGAATAAAACAGACTATTGAAATAAACATAGTGGACGCCAAGACAATCATTGTTATTTCATCGACTGAAGTTGCAGAACCGTCTTGCACTGACTCAAATCTCCACGCCCAAGATCGATAATGCAGACAAAAAGTAAATCCCCATGCCCCGCATAAAATACCTATCGCTTTTGAGTTTTTTAAAACTAGTACGCCACCCGTTACTAAAAGTGCGTCGGCGATTAAGTCAGGTAATAGTCCTAAAAATGATTGTCCAAATTGTATTGTGTATAGACTTTCTAATATGAAATGAATTGCAGTCACACAAAATGTAAAAATGACAAATCTTGTAATGAAGACTTGGTTATTTATTAACATTAAAACCCCTCTGCTTATTCACTGTTGTGAACTATTCCACAGTGACTGAATCAGAACTGACGTCGTATTTCATATTTTAATGTTGTCCCATGCAAATTTATATCTATCCAACCAACCTTCTTTGTGACTTTCAATGAATGCTAACTCTTTTTCGTTCAAATATTTTGAGAGATTTTCTGTCTTTTGGAAATGTTTTTTAAAGTCAGAATCTAGTTTGCGCATATTAGTATCTTTATGAGGTCTTTGATTTCTGCCCGGAACTTTCAACCAAATTTTATAAGACATTTTTAGAAATTCAGATACATCAACTGATTTCATGACAAATATCTCGCTCTTATTTTCGCCTTCAAATCTTACAAAGCAGTAAACTAGATTTGTGATAATTTTTTCGTTTTTTTTGCTCATCATCCAGTTTCTATTTGTGGAAGTTTTTACTTGGACTGGGGCAGAATCCTCTCCGCTTTCATTTAGCACTACAATGTCGTAGTCCTTAGTAAAATCAGGAGTTTTTCCAGCAATCAAACCTAGTCTTAGTAAATGCGAAAGAACTAAATATTCTCCCGAAGCACCTATGATAGAACTTTGAATTGACATAATTGAATTGTTGCACAAGTAAAACTTTTTTAAAAATTCTCTAAATTTTTTACTAAATACGACGTCGAGTCTTATTCAACTGTGACAGACTTGGCTAAATTTCTTGGCTGGTCGATATCTGTCCCCCTAAGTAATGCTACTTCGTAAGAAAGAATTTGCAAGGGCACTGTATACAAAATGGGTGATAGCAAGAAATCGCATTCAGGCAAATTTATGAGGTTCTTTTGTTTCAATTTCATATTGCCTGCGGCATTACCAACTACAAACAATTTGCCCCCCCTTGCTTTAACTTCCTCTAGGTTTGAAATCAATTTCTCTGCCAATTCGTTTTCGGGTGCCAAGGCAATAACGGGCATATCTTTATCAATCAATGCAAGTGGTCCGTGTTTTAGCTCTCCTGCAGGATAAGCTTCGGCATGAATATAAGAAATTTCTTTTAGTTTTAGTGAGCCTTCTTTGGCTATCGGATAAAAAATACCTCTCCCTAAAAATAAAGCGTTATCTTTTTTTGCTATTTCTTTGGCAATTTTAATAATCTTGGGCTTCAATTCGAGAGACTCAGAGATTATTTCAGGCAACGCCCTTAAAGCGCCAACAACCCTCCCTCTCAATCTCGGATTAAGATTCCTTGCTTTTGCCAAAGACAGAGTAAGTAACATCAAGGCGGTTAATTGCGTGGTAAAGGCTTTGGTAGAGGCAACGCCTATTTCAGGACCTGCATTAGTCAACAGAACAAAATCAGATTCTCTGGCAAGAGAACTTGTGGGCACATTGCAAATGGCAAGAGAGCCCAAATAGTCTCTCTCTTTGGCGTATCTTAAAGCGCCTAGAGTGTCCGCGGTCTCCCCCGATTGAGAAATAGTCAATAACAGGGTGTTTTTATCGACGTACGGATTTTTGTAGCGGTATTCGCTCGCATAATCTATTTGCGTTGGGAGGTTCGCAATTGCTGAAAACCAATTTGCTGCCACTCTGCCTGCATGCAGGCTTGTGCCTGCAGCAACTATTTGAATTCTTTCTACTTTTGAAAGCAGCTCATTAGAACCTTCTCCAAAAATATTTTCGAGTACATCTTCGCCCCCAATCCTGCCGTCTAAAGTATTTAAGATTGCATTTGGCTGCTCATAAATTTCTTTTTCCATGAAATGGCGATAGCCGTTTTTGCCCATCGCCTCGCTTGAAACATCAATAGTGGTGATTTTTCTAATAGCTCTCTTTTGGTTCTTATCTAAAATTTTGTACTCTTTTGAGGAAACCTCTGCGACATCCCCATCTTCTAGGAAGATAAATTCGTTAGTTAAATCAGCAAGCGCCAAAGGGTCTGATGCAGCAAACATGCCTGAATCGGATTGCCCCAAAAGAAGTGGCGATTTATTTCGCATCACATAGAAATGCGATTCGTTTTTTAAATCAATTGCAGCAACGGCGTAAGCACCTTCTAATTTTTCTTTCAAAAGAGACATGGCTTCCAGCATCTCATTTCCTTGATTTAAGAAAAAATCCAGTTGGTGAGCTATTAACTCTGAATCAGTTTGGGAATTA
>CACEOL010000012.1 GCA_902561325.1 uncultured SAR86 cluster bacterium | reverse complement strand
TAGAAACCAAAGATCAATACCGGTAAAAGCTTGGATTTCATTGATATCCATACCTTTCCTAAAAGCCTCTCCAATAAACCAAAGTCTCTCAGGAGTAGGGGTAATTAGTCTTGGTTTGATAGCAGAAACATTTTTAGCTTGTTCAGGCGATTCGAAACCTGAAGAGCCAATTTCCAAACCACGCATGGCTTTTTGTAATGATTCTTTAAAGTTGGAACCAATAGCCATGACCTCTCCAACCGATTTCATTTGTGAGGTAAGAGTAGGATTGGCGCCCGCGAATTTTTCAAAGTTAAATCTTGGAATTTTTGTGACTACATAATCAATCGTTGGCTCAAAAGAGGCAGGAATGGAATCTTTACTAATATCGTTTTGCAATTCATCCAAAGTGAAACCAACGGCAAGTTTTGCCGCTATTTTGGCGATCGGAAAACCTGTTGCCTTCGATGCCAAAGCAGATGATCTGGAAACTCTAGGATTCATTTCAATCACTACCATCTCTCCATCATCTGGGTTGATGGCAAACTGGACATTGGATCCGCCGGTTTCTACTCCAATTTCTCTAAGGATAGCCATTGAAGCATTTCGCATCATTTGGTATTCCTTGTCGGTCAATGTTTGTGCTGGTGCTACAGTAATCGAATCCCCAGTGTGAACTCCCATAGGGTCAAAATTTTCAATGGAACAAATAATGATGCAGTTATCAGCTTTATCTCTAACAACTTCCATCTCATACTCTTTCCAACCTGCAAGGTATTTATCAATATAAAGTTCGGAAGTTGGTGATAAATCCAACCCTCTGTGACAAATCTCTTCAAACTCATCGCTGTTGTAAGCAATTCCTCCGCCAGAACCACCCAAAGTAAAGTTGGGTCTAATGATGCATGGATAACCAACTAATTTTTGTACTTCCCAACACTCTTCAATATTGTGTGCCAACTTTGCCAAAGGTACTTTAAGACCAATTTTTCCCATTGCTGCAGCAAAGAGTTCTCGATCTTCGGCTTTATCGATCGCTTCTTTGGTAGCACCAATCAATTCAATGTTATATTTTTTAAGAATTCCTTTTTTATTTAAATCCAGAGCTACGTTTAGCCCTGTTTGCCCACCCATTGTCGGCAAAATGGCATGAGGTTTTTCGATCTTGATAATCTTTTCTAAAGATTGCCACGTAATAGGTTCAATGTAGGTAGCATCCGCCAAGCCAGGATCGGTCATAATTGTAGCTGGATTGGAATTAACCAAGATGACTTTGTAACCCTCTTCTCTTAAAGCTTTACAAGCTTGAACTCCAGAATAGTCAAATTCACAAGCTTGGCCAATGATGATTGGTCCTGCGCCAATGATCAAAACGGATTTGATATCAGTTCTTTTTGGCATATTTATTTACCTGAGTGATGAAAGTGTCAAAGAGTGATTGCAACTCTTGCGGTCCCGGACTTGCTTCTGGATGACCTTGAAAACCAAAAACTCTATTTTTTTGAAAAGAAATTCCTTGAATAGAGCCATCGAATAAAGATCGGTGTGTAATTGAAATATCTTTTGATAAAGACTTTTCTGAAATCGTAAAGCCATGGTTTTGACTGGTTATAGCCACTTCGTTTGTATTGAGATTTTTTACAGGATGATTGGCGCCGTGGTGACCGAATTTCATTTTTTCAGTTTTCATGCCCAACGCTAAACCTAAAAGTTGATGACCTAAACAAATACCAAACAAAGGTATTTTTGTTTCTCTAATCAATCTTGAAATGGTTTCTATTGGTTGATGACAAGGTTCTGGATCTCCTGGCCCATTGGATAAAAATACGCCATCTGGTTTTTTACCAAGAATGTTTTCAAAATCGGTATTGGCTGGCATGACTTCTACTTCACATCCGCGGTCAACTAACAAACGGAGGATGTTATGCTTGACGCCAAAATCCAAAGCTATGATTTTGTATTTGAGCTTGGGTTTTTTTGCACCATAACTTGGCTTTTTCCATAGATAAGATTTTGCGGTCGTTACCTTGGATGCCAAATCTTTGCCTTTTAAGCTGCCGAATCTTTCAAACAATTTTTCAATATCTTTTTTGGTCTTTTTCTTATAGGAAATAAAAGCTGGTTGAGAACCTTTGTTTCTCAAAACTCTGGTTAACTTTCTGGTATCAATGTTTTTTATTCCTGGCACTTTATTGGCCTTTAAAAAATCAGCTAAAGAAAGTTCATTTCTCCAATTGCTCTCAACTCGCGTAAGGTCTCTGATTACCACACCGCTCGCACCGCCAACGACTGATTCGTGATCATCGATATTGGTGCCAACGTTTCCAATATGCGGATAAGTAAAGCAAATGAGTTGGTCGGTATAAGAGAGGTCGGTAATGATTTCTTGGTAACCGGTCATTGAAGTGTTGAAAACCAGCTCTCCTACTTTTTCTTTGGTGTAACCAAAAGCCTCGCCATCGAAGATTTCACCTGATTTTAGGATAAGCTGAGCAGGTTTAGCTCTCATGAAACACCTGCTTCAAATGGATAAAAAAAAACGCGAACAAAGTAGAAACTATGGATCGCGTTTTAAAATCTAATGCCGTTTGCATTAGAATGTGACTCTAATGAAATAACTCTGTAAAGTCCATTAAAAATTTAACTTATGATTAAAAATTCGGATGATATAAAAGGTATGAGAGTCGCAGGCAAGCTTGCTGCTCAGACTTTGGAGATGATTGGTGAGCATGTGAAGCCAGGAATTTCCACCGGTGAGTTGGATAAAATTTGTCATGACTACATCGTTGATGAGATCAATTGCATCCCAGCACCTTTGAACTACAAAGGTTTTCCAAAATCGATTTGCACCTCGATCAATCAAGTGGTTTGTCATGGTATTCCAGCTGAAAATAGAATTCTAAAAAGCAATGACATCATAAATATCGATGTCACTGTCATAAAAGATGGTTATCACGGCGATACTAGCAAAATGTTTATGGTGGGCAAAGCCCAACCGCATGCACAACGCTTGGTAGATGTTACTCAAGAATGTCTTTATCGAGGTATCGAACAAGTTAAGCCTGGAGCTAGATTGGGTGATATTGGTCATGCCATTCAAGTCCATGCTGAGGGCAATCATTACTCGGTCGTAAGAGAGTACTGCGGACATGGCATTGGCAAAGTCTTTCATGAAGATCCGCAAGTTTTGCATTACGGCCAACCCAATACTGGCATGTCGTTACAAGAAGGCATGTGCTTTACCATCGAACCCATGATAAATTTGGGTACCTACAAAACCAAGCTGTCTAAAACCGATGGTTGGACGGTTGAGACTGCAGATGGCAGATTATCTGCCCAATGGGAACACACCATCCTGGTGACTCAAGACGGCTTTGAAGTTCTTACCAAAAGAAGTGAAGAAAGTTTTTAGTCTATGAATAATTTAATCGCTGAGATTCAATCTTATCCCTTTGAAAGATTGAGAAAACTCATTAGCCCAAAAAAATCTCCAGCAGAGATCAATCTGTCCATTGGCGAGCCAAAGCATCCGGCCAGTCCAAAAATTTTAGACGCCATCAATCAGAACAAAGAATTATTCAGTCACTACCCTCCGATGGCGATGGTTCCTGAACTAAAAAAAAGTTACCAAAATTACCTAGCCAACAATTTCAATCTGAAAAATGTAAAAGATGAAGAAATCTTTTTGGTTGGTGGTACCAGAGAAGGTACGTTCTCTGCCATTCAAACCATGGTCAATAGAGAAGCAGTTAGTGAGAAACCTTATGTTTGTATGCCGAACCCTTATTATCAAATTTATGGTGGTGCGACTTTGTTTGCCGGAGCGAAACCTCATTTTTTAAATTGCTCTGAAGAAAATAATTTCCAAATGGATTTTGAAAATGTCGCACAAGAAGTTTGGGAGAAATGTCAGCTGCTCGTCCTATGCTCGCCTTCCAATCCTACCGGTAAAGTAATGAGTAAGGCTGAGCTTTGCAAAGTGGTATCGCTTTCCAAAGAATTCGGTTTTAAGGTTTTAAGCGATGAATGCTACATAGATATTTATTTTGGTGAAAAACCCACTTCCCTTTTGGAAGCTGCCATGGAAGTAAACGGTAGCTTGGAGAATGTTTTAGCACTGCATAGTCTTTCAAAGCGTTCAAACTTACCAGGCTTTAGGTCCGGTTGTGCAGCCGGAGATGCCAGTATCATTTCTGCCTTTTCAAAATATCGCATGTTTCATGGTGTCAGCGTCCCATTACCTATTCAAAATGCGAGTACTTTGGCTTGGGCAGACGACAAAACCGTTGAAGATAATCGAGTTGCCTATGCAGAAAAATTTAAATTGGCTGAAGAAATTTTAGACAAAGACTCTTTAACCCCAGATGGGGCTTTCTATCTTTGGTTGAAAGTAAAGGATGCAGAAGCTTTTACCAAAAAACTTTACGACGAAGAACAAGTCATAGTATTACCTGGTAAATATTTAGGCGCTGAAGACAATGGACAAAATCCTGCAGAACAATATTTAAGAATTGCTTTGGTGCATGATATAGAATCAACAACAAAAGCATTAACGAGCATAAAAAAGGTTTTAGATAATGAGTAATTGGACTGGCTTAGGCATTGGCACAAAAAACAGTGACGGTGACTGGATCGAAATGTTTTTTGCGGAAGAAAATATTTCCGCTGAAGATCTTGAGTCATCCGATACTGCTTTTGAAAAAGTCTCTGTCAGTGATGACAAAGCTCCTACTTCAGTACCAGAAGCCTATTTGAAACTGCATTTGCTTTCTTATCGCTTGGTCAAACCAAACGAAACCAATTTGGATGGTATTTTTGGAATTTTACAAAATGTTTTTTGGACCTCTGAAGGTCCCTTCTCGATTGATGATTTCAAAAAAGCGCAACTTGAGGCAAGAAAAGAGAACCGACACATCTTGGTCCACAGCGTTGATAAATTTCCGCGCATGACCGATTACGTGACTTTATCCGATGTCCGAATTGCCGATGCCAATCGCGTAAGATTAGGCGCTTATCTTGGATCCGGAACAACCATCATGCACGAGGGCTTTGTGAACTTTAATGCCGGTTCTTTAGGCGAAGCAATGATCGAAGGCAGAATCTCTCAAGGAGTTGTGATTGGAGATAAAACCGATATTGGTGGTGGCGCTTCAACTATGGGGACTTTATCCGGTGGTAATGATGTCAGAATTTCTCTTGGAAAAAATTGTCTGCTTGGCGCTAATTCCGGTTTAGGAATTCCTTTGGGAGATAGATGCACAGTTGAGGCTGGACTTTATCTGACAGCTTCCTCCAAAGTAGAAGTTATCGATGACAAAGGTGAAATTTCTGAAACAGTTAAAGCGTCTGAACTTGCTTCGAAATCTGATCTTTTGTTTATTAGAAATTCTCTAACGGGTTCCATTCAATGTCGCCCGAATAAAAAAGTCATAGAACTTAACGAAGAATTACACTCCAACGACTAATTCAGTTTTTGAGATTCACTGATAGTCTCTATTCAATTTAGAATAAAATAATAAGTCTTAGTTACAGGAGAAAAGATATGTCTTATGAAAGTGATGAAAAAAAATTAAAAGCAGGAATGGAAGTGGTTGAAAAATTAAACTTCTTATCCCATGCAGGCTCAGCTATTTCCGATGATTTCAGGCAGCATACAATTGAAACTCTTTTTGGTGGCGTTTGGACGAGGCCAGGACTGGAGATAGAAGAACGAAGCCTGATTACTGTGGCTAGTTTGATTTCTTTAAATAGGGAAAACGAATTGAGGCTTCATTTCAGAGGTGCTAGAAATTTAGGTTTCTCCAAAGAAAAATTAGAAGAGATTATTTTTCATCTAGCGCATTATACTGGTTGGCCTAACTCAGTTACTGCCAGCAATGTCCTAGATTCAGTTTGGAAGGAAATGGATGAGGAAGAATCGAAAAAATAATTTCCAATATTAAATTTTTTTAGATAATGAATGAATCATCAAGCCCTATACCAGCGGGCAGACTGCAAAGAGGCAGTGTAAGTCCAGAAACTTACATATCTAAATTTCGTCAAGTACTTGCGAGACATGGCTTAACCATGGCTTCGATAGCGATTATTTGTCTTTTGTTACCATCCATTCAAACTGCGCTATTGTCTTCACTAGATAATTTATTTAGAAATCCTCTGAAATATCTTCTTTGGAGTTTGATAGTTGCAACTTTTATCTTTGGATTTCTGAAATATACAAAAAGAGAAGTTGATTTGCGTCAATTAATCTGGGTTGGATATCTCTTCATGATTTCTGTAGTTGAAGAAATTGCCTTCAGGCTTTCTCTACCTCTTTTAATTTCTTCAGATATTACCGGTATCAGTTTCTTTTGGCTTGGAGCTCTCATAAGCAACCTTCTTTTTGCAACCATTCACTATTTCACTTTACGCTGGAAACTCAATGCCTGTATTTTTACTTTTCTTGGTGGTATGGGCTTTAGCAGAATGTTAGATACAACTGGAGATTTAACTGCGGTTATTCTTTTACACTGGGCAATAACTTTTCTTAATACTCCTGCTGCTCCAAAAAGCCAGAATTAGGAGTAGGTTTTTCATGAATTAATTTTCCCTTTAATAAAGAAAGAGAGAACTATTAAGACTGCTGCCAAGATCAAATAATAATAGATTAGTTCAGAAAATATTGGAGTCATGCTACTCAAGCCGGACTCGGTTGCTTCTCCACCAAACAATCCAGCAAGCACTCCGCCAAGAGAGGAAGCCAAAAACCATAAACCCATCATTTGACCAAGATATTTTTTAGGTGAATATCTTGAGAAAGCAGATAAGCCAACTGGCGATAAAGCCAATTCGCCAAAAGTATGCAATAGGTAAGTTAAGAGCAACCACTGAACGCCTACTGGCGCTTCTAACATGGCGTATTGCACAGCGTAAAGCATCACAATAAAGCCAAGACCCATAAAAATTAACCCAATGGCAAATTTAATAGGCGTATTGGGATTTAAATTTCTTTTCCCCAAAAAGACCCAAAGATACGCAAAGAACGGTGCAAACATCACTACAAACAGTGGGTTTAAAAATTGCGTCCAGCTGACAGGTGCTTGAAAAGAGCCAAAAGTAAGATTCACATAATCTCTGGTAAAGATTGATAACGAACCTGCTGACTGATCAAAACCAGACCAAAAAGCAGCCGCTCCCACAAATAACAGTAAAAGCATCAAAACGTTTTTCTTTTCGTGACTTGTAAGACCTGCAAAGAAAAATAAGTAACCAAAATAGATAAATGAAATGACAACCAAAAAGTCACGAAAACGTTCGGCAAAAAATACTGGATCGATACTCCAAAGCCCAAGAACACCTGAGATGACTACTGCAGCAAAAAATAAAACCGTAATGATGGTCCAAAGTCGCAAAGTGCTTCTGCGCCCTTCTGCCATCTCATTTGGATTTAAGCCGGCAGTGCCAAGCTGACTTCGAAAATAAACAAATTGAATGACGCCAAAGAGCATACCAATGCCTGCAGCACCAAAACCCCAATGCCAGCCGATACGCTCACCTAGGTAACCACAGACAGCAAAGCCCAGCATGCTACCGATATTGATCGACATGTAAAATATGGTGAAACCGGAGTCTCTGCGTTCGTCGTGATCTGTATAAAGCTGTCCTACTATTGAAGAGATGTTGGGTTTTAGAAGGCCGGTGCCGATGGCAACAAAAGCCAAGCCCAAAATAAAAGTCTCTTCCAAGGGAATGGCCAAGGTAAAGTGACCCAACATGATAATCAATGCGCCATAAAGCACAGCTTTTTGATAACCCAATAAATTGTCTGCAAGCCAACCCCCTGGTAAAGCCAAGAAATAAACCATCCCTGCATAAATACCATAAATGGCATTGGCTTCAACGTTTGACCAACCCAGTCCTGGATTGCCAACCACACCAATGGTCATATAAAGAACAAGCAAGCCACGCATGCCGTAATAAGACATTCGCTCCCAGAGCTCAGTAAAGAATAAGGTTCTTAAGCCAATGGGATGACCGAAGAAATTGCTTTGTGATAGATTAGCTTCTTGTTCAGACATAATATGAATTCTACTTTAGATTATAAACCAGCAGGCTTCTTCAGGAGAATGGTTGCTCTTTTTTATGACTTGATTTTAATCATTGCCCTTTGTGTGGGTCTCACTCTACTCATTACCTACGCATTAAATACTGAAGTGGAAAGCCCTTTGATGTATTTGGTATTTTTAGCTTTGGGAGTTGGTTTTTACTGTTATTTTTGGAAAAAAAATAAAGGTCAAACATTAGGCATGCAAGTTTGGAAAGTTCGCTTGGCTCAAGCTGAATCTTCCGAGGTTAATTTCGGCAGGATGGTTTATCGATGTCTACTGGGATTGATCTTCACTTTGTTATTTGGCTTGAATTATCTACCGATGTTATTTCGTAAGGATAAAAAAACTTTAAACGATATTTTATCAAAAACGTTTTTGGTAAAAGTCTAAACGCGCCGAATGATTCTTATGCCGAAGTAAAGCAGAAGCAAAGAAGATAGCAGAATTCCCCAAAAAGCACTCCAACCGAGAATCAAAGAAATATTGCCGAAGATTTTAATTAAAAGGTTAAAGCCAAAGGCAATTAAAATTCCCAAAACGAAACGATCGACACTTTTGTTCCTGCCTAGAGCTTTCAGCGAAATGGCTAAGGCAAAAATAATAAGACAGATCAAAGAAATGGGTTCAAGCATTTTCTTCCAAAATTGGTAACCCACTTTGTTTCGGTCAGCGGCTTCGTTGATGGATTGCCAATAATAATAGTTATCCGTCAAGGACATGTGTTTTAGACCTTTCATGGAATAATTCATAGCCAACTTTGGGGCATCTTCCCAGACAAAATCTGACTTACCAATATTTTCTTTATAATCACTTACCTCTTTGATAACCCACTCGTTTTCAGTAATTTCGAAATCTTCAGCGATGACAATACTATCGACATTTCCTTTTTCATCGAGATCATATATTTTTACTTCCTTGCTGACACCTCGATCTGTTACTTTTGAAAACCGATCGTTTTTAAATACCCACTGCTCTTTTTGTTCGGAGAGATTTGATGTGGGTTCGAATTTCAATTTATTAGCAGAGTCTTGAAGATCGGGGATAAAAAATTGCCATGAAATAAGCATTATTGTGATTCCAAAAATTACTGGCTTTAGAACCACAAAGATAATTCTTGATAATTTTTTTCCAGACACCCTTGCTGCTATCAATTCTCCTGAATCTGAAATTGCACCCATACACATGATTGTCGACACAATTGCGCTTAAAGGAAAAATATCAAAAACTGCATCAACTGACGTAAATGCCAAAAAGAGCAGAATCTTATCAAATGAATAAAATTCACTTAAATCTTCAAATTCACTCAGAAACGAGAGAACTAAATCCAGTAAAAAAAATACCCCAACAGTAAGAATTAAAAAGCGCCAGGCATACCTTGTAAAAAGATTGTCTAAAGTATCACCAAAAATAAGACTATAAAAAGACATAAAAAACCAAATAAGAAAATACAGTGGCAATTAAAAACAGAACAAAGAGGTTGATCATGAAGTTTCTTGAATATTTTAAGCCGCCAAAATTAAAACTAAAATTTTGATAACTCTGATCCAGTGCCAACATAATGGCTGCAATCAAATAAATACCGTGAATGCTAAAAAAGACTATCGTTGAATTTAGAGAAAAATTACTAAAGACTTCCTGAGAAAGTGATAGTCCATAATAAGACATAAAAATAATTAGACCAGAAAGAAAAATATAAAAACGCCCAGACTCTTTCAATCTCATTGTTAAGGATGCTGCTATCAAAGCTGAAATGATAATGATTAAAGGCATGGAAGAACGTTTTAGTAATTCAATTCGCTCTGAATCTTTAGTAGACAATAGTTCGTGAAAATATTTTCTTTTTAAATCCTCAACATTGAGTATTGGCTTTTTTGGCACGATTAAAAAGAATTCGTCAAAGCTAAAATCGAGTGGCATGGCTTCAGATAAAATGGAAAATTTACCAGACTCAAAAGATATCTGATTTTCTTTTTCATTTAAGGGTTTTGAAATTAATTCATCGGCAGTCAAAACAAATTCCGATTCGTTGGTTTCAAAACTCGAAAAGACATCTTGGAAGCCCCTATCTGAAGCCTTCTTCGCATAAAAAATTGCATTAAGATCATCAAGGACATTGATCTTTTCGGCTCCCATTAATTTAAATCTGTCTGAAAATCTTTCAACATCGTTTAAAAACGCAAGTTTGTTGTTTGAAAGTGGAGTTAGGTAAAAGGAAACCAAAGCAACAAAAAGCGCAAAAAATACAGCTGGAATACAAGAGACTAAAACGACCTTTCGTTTACCAAGACCCATTTTAGAAAAAGCCAATAATTCATTGTTCTGATCAAGACGATAAATGGCAATGATGGTCCCGATAAAAATACTCAGCGGGAGAACGACTTCAACAATTTCAGACATGCTATAAATCGAAACCAATATCAGGAGTTCAGGATAAAGCTCGCCGCTTGAGACTTTTTCAAGATAGGCCGTAAACTCATTTAGAAAAAAAACGCTAAATAAAACAATTAAGGTTAAAAAACTAATCTTAGTTACTTGTCCTATTAAATATAATGTAATAATTTTTGGCATTGCTATTATATTCTTAGGGTATTATCCCACATGTTTAACAGTAAATTTTGTATGGAGAAGAAATGAAGAAATTATTAAATCAATCAATATCATCAAATAAAAAGTTAAATTTCAAAAAAGATAAATTTCAGACTTTAATAATAGGTGTTAGCGAAGCCAAAACTCTTGATGGCGATTTAAAAGTAATCAATGAAGTTAGCAATGGCACAATTAAAAAACTTATTTTAAGGGAAGAGATTACCGGAAAAATAGGAAATAGCGTTTATCTACCTGCCATAAGTGGAGTAAATGCTGAAAAATCTTACTTCGTTGGAACAGGCAAAAAAAATAAAAAGATTTCAGAAGTAGACTATTTTAAAATTTGCCAATCAATTTCAAGCGCTGCATTGGCTTCAAAATCTGCTTCGGTAAAAATAATCATTCCTGAAGTTTCGGTAGAAAATAGAGATACCAGTTGGACGGTTGAGGTATTGGGCAGACATCTAGAAGCGTCAAGCTATCAATACTTTTTTAAAGGCAAAAAGAATCAACCAAAAAATGTTTTAAAAAAAGTAGAAATATTTATGGATTCAAAAAAAGCAGGTCTGTCTGGAGCTCTTAAAAAAGGTCAAATAATTGGTGCGGGCAGCAATTTCAGTAAAGAGCTTGCGAATACTCCTGCAAACATTTGCACCCCGACGCACCTTGCAAATCAAGCTCGAGCCTTATCTAGAACTTTTTCTGCAGTGAAAACCAAAGTACTCGGTGAAAAAGAAATGAAAAAATTAGGTATGGACTGCCTCTTGTCTGTTGGCAACGGTAGCGTACAAGAATCAAAGCTTATTATTATGAACTATGCTGGTGGTAAAAAAGATGAACAGCCGCATGTAATTGTTGGAAAAGGAATTACCTTTGATACTGGAGGGATTAGCATCAAACCTTCGCGTGCCATGGACGAAATGAAATACGACATGTCTGGAGCTGCTAGTGTCTTAGGTACGATGCGAGCGATAGCAGAAATTAAACCGAAGAAAAATATTATCGGTGTCATTGCTTCAGCTGAAAACATGCCAAGTGGGACTGCAACTAAGCCAGGCGATGTTGTCAGCACGATGTCAGGTCAAACCGTAGAAATACTAAATACGGATGCCGAAGGTAGATTGGTATTGTGTGATGCACTAACTTATGTAGAAAGATTTAAGCCAGCAAGTGTTATTGATATCGCTACCCTAACGGGTGCTGTGATTGTTGCCCTTGGGCACGAAGCTACCGGGGTCATGTCAAATGATCAAAAATTGGCTGATAAGATTCTTAGCTCGGGAATTGCCAGTGGCGATAAAGCTTGGCAATTGCCTCTTTGGGATGAGTACCAAGGTGGTTTAAAAAGTAGGTATGCCGATATCGCAAATATTGGTGGTTCAGCCGGCACAATAACTGCCGCCTGTTTTCTTTCAAGATTCACTGAAAAGTATAAGTGGGCACATTTAGATATAGCAGGAACGGCTTATGGAATTGGAGGACAAAAAGTTTCTTCAGGTAGGCCTGTCCCTCTCTTGTCTGAATATTTACTCACTGCATGACCCAAGAAATAAGTTTTATTTCTGCAGGAGAAAATGAAAAAGAAGCCATTAGTTTCTTACTTAAGTTTGTTGAAGAAAAATTTCTAGAACTTGGCTCTTCTCCTCAGAATAAAATTAATCTGAGGTGTAATGATGCTACTCAAGCTAATGAACTCGATCAGAAGCTTTGGGAAGACCTCAACGAGGTTTTTTTAGCTCATAAGATTTCTAACGATGCAAAAATACCTTCTTGTCCTGTCGAAATATCTTATCCAGGAATTAAAGTAAAAAACGATTTTTCAACTTTGATTAATCTAAACCCAAAGCTACCTCCAGACTACCAGGACTACGATACTGTGTTTCAAATTGTCATAAAAGATAATGCCTCTTTGCAAAATCAGGCAAGAGAAAGCTTCAAACAATGTAAAATTGATGGATTGGATCCCAATTACATTAACTAAAAGTGAAAAAGACTTACAACCCAAAAAATTTAGAAAAAAAATGGTATCGGTTTTGGGAAAAATCTGGTTTTTTTAAACCCACTTATAAATCAAAAAAAACATTTTCGATTATGATTCCGCCACCCAATGTGACGGGCAGCTTGCATATGGGTCATGGGTTCCAAAATACCTTGATGGATATTATGACGCGGTTAAAAAGAATGCAGCGGTATGACGTCTTATGGCAAGTAGGCACGGACCATGCGGGCATTGCAACACAGTTGGTTGTCGAAAGAAAACTTGAAGGTGCAGGCAAGACAAGAGAATCTCTTGGCAGAAGTAAGTTTGAGAAAGAAATCTGGAAATGGAAAAAGTACTCTGGCAATACCATTACCAAGCAACTTAGAAGACTTGGTTCTTCGGTAGATTGGTCCACTGAAAAATTTACTATGGATGCTGACTTCAGCGATGCAGTATCGGAAGTATTTTGTAAGCTCTATGATGAGGGGCTGATTTATAAAGGATACAGACTCGTTAATTGGGATCCCTCTTTGCAAACTGCATTATCAGACCTTGAAGTTTCTAATGAAGAAGAAAGTTCTTTTATCTGGAATATCAAGTATGAACATGATGCAGGTCACCTATCTGTAGCAACCACTAGGCCAGAAACTTTATTGGGAGATATGGCTGTTGCCGTAAATCCAAAAGACAAAAGGTATAAAAAACTTATCGGTAAAACAGTTAAATTGCCTCTAACGGATAGAGAGATACCTGTAATTGCTGATGACTATGTTGATATGTCGTTTGGTACCGGTTGTCTGAAAGTTACTCCAGCTCATGACTTCAATGATTTTGAAATTGGCAAACGTCACAAACTCGAGTTTTTAAATATTTTAAATAAAGATGGAACTTTGAACGAGAACGCCCCTAAGAGATATCAGAATTTAAAAATGCTAGAGGCTAGGAAAATTATCATCGAAGATTTAGATCAAGCAAATTTACTAGTAGGAAGTGAAAAGCACAAACTAGCTATACCCCGTGGCGAAAGAACAGGAGAAATTTTAGAACCCTATTTGACCGAACAATGGTATTTAAAAACAAAAGATTTGGCTAAGGAGGCTTCGAAATTAGTTAAAAATGGGAAAGTTCAATTCGTGCCAAAAAATTGGGAAAAAACTTTCTTCAATTGGATGAAGGATATTGAGGATTGGTGCATTAGTCGTCAGTTATGGTGGGGACATAGAATACCGGCTTGGTACGATGAGAATAAAAAGGTTTATGTTGGAAAGTCCGAAGCAGAGGTAAGAAAGAAAAACAAAGTTTCTGGAACCCTAATAAGAGATGAGGATGTATTAGATACCTGGTTTTCCTCACAATTGTGGACTTTTGCGACTTTAGGTTGGCCAAAAAAAACTAAACAACTTGCAAAATTTCACCCCACTTCCATTTTGGTTACAGGTTTTGACATCATATTCTTTTGGGTAGCCAGAATGATCATGATTTCGCAAAAATTTCTTAAAGAGCCTCCTTTTAAAAAAGTTTTTATTCATGGACTGGTGAGAGATTCAGAAGGTCAAAAGATGTCCAAGTCAAAAGGAAACATAATTGATCCAATTGATGTAATTGATGGAATCCCTCTAAAAACTTTAATAGCAAAAAGAACTGAAAACTTAATTGTCCCAAGTTTGAAAGACAAAATTGAGAGAGCAACAAAAAAAGAATTTCCTTCTGGAATACCTTCTTTCGGAACTGATGCGCTTAGGCTTACCTTTGCATCTCTGGCATCTGGAAGTAGAGACATAAACTTTGATATCAAACGAGTCGAAGGTTATAGAAACTTCTGTAACAAGTTGTGGAATGCCTCAAGGTTTATCAAGCTACAATGCAAAGGATATAAAAAATCAAAGAAATTAAGTGATGATCCAATCGATAAATGGATAAGATCTGAATTCAACAAGAGTTTAGAAAGTTATGTTGATTATATCGACAACTCTAGATTCGACTTGGCTACGCAAGTTCTCTACGAATTCATTTGGGAAAAGTTATGCGATTGGTACATTGAGTTTTGCAAAATTAGACTTAATGACCAAAGCATTTCCAATGCTGAGAAAATCCAAATAAAAAATTCCTTGTTAGATATTTTTGAAAAGACACTCAAATTAGCCCATCCCATGATGCCTTTCATTACAGAAGAAATTTGGCAATCTTTCAAAGAAACTTTTAAAGCTAAGGAAAAGAGCATAATGGTTTCAGAGCTTCCGACAAAATATTTAGGAACCTCTAACCTTAAGAATATTGAATCTTTAAGATCAGTAATCTCAGGCATTAGAAACATAAGATCTGAAATGCTTATCTCGCCTAAGAAAGATATCACCATCATTGTCGAAAAAAATAAAAGCATTAAGAAATTACTGGAACAGAATAAAAACTACTTGCTTAACTTAACAAGAGTTAAAAAGATTGAGTTTTTAAGCAAAAACCTCCCGCCTTCAGCAATTTCTCTGGTTGACGGCACAAAAATTCATATTCCTTTACAAGGTCTTATTGACCCTCAGTCTGAAATTGCAAGGAATCACAAAAATCTAGAAAAATTCAATAAGTCCTTTCATGGCTTGAAAAATCAACTCGATAATAAAAAATTTCTTTTGAATGCTCCAAAAACACTTATTCAAGAAAGAAAACAAAATTTAAAAGAAATTTCTAAAAAAATTGTTACTACCGAAAAACACATTAAAACTCTTGAAAAATTAAAGTAATTTTTAGCTTTATAACAATAAAGATATAATACCCCTATGTGGTTAAGAGGAGCGACTTCATCTTTGCTGGTTTCTTTTTTATTTGCTTTTGCATACTTTTGGTTCGTTGAAAATCAATCTTTTAGCCAAGCTCTTCAAGGAAATCTTGTATTTTTAACTCTCTTCTTTTTTCTTGGTATTTATACTTCGAGCATGATTATTGTTTATGGAAAACAAATAAAGAGAAGGATTAGAAGAGAAAAAGGTCAAATCAAGTGGTTTGATCCAAGCAAAGGCTATGGATTTGTAGAAAGAGACAAAGGTGGAGATTTATTTATTCACTTCGCCTCGGTAGAAATCAAAGATAGAAAGCTTCTGAAGGAAAGTACCAGAGTCAGTTACGTAGTAACCAACGGTCTCAAGGGACCTCAAGCAAAAGACATAAGAATCATCTAAAAAACTAAAAAAGATCTCTCGATTATGAGATTTAAGCTATAGCCAAATATTGTAGTTGAAATAGCTAAGGTGGCAAAGTTTCTAAGCTTTTCCAAATTATAAAATTTTAAAAGGTAGGCAAATAAAGCAAAAACACCAAAAATTAATATTTGACCAATTTCAATGCCTAAGTTGAAAGCGATAAGGATTTTTAACATATCTTCTTTAGGTAAATAAATCTCATTGATTGCACCTGCAAAACCCAAGCCATGGATAAACCCAAACACAATTGTTATAAAAATAAGGTTCAAACTGCTTTGATAGTTTTCAAATAATCTCAGGTAACAAAACATCATGAGACCTAAAGACAAAAAGAAAAGAGACTGCTTGGGTAAAAAGATATAAATAGCAAAAGTAAGAATTGCCCAAGCAACTAACAGAAGATTTGAAAAAGTGCCAAGCTGAGAGGTCTTTTTTCCTAAAACCTCTATCGAGCAGACTAAAATAGAAAATCCAATCATAATTTCAACCAAACTTGTTGAAGATACAATGAGGCCTTGAACACTTGAAAAAAGGCTAGCCGAATGA
The DNA here is from genome assembly GCA_902561325.1 of uncultured SAR86 cluster bacterium. Taxonomy (GTDB): domain Bacteria; phylum Pseudomonadota; class Gammaproteobacteria; order Magnimaribacterales; family AG-339-G14; genus MEDG-81. Next base: position 18,715 of record CACEOL010000012.1, on the reverse strand, counting down.
CCTAAGGTAAAACCTGAAATAGCAAAAAAAAGGGTTTTTAAGTTTGCACATAAAAAAATTATGAGTAATAAAAAAGCAATATGGTCCAAACCACTCAAAATGTGTTTGAAACCAAAAGACAGGAAGTTAAAGAAGGATAAATTAAGCTCAGCACTTTGATTCTCATCAAAAATAGAAATCTCACGATTATCAGAGGAAATAATAAAGTCAGGAAAGAGTTGACCTTCCTTTTCTTGAGAAGAAAAATCCAAGTGGGAAAGATTCAAGTCAAAAAACAAGTTGAAATTAAACCTTGGCTCCTCTTTGGAACAGACAAATTTATCTAGGTATCTAACAAAGTTACCGCCCTGGTCTTGGATTACCGGACTTTGGGAAAAGCAATCTTCAGATTTTATTTTATTTTTAAAATAATCCTCAAGCCGATCTATGCGATAGCCATTGTTTTGTAGTTGATTAAATAAAACTGCTTTGCTGATTTTTGTTGAAACGGAAACTATAAAATCCGTTCCAGCCTCTTCGCCCTTCCAGGAGGTATAAGACTGACTTTTTTGGTGAGATAAAATATTTCCTGAAAAAAAAAGGATGAGAAGAAAGCTAAAAAGAATATTTTTCAATTTCATAAAAATTTCTTAAGTTTTTAATGTACTCTTTGACGAGACTGTCTTCACGATCTCTAAGGAATTTATTCTTGATTTGTTCAATGATTTCTTCAAATTTTGGATTGTTGTCCAACAAAATATCAATACAAATAACGATGCTAGGTACTTGGTTTATTTCAAAAATATTAGAAAAGCCCCCTTTTTCGAGACTTGGTAATTCTTCTAAAATTTTAGGCCCTAAATAATCTCTTATTTTTTGTGGTGTGAGGAAGACGTTCGGTAAATCAATAGTATTTTCCGTTTCTACAAGTTTTAAAAAGTTTTCGAAATTGTTTTGAGTTAGAGAATTTCTTGCTATTTCTGCATCACCTAAATTACGAAAAGTATAATTCCTAAGTTTGTAACGCTTCCCTGAAGAGAAGTAATTCTTTTCTTTGTTGAAATAATCTCTTAACTCAGTCTCAGAAGGTTCGGCTAATTCACTTGAATTTATTATGTATTGAAACATTGTCTGAATTACATTCCCTTTTACCAAAGAGTCATTTCTTATCAAATCGAGCTCTATTGCTCTTTGAATTAAAAGTTCCTCATCGATAAGCCTTTCTCGAATCAAATTTTTCTTTTCCAAAGTCAACTCTGAAGTGCTTTGATCATCTAAAACTTTAATTATCTCTTCAAACCTCTGTCGGCTTATTTCTTTTTCACCAACGCGGGCAATTGCTTGGTTGAGTTGAAAATTAGTTTCAAAAATAACTGAATTTAAAGAAATAAATAAGGAAACAAAAAAAACAACGATTAATGCAATATTTACATATTTTTTATCAATCATTTTTCAATAAAATAAAATGCTCAACTCCAGCCTCGTCAATGACCTTTTTATCTTCAATGAAATTATGTTTTCTATAAAAACTTAAGGTAGAAGCTAAGCTTGATACTTTTGTTATTTTATTGGAAAACAAAGCTTTTGATTTTTTACTCAGCTCATTAACCAAAGCTTTGCCGAAACCTTTTTTTCTGAATTTTTCGGCAACGATGATTCTGCTTAGGTAAGGATTTATAAATTCACCGTGAGGAGGAATCACTCTGCCATATGCAACCAAGTTAGATTCTATCTGCCCTAGAAGATGAAAACTAATTTCATCGTATTCGTCCTTTATCGGATCTTCTTGGTCTGCTTCAAAAAAAGATTTTCTTAGCTCTGAAATATCTCTTAACTGCGAGTCATTCAAATCATGATATTTGTGCCATATCCATTTCATCAAATTAAGGACATGGATTAGGGCAAGCTGCGTGTACTTGATCCAAATAGGTCAGATTTTCTTCACTCAGTTCAACTTCAAAGCTATCTATGGCTAATTTTAGTTGTTCCATTGTTGTAGCTCCGATGATATTGGATGTCACAAAATCTCTGGAATTAACAAAAGCGTTGGCCATTACTGAAGGATCCATATTTATTTCTTTTGCATAGTCGACATACTTTTGAATTGAATTTTCGGCAGATTCTGTCTCATATCTTTGACCTCTACCAAACAATTGAGTTCTAGAGCCTTTGGGTCTTGCGCCATTTAAATATTTTCCAGATAAATATCCTTGAGCAAGCGGAGAGTAAGCCAATAGGCCTACTTCAGATCTGAAATAAAATTCAGACATGCCATATTCATATGTCCTGTTTAAAAGATTGTAAGCATTTTGAACTGACTGAACCCTTGGTAAATTCATTTGATCTGCAATTCTTATGAATTCTGAAAGTCCCCAAGGGGTCTCATTAGATAAACCGATATACCTCACCTTGCCGGAATCTACTAAAGACTTTAAAACTTCCAATGTTTCAGAAATTTCGACGCTTTCCATATCATAATGTTTGTAAAGGCCTGCTCCACCGCCGAACATTGGCAAAGGTCTATCCGGCCAGTGAAGTTGGTACAAATCTATATAGTCAGTTTGCAGTCTTTTCAAACTCCCTTCTATCGCTGCCTCTATATTTTTTTTATCGAGTCGAGTCTCTCCTCCTCTGAACCAATCCATGCCGCTTCTACCAGCAACTTTCGTAGCCAAAATAATTTTTTCACGATTATTGTTTTTCTTAAACCAAGTTCCAATAATTTTTTCAGTGCTTCCTTGTGTTTCTGCTTTTGGAGGAATTGAATAAAGTTCTGCTGTATCAAAAAAATTAACTCCTCTATCAACAGCATAATCCATTTGCTCATGGCCTTCTTCTTCAGTATTTTGTTGGCCCCAAGTCATTGTCCCTAAACAAATAAGACTTACGTCTAAGTCGGTGTTACCTAATTTTTTGTACTTCATGATTGCTCTCCCCGTTGATTAAAGTATTTATATTTTTTCTGATAAAATGAATTTTATGAGCCAAACATTATATGACTTTTCAGTGAATGATAATGCAAATAATTCAGTATCATTAGAAAAATATAAAGGAAAAACCCTGTTAATTGTAAATACAGCCAGCAAATGTGGATTTACTCCGCAATATGATGGTTTAGAAGAGCTGCAAAAAAAATACTCAGAAAAGGATTTTTCTGTTTTAGCCTTTCCTTGTAATCAATTTGGCAATCAAGAGCCTGGAAGTAATGAAGAAATCCAAGAATTTTGTTCACTAAATTTTCAAACCAGTTTCCCGGTCATGGGGAAAATAGACGTCAATGGAAAAAATGCTGATCCTTTGTATGATTTTCTCAAATCGGAAAAGAAAGGCTTACTTGGAAGCAAGGCAATAAAGTGGAATTTCACTAAGTTTTTAGTCAATAAAGATGGTGAGGTAATTAAGCGTTACTCACCTAATACGGAACCTAAAGATATTGCTCAAGACATAGAAAATCTGCTTTAAAGAAAAAGAATCATTTCTCAACTTCTTTGAAAAAATGAGGGCATCCTCTCTTCCGTCGTATAGTTTGTAATAGTTTTTTCTCAATCCAATCTCTAGAAATTCATTATTCTTGTAAAAAGATATAGCTTCTTTGTTTGATTCTCTTACTTCTAAAAATATTTCTTTAATCCCAAATTTATTGGCAATGGATTCAACTTTTTTTAAAAGTTCATTGCCTATTCCCTGTCTTTTCATATTAGGCGCGACAGAAATATTTAATAAGTGTCCTTCCAATAAACTAAAACTAGCTATAAAAAAACCCTGAACCTTCTCATTTTCCAAACAAACATAAAATTCGTAATCTTTTCTCATGCAATCAAGAAAGCTGGAGTAGCTCCAAGGAGTAGAATTAGAAAGCTGTTCTATTCCAAAGACTTGCTCAAGATAACGTTTTTTTATTTTTTCAATTTTTCTCAATGTTAGCCAAAAACTCTTTTTTTTCTTTAACAGACATATTTTTCAAAAGATCGAAGTTATCTATTTCGATTTTCTTTGTAGATAAATAATCAATTATTTTCTCTGGGTAATTCTCGGAAAACTCTTGTCTAAGAGAGATGCTTAAAGACTTTAAAAATTTTATATCTGCCGTTGATAAATTTTTAATATCTTTTTTGGTGATATGTTTACCGTCAAACGAAAAATTTTTTTTTAAAGTCCAAGAAGAAATTCCCATTTCTTTGAAAAGCTTTTCCTCTGATTTCATTGTAAATATCTTATATGATAAGCACACTTAAGTTAATTTATAACCATGAAGAAAATAGATAACAGCGCTATTTCCAAGTATTCATCTTTTGAGAAAATTAAACTCAAAAATAGAAGCTGGCCAACCAACCAAATTACCAATGCTCCCATTTGGTGTAGCGTTGACTTAAGAGATGGAAATCAAGCTCTAATTGAGCCAATGGGGATAGAAAAAAAACTTAGATTTTTTTCAATGTTGATTGAATTGGGTTTTAAAGAAATAGAAATAGGTTTTCCATCAGCATCTGAAACGGAATTCAACTTCGTAAGAAAATTAATCGACGATAATTTAATTCCTTCTGATGTAAAAATCCAAGTTTTATCTCAAGCTAGAGAGCACTTAATACAAAGAACCTTTGAGGCTACCGAAGGAGCAAAAAATGTAATCTTTCACCTATATAACTCTACTTCGACTCTCCAAAGAGAAGTTGTTTTCAAAAAAGATAAAGTAGGAATTACAAAAATTGCTACAGAAGGAGCTGAGCTTGTGCAAAAACTTTCTGAAGAATACAACAAGACGGATTGGCAATTTGAGTACAGTCCAGAAAGCTTTACTGGAACAGAACTGGACTATGCTGCCGAGGTATGTAATGAGGTCAATAATATCTGGCATAAAGGAAACAAAAACAAAACAATTATTAACCTGCCTGCGACAGTGGAACTTTCCACACCAAATATTTATGCCGATCAAATTCAATGGATGAATGAAAATTTAAAGAATAGAGACAATATCATTCTTAGTCTTCATCCGCATAACGATAGAGGAACAGCAGTTGCTGCGGCTGAACTTGGTTTGATGGCAGGCGCAGATAGAATTGAAGGTACTCTTTTCGGAAACGGCGAAAGAACAGGTAATGTAGATATTGTGACTTTAGGATTAAATTTATTTACTCAAGGAATTGACCCTCAGCTAGATTTTTCTGATATCAATAAGACAATGCGTGAGGTTGAATATTGCAATCAACTTCCGGTTCATCCACGACACCCATATGCGGGAGACTTGGTTTTCACTGCTTTTTCAGGATCTCATCAAGATGCCATCAAAAAAGGATTTGATGAAATGCGAAATTCAAATGATTCAAAGTGGCGAGTGCCCTATTTGCCTATAGACCCTGAAGATGTTGGAAGAACCTATGAAGCTGTGATTAGAATAAATAGCCAATCAGGAAAGGGAGGCATTTCCTACATTCTCGAACAAGACTATGGAGTTACCTTGCCAAGGAGAATGCAAATTGATTTCAGTCAAGTTATACAAAAGCAAGCCGATGAAACTGGAAAAGAATTAGACTCCAAGGAAATTTGGCAAAGTTTCGAAAATTATTATCTAAAAAATAATGCCAAAAAGATTTCTTATAATTCTCATGAAATTCAATCATCAAAGGAAAAGGACGTAATTAAGCTTTCATTAATAGAGAACAATAAAGAAATCCAAATTGAGGGAACTGGAAATGGTCCGATAGATGCTTTCATAAATGCTTTAAACAACCACTTGTCCTCAGACTTTAAGGTTTCCGATTATCATCAGCATTCAATTTCATCTGGGTCAGATGCCTCAGCAGCAGCATATATTGAAATACAAAATAAAAATTCCTCAGATTGGGGTGCGGGAATAGATCAAAACACTACGGTAGCTTCTTACAAAGCAATTCTTAACTGCATCAATAAAATTTTAAGCAGATAGTTCTGAAATCTTTAATTCATTTGTATTTTTAGTAATACAAACTGAACCTTTTTTTGAGGCAGTCCCCCAAATATATTTCGCTTTGGGTGTTTTTTCATCTTTAAGAAATTTACTAAAAAAAAGATTTATCACTTTAGCGCTAGGTTGACTTAGCCCATTGAGGTTAATCCAAAAAATAAAAACATTTTTTTGACGAATTAATGAAAGGCAAAGAAATTTTTTCAAAGAGATATAATTTTTTCTTACTTTCACTGCGTTAAAGTCTTTTTCTGCTTGAATAGTTATTAATTCACTTGATTCTTTCAAGTTTGCAGTTAACTGATCTAAATTTTTTCTATATGAAGGCCACCTTTTTTCTATCCTAGGTAATACTTCATTTCTTAAATAGTTTCTATCAAAAGAAATATCTTTATTAGATGGATCTTTTATAAATTTCAATTTGTCTTTTTTTGCTCTAGCTAAAATTTCATTTTTAGAAATATTTAAGAAAGGTCTAACAAGCTTCCCTTTTCCCAAAGCCCTTTCCTTAGGAATAGAACTCAAGCCTTCAACTCCACTTCCTCTCAATGCTCTTAAAAAGAAAGTCTCAATAACATCATCTAAATGATGGCCCATAAAAAGAATTGAGTTTTTTTCTAAAGTTTTTTCAAAAAATCTATATCTTGCATCTCTCAGTTTTTTTTCAACATTTGAAGAAAGACTCTTTTTCCATTTTAAAGAATGAGTGATGAATTTAATTTCATTTTTTTTACATAAATTTTCACAAACAGCTTTCCATTTTTTTGAATCTTTCTGAACGTTGTGATTTATATGAATCGCAATTAAGTTGAAATCATTTTCTTTTTTTAGTTTTTTTAATTCATTAAGAAGCACGAGGGAATCTGCTCCACCACTTAGAGCAACATAGTAATTTTTAGTTTTTTTATTTAAATATGGTTTTAGATAGTCGGAAAAATCCATTCACTTCTGAATTGATCCATAAGACATGATTTTTTGATATCTCTTTTCAATCAACTCATCGATACCGATTTCTTTTAGACGCTTTAAGTTGTCATCAATTTCTTGAGCAATTAATGAAGACGCTTTTTTTGCATCTCTGTGAGCACCGCCTAAAGGCTCATCAATTATGTTATCTATCAAGCCAAAATCCAGTAAATTTTTAGCGTCTAGCTTCATTGCCTCTGCCGCTTCTTGAGCTTTTGAGTTATCTCTCCAAACAATAGACGCACATGCCTCTGGAGATGCAACTGAGTAAATTGAATATTGCAACATAGAGATATGATCTCCCACTCCAATAGCCAATGCTCCTCCTGAACCTCCTTCTCCTGTAATAATTACAATTATTGGCACCTTCAAACCAGACATAATGCTTAAATTTTTAGCAATGGCCTCACTCATACCGCGTTCTTCGCTCTCAATTCCGGGATAAGCTCCTGGGGTGTCAATAAAAGTAATTATTGGCAAAGAAAAATCTTCAGCTAGTTTCATTAATCTTGAGGCTTTCCGATAGCCTTCAGGTTGAGACATACCAAAGTTTCTAGATATTTTATCTTCAGTAGACTTCCCTTTTTCATGGCCAATGATTACAACTGGACTTCCTTTAAATTTTGCTAAACCGCCAATGATTGCTTGATCATCGCCAAACAACCGATCGCCATGTAACTCATCAAAATCAGTAAAAATGTTTTCTATATAGTCAGAAAAATGAGGTCTATGTGGGTGGCGAGCGACTTGAACTTTTTGCCAAATGGAAAGGCCTTCATAAATTTCTTTAGTGAGATTTTCAATTTTATCGCTCAGGGAAGAAATTTCTTGATGAACGTTCTCATCTTTAACTTTGTTGTCTCTTAGAGATTCAATCTTATTTTCAAGATCGCTTATCGGTTTTTCAAATTCTAAATAGGTATATGCCATATTTATCTCGCGCGATATTGGAAATCAATATTTTCTTTACCGCAATTTTCAACAAGTTTGTCCATATTATCGTCATTTAAAAGAATTCTAAAATTTTTATCTAGCTCAATATTTGCTGAACCAGAATTAAGATTGTATTGCATTTCGATTTGGCTCCCTTGAGTATTGTTTTCAATTAAAGCAATTGCTTTTAAATTTTCCACAATATCCATAACGTCCTTTTTTTCTTGACCTTCAATGTTAATTTTTAATTTCATTACTGATTTCATCCTAGCCTCTTCAAGAGATTTAATTTCTGTAACTCTCATCTTCTTTTGCAATCCAATATTTTTCTTTTGCACATCCTTTTCGAAAGTAACATCTCCACTAGCTATATAAATTGTTTGGGGGTTTAAATTCCCTTCAAAACTATCGAGAACTTCTGAAGAGATAACAAGCTCTATCCTATCTGTTCCATCATCTAAAGTAGCAAAAACTAGTGGTCCTCTTCTAGTTTGAATTCTATTTTGCCGAATGATAACTCCTGATATTGTATTCACTCTTTCTTCTATTACATTCTTAATAGAACCAGTTCCTAGTTTTTTAAGTTCCCAGTAATGTTCTTTGACTGGATGTGTCTCTAAGTAAAATCCAAGAGCTGAAAATTCAAATTTAGAATTAGCAAAGTCATCATATTTATCTTTTTTTATAGGAATGAAATCGTTGCTTTCGCTAATGCCGCCAAATAAGTCAGAAATGCCGCTTTCTTGAGTCATGGTGTTTTGTTTTGCATATTTCATTGCGTCTTCTAAACTCTCTAGCATCTCTTTTCGAGATAAATTAAAAGAATCCATTGCTCCGCATTTAATTAATGGCTCTATACCTCTTTTATCAACCTTACTTAAATCTACTCTTGCACAAAAATCATACAAGTTTTCAAAAGGTTTATGCTCTCGTTGGCTAATAATATTTTCAATAGCTGCTTTACCTAAACCCTTTACTGCACCCAAACCGAATAAAATTTCGTTATCGCCTTGGTTTATAAAGTTCAATTGACTTTTATTGACATCTGGTTTGAGAATATCTATTTCAAAATTCTTACAATCATCCAATAGCAACCTGACTCTATCCGAATCATCCATATCTGAGGATAAAGCTGCACTTAAAAACTCAACGGGATAATGTGCTTTAAGCCATGCTGTTTGAAATGCAATGAGTCCATATCCTGCTGAATGTGCTTTATTAAAACCATATCCTGCGAAAGTTTGAATCTGATCAAACAATCCCTCTGCTGCTCTTTCTATTTTTCCTTTTTTCAAAGCTCCGTTGATAAATTCAGGTCTTTGTCTTTCCATTTCTTCAGGAATTTTTTTACCCATGGCTCTCCTAAGCAAATCTGCTTGCCCCAAAGAAAAGCCTGAATACTCCTGAGCTAGTTGCATGACTTGTTCTTGATAGACAATTACTCCGTAAGTATTTTTTAAGACTTTTTCAATATCCTTATCTCCCAAATAATCTGTTTTTTCAGATCCATGCTTCCTTTTAATGAAGGTATCAACCATTCCTGCATCTAAAGGTCCAGGACGATATAAAGCAACAACTGAAATAATATCTTCAAAAGATGATGGTTTTATCTTTACTAGATATTCTTTCAAACCTCGGGATTCTAATTGAAAAACCGCAGTTGTAAGACCATTTTGCAAAAGCTCGAAAGTTAACCTGTCTTCAAGATCTATTTGTTCTAAATTGATTGCATCTAAATTTAGCTTTTCTCTTTTTGGATTAATAAGGTCTAAAGCATCTTTTATAATGGTAAGTGTCCTTAATCCTAAAAAATCAAATTTTTGTAGACCTACCGATTCGATATCTTTCATATCGAATTGCGTTGCTAAGGTATTTGTTGCCTCATCAAGATAAAGAGGAGAAAAGTCATTTATCTCTGATGGTGCTATGACTACCCCTGCTGCGTGTTTTCCAACATTTCTAATAATGCCCTCTAATTTTCTTGCCATATCAAATATTTCTTCCGCCTGTTCATCAGTTTTTAATGCTCTTTTTAAATCATTGTTTTCCAAAGCCTTTTCAAGTGTCATATCTGGGGAAAAAGGAATCATTTTTGCTAACTTATCTGCTAAGCCATAAGATTTTCCTTGAGCCCTTGCAACATCTCTAACTACCGCTCTTGCAGCCATGGTCCCAAAAGTACAAATTTGCGCCACGGCCTCTTTTCCATATTTTTGAGTGACATAATCAATCACTTTATCCCTTCCGTCTTTGCAAAAATCTATATCAAAATCAGGATTGCTTATCCTGTCAGGATTTAAAAATCTTTCAAAAAGCAAACCATATTTCAGAGGGTCTATACCTGTTATACCTAAACAGTAAGCTACCAAGGAGGCTGCTCCTGATCCTCTTCCTGGTCCAACAGGTACATTGTTTTCCTGAGCCCAATTAACAAAATCAGATACAACGAGGAAATAACCTGAATAACCCATTTTAGAAATAACATCTAATTCAAATTCAAGCCTATTAATATATTTAACCTTGTCATCTTCAGAGAGACTTTTGATTTTTTCTTTTAGATTATTTTTAGAAAGTTCAATTAAGTAATCTGCAGCTGATTTATTCAAAGGCGTTTCAAAATCAGGTAACACGTAAATACCAGTTTCAATCTCTAAATTACATTTTTTTGATAATTCATAAGCATTTGAAAGAACTTCTGGAACATCTTTAAACTTTTCATACATTTCTTCAGGAGAAAGAAAATATTGATTTTCAAAATAATTTCGTGTTCTTCTGGCATCGCTTAATACTTCTCCTTTTTGAATACATACTCTTGTCTCATGCGCTTCATAATCTTCTTTATCGATAAATCTGACTTCGTTTGATGCAATCACAGGCAATCCCAATTCTCCTGCTTTTGAGAGTATGTAATCGTTATATAAGTCTTCTTGTGGCCTATTGATCCGAGAGATTTCTAGGATGAAATCTTCTTCAAATATTTTTTGAAAGTATTTAATTCTTTTTAAAAAAAGATCATGATTATTATCTAGAACAGCCTTTCCTATATGTCCTCTAAAACCTCCAGAAAGAGCAATAAGCCCTTCGGAATGTTCAGCAAGCCATTCAGTTTCTATGACCGGAATGCCAGATGTTTTTCCAACAACTTGAGATTTTGAAATTAGCTTTATTAAATTTTTATAACCAGATTGATTTTTTACAATCAAAGTCAAATTAGCGTGTTCTTGATGAGACGAACTATCTCTTACATGATTAATCTCTGCTCCAGCAATAGGTTTTATGCCTTTTGATCTAACTGACTTATAAAATTTTAAAAACCCAAAAAGATTTGCGGAATCAGTAATAGCTATACTTTCATAATTATATCGCTCAGCTTTTTCAGAAAGTTGATCAATTTTGACAATGCTATCGACAATAGAATATTCGCTGTGAACATTTAAGTGTGTAAATTTTTTATCTAGCATCTAAAACTGGCTTAAAACTTTTCCTATGATATTCAGTTGGTCCTAAAGATTTTAAAATATTTAAGTGTTCTTTTGTTGGATATCCTTTGTTTTTTTCTAGTGAAAAATCAGGATATTTTTTGCTAAAAGTTAGCATTAAATTATCTCTATGGACTTTTGCAATAATTGATGCAGCCATAACCTCAGAAATTTTATCGTCAGCTTTAATTATTGCTTTGCAAGGATAATTTATTTTTGGGATATCTATGCCATCTACAATAACCTCTATGTTTTTAACTTTTAATCCTAAAATTGCTCTTTTCATAGCTAGAAGGCTGGCTTCTTTTATGTTTAAGGAATCTATTTCTTTGACAGATGCTTCTCCAATTGAAATTTTGATAGCATTGTTTTTAATATCTCTAAAAAGCATAGTTCTTTTTTTTTCAGAAAGCTTTTTTGAATCTCTTAATTCAGAATTTTTGTAGTTTCCTAAAATCACTGCCGCAGCAATTACAGGGCCAAATAAAGAGCCTCTTCCTACCTCATCAGCTCCGACAAGGTAGTTTTTCATTTTTCGAGAATTTCTTTTAAAGCGTTTGAGAACTTATTCAAATTTGTAACTAACAAACTATCTTTTATTAAATTTAGCTTAAACGAAATGTCTTTTTGGTTTTTAAAGGTAAGCTCAACTTTTTCAAATATTTCTTTACCAGAGACTTGATTTTGTCTTAGCTCAAAGACAATTTTCTCCTGAGAAAGAATATTTGGAAGAGAAATGAATTTAGTTTTTAGGAAAAAATTGGATAAGATGAAATTACTAAATTTATTACTTTTATAAATAACTACCATTGGTTTTGCTAAAATTGCGGCCTCTAAGGTAGCTGTTCCAGATGCCACGATAGCCAAATCACAAATAGCTAAAACTTTTTGAGTAGAGTTATAAATAACATTAATTTTTTTTGATAATTGTTTCAATTCGCCTTGAAGGTCAGATTCTTTATTCAAGGCCACTACAATTTCTACGTCAGAATTTTCCTTTTTATATGTATTTATGAAGTCTGCTAATGGCTTTGAATGATGTTTTATTTCAGATTTTCTACTACCAGGTAAAATTGCAATTACTTTTTTATCTAAGGGGATGTCAAAATTCTTTTTCAATTCTTTTTCATTAGAATCACATGATAAATTTTTAGCAAGCGGATGCCCTACATAAGAAAAATTAACACCATGTTTTTTTAACAACTCAGATTCAAAGGGAAAAAGCGAGAATATTTTGTGGTACAAAGAATTAAATTTGTGAACTCTTCCGTATCGCCATGCCCAAAACTGAGGACATACGTATTGAACTGTTTTGATATTTGTATCTCTTCTCAAAACTTTGCAAATACCACTATTAAAAGATGGACTATCTATTCCAATAAATATGTCGGGACTCTCTTTTTTTAGAAAATTTATAAAATTTTTTCTTATTTTTAAAATTTTTCTTAAATTTAATAAAGGGTCAATTAGACCCATATAAGAAATTTCATTAATAGGAAAAAAACTTTTTAAGCCCTCGCTTTCCATTAGGGAGCCGCCAACGCCAATAATCTTTATGTTTTCATTATTTTTTTTTAAATCGGCAAGGAGTTCTTGCCCGAGAGCATCTCCAGATTTTTCGCCTGCACAAACTGCAATTTTCAAATTTTTTAAACCCTTAACGAACTATGCTTCTTTCAGTATTTGAAATACTATCAATAAAAAGATTCATTTCTTTGATAGCTTTGAATTTCGAAATAATTTCCTTTTTTGCATCCTGCAATTTATTTTTTCTTAGATACAAAATTTTATATGACTCTTTTAAGGCATCGCTTGCTTCCTTAGAAAGATTTTGTCTTTGAATGCCAATGGTATTTAAACCTCTTGGAATTGCTGGATTTCCGCTAACTCTCACATAAGCGGGTACGTCTTTGGTAATAATTGTTCCTAAGGCGCTAAAACTATAACTTCCTATGTTGCAGAACTGGTGTACTAATGTAAAACCGCTAAGCCTTGCTCCCCTTCCGACTTTAACAACTCCAGCAATACCTGCATTATTTGTCATAACTATATCGTCTTCCAAAATGCAATCATGAGCAACGTGAGTATAAGCCATCAACAGGTTATTGTTACCAATTATGGTTTTTCCGTTTTCTTGAACGGTACCTCTATTAATTGTTGATCCCTCTCTAATTTCGTTATCATCGCCAATTTCTAGAAAAGTATCTTCTCCTTGATATTTTAAATCTTGAGGATCTCCTCCTACGCTTGCAAAAGGATAAATTAGATTGTTTTGACCAATGAATGTATTCTTATGAATGAAAACATTTCCCTCAATAACAGTACCAGATTTTATCTTTACGTTAGGACCTATTACAGTATAGGGACCTATAGAAACACCATCATCTATTTCAGAAGACGAATCTATTTGAGCCGAAGAATGAATCATTTAGGGCGATCGGCACAAAGCACAATTGCCGAACAAATAAATTTTTCTCCAACAGTTGCCTTACAATCAAATTTCCAAATTCCTGCCTTTTCTGAAATTTTAGTTGATTCGAGCGTTAGTTTGTCTCCAGGTATAACAGGGTTTTTAAACCTTAATTTATCTGCACCTACGAAATAATACATTGAACCTTCTTCAGGAGTTTTTTTCATTGAATAAAATCCCAGAACTCCAGAAGCTTGAGCTAGAGCCTCAAGAATTAAAACGCCAGGCATAACAGATCTATTCGGAAAATGGCCAAGAAAAAAAGGTTCGCTGTTTGTGATGTTCTTATAAGCTTTTATATATTTGTGTTCTTCAAGTTCTTCAACTCTGTCTACAAGCAAAAATGGATAACGGTGAGGTAATAATGTTTTTATTTTTTCAATATCAAGCATCGAATTCTTTTTTCTGAATTGTAATATGTTTAAGCCATTTTGAGTGTTCTAAAACAACAGAGCCGCCAGAATAAATACCCGGTTTCTTTATGGATTTAGTTATGAATGTCATCGGGTTTATTCTAACGCCATTTTCTATTTTAATATTATCAACAATTCCACAACCACCTCCAATTAAACATTCTTCCCCGATAACTGTGCTTCCTGCGATTGCGGTCTTTGCACCTATTATTGTATTTTTTCCAATATTACAGTTATGTGCGATGTGAACTTGATTATCTAGCTTTACCCCGTTGTTTAAAGTCGTCATCCCTAAAGAAGCTCTGTCAATGGTGCAAGAAGCTCCGACTTCCACATTATCTTTTAACTCAACAGATCCAAGATGTTCTATTTTTTCCCATGAATTTTCGTTTTTTGCAAAACCTAGACCATCTGATCCTATAACTGAATTGGCGTGAATAATATTTTTTTTTCCAATCCTTACAGAATGATAAAGACAAACATTTGGGTGTATATAGGTCTCTTCTCCAATATAAACATCATCTCCAATAAAGGATCCGGAATTAATTTTGGTGCCTTTTTCAATTATTACATTCTTGCCGATGAAAACATTTTTTCCAATTTCGATACCATCTTTTGAATATGAATCTGCATAATTTTTATTTGAAATTTTTTTTCTCAAATTTCCAGAAAAAAGTTGTGTTAGCTTTGCATAAGATTCGTGTGGATTTTCAACGAGAATATAATCTACTTTGCAATGATTGATATATTCTTTTGAAATAAGAACTGCTGCGGCTGATGTTGCTTCAAGATCTTTTTTAAATTTTTTATTGTAGATAAAAGATATAGATTCTTTATTAGCTTCCAGTAAGGTTTTAATTTCAGAAATAGTTTTAGAACCATCGCCAGATAACTGTCCGCCTAGGAAATCTGAGATTTCTGAAAGCTTAAAAGACTCTTTGGACAAACTTTATTATTTCTTTTGTTCTTTATTTATAAGATCAACTACTTCAGGAGTTAGGTTTATTTTTTCATCACTTCTATCAAATGCAAGTAAAGCTTGAGAATTTAAAAGCATTTTTATTTTTTTTGCTTTTATCAATTCATTAACAACTTTTTGCACAGCCTCTGCTTGATCTGCTTGAAGCTTTTGGGTTACCTCTTGTTCCTTAGCTTGGATTTGCTGAGATAAGAGTTGTATGCTTTGGTAAAGAGTTTGAATTTTTTTTAAAATTTCTTCCTTTTCTGAATCAGAGAGGGTTGAGTCATCCTTTTTTAGTTTTTCAGCTAACTTTATTCTTTCACTATCTTTAGCTTGGGCCTCATCAGTTAAGTCTTTATAGTCAGATGAATCTCTTAAGTCATCAATACGCTCTCTTGCTAGATCTGTTCCTAGGAAAATTGCATTGTAATCAATCACAGCAATTCCTTCTAAGAGAAAAGCTGAACTACCAAAAAATGATAGAGAAACAAAAATAAAAATTCTTTTAATGTTTTTCATATTTAACCCCTTGAAGATTTATTTTAATTTAAAAAAAGGTAGTGAATTTTACACTTTTGGTAAAAAAAATTCCTATTTTTTTTAAAATTGCGTGCCTATCTCAAATTGAAAAGATTCAGTCCGATCTTCAGGAGAATCATTAAAAACAGAGGCAATTGCAAATGATAATGGTCCTAATGCTGTGACCCATGTGAAACCTAAACCTACTGAATACCTAATTTCTGATAAATCAAACTCATAACAATTTACTTCATAAGATCTACATCCTTCACTAAATACATTGCCATAATCAATAAAAACTGAAGCTCTTACTGATCTTGGGTCGGGAACAAAATCTAATGGAACGATTAAATCAAATCCTCCAGATAAGCTGTAAGGACCTCCTATTGGTCTAGGTCTGCTTGGCCCATAACCTGCATTATAAACAGCTTTTGGGCCTAGATAATTTTGTTTAAAACCTCTAACAGATCTCATTCCTCCACCATAAAAATGCTGATATGGAGGAGCTGTTTGCGTATCTCCATATGTAAACAAGGCTCCAATTCTTGATTTATAAGCAAAAACTAATCCAAGGGGTAAAGGCCTAAATATTTTGAAGTCATGGCTAAACCTTCCATAATTAATATTACTCCCAGGAAGCGTTAAGCTGAGCGATATTGAATTTCTAGTACCATTTGTTGGAAATAGACCTCTATCTAAAGTAACTCTGGACCAGCTTACTTGTCCGCTGTAAGTGTTAAAATCAAAACCCTCAGAAGTATAAAAATCTATTAACTGTCGAGAGCTAAATGCATTTGACTTTAATTGTGTATTATCGACTTGCAATGAAAGTCCAAGCTGTTCTATCTCGGTAATTGGTAGCTGAAAATTAACTGAGCCTCCATAAGAATCTGTGTTGTAGGATGCGATATTAAAGTTTCCATAATCAGTTTTTCTTAAATAAGCTCCATAACCTAAGCCAAGACCATCAATAGTAAAGTAAGGGTCAAAAAAATTAAATGAGATATCTTGTCTCCATTCGCTATAACTTATTCCAACCGAAACTGTGTTTCCCGTTCCAAAAGCATTTTTTTCTGAATAGTTTGCTCCTAAACTAAATCCATATGCGCCATAGCCTAAAGAACCCCCTATTGATCCTGAATATTGTTCTTCTACTGTAAAAATTACATCTACTTCGTCAGGGGAACCTGGAACAGATTTCTTTTCGTACTCCACATTTTTAAAAAAACCTAGCCTATCTAATCTTAATTTTGAAATCTCCATTAAGTCATTTGAAGCCCAACTTTTTTCCATTTGCCTCATTTCCCTTCTCAAAACCACATCATGAGTTCTTTCGTTTCCTTGGAAAGAAATTCTGTTAACCATCGTTCTTTGGCCTTTATCAACAAATAGAGTTAAGGAGACAGATTTTTCATCCTCGTTAATCTCTCTTGATGTAGAAACTTCAGCGTTTGTATAACCAATGCTTTCGAGTAAGCCTTTTATTCTGTCTTCAGAAAATTTAACAAAAGACTCCATGTATATTTCATTAGTGGGAATATTAAGTAGGCTTTCAAGAATCAATTCATCGATATCTAAATCTCCTGCAAGACTTACCTCTTTAACCTTGTAAATATTTCCTTCATTTAAAGTTATAGTAAGAAATATATCTTTTTTATTTTCCGAGATTGAAACCATAGTGGAGAGAATTTCGAACTTAAGAAATCCATTATTTTTATACAAAGACTCTAAAGTTTCTAAGTCTCCCTTTAAATTTTCTTTTGAGTATCCTGACCCCCTACTGAATACAGATAACCAATTTTTTTCTTTTAATTTGAACTCTTTTAAAATATCTCCATCAGAAAATTTCTTATTTCCCACTATATTTATAACTTTCAAAGATGCTGAAACACCTTCATCTATGTTTACAGATAGCTTTATTCTATTTTTAGGTAAATTCTCAGACAGCACCTCTACTTCAGCAGAATACTTTCCTTGAGAGGAGTATTGTCTTTCTAATTCAACGTTAAGGCTCTCAAAAATAGCTCTTTTATACAAAGCTCCAACAAATATTCCTGACTTTTTAAGACCATCTAGTAGCGCGTCAGTTTTAATTGCTTTATTACCCTCTATTAATATTTCATCAATAGTCGGTCGCTCTTCAAGATTAATTAATAGCGCGTTACCTTCTCTGCCCAGTTTAATATCATCAAATTTGCCGGTCTCAAAAATTGAGGTTGCTATTTCTTTATAATTTTCATTATTGATGACGTCTCCAATACTGACTGGCATAACAGCAAATACACTTCCTGCAGAAACTCTTTGAAGGCCTGTAATCCTTATATCATCAAGGACCCAAGAATCTTGTTGAGTAATAGAAAAAGGTGAAGTAAATAATAATATTAAGAATATAAACCTTTTTTTCATGGCTGAAGAATCCTAAAAATATCATTGAAAAAAAACAAAAAGAAAAAGAGAAATTAAGAAAACAGTTCCAAATCTGTAAAAGAAATCAAGCAATTTAGCTGGTAAATCTCTACCAATTATTCTTTCAATGGTTAGAATCAGAGCCTGGCCACCATCCAAAACCGGAAGAGGAAATAAATTAACTATACCAAGGCTGATACTAATCAAAGCAATCAGATAAAAAAAGGAATACAGTCCGCCATAGATTACAGATTCTCCAGCATACTGACCTATCATTACTGGCCCACCAAGATTTTTTGGAGAAACTTGACCGAAAATAATTTTTCCAAGAAACAAAACTGAGTTTTCAATGACAATATATGTTTGAGTGAATGAGTTTTTTAATGAATCAATCAAAGAATAATTCACCAAAACTCTTGCTTTTGAACTAAGTTCAAATGATGAACTAACTCCAATCTGCCAGTTAAAGTCACTTTCTGAAAGATTAGGTTTAATTGTTAATAAATGAATTTTATTTTCTCTTAGAATTTTTACTGGAATTTCATTACCTCTAGATTTATTTATTTCCTGTCTAATATCTCCCCAAAAAGTGATAGGTTTATAATCTATTTCAAGAATTTTATCTCCAGGTTTAATTCCCGCCATTTC
>CACEOL010000011.1 GCA_902561325.1 uncultured SAR86 cluster bacterium | reverse complement strand
CCTTTTCGTCAAAATGGGTTGAGAGGCAGTTCTCCATAAAAATGTTCGCATTTCATTTTTTACCCATCGGAAAACAAATTATAGGTATAGAATTTCCACAAAAATCCGATCATTGGGTTCTCAGAGATAATGGAAGTGGTTCTATAGCAAAAACTTGGGATCATCTAATTTTTTTAGAATCGGAGGGAGGCGGAACTCGATATACAGATGAGGTTTCTATCGATGCTGGTCTTTTCACATTACCAATCTATATCTACGCATTCATTTTTTACTCCTATAGACAAATGCGATGGCGGAAACTAGTAAATCTCAATTTTAGGCCTCTAAATGATCAACTAATCGAGTAGATGTTGCTGGGAAATGGTGGAAAACAAAGCAAAAAAATCGATCGTCAAAGAGGAAAAAGTAAAGAAAGAAAATCCTGAACAACTTAAAGAATCTAAAGAGTATAAACTTAAAAACTTGAAAGACTTTTACGAAAAAGAGTTAATTTCTAAAGAGGTTTATGAAAAAAGACAATTAGAAATTCTTTCAGAATAAAAAAGAACCTTAAAATGGTCAACTAGCTTAGTTAATATGGATCAAAAACAGCTGAAAATAAGAGAAAAGGGACAAAACTCAGTAACTAACTTTCAACTAAGTAAATTTTATCGCCCTGAAAGTACTGATATTAAAGGGTTTTCTAAGAGTGGTACTATTGAGTGGGAATAGAATGAAGTATGTATGAGGTAAATATATGAATCAAAATTCAAATGGCACAGTAAGAACAGAAAGAGAAGGAAGTACTTTGATTATCGAAATTGACCGACAAGAAAAGATGAACGGTTTTACTCCTGAAATGTTTGAAGGAATAACTACGGCCCTAGAGCTACTTGAACAGGACTCGGAACTTTGGGTTGGTATTCTTTGTTTTGCAGGAGAACACACTACGTCTGGACTAGACTTACCTCGCTTTTTTGGCCCAAATTCTGATTCTAACCAAGACTCTTTACTTTCTGAAAATCGACCCGATGCCTTTGCCTTAAAACGTCGATGTACTAAACCTATCGTAGCTGCTGTGCAAGGCATTACTTACACCATTGGTATTGAAATATTATTAGCTGCAGACATTGTTATCGCTGCAGATGATTGTCGTTTTTGTCAACTAGAACCCAAAAGAGGCTTGGCAGTTTTCGGGGGTGCACATGTTCGATACGTTCAACGAGCGGGTTGGGGAAATGCCATGTATCATCTTCTCAGAGCTGATGAATTCAATGCATCTCGGGCTAAGGAGTTAGGGTTCGTCCAAGAGGTAGTATCTGCAGGATCACAATTAGAAAGAGCTAAAGAGATAGCAAGGGAGATAGGTCAGTGTGCTCCTATAGCACTTCAGGAGATTAAGAGAGCTTCACAGGTTTATTTAGAATTTGGAGAGGCAGCAGCCTTTGCGGAGATTGACAACATGAGAAGAGTTACTTTAGCCACCGAGGATGCCAAAGAAGGTATGCAATCCTTTATTGAAAAGCGAGATCCAGAGTTCAAAGGCTCATAGCGGAAATAAACTAAGTATGAAGAAATCACTAATTTTAATTCTTACCTTCTTGTGCATGAACCTTGAATCAGAAGAAGGAAATATTTCAAAAATAAACGGTTTAGACATTTGGTGGAATTCCTTTGGAAATCCAGCAGATCCTGCAGTTTTGATGATTATGGGATTAAATTCAAACAGTAAAGTTTGGTCTGAAAAGTACATCCAAGAGTTAGTTGATAATGATTTGCATGTCATTATTTTTGATAATCGAGATATAGGAAAGAGTACTTGGGTTACAGAAGAGCCTAGATTGATTAGCTTCATTAAGATATTACCTAATTTTCTGAAAGAATATTTTGTTGAATTTATTTTTGGCTTTATTTTTAATGAAGAGGGTAAATTCAATATGGAAAATCCAGCTCCAGCTGAATATAACTTAAGTGATATGGCAAATGACGGAGTCATGTTGCTTGATAATATGGGTATTAGTGAAGCTCACATCATAGGAGCATCTATGGGTGGAATGATAGCTCAGGTACTGGCCTTAGAATATCCTGAAAGAGTTAAATCATTAACACTTTTCTTTACAACTCCAGGGTTCGATACTCCTGGCTTATCTGGCCCAAGCGAACGCTTTAAGAAGTCTATGAAAGAATCCTTTATTTTAAATTTGAATGGTAGGGAAGAAGAAGCCTTATTAGTAACTGAAAAATCATTGAGAGGTTCTCGTTTTCTATTTGATGAAGACCTTTTTATAAACGATATAAAAATTAGGACAGAACAAGGAATCAATACATCAAATGCTCAAAT
Organism: uncultured SAR86 cluster bacterium; assembly: GCA_902561325.1. Taxonomy (GTDB): domain Bacteria; phylum Pseudomonadota; class Gammaproteobacteria; order Magnimaribacterales; family AG-339-G14; genus MEDG-81. Next base: position 34,584 of record CACEOL010000011.1, on the reverse strand, counting down.
AGCTGCAGTTGGGGCCAGCCCAAATAGAGCGTCTAGTTTAAAACTTATTAAAAAACCAACTTTAGTTATTCACGGCACCGAAGATCCTCTGATACCAGTTGATCATGGAATATATTTATTTGACAACATTCCAGATTCAAAAAAGTTAATCCTTGAAGGAGTTGGTCATGAGATTCCTGATCAACTTCTATCTGAAATAATTCCTGCTATTTTAAGTAATTTTAATTTTTAGCTCTTTAAAAAAATGCCTCTGAAACATCCTATCTATAAGACTTCCGGATTAGGCTATTACTTAGTAGGAATGAGAATTAACGTTAGACATATTTTTTAATAGATCAAATAAACCAGTTTTTAATTTTTTTTGCTGATTTAAAAACCAAACTTTTATTTGAAAATGATTCTCTTATAATGTTTTCAGTATTAAATTTAAACATATCCATCCAAAAATCCATTGAGTTAGCTTTGTAAAAATCAAAATACAATCTTAATTCATCTTTTGACCTGGCAAGCCCATTATCACCATATTTAGCAACATATGGAGTAAAGTTTGGATAAAGATCTTTAATATTTACTAATGTTGTTTTTGCAAAATTACCTATTAGTAAATCGTCAAAAATTTCATTTTCAACAGCAACCATTAAAGATTTACGAGGTGTTTCAAATATAATGCCGCTTTTCTTATCTGAAAATTTAATAAAATGTTCCCTGCCGCCAACTTTAAAACATATAAACCCAAAATTTTTCTTTAGATGATAAAATTGATTAAAATATTTCTCAATTAAAGAAAAGTCCTTCTTATCAAGCTGATCTGACCAATTGTCACCATAGTCTGATAAGTTTGTTAATATTTCTTTATTTTTATCAACTTTGATTTTCTTGTAAGTTTGGCTATTTGTATCCCATTGAATAAATGCAGGCAACAAATCACCCACAGAACTATCAAAACCTGAGGAGTGTTTACTTAAAGGGGTAACAAATTCATTCATGTGTATTGAATCTGGACGAACGTATGTATGTAAAGATGAAAATGGCAATGCATAATTACAGTTCCAATACTTCATATATTTAGAATACTCAGATCCTACTTGAATTGAATTTGGGTTTGAAGGCTGAATGAATTGTCCATTTTCGTCATAAAGATTTAACATATCTGCATCTCCCCAATTAATGAGTTTAAGAAGAAACCTATTTCGGTAATTTTTGATGATATTCTTTATAGTACTATTCCATCCCTTTGCTGCTCCATCATTTAGATTAAAAAGAATATCTTTTTTTGATATTTCAATTAATAGACAGGAATCTTGATTCCAATCTGAAAAGCTTTTTATTCTCACATTATCTGATAAATCAAGCCATTGATTACTTTTCAGCTTAATACAATTTAAGTTACTATTTTTTAACCCGTTAATAATTCTGTCCCCATAATGATCTGCAATTAAAATTTTGCTCTTGCCAACCAAGTCCAAAGAGTCTGCATTTAAATGATCTGGATGACCATGAGAAAACCATACAAATTCGGAATTTTGTATGTTTTCAATTTGTTGTTTGGGTATATTATATTTATGGCCCCAACTACCAAAATATGGATTACCGTAGACCCACGGATCTGTAGATATTATTGGCTTAAAATTGTCAAAAACAGTAACAGTAGCATTACCAATTGTTTCAAATCCAATCATTAAAAATTCTTTTGAAAATAAATATATCTGAAAGTTAAACTACATAAATTATATATTAATCGATTAATATTTCTTTGATAAAGTCAATAAAGCAAAAAAAGGTCATCGGAAACCCAGTTCTAAAAGGGGTTTCAGAGGCGATGTTTTATGCAACCATTGAGTGGGAGTAAAATATGTTTCAAGGATCCTGTCATTGTAAGAAAGTTCGTTTTCAAATAGAAACCAAGAATATTTATGAGGATATATATAAATGTAACTGCTCATTATGTAAAAAGAAATCCATTGTAATGAAACCGATATCTCAGGAATTTTTTACTTTGTTAGAAGGCAATGAATATTTAGGTTTATACAAATGGAATAAAAATATTGCTGAGCATTATTTTTGTAAAGTTTGCGGGATTTATACTCACCACAAAAGAAGAAGATATCCCGATCAAATAGCAGTAAATTTTGCCTGTCTAGATGATTTAGATTTGCCTGAAGATATCAAAATAGGTTTAGTGGATGGCGCAAGTCACGATTAGTTAGCATGATTTTGTGTTTAGCTTTTTTTGCTGAAACATAATCACCATAATTAAACTTCAAATTCTTTTGAATTTTTCAACATATGCGCTGGCCCATGGTTTAAATTTATAGCTGCATTTTCTCCATACAGCATTTCTTTTTGAGCAGCATAATGTTTTCTATTTTTTGCAAGAGGTGCCAATTCTTCTGCTTTTTTTATTGCTATATTGGGTAATTCTTCAAAGGAACCCTTGCCTTGAACAATTCCAGCAGCAAAAGCAGCTTCTCCAGTCCAACGCTTGGATAGTTGAACGGTCTCAAAAAATGAATTCGCAGGAATTTTATGTCTAAATAAAGCCAATTCTGGTCTCGGTATTTTAAATCCAAGTTGCATTTCATTTGCGCAGAGGAATCCTCGATCCTCTCTCATCAATCTAATATCATGTGAGAGAGCTAACATAAAACCTGCACCAAAAGCATGACCATTGACCACAGAAATACTTGGGATTGGTAAAGTAATAATCCTTCCCATTAAGTACATGAATTCTTCACCAAAAACTTCTCTATCTCCACTTTCAGGATAGTCTTCTGGGTTTTGCATCCAGTCAAGATCTAACCCATTTGAAAAGAATTTAGGATCTTTAGAAGATGTTACTAATGCTCCTGGACCCTCATCTTTTTCAATTTCATCCAATGCTTCAGCAAACTGTCTTACGAATGTAGTATTCCATCGGTTTTCACCTGCGTTCATACACAAATGATAAATAGATTCTTTTTTTTCTAACTCAATCACAATATTTTCCTAAAATGTTAATTTTCAAAATACTATACACAAAAAAATAATGAGTAACTAAGAGTCTTTGTCTTGTAAAAAATACTTAAATTGTTTAATTTAACTTTAGACATATCAGGGAGAGCATGTGACTAAAAAAATTACATCACCAGAATTCATTTCTCTTGAAGAAGCTGCAAAAATGAAAGAAGGAACAAGAATTACATTCGTTCCAGGAATTCAGGCAATTTATGCGGAAGCATTAAAAAATATCTGTTATGTAAAAAAAATAAAAATAACAAGAGTTTTACATCCTTTTATGGGTGTTGATAAAAAAACTGGAAAAGATCGTCAAGCTAGGCTTTACGAACTTACCAGTCAAACATCTTTGCCTACGATGTTTCATGATGAAGAGCGTCCCAGAAACGTCTGGATAGAACAACTTGCTTTAGCAGAAGAGATTGGCTCTTCGAATAGCATCAATTTGATTCCAGATAATTTCCAAGAAAGAGCAGATATGTTTGGGTTATGTGCCATAGTTTTGGGCGAGGATGGACTTGTTTGGAATATGAGAATCTTGTCGGATGGTCCACTTGCAAGAAAATATGGTTATAGTGATGATGCAAGTTCTAAAGCTCCAAGCAAAATGGCAGAAATCATCAGGCTGATTGACCGTCAGCTAAAAAAACAGGAAGAAAAAGAATCTAAATATTTAATTGGCAACAAAATTTCTGCAGTAGATATCTACTGGTCAACAATCAGCATGACAATCCTTCCAGCTTCGTTAGAAATTATGCCTAAGACCAAACAAAATGAAGGAATGCTTTTTTTCTTTGAAGCAAATTCCAAGATTCCAGAAATCAAAGAGGTCTTGACTGACAGAATTCTTTCTCATCGAGACTATATTCTAAAAACTTATTGCGAAACTCCAGCTGTTCTTGGTGGAGATCCTGTTTAAAAAATAAAAGATGTCTATTTGGAATGACTTATCGTGGGTAGAAGGAATAAGAACTCCTTTTTTTAATTTATTTTTTTACAATGTTTCTTTAACTGGATACCCAATCTTTTTATTTTTATTTATAGCATTTGGGTATTTTTTTTGGTCACCTCAAAGGTTTTCTAGAGTTGCTATGCTGCTGTTTATTTCTGCAGTGATAAATAGTTTTTTAAAAGATTTCTTTCAGGATCCAAGACCTCCAGCAGACTTTATGTTGGATGGAGGAATTGGAACTAGTTATGGTTGGCCAAGTGGCCATGCTCAAATTGCTGTAACTCTTTGGGGACTTTTGGCATACGAACTAAAAAATAAATTCATATCTATAGGAGCTATAACTTTTATCTTATTAGTTGCCTTTAGCAGAATGTATTTAGGGGTGCATGATTTGGGAGATGTGGCTGCAGGTCTTTTAATTGGAGGTTTTATTCTTTTGCTTTGGCATTATGCTGTTGTTTATAAGCTTTATGAAAAATTTGATAAGTTATCCTGGTTTTTTATTCTTATTGCTTTTCAATTTTTTGTTCATTTGCTCTATCCATCGCATGAAGAGCATGAGATATCAAATTGGTTATTAGGAGCTATGACTGGATGGCTCCTAGGAGCATCAAACTTAGTTATTACATCAAATAATTTAGTAAAGCTCGTTTTGTCTCTAATTAGTACTGTGGCAGTTTTTTTTACAATGATATTTCTCTTTCAACTTGAAGGGCTTGTCGAGTTATCCGGATTAATATCTATTTTATACAGTTATTCCTTGGGTCTATTCTTCTCAATTTTTGTTTCTTGGGTTATCCCAAGATTTTGGAAACTATTTAATCTTGCAAACTGAATAGATGAACGAATCCATCAAACTCTGGGGGGCAGGGACTGCAAGAACCCTTAGACCAATATGGATGGCTGAAGAATTGGAAATAAATTATGAATTAATTCCAATTGGACCTCGAACTGGAGAAACTCAAACAGAAGAATTTACTCAAATCAATCCAAAGCAAAAAATACCAGCTATGGAGCACAAGGAATTGAAACTATCAGAAAGTCTTGCAATTTGTAGGTATTTACAAAAAAACTTTGCTTCTGAGAAAATTTTTATCCCAAGCGATGAGATTGATGTTTCTAAGGAAGACGAATGGTGTAATTTTATTTATGGAGAATTAGACGAAACCTCTCTTTATGTTATGAGAAGGCATTATGATTTGAAAGATATTTATGGCGAGTCGCCAATTGTGGTGGATGCCTGTAGGGAATATTTTATGCGTCAAATTCATGTAGTAGAGAATCACTTAAATTCTAGAAAAACCATTCTCAAAGATGGATTTGGGCTAGCTGATATTTTTTTGATGACTTGTTTGGATTGGGCGATTTTTTATGAGTTTTCTTTACCGGATAATGTTACACAATATCGAGATAGAATAGCTTTAAGGACCGCCTATCAAAGAGCGATGAAAATAAACTATTCAAACTAATAAAAAAATGGGACCTCTAAAAGGAGTAAAAGTTTTGGACCTTACCAGCATGGTATCTGGTCCGGTTGGCGCAATGATTTTAGCTGATCAAGGCGCTGAAGTTATCAAGGTTGAACCCGTCTCAGGAGAATTAGTCAGGCATATGGCCGCAACCCATAACGGAGTAAATCCGGTATTTTTTTCCTGTAATAGGGGAAAAAAATCTATTGCATTGGATCTTAAGTCTCAAGAGGGAAAAGAAATCCTATTTAAGCTTGCAGAAGATGCGGATGTTTTTATGCAAAATTTTCGACCTGGTGCTATCGATAGAATGGGTTTTGGTGAAAAAGTAATAAGAAAGATTAACCAAGATATCATTTATCTTTCCATAAGTGGTTTTGGTAATGAAGGACCTTATGCAAATTCAAGAGTCTATGATCCTGTCATTCAAGCTTTGTCTGGGGCTACAGACATACAAGCAGATCGAGACACTGGCCGACCAAAAATGTTTCGAATTATCATTGCGGATAAAGTTACTTCCCTGACTGCTGCTCAAGCAGTTTCATCTGCTCTTTATGCAAGAGAAAAACAAGGAATAAGCCAACATATTGAATTGTCCATGCTGGATTCAATGATTTCATTTTTTTGGCCTGAAGGAATGGCTGGAATTGTTTTTGCCGAAAATGAAGTTGACGTTAGAAAACTTCAAGGCTCACAAGATCTAATCTATGAAGCAAAAGATAGATTCATTACTGCAGGTGCAGTATCTGACGCAGAATGGCAAGGAATGTGCAAAGCTTTGGAAAGAGAGGATTTGATAGACGATGAGCGGTTTGCTACTCCAGCAGGAAGAGTAAGTAATGCTCAAGAAAGAAAAGAAATCACAGGAGTAGAAATTTCGAAGTGGCAAAGCGAAAAAATCCTTGCTCGCTTTAAAGCAGAAGGCGTTCCGAGTGCGCCGTTGTTAGACCGTATGGAATTATTAAGTAATGAACAAATCGTTGCCAACCAATCTGTACTTAAGCTGAACTACGAAGAATTTGGTGAAGTTCGCCAAGCTAGACCTGCTGCTAGATTTGAAAAAACTCCAAGTGAAATATCAAGACCAGCTCCAAAGTTAGGAGAACACAGTAAAGAAATCCTTTTAAATCTTGGTTACTCAGAAGATAAAATTTCTTCTCTTGTTTCAGAAAAAAAACTTTTCGTTACAGAATAGAGCAACTACATGAATGACCTAGATCTTTCTAAGCCAATTCTGCTTTATGGCTCAAATATTTCTTATTTTACTGGCAAGATGGAAAACTACTTTAGAGTTAAAGAAATTTCTTACGAGCAAAAGGTTCTGGATTATCCAAGATTTGAAAGAACCATGAAAAAAAAAGTTGGTATCCATCAAATGCCGGCTGTTGAATTACCTGATGGCAGATGGATGACCGATACCACTAAAATGATTCAATGGTTTGAATCTAAAATTCCAGAGAATAAAATCATTCCCGAAGATTCAGTCCAAGCTTTTTTTGCTCTTTTATTAGAGGATTGGGCAGATGAATGGTGGTGGAGAACTGCTATGCATTATCGCTGGCATTATTCTGAAGGAGCGCATTTTGCCTCAAGACATCTAGCAGAAGAAGTATTGGGCTCTGTTCCTTTGCCTATTTGGATGAAAAAAATATTTTTAACCAGAAGACAAAGAAATGGTTATACGACTGGAGATGGGATTACTAAAGAAAACTTAAAAACAGTGGAAGGCGATTTTTTAAAATTATTGGAAAATCTCAATAATATCTTTGAAAAGAGAAAATTTCTCTTTGGTAATCGCCCTTCAATAGCTGATATTGGTTTTTCTGGCCCTTTCTTTAGGCATTTTGCTTTAGACCCTGTTCCATTAGAAATTATTCGCCAAAGGGCTCCTTACGTTTTGAGCTGGGTAAGTAATTTGTGGAATGCAAGAGTGTCAAAAATAAATAATGATTTTGAGGAGGGGATTCCCAAAGATTTGGAACCATTGTTCAGAGAAATTGGAAAGGTTTATTTGCCTTATTTATCTGCAAATGTAGATGCAGTAAAACAAAATAAAACCAAATTTGATTTCAAGTTTGGAAATGTTTTTCTAAAAAAAGCAAGATACTCACTATACAGAGTATGGTGCCTAAAAGAGTTGAGAGATCGTTACAACAAACTTGAAGAGAAGGAAAAAACTCAAGTGGAAATTCTTCTAAAAAAGTTTGGATGTTGGGAACCTTTATGGAGAGATAAAAACCTTCCTTTGAAGGATAATCAAGAAGAAGAGTTACCCTTTAGAGCTGATAGAAAGATGCTAGGAGTAAACGAATGACAAAAAAAATGAAATTGTATGATTTTCCAAAAGCTCCAAATCCACGAAGAGTAAAAATATTTGCTCATGAGAAGGATATTGAATTGGAACTTATAAATTGCGATATGGGAAAAAGAGAGCATAAAACTCCTGAGTTTTTAACCAAAAATCCTAGCGGAAAGATTCCTGTATTGGAGCTTGAAAATGGAGAATGTATCTCTGAATCTGTAGCCATTTGTCGTTATTTAGAACTTATCAAGCCTGAGCCAAACTTATTTGGTAAAGATGCTTATGAGATTGCATATATTGAAAGTCGAAACAGGCATATTGAACTTGAACTTTGGACCCAAATAGGAACCTCTTGGGTTAATGGTCCGATAGTAGGTAGTTTGGGTATTTTTGACCAAATACCTGACGCGAAAGCTGCAAGTGATAAGAATGTTAGAGCTTATTACCAGAGACTAGATCAAGAATTTGGTTTGAACAATTTTGTTGCAGGAGAACGCTTTACTATTGCAGATATTACTCTAGTATCGGCAATAGACTTTGCTTCTGAAATGGTAGATTTAAAACCAAATGAAGATTTAAAGAATTTGCATCGATGGCATGAGGATGTTTCTTCAAGACCGAGTATGCAAATCGAAGGATAAAGTTTTATTAATTAAATCAAGGAGAAAAAATGCCTGAAATGACAATGTTAGGATGGTTTCATACCATTTTAGGAATAGGTGCAGTTTCAACCGGATTTTATGCCATAGCAAAATTCAAAATTATTTCTTTAGAAAATAAGATTGGTCAAATTTATGTTGTCTTAACTGCAATAGTGGCTGGCTCTGCGTTGGGTATCTACAACCAAGGCGGATTTGGAATAGCTCATATCTTAGCTGTCTTAACATTGATAGCTTTGGTTGGCGCTATTGTCATGGAGAAATTTAAAATATTTGGTGGTTTTTCAAAATATTTTCAAGCACTGGGTTATACAAGTACTTTTTTGTTTCATATGATTCCTGCAATTACAGACTTTCTCAGAAGAATTCCTGTTGGTGATCCCTTTGTCGATTCTTTTGAAGCTCCTTTGCTAGTAAATTTTCAATTATCCTTTTTACTGATTTACTTTGTCGGTATCATCATGCAGATGATATGGCTTAAAAAAAATGGAGAGATTCGATGACAGATAAAACGTATTCACCCCCAAAAGTATGGACTTGGGATCAAGAAAGCGGTGGTAGATTTGCAAATATAAATAGACCAATTTCTGGAGCAACGCATGATAAAGAATTGCCTGTTGGGAAACATCCCATGCAACTCTATTCGCTTGGAACACCAAATGGAGTGAAGGTCACTGTCCTTCTCGAAGAACTTTTGGCTTTGGGGTATGAAGGTGCTGAGTACGATGCATACCTGATTAACATTGGAAATGGCGATCAATTTGGAAGTGGTTTTGTTGAAATAAATCCAAATTCTAAAATTCCTGCTCTTTTAGATAGAAGTTTAGAACCACATACAAGAGTTTTTGAATCCGGAGCAATTTTGGTTTACCTTGCAGAGAAGTTTGGTGAGTTTATTCCGACAGATCCAGCAGCAAGAGCTGAATGTATGTCTTGGCTTTTTTGGCAAATGGGCAGCGCACCCTACTTGGGCGGCGGATTTGGACACTTTTATGCCTATGCTCCTGAAAAATTCGAATATCCTATAAATCGATTTGCAATGGAAGTTAAGCGTCAATTGGACGTCTTGGATAAGAATTTAGAAAACAGAAAGTTTATTTGTGGTGATGAATACAACATTGCCGACATGGCAATTCATCCTTGGTATGGTTATTTGGTGTTGAAAAATGCATATAACGCTGCCGAATTTTTAGATGTTAAATCCTATAAAAACGTTGTTCGATGGGCAGAAGAAATTTCCGAAAGACCGGCTTTCAAGCGAGGTGCTAGAGTAGGGCGACCTCCCAGTGGGCCTGAAGATAATGCAATTCCTGAAAGGCATGATGCCAGTGACCTTGATTAAAAATGACCAGTAAACTTAAGATTTTCGGTGTTCCAATGTCTCAGGCAGTAAGGACTGTTCTATGGATGATGCTTTATAAAAAATTACCTTTTGAGTTGATCATTACTGCACCAGGCTCTCCAAAAGAAAATGGTACTCGCCATCCTTCTTATTTGGAAAAATATCCCAATGGAACCATTCCTGGCCTAGAAGATCCTGAAACTGGATATTTATTATCTGAGTCGATAGCAATAATGTGTTACTTATGTAACAAACACAAATGGAATGATTTGTACCCAGAAGATCCTGAACTTAGAGGGAAGGTTGATCATTACCTTCACTATCATCACCGAAGTATCAAAGAGGCATCTGCTGGATATTTTGCACCAATTTTGAGACCTGATTTAGGCCTTTCAGAAGACCTAATCAATATGTCCCAAAGAATATATAATAGTGCTCTCAAAGCACTAGAAACTCAGTGGCTTAAAAAAAACAATTTTATTGCAGGAGACCACGTCACCATTGCAGACTTTTCAGCCTATGTTGAAATTGCTCAATTGAATACGCAATTTACTAATTTATTTGACTACAGCGAATTTGAAAATCTAAGCCGTTGGCTGAAGGATATGAGCGAACTCCCTTATCATGATGATGTTCACATGGTTTTAACCAAGATGGGAGACATTAGTGAAACAGTTCCTGAAATGGAAATTATCATGAAAGCCAACTTAGAGACTTTCAGTCACTTGAATGAAATCGCCTCTAACTTGAATTAATTAATAAAGTTTTAGGGTTTCTTACTAACCTGCAATTCGTTTAAACATTTTCCCAGTTAAATTAAGAACAGCCTTCCTGCTCATAAAACCAGTAACGAAATTTAATAATCTATTGCCTCTACCGCATAAGACATATTGTTTATCTTTTTCATAACCCTCTAGACATTCCAGAGCGACATCGTGCGAAGTTTGCATAGACATTCCTGATGCTGAGTTATCTCGATTTTGATATCTTTCAGTTAGTTCCTCAGATTTTTCTGTAGCTACTCGGGCAAACTCTGATTCCGTTCCTCCGGGAAGAAGCGCCATAACTTTGATATTTTTATCTTGATATTCAAACCTAATGGCTTCAGAGAACATCAAAACATATGCTTTTGAAGAAGAATAAATACTTGCATATGGTATGGGAGCTAATGAAGCCATTGAGCCAACATTTATAATCCCACCACCACCTTGTTTGACCATATCAGGCAAATACAAATGGCAAAGATCTGTTAGCGTCACAACATTGAGTTGCAACATCTCTGCATAATCATCCCTTTCAAAGCTAGTTAATTCTCCCCATCTGCCATATCCAGCATTATTAATTAGGATATCAACAGATAAATTTTGCGTTTTTATCTTGTTATATAAGGCTTCAGCTGACCCTTGAATAGAAAGATCTTCTACAAAGACATGTGCTTTACCTCCAGATGCTTTAATTTTTTCAGCAAGCGCATGCAATTTATTCTCTGATCTTGCAGTTAAAATAACTTCTGCACCTCGTTTATTTAATTCTTCAGCCAAGGCATAGCCTATTCCAGTTGATGCCCCTGTGATGAGGACTTTTTTATCTTTATAGATACTCATAAATTCATCTTACTAAGTTTCAATACCTAAATAAATTAATTATCATAATTTGATGAACGAATCTAAAATTAAAGAGTTTCTTTATTCATGGACCAAAGGAGTAATTGAGATAGGAAAAGCTTATTCAAAAAAAGAGGATTTTGAAAAAGAAGCTTTGAAATTTTTATCTAAACACTATGCTTTTAAAACTCAACAGATACTCTTTAAACCGACTTTTACCAAAGCAAAAATATTTAGAAATAACTTGGAAGACGCTTTATCTTATTTCGTTAAGGGAAAATTTTCAGAAGATAACGGTTTTGCTTTAAAGCCATGGGAAGAAATAAATCTTCAAGAATTAAATATTTTAAATGAGGAAGATTTATCCTCTGCAATGGGTACGCTCTCATTTAAACCAGTCTCATCGAGTGAGACGACTTTAGTTGCTTTCACATTTGTTTTTTGTCTTGAAGAAGAAGAAATTAAGATAAAGATTCACCATTCTTCTCCTGTTCTCTAACCATTAATTTTTATGAAATCTAAACCTTTAGAAATTTCAATTGTTGGAGCTGGAATTGGAGGATTGGTAGCTGCTTTATCTTTGAAAAAAAGAGGACACAAACCAATAATCTACGAAAAGACAGAATCTTTAAGTGAACTTGGGGCAGGAATTCAGCTTTCTCCAAATGCTAGCAAGGTACTCAAACATCTTGGCGTTATGGAAGAGTTACAGGCAGATGTTTATGAACCAGAAGCATTTCAATTTGTTCATTATCGAACTGGAAAAGTTTTAGCTCAACAGGCTTTAAAAAACTCTTCAGTAAAGATATATGGTTCTCCAAACTACGATGTTCACCGAGCTGATTTACAAAAAGCTCTTTTGAAAGTTATCAACAAAGAAGAAATTCAAATTAAAAAAAATTCTGAAATCTTAGATTTATATGAAGAAGCAAATGGCGCCTTTATTAAAACCAAAGAAAGGGTGATTAGGTCGGATGCTGTGATCGGCGCAGATGGAATTCATTCAATTGTAAGAAAAAAACTTTGGGGGGAAGATCAAGCTCGGTATACAGGGAATGTAGCATGGCGAATGTTAGTCCCTATAGAAGAAATATCTTCAAAATTCTTACAACAAAATACCAAAGTTTGGTTGGGACCCAAGAAGCATTTTGTACAATATCTGGTAAAAGGCGGAAATTTTTTAAATTGTGTATGTCTTGTTGAACAAAATGACTGGACGAATGAGGATTGGTCTGAAAAAGGAGATATCTCTGAACTTAAGAATATTTTTTCTGACTGGCATCCCGAAATTCAAGAGATTTTAGAAAGTACAAAACCCGGTAGTTTATATAAATGGGGGTTACACGATAGGGCACCCATGAATAAATGGAGTAAAGGAAGATTTAGTTTGCTTGGAGATGCTGCTCATCCAATGTTGCCGTTTGTTGCTCAAGGAGCTGCTATGGCTATTGAGGATGGCATTGTTTTGGCATCAAGCCTTTCTTCTTTCGATAATGTTGAATTAGGACTTAATGATTATGAAAATAAAAGAAAGTATAGAACGGCAAAGGCACAAAGAACTGCCTCCAGGAACGCAATAATTTTTCATCTTTCGGATTTCTTTGCTATTTTTAGAAACTTAGTAATGAAATTTTTTATAAAAAAAATTATGGACAGTTTTTATAAATATGATGCCATCTCAAAATAAAATCTTAACTTTAACTAGGGCATACTTATGAAATATAGAAACTTCAAGCCTTTTGGCTCAATCAGCGCATTAACTTTAGGAGGAGGCGGGATAGGTAATGTATGGGGCAAAACAACTAGAAGAGAGGCTGTAGATACTGTTCTATATGCTATTGATTCCGGTATCAATCATCTTGACATGGCTCCAATGTACGGCAGAGGAGAGGCTGAACTGGTCGTTGGAGAAGCTCTCAAAGACAGAGATGCGTCTAAATTGAAAATCACAACCAAATGTCAGTTGGGCACTCTTCCGCACGATCAGGTTTATGAAAAACTCAATGAATCTCTTATAGAAAGTTTTGAGAGAATGAAAATAGACAAGGTGAACTTATTTCTTTTGCATTCTCAATTGATCAAAGATGACTATCAACTACCCGTTTTAAATGATTTAAGAGATTCAATTACAACCTCTTTGTCTTGTTATTATGATTCTGTGATTCCAGCTTTCGAAAGATTGAAGTCTGAAGGAAAGATAGATTCTTGGGGAATAGGGTTGGGCGAAGAAGAAGCTTTAATTTCTGCAATTAACTATGAAAAAAAACCTGAGGCCATGCAGTGCGCAGTGAACGTGATGAATTCTATTGGAGCTATAGGCTATATCAGTAAAAAACCTAATCCAAATAGAATTCTCAAGGAATGTCAGGACAAAGATATTCCTATTTTGGCCATTAGAGCTGTTCAAGCAGGAGCATTAACGTCAAAAATGGATCGTGAACCTCATTCATCAGGAAGAGACCAACCTGACTTTGATGACTATGAAAGAGCAGAGCCTTTTAGAGAACTTGCAAAAAAGCGAGGCGAATCTCCAGCCTCTCTTGCACATCGTTATGCTCTTTCGACAAAAAAAGTAAGCTCAGTGATTTTGGGAGTAAAAAATACTCAAGAGTTAAAAGAATGCTTAGATGCTGAAAATATGACTGAGTTAAGCGAAGAACAATTGAAAGAACTTAAAAATTTATTTACTTAATTTATACATAGAAAATATCCAGAAATAATTTCCATCTTTTTCTAAGTACATTTCATCTTTCAATAAATCTATATTTGCTATCAAACGCTTTGAGAAAGGCACTTCTTTTTCTAAAATCTTCTCCCATTTATCTGGAAAAGATTTTTGCATGGTATTTTCAATTTCTTGAATATTTGAAAAAGAGGTTGTGCATATATTCAAACAGCCTCCGTCCTTGAGATGTTCAGGACTGCCTTCAACAACTCTTACGATTAAATTTGATCCGGTATCGTCTGCTTTGGGAACTTCGGTCGGAAACCAGCCAGTTACTTCAGCAATATTTTTCGATACCCCAGAAACATCACAACAGATTAAATCGTATTTACTGGTCACGTTTTGAAATAAGTCAGACTCAATAATATTAATTGAAACATCGTTTCGCTTTGCATTAAGTTTTGTCAGTTCTAAATGTTTATCGTAAATATCGCAAGCATCAACTTCATTAGCTCCGTTTTTTGCAAAATAAATTGCTAGAGGCCCAATGCCGCATCCCATGTCCAAGACCTTTTTATTTATAAAATCAGCATTTAAAGCGCACTCTTCACTTATTAAAGTTGGGCGAAATGAATCTTCAGAAGTTTCGAGTTCTATATTGTGAAAGTTAACAATCATTTTTAAAAAAAGGATTATATGTCAAAAACTTTACTTACATAGGGTTAATTGGTGAAGGGCAAGGTTTTTCTTTCTCAATTATTTCAGCTGCTAACAAAGCCAGGTCATCTCTGAATAAATCAGCATATATTTGAATTCCTGTAGGAATGCCATCTGAAACTCCAGTAGCTAAAGCCACTGCAGGTAACCCTAAGCCGTTAGCAGGCGCAATAAAGTAAAAACTTTTCTTAAGTGCATCATCTCCTAATTTTGGATCTAAGTCTGTATCAATTTGCCAAGGTAAATTACACCAAGTTGGACCAATACAAACCTGATATTCATTCAAAAAATTTGACCAAACTTTTCTAAGCCTAAACCTCTCAACAAACTTTTCATCCATTGATAAATTGATATGACTGAAAGTTTCAGTATATCTATCTAGGTAAGCAGCAGTTTCAGGTTTAAAAAGCTCTTTAGGGGCAAGTTGCAAACCACCCTCAGCAAGAATTACTCCCCATATGTCATAAACCTTATCTAATTCTGGAGCCTGTACTTCCTCAACAACCCAACCATTTTCGGAAAGAATTTTTCCAGCTTCTTCAATTTCTTTGACTGTTGCCGAGGGAAGTTCAATACCATCTATTTCTTTTACCAAGGCAGCTTTAAATTTCTCTGGCATTTTTCCTTCCAATGGAACGTCAACCGAATTTGGATCATCAATGTGTCTGCCTGCCAAAATTGAAAGACCAGTTTTAATGTCTTCAACCTTTCTTGCCATCGGCCCATCAGTTAAAAATGGAGCAACTAAACCGATATTTTCCATAGCGCCACTATGTACGCCTGGAACTCTTCCTACAGTTGGTTTTATTGAACTTATCCCACAGCAATAAGCAGGATTTCTCAGAGAACCACCAACATCATTTCCTAATCCAATAGGAGACATTCCGGTTGCTATCGCCGCTGCTTCTCCTCCGCTTGATCCTCCAGGAGTTAATTTTTTATTCCAAGGATTGAATGTTCTACCTCTCAATGGATTGTCGGTATCCAGGCGCAAACCCATTTCAGGTAAATTGGTTCTACCAATTGGAATAGCCCCAGCACTCAACATCCGATCAACAATAGGCGCATTTTTTGGCGGAAATTCTTCAGCAAAAAACGGCAGACCATTAGTGGTTGGTGAATCTAAAAAATCTATGTTTTCTTTGATTGTAAAAGGGACACCATGAAGAGGCCTTGCCTTATCTTCTTTTGAGGCGTTATCACTTTTAATAGCTAATTCCAAAGCAGATTCTTCTAGAGAAATCGTAATAGCATTAATTTCAGGGTTTATTTTTTTTATTCGTTCAAGGTGAGCTTTCACAACCTCTTCACTTGAGGTTTCTCCTTTTTTAATAAGCTGTCCTAATTCAACGGCACCTTTTTTAATTAATTCGTCCATATTCTCTCCCAAATAATGAAACTTTGAATTAAGATTATCATAGACTTTCAAAAATTTTTTTGAATTTATATTAGGAGATAAAAATGCATGCTATAGAAAAATGGTACGAAGTAATCAAATCAGACAACCCAGATAAATACGATGAAATTTTAGCTGAGGATTGCGTTTTTTATTCCCCAGTGGTTTACACACCACAAAGAGGCAGGGAGATAACCAAAATGTATTTGATGGCAGCAGGGGGAGTTTTTGGAGGGGAAGATTCACCCAAAGAAATCTTAGATGAAAAAAGTCCATCGAAATTTAGATATATTAAAGAAATCATTGGTGAAAATTCAGCGGTTCTAGAATTTGAATCAGAGATTGATGGAATTTATGTCAATGGCATTGATTTAATCTCTTGGAACGAAGAAAATAAAATCACGGAATTCAAAGTTATTGTAAGGCCTCTTCAAGCAGTCAATAAACTGCATCAAAAAATGCAAGATATGCTTGAAAAGATGAAAACAGCTTAAGGCTAGTTTTGTAAATTGATTTCAAGAAGAACTTTTTTAAAGTTATCTGGCTTATTAATAATTCTTTTAGCTGCAAAATCTTTATTTTCTTGGTTCAGCAAACCAAAAGTTCTTCATATATTATGCTCTGCAAGTAGTGAAAAATTATCGGTAACGATATCTTTATCCAAAGGAATAAGTGAAGTATCTCTAAAAGTTGATGAAAAGATTTTTAATGGCATAAAGATAGATAGAGAAGGAAAGCACTGGCAGTTTATTTGCGAAAAATTAAAATCGAACAGAACTTACTCTCTTTCTTTAGTCTCCAAAGAGGAGATATTGGAACCAGATTGGCCACTAAAAACTTTGCCAAATGAAAATCAAGAAGTAAATAATCTCAAGATTATGGCATTTACTTGTGCAGGTGGAGGAGATGGAACTTCTTTTGGAGGTAAAGAATTTTTTAAACCTTTTGTTTTTAGACAAAAAATGTTTGATGAGGGTATTAGCAATAAACCTGACATAGCAATAGCAATTGGAGACCACGTATATTGGGATTTAAGAGGAGGTGATTTACCTCCTCTTGGTAGACAACAATCAGCATTCATTAAATTTTTAATAGGCAGCTTACTTAGATTTTTATATGGTTCTTTCAAGAGAAACGAAGATGGACTAAGTGAGCATAATGAAATAGTTCTAAAAAATATCGGTAACGATCAAATAGCATCTCTATATGGAAAACGTTTCAAAAGTATTCCAATCTTCTTTTTGCCCGATGACCACGATTATTTTGAAAATGACGATGCTGAAGAAAATTTAGTTACTTTCCCTGCAGATGAATTTAGTAAAAGTGCTTTCAAGGGGATGGCTGATTTATTTTATCCTCCTCTTCTAGATTGCCCTAATGAAGCAACTGAAAGAAAAATTGGAAGAATTCGTTATGGGAATCTTTTTGAAGGTCTACTTGCAGATTGTGCTGGCGATATGTCGCTTGGAGGAAAAGAAGCAGTTTTGATTGATTCAAAAAATGAAGATTGGATTCTATCTCGTTTTAAAAATTCATCAGCAAAGCACCTTGCATTTATTCCATCACACCCTTTGGGATATACAGCAGGAAAATGGAGAGAATGGTATCCAGATGTAGTAGCTTCTGATGAAGAGGACGGGATAATTATGAATGAACTCTTATCTGGGAAGAAAGGGAAGCTAACCACTAAAGCAGAAAAATATTTATGGCAAAAGGGTTGGTTTTTACAACATCAAAGATTTTTGAAAGGTCTCTCTGATAGAAAAGACAATAGCTTTACTTTTTCCGGAGATATTCATGCTGTAGGATCGAATCAAATCATCAAGAGTGGAGATTATTTACTCAGAAAGCCAATTTTATCAACTTTGGTAGGACCTATCAGTAGTTCTACAGGTACTTGGCCATCTGCAGCTAGAGGAATTATTGCAAGCAAACCAGAATTTCTTGATGTAAATGAAAAATTAAAAATCAGAGAGGAAAATGGTTTCTCTTTAATAAATATAACAAGCCAAAAAGTTGATATTAATCTTCATATCTGTGGAGGACACCAAGGGTCTGAAGAAGATGATGGATCTGTTAAAGAGGTAATAAATCTTAAAGTATAAAATTACCTTGGACCCTGTCCATCATCAATCTTTATACAAGTTCCTGTTACGCACTCTGAAGAAGGAGATACTAAGAACAATAAAGTTGAATCCATTTGTTCTGGAGTACAAATCCTCTTTCTTGGAAATACCTGGCTAAAGTCACCAACTCTTTCTATCATGCCATCTAGCATTTCTGACGAAAATGCTCCTGGAGCAATTGCATTTACATTTATGTAACTTTTTGACCATTCAACAGCTAGAGCCTCAGTCATTCTCACTACAGCTTTTTTAGTTATTGAATAAAGAGAAGCCGCTGATTGTGGCGTAGTATTGAAAGCCGCTACAGAGGCAATATTTACCATTCTGCCGGGTTTTTTCTCTTCAATTAATTTTCTCGCTACTTCACAAGAGAGAATGTAAGGACCTGTGAGGTTGGTTTCCATTACGTTATCAATCAATTCTTCTGATTGTTTAATCGCCCATTGTGCATCTGGGATGCCAGCATTATTTATTAAAGTATCAATAGTGCCCATTTCTTTAGAAACAGTATCTACTGCTGACTTGATGCTTTTTCTGTCAGTCATATCTATTGGCACGACCATGCATTCACCCCCAGTAGCCTTTATTTCTTCAGCCAAAGATTCTAGTTTTTCTTTCCTTCGGGCAGATATTGCAACCTTTGCACCACAGGAAGCTAATACTTTAGAAAAACGGTATCCTAGTCCTGAAGATGCTCCAGTTACTAAGGCAATTTGACCTGATAAATCTATGGAAAAATTTGGTGTTTTATATTCTGACATTTTAACCTCTTTTTTTTATTCATTACTATTACACAAGAAGATTGCCGTTTAAAATAGATTTTTAAAATATCATGCCTAGATCACTTAAAAACTGTAATAACTTTCAAGATTTAAAAGACTTAGCTAGAAGAAGACTGCCTGGCCCTATTTTTCATTACATAGATGGGGCGGCAGAAGATGAAACCACGTATCAAAGGAATACCGAAGCATTCCAAGATGTTGATTTAGTTCCTAATGTTCTTGCTGGAGTGGAAAATATTGATATGTCGGTAGAAGTGATGGGTTACAAGTTAGGATTGCCAGTTTTTTGTTCTCCAACTGCTTTACAGAGATTATTTCATTACCAAGGTGAAAGGGCAGTTGCTAAAGCCGCTGAAAAGTTCAATACCCTATTTGGTGTATCTTCTTTAGGTACGGTAAAACTTAAGGATATAGATGAATTAATTAAGACTCCTAAGATGTTTCAGTTTTATTTTCACAAGGATAGAGGTTTGAATGATTCAATGATTTCTATTGCACAAGAAGCCAATTTTGAAATTTTAACTTTAACTGTTGATACTATTACAGGAGGTAACCGAGAGAGAGACTTGCGAACAGGTTTCACTACTCCTCCAAAATTAACACCAAAAAGTATTTTTCAATTTGGCATAAAACCTGCCTGGGCTTTAAATTACTTGTTTAGAGAAAAGTTCGAACTTTCTCAATTATCAAGTCATGTTAATGAGGGAACAAATATCTCTATATCTGTCGGGGATTATTTTACTAACATGCTGGATCAAAGTATGACTTGGGATGATGTTATAAAGCTCAAAGAAAACTGGGGGAGAAAATTCTGTCTTAAAGGCATTATGAGCCCTAGAGATGCTAGAAAAGCAGTAGAAATGAAAGCCGACGCGATTATGGTTTCAAATCATGGCGGCCGACAATTAGATGGAGGAAGAAGTCCGTTTGATCAACTTGATGAAATTCTTCAAGAGGTTGGTGGAGAAATAGAAGTTATTCTTGATGGAGGTATACAAAGAGGAACGCATGTTCTCAAGGCAATGGCGATGGGAGCTACAGCTTGCTCTGGTGGAAGAATGTATCTTTTCGGTTTGGCTGCTGCTGGGCAAGAAGGAGTTGAAAAAGCTCTCGGTAATATGAAAAACGAAATAGAAAGAGATATGAAGCTAATGGGAGTAAAAAAAATTAGTGAATTAAATCCATCAATGATCAGATTTCGCTAGTAATAAATTACAAAAAAAGATAATTTATATTTTTAAATCGGGAGAAGAAATGGCTACAGAAACTCAAATGAATCGACCTGGTCCGCTAAAAGCAGAAGGATCTTGGTCAAATGTATTTTCGTATCACACTATGGACATCGAAGTTGCTAAATCAGAAGGAATTTATTTTTATGATGTGAATGGAAATAAATATATTGATGCTTCTGGAGGCCCAATGGCATTTACTCTTCCTCATGGCGATAAAAGGATGAAAGAAGCTATTTCCAAACAGATGGAAAATTTTACTCATGTCCATCCTACGCTCTCAAACAAACCTCAAGCTGATTATTGTTCAAAGCTTGCAGAAGTTACTCCTAAAAATTTAAATACTTCATACCTAGTTTGTGGAGGTTCTGAAGCGGTAGAAACTGCTATCAAGGCCGCTCGACAGTACCATTTAGCTTCTGGAAATCCATCAAAGCATAAAGTCATATCAAACTATGGCAGTTATCATGGAATGACTCTTGCGACACAAGGGCTTTCTGGGAATCCTGGATATCAAAGACATTTTGGGGAAATGCTTACTAAGTGGCCTCATATTCATCAATACTCCGATCACGATAAGCCAGATGGCATGAGTAGAGAAGAATGGGGTCTAAAATGTGCAGAACGTCTAGAAAAAATGATTTATTTTGAAGGACCAAAAACAGTTTCTGCTTACATTGCCACGCCTCAAGGTTGTGGATCCGATTATGCTGCAGTAGCGCCAAAAGAATATTGGCAAAGAATAAGAGAGATATGTGACCGCTATGATGTTTTATTAATTGCAGACGAGGTAGTAACTGGTTTTGGAAGAACAGGTAAATGGTTTGCTATGGAGCATTTTGATGTTGAAGCTGACATGATGACTGTCGCCAAAGGTATAACTGGTTGTTACGTCCCCATGGGAGCAGTAGTTGTATCCGATAGAGTTAATGAACCATTCAAGTCTGGAGGAGCATACTTTGTTCACGGTTTTACGAACGGCGGACACCCCCTTGGCTGTGCAGCAGCAACAAAAGCTTTAGAAATTTATCAGGAAGATAACTTAATTGATAATTCAAACAAAATGGGAAATTATTTACATGGTTTTAAAGAAGAATTACTAGATAGACCTTGTATAAAAGACGTGAGAGGCTGGGGTTTAATGATGTGTCTGGAAGTTGTTGCCAGCAAAGAGTCTGGTGAGTATTTTGAATCCAGCAAAGGCGCTGAAGGAGTATTTCAATCTATAGCTTTAAAAAATGGTTTAGCATTCTATAGCACATTATATGGAGCAAGAAGAGAACCAATTTTTAAAAGAGGATTACCATTGATGATTTCTCCTCCGATATCTATTAACAAAAATCAAATAGATGATTTAATGCATCGTCTTTATGAATCTCTAGACGAATGGCAAGAAGAAATGGGTGTTTGCTGAACTTTAGTTTAAAATTAGATTATGAGAGCAGAATTTTTCTATAGAAAACCACTAAAAAAAGGTGAATCAAAGCCAGCTTTTGGAGTCAAGGAACCTGATCCAGATAGGCCCGACCACAAAGGCTTCATGAAAGAGGTTTTCAATGCCAGAGAAGAAGATCACTCCTTAAGTGAGTCTGGTTTTATATTATTGAATCACAAATCAGAAATAAATAATTTTTATGATGACAAAGAAGTAACAGAAATTTATTACAACGAAATGGCAAATTTGGTTAAGAAAAAGACTGGCGCCACTCAAGTTTTTATTGTTAGTCACATTACAAGAAATGAGGCAGAAGCAGCAGAAGGAAAAAGGTTAGGCGCTCACAGGCTTGTTCATAATGATTTCACTCCAAATTTTAAACAAACTATTCAACCCTTGCTTGATGAGAACGGTTCAAATCCAAGTAGAATCACTGTCTATAATTTGTGGAGACGTTTTGATGAGGATGGGACGGATGCCCCCTTTGCACTCTGCGACTCTAGAACAGTTTCTGAAAAAGAATTAATTCCTACTGACTTATTCAATTATGGGAAAGAGGAGGAAAAAACCGAAACTCTAGCAGACGAAAATGGTTTTACCGTTGAAATTTATCAATCAATGAACAGCGATAGTCACAGATGGTACTTTTACCCAAAAATGAATAAAGATGAGGTTGTTATGTTTAAGACTTACGACTCAAATGAGAAACCATTTATGCCAACTCTCCATAGTGCTTTTGATGACCCAACATCTAATGAAAATGCTTCTCCTCGTGAGAGTATTGAAGTCAGAGCTATTTGTTTTTTTGACTAAAAAGTGAAAGACAAAGCTCAAATAACCGAAAAAGTTCAACTCTATTTCGACAGCATGTATGAATCAAGCCCTCAAAAGGTAAAAGAGGTTTTTCATCCTGATGCAAAAATAACAGGATATATGCAGGAAAAACTTTTTGAGCAAACAGTAGAGGATTTTGCTAATTTCGTTGCCTCACAACAGCCATCTGCTAAAGAAAAGAAAGAACCAAAAGATTTGGAAATTCTATCTATTGAAATTGCAGGAAATACTGCAGTTGCAATAGTTAGGGATAAATATATAGGTTTGAGTTTTTTGGACTCACTATCGTTTTTAAAAGTTAAGAATAACTGGGTTATTTATAATAAACTTTTCCACGTTGAATCTTAAATTATAAGGAGAAAATATGTCTAAGGAAAATCAGTCTAGAGAAATTCGTTCTGAAGTTACTAGTGATGGCCAGTTAAAGCTATCAATTGAAAGTGCAGAAATGCCTACGCCTAAAGATCATGAGGTTTTGTTAAAAGTTGAAGCTTCTCCGATTAATCCATCTGATTTAGGCTTGCTAATAAGTTTTGCAGCAGATCTTAGCTCAATATCTTCAGAAGGTTCTGGTGATGACAAAGTTACAACAATGAATATTTTACCCGCTCTACATAAAACCATGACTGCTAGATTTGATAAATCTATGAAAGTCGGAAACGAAGGAGGCGGAGTTGTTGTTGATGCAGGGGAAGCAGGAAAAGGTCTAATTGGAAAAACTGTGGGAGTAGCAGGAGGAGCAATGTATTCCGAATACAGGTGTGTACCTGTTGATAGTTGTCTTGTCATGAATGATGGAACTACTCCTAAAGAAGCTGCCTCTTCGTTTGTAAACCCTCTCACTGCTCTTGGGTTCACAGAAACTATGAAAATGGAAAATCACACAGCTATTATCCATACTGCTGCTGCTTCAAATTTGGGTCAGATGTTAGTAAAAATATGTAAGGCAGATGATATTCCTCTGGTAAATATCGTTAGAAAAGAAGAACACGTGATTCTCTTAAAAGATCTTGGTGCTGAATATGTTTGCAATATGAGCGAGGATTCTTTCATGGCTGATTTAATAACTGCAATTGATGCTACTGGTGCAACCTTAGGATTTGATGCTACTGGAGGAGGCAACGAAGGAAAATTAGCTGGACAGATTTTATCTGCAATGGAGATTTCAGCAAATAAGAAAGCTTCTGAATATAGCAGATATGGTTCAGATACTTACAAACAAGTTTATATTTATGGTGGCCTAGACCCAACACCAACAGTATTGAATAGATCCTATGGATTGCAATGGGGTTTGGGAGGATGGCTTTTAACTCCATTTATTGGAAAAGCGGGACCAGAAATTTTCTTAAAGATGAGAGAAAGAGTAGCCAATGAAATTACTACCACTTTTTCAAGCTTCTATACAGCTGAAATTTCTCTTGAAGAAATGCTTGATCCAGAAATTTTGAAAAACTATGCTAAACAGGCTACCGGACAAAAGTATTTAGTTACTCCTCATAAGTAATCATCGACCTTTGAAAACTGGTTGTTTTTTTTCAACGAAAGCTTTTGTAGCATTTTTGTGATCTTCTGTTTGGCCGCAGTGAACATGATGCGTGACCTCTAGATCAAGACAATCATCTACTTCTCCGCTTACAGCTCTATTTAGATTTTCTTTCATGTATCGAAAAGCAACTGCTGGACCTTCAGCAAGTTGTTTAGCTATTTCTAAAGTTTTCTGCTCAAGTTCTTCGTGTTTTACAACCCAATTAGTAAGACCAAGTTTTAGAGCTTCTTCAGCAGAAATTTTGTCTGATAAAAAATAAAGTTCTTTTGCCTTTGATAAACCCACTAACTGAGTCATAAAGTAAGATCCTCCATAGTCACCAGAAAAGCCTACTTTTGCAAAAGCAGTAGTAAAAAAAGCGCTATCGGACATTATTCTAAGGTCACAAGAAAGAGCATAAGACATTCCTGCTCCGGCTGCGGGTCCGTTCACTGCAGCAATTGTTGGTTTGGGCATCTTGAATAATTTACCCGAAGTGCCTCTTTGGTGAATCCTTTGCTCATGGATAGCTATATCAATTGTTCGTTTAGGATCATCCTTTTTATTGGCCATACCTTTTACATCTCCACCAGCACAAAAAGCACCTTCAGAGCCTGTAAGAATAACCGCTCTTACTTCAGAATCATTTTCAAAGTCTTCCAACGTTGCCATCATCGCTGCATTCATTTCATCTGACATAGCATTTCTAGCTTCTGGCCTGTTCATTATAATTTTTCCTAAACCATCTCCTTTCAGAGCCTTTAGGTGATCTGTTCCCATATCTATTTCTTTCATTTTTCTCTCCTTTTATTTATCCTTAAAGTATTATTTTACAAATATTATGAGATTAAGACAGTTAGTTATTGTTGCTGAAGAAAGAGATGCAATTGCAAATCAAATTTGTGATGTATTTGATTTGAAAGTAGCTTTCCATGATGATGGCCTTATCCACTTTGGCCTAATAAATTCATTAATTCCTTTGGGCGATACTTTTATAGAGATTGTTACTCCTGTTAAAGAAAACACTACTGCAGAAAGATTTCTTAATCGAAGAGGTGGAAATGGTGGTTACATGGTAATTGTAGATTGCGATGACGTTGCCAAAGAAAAAGAGCGAGTAACCAATGAAAATATTGGAATTGTTTATGAAGCTGAGAGAAGCGAAGGCCACGTAACTGGAAAAACCATTCACTTGCATCCTAAACATATTGGTGGAGCAATAGTTTCAATAGATAAAATGGAACCCGAATCAGCTTGGCTTTGGGCAGGTCTTGATTGGGAGAAGTGTGTCTCAAAAAATGATAATGCGGAGAGATTGTGCGGTGTTGTGATGCAATCCGATGATAAATCCGCTCTTTGTAGAAAATGGGAAAAAGCTTTTGGGGTTAAAGCAGATGAAAATCTTCAAATTAATTTCTCAGACTCCAGAATAAAGTTTGTTGATGACCTTGATCAAAGAGGTGAGGGAATTAATGCTTTTGAGTTGTCAGTAAAAAATAAAGAAATAGTTTATGAAAAAGCAAAAGAACTTGGTCTGATGAAGAATGATTTAATTCATATAGGCGGAGTAAATTTCCTTCTTCAATAGTTCTTATTAAGATAGAATGCGCAAGTTCATGCGCTCTATTCAAATAATTTTTCTTTTAGTTTTCTCGATTTCGGTATTTGGTTCTCAAGCAATTGGTCACGCACCTATTGGAGTTATGGCTGATCATATGCACAAAAAAGGCGAGTATATGATTTCTTTGAGAGTTTCTCACATGAAAATGAGAGGTAATTCTTTAGATGGAAATTCAATCTCAGATAGCGAAATTTTAGTTATAGAAAACCCTCATTCAAACTCACCATCAAAACTTAGTGTTATTCCAATCGAAATGAGTATGAAAATGTTAATGCTCGGAGGCATGTATGCTCCTACGGATGACGTCACTTTGATGTTCATGACAATGTTTATGGATAAATCCATGAATTTAAATACTTATCACGCAATGATGAGAAATAATATTGGCTCATTCAATTCATCTTCTTCGGATCTTTCTGATTTATCTTTTTCTGCATTAGTAAACATCAATGAGCAAGATAAAAGCAGGTGGCATGCAGAAATTGGCTTAAAATTCTCTGTTGGAGATAAAAACGAAAAAGGCAAAGCACTTACTCCCATGAATACCAATATGGAAATGGTTTTGCCTTACGGTATGCAATCAGGTGACGATTCTGTTGCTTTGGTTGTTGGCTTTACCAATCTTTATACATTATCTGATGAACATACTTTTGGAAATCAAATTAGGTTCTTTAGAAATATTTCATCTAAGGAATGGCATTATGGTGACAAGACTTATTTTGATTCTTGGTATCAATATTCAGTTAACAGAAATTTTTCTTTATCATCGAGACTTAGACTCAATCATCAGCAAGAAATTTCAGGCTTTGATTCCAATATCAAGGCTCCAGTTCAGACCTCCATAACATCAAATTATGGCGGTTTTACAGCTGAAGTAGGTTTGGGTTTTAATTTCCTTACCCAAATCTTTCCTGGTTCTGAAGATAGACTTGCCTTGGAGATTATTAATCCAGTAATCAATGAAAAAAACGGTCTCCAGATGAAAGACAAAACCAAAATAGTATTTGGCTTTCAAAAATCTTTTTAAGTTTTTCGCTTTTAATAGTATATTTCTTGGATGGCTGATTTAGTTCACCTCTCAAATTCGGCTTCTTCGGAAGAAATTATCGATGTTCTAAATAAGGATGCTGGAGTGATAATTGATAACCTCTTGCACTCAGACGATATTTCTAGAATCAATCAAGATCTTAAGCCGTATCTAAAAAATGATGTTTTTGGTAGAGATGAGTTTACTGGATTCAAAACTAAAAGAGTTGGGGCATTAATTGCAAGATCTGAAGCCTGTAGAGAATTAGCATTAAATCCTTTAATCAATGAAGTTTCTGAAAAATATTTATCTCCTTACTGCGATGGCTATCAACTACATTTCACTTCTGCAGTAAGTATTGGCCCAGGAGAAAGTAAACAAATTCTCCATAGAGATAGAGGAATTTGGGGCGGTTATTTACCTAGAAAAGTTGAACCACTCATGAGTACCATTTGGGCAGTAACAGATTTTACCAGGGAAAATGGAGCTACGCAGATTGTTCCTGGATCTCATCTCTGGGAAAAAGACCGAATTCCTAATGATGATGAAGTAGCTTATGCTGAAATGAAAGCCGGATCGGTACTTCTTTATACTGGAACTGTATTGCATGGGGGAGGAGAAAATATTTCAAAAAATGATATTCGAACCGGAGTTTTTCTTCATTATGCTCTTAATTGGCTACGCCAGGAAGAAAATCAATATCTATCGTGTCCTCCTGAGATTGCAAAGGATATTTCTCCTGAAATAAGATCTTTAATAGGATATTCTAAGGGAGGTTACGTACTGGGTTTTTATTCTGACCCGTTAGATAAAAATGCAGAATATGAGTCTGTTTCACCAGAAAACATGTTCAAAGATAGAGCTTTTGACGAGTACTCTGCAATCCCAGATCCTAAAGAACTGGTTCAAAAATCTACAAAATAGCTAAAAGTAGACAACACCTATTAAGTAGCCACCATAGAAAAAGGCAACTGCATAAAAAGGGTATTCTCTACAAAAATTCCAAACTGATTTTAAATATTCACTAATCATTTCATCTCTTAGGGGATATATATAATAGACAATCAATTCGTAATTTTTGCTTATACCTTTATATAAAAATTATTAAAAAATTTTTTTTTATTACAAATTAATTCTCTTCTAAATTATTGCATCCTCAATTTATTTGAAGCATAGTTAAGCCACTGATTTTCATAAATGTAGATAAATAATGACTGTAAAATATTACGATTGGGTAGAGTATCAATCTAACTTCAGGCCAAAAAAAATTGCTATCAAAGAAATTTCAAATGGTCGAGAAACCTCTTACCATGAATTAAATCAAAGATCTAAATCATTAGCGGGGTGGTTGCAAAAAAAAGGGTTGAAAAAAGGGGATCGAGTCGCGATTTTAGCCCATAACTGCGCCGAAGTTTTTGAACTTGAATTTGCTTGTGGAAAAATTGGCGGTGTTGAGTTACCACTAAACTGGAGGCTAACCAAGCCTGAGCTTGAATATATTCTCAATGATAGTGACCCAATGTGCTTGATTTACACTATTGAGTTTAAAGCTATTGCTCAAGAATTAATAAGAGATTGCGAAATAAAATATTCTTTAATGATAGAAGAGAACAATTATGGCAGTGAATATGAAACGGCTATTTTAGAAAATAATGATTTTGAAATCGTAGAGAGTAACCATGATGACTTAATTATGTTGATGTATACCTCTGGAACAACTGGCCACCCTAAGGGCGCTATGATTAATCATCAAATGCAATTTTTTAATACTGTAAATTTAGGAGCAACAGCAAGAATTACTGACAAAACAATTCAGCTTGTTGTCTTACCGTTATTTCATACAGGTGGAATGAACTGTTATGCAAATCCAATTTTGCATAATGGCGGACAAATTGTTCTGATGAAAGAGTTTGACCCAGGAAAAGCCTTGGAAATTATTAATAATCCTGATTTTGGAATTACGCACTTTTTTGCTGTGCCTGCACCTTTTCAGTTTATGATGCAACATCCAAATTTTTCCACTACAGATTTTTCAAGAATAGAAGGAGCAGGCGTAGGTGGAGCACCATGCGCTGAAATCATCATTGAGACTTGGCAAAACAAGGGTGTAGAACTATGGCAAGGTTGGGGTATGACAGAAACCAGCCCTGGTGGAATTGGATTATCTGGTGATGATGCTGCAAGAAAAATTGGCTCAGCAGGAAAACCTCTGTTACATACAGAGGTAAAAATAGTCGATGAAAAAGGTAATGAAGTAAATCGAGGTGAAGTAGGAGAAATTCTTATTAAGGGTCCAAATATCACACCAGGATATTGGAATAATGAGGAGGCTACTAAAAACTCTTTTGTAGATGGTTGGTTAAAGACAGGTGATGCCGCACAAATGGATGATGAAGGTTTTATTTACATTGTTGATCGTCAAAAGGATATGTACATTTCTGGAGGTGAAAATGTGTATCCAGCTGAAGTGGAAAATGTGCTTTATCAATTACCTGAGATTTCTGAAGCTGCAATTATAGGCATACCTGATGATAAGTGGGGAGAAGTTGGCCTTGCTTTTATTGTTCTGAAACCTAATGAAAATTTATCTAGTGAAGATATCATTAATCATTGTCTTAAAAACTTAGCAAAATTTAAAATACCAAAAAGTGTAGAGTTCATCGAAGCTTTACCAAGAAACGCTACAGGGAAAGTTTTGAAAAGAACTTTACGAGAAAATAAACTAGGAAAATCAGCCCCTGCGATATCTTAAATGTCAGAAAGATCAGAGCTTATAGAACTTCACAATAGATTATCTAAAACCCTAGATGAAGAAAGGGAAGTTGCTAGACAGAAGAGATACGAAAAAGGGTACAGAACGGCTAGAGAAAATCTTGATCACTTAGTTGATAAAGATTCATTTGTAGAATACGGTCAACTTGCTATCGCTGCACAAAAAAGTAGAAGAGAACTTGAAGAGTTAAGAACTGAAACGGCTGCAGATGGAATAATTACTGGATTTGGGAAAATTAATAGTGAAATCTTAGATGATAAAGAAGCTCTTTCAGCAATAATAATCAATGACTATTCAGTCTTGGCAGGAACCCAAGGTTATTATCACCATAAAAAATTAGATAGGATTTGCGAGACGGCTGAAAAACAGAATTTACCTGTCGTAATGTATACAGAAGGCGGCGGAGGAAGGCCAGGAGATACTGACGTGCATGTTCAATTTGCTGGATTGCAAATTCCTTCCTTCAGTAATTGGGCCAAATTAAAAGGAAAAAGCCTAAGAATTGCTGTCAACAATGGATATTGTTTCGCTGGTAATGCTGCATTATTTGGAACTGCTGATTTTTGTATTTCTACAAAAAACTCTTGGTTGGGTATGGCAGGTCCTGCAATGATAGAAGGAGGAGGACTTGGCAAGGTAAATCCAAAAGATATTGGTCCAGCTGAAGAACAAGAAAAATTGGGTGTTATTGATTATCTTGCAGAGGATGAAGCTGATGCAACAAGTTTTGCGAAGAAATTACTTTCTTACTTTCAGGGAAGTCTTAATAAATGGGAAACTAAGGACCAATCGATTTTAAGAAATCTCATTCCAGAAAATAGAAGAATGGCTTACTCGGTTAGAGATATTATTGAAACCATTGCCGATAAAGATTCTTTTTTAGAAGTAAGAAAAATTTATGGTCGAAGTGTAATTACTGGGTTTATAAGATTAGAGGGTAAGCCAGTGGCTCTTATTGCAAATGATTGTCAGCACTTAGGTGGAGCTGTTGATGCAATCTCAGCCGAAAAAGCTGGGCAGTTCATTTCAATTTGTAACGAACACAATCTTCCAATAGTTTCTCTAGCAGACACTCCTGGTTTTATGGTTGGCGTTGATAGCGAAAGAGAGGGTGCTGTAAGAAAAATGGGCAGCCTTTTTAATTCAGGAGCAAACATCTCAGTTCCTCTGGTAGCAATCTTTTTAAGAAAAGGCTATGGATTGGGCGCGATGGCTATGGTTGGAGGAAGTTTTTATATACCCATTTTCACAGCTTCTTGGCCGACAGGAGAGTTCGGTGGAATGGGTTTAGAGGGCGCAGTCAAACTAGGCTACAAGAAAGAGCTGGAGGCAATTGAAGATGATAAGGAAAGAGAAGAATTATTCAATAAACTCGTTCAAAAAATGTATGACGCTGGAAAGGCTTTAGAGGCTGCCACTCAATTAGAAATTGATGCAGTTATCGACCCAGCAGAAACTAGGTCGATAATTTTAAAAGCTTTGGAAACTGGTTAAATTTTTCCCTTAATTAGGGAGTTCTCATTACTTCAGCAGAAGTACATTTGTCAATCGAAGCGGATTTTAACTTTTCTACAGCTAATTTTAATTTTCTATACTCCGCAACCTCAGGATTTAATCCTGTAGATTTAACACCAATAAAACTTGTACCTGCAGAAGGATCATGCATTTCAAGTCCATATAATGCATAACTAGTAGATCTAGATGAATTTTCAATTACTTTTTCTGCAACACCATCAATTAAAGCAGAATGCCTGATTCTTTCAGCTTGAAGTTCAGCACAACCTAATGCTGTAGCATCTACTTCCCAATGATAAGTTTCAGCATTTATTTGTCCTTTTCCACCAGCATCTTCAACAAAATTATCCAAAAGATATTTTGTTGCAACAATATTGTTCTGCATAAAAGGAGTGCTTGAACAACCAACTAAAACTAATAAAGCTACTGAAGCTACAAGTTTTAAAAATTGACCAAATAAGTTTTTTAAATTATTTAAAATCATTGATAATTCTCCTAAGACACTTAATATGCCTTTACGACGGCAAGTTTAAGACCTTTAAAAACTTAAGTCAATTTTAGTGAAAGCTAAATTTAACAATATAATTAGGTATTTTTATGACAAAAATCTCTGAAAATGACTTCAAAATTTTAAAATTAGGTAATCCTATTTTAAGGCTGACAGCTAAAGAACTAAGCAAGGAAGAAATTTTATCTTCTCAAATACAGAAATTAATTCCTAAAATGTGGGATGTTATGAAAAAAGCCGGCGGAATTGGCTTGGCTGCGCCTCAAATAGGAATATCTATCCAATTAGCCGTCATAAAATTGGAAAGCAACTCAGAAAGATACGATAATTTAGAAAATTCTGAAGAATTCGTCATATTTAATCCAAAATTAGAAGTAATTGATGAACAAAAACAAGGCTTCTGGGAAGGCTGTCTTAGCGTTCCTGGTTTAAGAGGATACGTTGAAAGGCCTCGAAAGCTTAAAATTAATTATTTAAATGAAAATGCCGATGAAAAAGAAGTAGTAGTTGAAGATTTTTTAGCAACCGTATTTCAACACGAGCTTGATCATTTATTTGGATTTTTGTATGTGGATAGACTTAATTCTACAAAGGACTTAGTTTTTGAAGAAGAATTAACTAACATAGCCTCGGAAGAACTTTTAGACTAAATTATGTTGAAATATTTTTTATTAATCTTTTTGTCTTTTAATATGCTTTCTTTTGAAATTCTGCCCAAAAAAAATATCGATATAGATGCTTGGCGTTTTGTAAAAGATCAGGTCATGGGAGGTAAATCTGATGGTTCCATGGCATTAAAAGAATCTACTAACGAAAATTTTGATTTTATCTCTGCACAAGGAAATGTTTCTACCGATGGCGGAGGGTTTTTAATGTTTAGGAAAGAAATTGATGCAAATAATTTAAGTCACTTTTCCAAAGTTAGATTCAAGGCACGAGGAAATAATGAAAAATATTTTATTCATATAAAAACCAAAGGATCAATCTTTCCATGGGTGAGATATCTCGGTGAATTTGAAGTCACTAGTGAATGGCAAGATTTTGAAATTGAATTCACTGAATTCATTCGTTACAGTAATAAAAGCCCAAAAAAAAGGAATCTTAACCCTAAAAAAATAAAACTTATTGGCGTTGAAGCTTCTGGAAGGGATTTTGATATGGACATTGATATAGCTTCGATGAGTTTTTCTAAATAATTAAATCAAAAAGATGATTACTAAAGCAGACGACTATCCAATTCACCAACTACCTCATCCTGTTTCAGAAGTTGGTACAGAAAGAAATTTTTACGATCGTTATTTTTTTAATGGATATTCCAAAAAAGATGATTTTTATTTTGCTGCCGTACTTTGTCTGTATCCCAATTTGAATATTATGGATGCTTCTTTCACTCTAGCATTTGATGGAAAGCAACATAATATTAGATCTTCAAGAATTTTAGGCCTAGAAAGATTAAATACAAGAGTGGGTCCTATAGAAGTTAAAGTTCTTGAGCCTCTAGAAAAACTTTCCGTTGAAGTTTCAAAAAATGATTCAGATATTACAGCAAAGCTAGAATTCACCAAAAGATTTGAACCCATGCAGGAGCCAAATATGACTCTTTTTAATGGTCCTAGAAAAATTATGGATACCTGCAGACTAACTCAGCATGGAAATTGGTCTGGGGAAATTAAAATAAAAGATGAAGTTGTCAAAATATCGCCAAAAGAGTTTATAGGAACTAGAGATAGATCTTGGGGTGTTAGACCTGTTGGTGCAGGAGATAGTCAACCTATGGTGCCTTTTGAAATGCCCCAATTTTTTTGGCTTTGGGCTCCTGTTCATTTTGATGAGTTAGCTACACATATTTATTACATAGATAACGAAAAAGGAGAAGCTGATAATGCTTTCGCAAAAATTCAATTCGATGACGGAAAGGAACAATCCAATTTTGTTTCACATCAAAAGTCTATTTCTTATAAGCCCAAAACAAGAAGAGTTGAATCGTTATCTTTGAACTTAAAAACTTCACAAGAAGATTTGTTTGAATTTCAAATTATGCCTAAAGTGAATATGTTTATGTGTGGTTTAGGGTACATGCACCCTGATTGGGGCCATGGTCAATTCAAAGGAGAATTAGAAACTCACTATGACACCTATGATTTAAACGATGATCCACAAGATCCGCCATTTCTTCATATTCAATCATTGTGTGAAGTTAAGCTTAAGACTCCAGAAAAAGAGCTTCAAGGTCGAGGTGTATTAGAACAATTGTTTTTGGGACCTCACGATCCTAGTGGGTTTAAAGATCTTTTCGATAAACCCTAATAATGCCTATTTCTTCAGAAAAAAATTTCCAAAAA
Source organism: uncultured SAR86 cluster bacterium (assembly GCA_902561325.1). Classification (GTDB taxonomy): domain Bacteria; phylum Pseudomonadota; class Gammaproteobacteria; order Magnimaribacterales; family AG-339-G14; genus MEDG-81. Next base: position 767 of record CACEOL010000011.1, on the reverse strand, counting down.
AAATTATCAATTTTTAAAAGCTGGCTCGAAACGAAAGAGCGTTATAAGAAACAAAATATTTCTATCCAGCCGCACGAATCATCAGAAGCGAGCGGTTTTTCAAATGAAACTTTCTCTTGCAAAATCTTAGGTAAAAACGTTGATGAAGATATAGTCTTGAGAATAAAGCCAACCGGTTTTCAAGTATTTCCTGAATATAATCTTGGGTTGCAAGTAGAAATCATGAATCAATTAAGAAAACTTAAATTTCCTGTACCGGAAATTTTATTTTCTGAACAAAATGAAGAAATCATTGGATCAGAATTTTATGTCATGAAATATGTCAGCGGAGAGGCACCTTCCGATAATCCGCCATACCACATGGATCCTGAAGGTATGATGGGGAAAGCTTCTTCAGATCAAATTAGATCAGTTTGGATTGGTTGGTTAGAAAACTTAGCATCTTTTCATAAAATAAATTATGAGGATTTAGAATTGAGTATGATTGATAAGAGAAGTAATGAAAGCTCGCATCTGCAGTCTGATCTTCAATACTACAAATCATTCATGGAATGGGGCATGGATGGAGAAGCGAATGCATTTTTAGAAGAAGTTCTTCTTTGGCTATCTGAAAATCTTCCTTTGAGCCCAAATCCAAAAAAACTTTGTTGGGGAGACTCAAGGATAGGAAACGTACTTTTTGAAGATTTTCAGGTAAAAAGTTTACTTGACTGGGAGATGGCAACCATCGGAGACCCTTTATGCGATTTAGCTTGGGGACTTACAAC
>CACEOL010000010.1 GCA_902561325.1 uncultured SAR86 cluster bacterium | reverse complement strand
GCAATCTGTTGCCAGACGTATTCTTAAGAACTATGAAAATAATGGTCCTGGGTGGGATTTTGGCGAGCGAGATGCATCCTTAGTATCTTAAGATGTCAGACTTTCAGGAATTTTTAGAAAATTCTCTGCAGCAAAAAATTAAGCAACTGATTCCTCTTACAGGAGGAGCTTCTGCAGATATCAATCGTATCATTCTTGCTAATCAAGATGAATTGATCGTTAGAAGAACTCTGTCACAAGAAAAATCCGTGATGGCAATACCAAAAATCTTAGAAGCAAAAATACAAAAAGTAGTTAAAAAAAATGGAGCTCCTGTACCGGGAATAATATTTGAGTTTTCTGAAGGTAAAGAAATAGGTGAGGGTTATGTCATGGAAGCAATTCCAGGGGAGACCATTCCTCGTAAAATTCTTAGAGATGAAAAATTTGCAACTGCTCGAGAAAAACTTCCTTATGAAATCGGTAAATCTTTAGCAAAAATCCATCAAACACAGTTAGAAGATTTAACAGCTCTTGATCAGGTGACCTTTTCAGATTCTCTTGAAAAACTCTTTCAGGTATATCTAAGTTTTAACCAACCACAACCGGTATTTGATTTGGCTTTCAAATGGCTGGAAGCCCAAAAGCTTACAGAATATGGCGATGTGTTGGTTCACGGCGATTTTCGTTTTGGTAACTTTATTATTTCTGAGGAAAATTTAGAATCTATTATTGATTGGGAGTTAGCTCATATAGGCAATCCTATGGAAGATCTTGGATGGCTATGCGTGCGTTCTTGGCGATTTGGTAATGTCAAAAAAAGGGTAGGTGGTTTAGGCGATATTGAAGATCTCATCGCTGGTTATGAATCCAATTCTGATATAAAAATTGATAAATCACAGCTTGATATATGGCAGCTTTATGGTTCATTGCGATGGGGAGTTATTTGCATGATGCAAACTTTTGCTCATCTAAGTGGAATGGTAAATTCAGTAGAAAAAGCTGCGATTGGCAGAAGAGTATCCGAAACGGAATTCGATTTAATGAATATGATTAAACATAAAAATTTTTTATGAGTGTTTTTGATAGACCAACTTCTAAAGAACTTTTAGAGGCAGTAATTGACTTCATCGATGCCGAAATAAAATCAGATTCTTATCCAGCAAATAAAAAGTTTAAATTTCAGATTGTTTTAAATGTTTTGAATATTGTTAAAAGAGAGGTTGAAACTGGAAAAGCAATAAATGAAAAATTTGCTAAATTAGGCTCAAAGTTAATTAATGAAGAAAATTTCACGATAGAAAAGTTATCTGAAAAAATTAGAAAACAGGAAATTAATTATGATGATCAATCTTTAATTGATTTTCTTTACGAACTCACTGAAGAGAAAATAAAAATAGACAACCCCAAGTATAAATAAATGTCCGAATACTGCATCTATGTAATCGAACTTGATAAAAAAGTTTTAAAACACAAAAAATTTAGAACAGCTAATCCTGATTACAAAGAAGGAAAGCCTTGTGTTTACGTAGGATACACTTCTGAAACTCCAGAAATAAGGTTTCAAAAACATAAAGATGGTGCAAGAGACAAAAAAGGCATTAGAATTTTTAATTATTATGTAAAAAATTATGGCTTATGGTTAAAACCTAGGCTTTATAAGTCTCACAATCCTTTTTTTTCTATAAAAGAGGCAAAAAATTTTGAAGTAGAAAAAGCTAGAAGGTTAAGAAAAAGAGGCTATGCTGTCTGGCAAAAATAATTACCAACCAGCATGAACAAAGAAAGTTATGACCCAAGTAAGTTTCTAAATTATTTAAAATTTAGAGCTGATCATCAAGGAGTTCCTTTAGCTTTAGATGAAGGTTTTATTATGGAATCTTTTCATGTTGGGGTAAGGTATTTTTTTGGAGTTACTATTGATGATAACGGAATGCCAATTCACGATAGAGAACAGCCTTACGAAGGTTTTTTAGAAGAGTGGATAAAAAGGAGTATTAACTGATGAATAAAACTTTAATATTTATAATCTTGGTTTTAGTTTTTGGGGGAGCTTTTCTATACAACTTTTATCATACTCAGTTGGAAAAAATGCAACATTCAGTTGAGCACATGATCCACCGACACTAATTAAAGTAAATCTTTTATATCGTTTTTCTCATCCAGAAGCTCTTGAGTAGTTAGATCAATTTTCTCCTGAGCATAATCGCTTATTGGTAAATCTTGGACTATTGAAACTTTTCCATTGGCATCTGTCTTCAAAGGAAAGCCAAAAATTAAACCTTCTGGAACATTGTAACTTCCATCGCTTAAGACTGCCGCACTAAACCAATCATCCTCAGGAGTTTCTTTAATTGTTGCCTTTACCGTATCAATGGCAGCATTAGCCGCTGACGTTGCAGATGAAGCTCCTCTGGCATCGATAATAGCCTTTCCACGTTGTTGTACGATTCTGAGAAAATCACTCTCAATCCAATTTTGATCATTGATCCAGCCGCTTGCTGATTCGCCTTTGATTTCTGCATTGTCTAGATCGGGATACATGGTTGGACTGTGGTTTCCCCATATAGTCATTTTTTTGATATCGGAGATATCTAAATCACATTTGTTTGCTACCTGAGCTTTAGCTCTATTAGCATCTAAGGCAGTCATTGCCATCCACGTTTGAGACTCATTGTTGCCATGCGTGCAGCCAATTAAAGCATTGGTGTTTGCTGGGTTCCCAACAACAAGTATTTTTGCATCTGCCTTAGCATTTTCTCCCAAGGCTTTTCCTTGTTCAGTAAAGATACCACCATTTATTTTTAATAAGTCTGCGCGTTCTTCAATTTTTTTCCCATTAATAGTGATACCTCTCGGGATACTACCTACCAAGAGAGCCCAATCAATATCTCCTGAAGCTTCATTCATATCGGAAAAGTTTTTTACAGTCCCTAAGGTATTAAAACCACAATCTTCTAATTCCATGCGAGAGCCTTCAAGCCTGGATACCACTTGAGGTACTTCAACGAGGTTCAAATTAACTTTCACATCTGGCCCAAAAGTTTCACCACTAGCCAATCTAGTCAGTAAGGCATAACCGATTTGGCCTGCAGCTCCAGTTACTAAAACATTTACTTCTTTCATGTATCTTTCCTTAAATTAAATTAAAAATATTCTTTCCTTCTTTTTGAGAAACGGACACTTTGGCATCTAACATCTCATTTTTAATCATGCTATTCAGAAGAATCTCATCTTTTTCGCTATTAGCAATAAATCTAGTTCCATCTTCAAGGGATCCAATAATTAATGCAAATTCTAAACCTTTTCGTCCATTGATGACGGTATAAGTATCTATCTTTCCATTTCCTGAAGGTGTTTTCGTGAAATTTTGAATGGCTTTCGAGTTGATATCTTTTTGAACAGAACTATTATTTATTTTTTCAAAAGGATTAGCTGGGATTGTCGACATTACAAGAGCTGCGTGCTTGGTGATAAACCATGAATTTGCAGTAAGCAATCCGTATGTTTGAGGTTTTTTTCTAAGTTGTCTTACCATTTCTGTAGTTGAAAACATCGTGTAAGAATTTCCAGGACCTCCAAAGTAGGGCAAACCCCCTGTAACTGTTAAATCTTTTTTTTCTTCCGGGATACCCAATTCTTTTTTTGCAATTTGTACTGCTGAAGGGAAACAAGAATATAAATCAAAGTGTTCTATTTCGGATAAAGAAATTCCAGCTTGATCCAAAGATTGATTCACGCATGTCTTGATTGCAGGTGAAGAATGAAAATCAGGTCTTTCTGTGACGTTCCAAATATCATTGATAATAGAGCAGCCATGAACATAAACTCTTTTATTTTCTGCAATATTAAGTTCATCAGCTTTGCTTTGTGACATCAGAACAAAAGCAGAAGCCATATTGACTCGGATGACTGAATTTAAATATTTCGTATAGGGAAAACCAACCATTCGATTGTTTGGCGTTTCTTCAGCAATCTCTGTTGCACTGCGATAGGAAGGAAACCAAGAATAAGGATTTTTAGCTGCAATCTTGCTGAATTCACTGAATAAAGAACTACATTCATCAAGATGGGTAGCTGCAGTTTTCTTCTGTTCTTTTCTAAGTGCCTGAGCAAAAAGAGGGTATACGTTAGTTGGCAAGTCCATCCCATGTAACTTTTCGTGATCTGAAAAGCCAATATCATTATTACCTATCATTTCCGGAGAGCCTCCTGGCTCGTCTAACCAATCCAAAGACATGCCTGCTTTTAACTTTGCTATCATTGTTTGAAGAGCTTCGCCACCTGAGAGCAAAGCGCAATCTGTTTCCCCAGAAGAAATTTTAACCAGAGCGTCTTCTAACAATACTTGCGGGCTATTACCACCCATCGGCGCATATACTTCATTTTTTGCTGAGATACTTAGTTTATTTGCAAGAGTTCTTGGAAAGTTTGAATATTGAAAGCTTGATTGGTTTGTTGCGGTAAGAAAATCCACTGTGAATCTAACTACGCCTAAATAATCAATGTGTTTGTTTAATTCTCCGATACCAGAGTCTTGGATTGCGTGCTCACAAGCTTTTGCAAGAAGTTCTTGTGGGTTCAGCCCATCTTCTTTCGATCTATCAACAAAGTCACCGACACCAATGATGACAGGAGCTCGTTTATCAATTATTTTATTTTGCTTACGTTCTGACAAGATGTAATATTACCGACTTGAATTAATCAAACGCATATTAAATAACAAGGAGAACTAAATGACTATTAATTTTGATGGAAAAGTTGCCGTTGTAACTGGAGCTGGTGGCGGACTAGGTAGATGTCATGCTTTAGATTTAGCAAAGAGAGGGGCTAAGGTTGTTGTTAACGATCTTGGTGGAAACGTAGATGGTTCTGATGATGGTTCTTTATCGGCAGCAGAAAAGGTCGTAGAAGAAATTAAAGCGGCAGGTGGAGAGGCAATGGCTAATGGAGCAAGTGTCACAGATGTTGCTCAAGTCGAGGAAATGGTTAAACAAACTATGGATGCCTACGGCAGAATAGATATCTTAATTAACAATGCTGGAATTCTTAGAGATAAATCTTTTTCAAAAGTTACCGATGAAGATTTCCGTATGGTTTTAGAAGTTCATTTAATGGGAACAGTGAACTGTACAAAGGCAGTTTGGGAAATTATGAAAGAACAGAATTATGGCAGAATTGTTGTAACTTCATCATCCAGCGGTTTATATGGAAATTTTGGACAAACAAATTATGGTGCAGCAAAAATGGGCGTGGTAGGTTTAATCAATACGCTTAAACTAGAAGGGGCTAAATACAACATCAAATGTAACGCTCTTGCTCCAGTAGCGGGAACTAGAATGACTGAGGATTTGATGCCTGGAGAAGTTTTAGACCAGATTCAACCTGATCACGTAACCCCAGCAGTAACCTATATGGTCTCTGAAGATGCTCCAACAGGAGTCATCATGTCAGCAGGCGCTGGAGTTTTCGCTAGAGTTTTTGTTCATGAAACTATGGGGGTCAACTTAGGTACCGGTGAAGACATGACAGCAGAAAACATTGCAGAAAAATGGGATGAGATCTCTGACATGAAGGACGCGAGACCTTGTTACCAAGGCGGCGAACAATCGCAAAAAATCTTTGAATTGATAATGAAAGGCTAAGGCTAACCAGCCCTCTAATAGTCAAATTCAATTTTATAAATCTCTCCAGTTTTGTTTTCTATGCAAAACTGGGGATTTCAAGATTCAGCCGTATGCAACCTTTAGTAAATTATTGATTTACTTTTTCCATAATCACTTTAATTAGTTTCTTTGGATTATCAGTGATTATTGCGTCTGCGCCAATTTCTATTAGATCTCGCATGTATTTTTTGTTATTCACAGTCCAGGCAATGCAGTATTTCCCTTCCTCTTTAAATTTCTTTATTAAATTCATACTTTTTTTTGAATCAATACGCTGACTTATTCCAAAAGAATTACTTTTTTCAAGAATAGTGCTAATTTTTATATAGTCATAATCAAGAAATGCTGGAACTACGCTAAGCGTTGCAGGGATATCAAATCTCTGGATTAAACTTTTAACAACATTTGGATAAAAACCTAAAAAATGAGTATTCAATTTTGAAATGACATTGGTTTCAATCATTTCATCCAATTCATTAAAGCTAATCTTACTTGGTTTTATTTCAACAAAAATTTTAGAATTTTCTGGTTTGCAATCAAACGCTTCTTTGAGAAGAGGGATGAATGTATTTGCAAATTTTTTTGAGCGAAAGCTACCTACGTCTACAGTTTTCAAAGCATCAAGGTTTTCCTGGGAGATTATATATTCACTTTCACTGACCCTACCCAAACTTTCATCGTGAATACAGATTAATCTTTTATCTTTTGTTTCTCTAACATCAAGTTCAACTGCATCAACGCCTTGATCCCAAGCTTTAATATATGCTGGTAGAGTATTTTCGGGAGCTTCCATCGAAGCTCCACGATGCGCAACTATTAAGGGATAGTTCTTTTTTCTTAGTCCCAACTCAAAGCGCCACCAGTCTGGTATTCAATGACGCGAGTTTCAAAGAAATTCTTTTCTTTACGCAAGTCCATAATCTCAGACATCCAAGGAAAAGGATTAGTTGCATTAGGAAATTCTTCTTCAAGTCCAATTTGGGTAAGTCTTCGGTTTGCAATGAATTTTAAATAATCAGACATGCTTTCAGCGTTCATCCCTAAAATTCCACCTGGCATTGTGTCATGAGCGTACTCGATTTCTAATTGAGTTCCTTGCAAAATCATATTCCTAGCTTCTGTTTGCATAGCTTCGTCCCAGAGCTGGGGATTTTCCAGTTTAATTTGATTAATCATGTCTATTCCAAAATTAACATGCATAGATTCATCTCTTAAAATATATTGAAACTGCTCAGCTGTTCCTGTCATTTTATTTCTGTTGCCCATGGATAATATTTGGGTGAAACCACAGTAAAAGAAAATTCCTTCCAATACACAGTAAAAGGCAATTAGATTTCTTAATAAAGTCTTGTCGTCTTCTAATGAACCGGTTTTGAAATTTTGGTCAGCAAGAGATTCGGTGAAAGGAAGGGCCCAAGCAGCTTTTCTGGCTACTGATGGGATTTCCTTGTACATGTTGAAAATTTCTCCTTCATCCATGCCTAGAGATTCGATTACATATTGATAGGCATGAGTATGAATTGCTTCTTCTAAAGCTTGTCTTAACAAGTACTGCCTACATTCCGGATTTGTGATGTGTCGGTATACGGATAAAACAATATTATTTGCTACTAAAGAGTCTGCTGTGGAGAAAAATCCAAGGTTTCTCATAACGATTCTTCTTTCGTCCTCAGTAAGACCATTTGGATCTTTCCAAAGAGCTACATCAGCAGTCATATTTATTTCTTGCGGCATCCAATGATTGGCACTTCCATCAAGATATTTCTGCCAGGCCCAATCGTATTTGAAAGGGACCAATTGGTTTACGTCCGCACGACAATTGATCATTTGTTTTTGATCAACATCCACTCTACTTGATGCACCTTCTAGTTCTTCCAAGCCTTTTTCTATGTCTAGATTTTCCAAAGCTTCAGATACGTCATTAATTGAGCCTGTACTTACTGGTGGTTTAGATGAAGGGGTAATAGCATCATCTTTCACAACTGTTGATTGTTGCATTGCAGCTTCTACTTTGACTGGTTCTGATACTGGCGTTTTTTGTGTTTCTTCTGAGTTAAAGTCATCCCAAGTTAACATAACTACCTCCTTATAAAATTACTGACATGCCTCGCAGTCAGGATCATCAATGGAACATGCTTCCGGCTGATCGTAGTTCTTAGGTTCAGTCTTGACAGCGTTAAGTTCCATATTGGTTATTGTTGATTTTTCTGTTGTTGTGGCACTTCTTGATCTTAGATAGTAAGTCGTTTTTAAACCTCTTAGCCAAGCCATTCGATACATGACATCGAGTTTCTTCCCATTAGGCTCTGAAACATAGAGATTCAATGACTGACTTTGATCTATCCACTTTTGTCTTCTGCTTGCTGCTTCTATTAGCCATTTGGGCTCCACCTCAAAAGAGGTAGCAAACAGTTTCTTAATGTCTTCTGGTACTCTGGCTATACTTTCTAAGCTTCCGTTAAGGTTTTTAAGATCGTAAACCATAACCTCATCCCACATATTTATTTCTTTCAGTGCATCTACCAGATGCATGTTTATGACTGTAAATTCTCCTGAAAGATTTGATTTTACAAACAGGTTTGAATAGGTTGGTTCGATTGATTGAGTTAAGCCTGTGATATTAGCAATTGTTGCCGTTGGCGCAATTGCCATTGTGTTTGAGTTTCTCATACCCTGGGTTTTGACTTTTTTTCTTAATGAATCCCAATCGAGACGAGTTGTCTTATCAACTTCAATGTAGTCTTTGCCCCTTTGTTTTTTAAGAATGTCTATTGAGTCGAGTGGCAATATTCCTTGGCTCCAAAGGGAGCCTTCATAAGAAGAGTAAGAACCTCTTTCTTTAGCTAAATCAGAAGATGCGTTTATTGCCATGTAACTCACTAATTCCATCGACTCATCAGCAAAGTCAACTGCTGCTTCTGATGCATAAGGTATTTTCTTAATGTATAACGCGTCTTGAAAGCCCATGATACCCATACCTATAGGTCGATGTTTGAAGTTTGAGTTTTCTGCTTGAGGCACTGCATAGTAATTTATATCTATGACGTTATCGAGCATTCGGATTGCTGTTGTTACGTTCTTTTCAAGTTTGTCTTTGTCTAGGTTTCCTTCTTCATCAAGATGATTAGGAATATTGATTGAGCCTAAGTTACAAACTGCAATTTCATCGTTTGAAGTATTAAGTGTAATTTCCGTACATAGATTTGATGAATGAATTACCCCTGTATGTTGCTGTGGAGATCTTAAGTTACATGCGTCTTTGAAAGTTATCCAAGGATGACCAGTTTCAAAAAGCATAGATAGTATCTTTCGCCATAACTCTTCTGCTTCCACTTCTTTATAAGCTTTAAGCTTTCCATCTTGAGCAAGCTTTTCATATTCTTCATACTTTTCTTTGAAAGCTTCACCAGATAAATCATGCAATTCAGGAGTTTCATTTGGAGTGAAGAGGGTCCACTTTTTTCCTTCAAACACTCTTTCCATGAAAAGGTCCGGAACCCAATTGGCCGTGTTCATATCATGTGTTCTTCTTCTGTCGTCTCCAGTATTTTTTCTTAGTTCCACAAATTCTTCGATATCTAGATGCCAAGTTTCCAGATATGCGCAAACTGCCCCCTTTCTTTTACCGCCTTGATTAACAGCAACTGCTGTATCGTTAACCACCTTTAAAAATGGCACCACTCCTTGGGATTTTCCGTTTGTCCCTTTAATGTGAGCTCCCATTCCTCTTACAGGTGTCCAGTCATTTCCAAGACCACCTGCCCATTTAGAAAGCATGGCGTTATCTTGAAGGGCGCCATAAATTCCATGCAAGTCGTCTGGAACAGTAGTCAAATAACATGAAGATAATTGGGAATGCAGAGTTCCTGAATTGAAAAGAGTTGGCGTTGAACTCATGTAGTCGAATGACGACAATAATTCGTAGAATTCCAAAGCTCGCTGCTCTCTATTTTCTTCATTTAAAGCCAAGCCCATTGCAACTCTCATAAAGAATACTTGTGGAAGTTCAAATCTAATTTCATTTGAGTGAATGAAATACCTGTCGTATAGAGTTTGAATCCCTAAGTAGGAAAAAAGTAAATCATTGTTTGGAATTATTGCTTTACCGAGCAAATCTAAGTCATATTTTTCTAGCTCTGGGTTAAGCAGTTCTAGCTCAATCCCTTTTTTTATAAACGCATTTAGAGCGTCAGGGTAGAAAGCTGTCATCTCCTCATGGGTTGCATTCTCTGTAATTTCAAGAAAAGAAAGAGCTTCTGATCTAAGACTGTCCAATAAAATTCGTGCTGTTGCAAAAGTATAGTTTGGCTCTATTTCGACGAGCGAACGCGCCGAGAGAACCAATGCTTCTTTTACTTCATGTTCCGGCGCTCCTTCATAAAGGTTTTTGTTTGCTTCTGAAATAATTTTTTCACTGTCTGTTCCCTCTAAGCCATTACATGCTTCTCTGGCAATAATTTCAATTCTTTCAGAAGTTTTAAGTTCCTCTTTTTCTGGACGATCGTGAATATGAGTTTCTATTGCTCTTTGGTTTGCTCTTTCAGCGCGGTATAAAACATATTCTCTTGCGACCTTATGCTCTTCGGAGCGCATCAAAGCTAGTTCTACCTGATCTTGTATTTCTTCTATATGTATGGTTCCACCAGAAGGCATTCTCTTTCTAAAGATATCTTCTACTTGGCTACTTAAAGCCGATACTCTACTATGAACGCTTGAAGATGCAGCTGCAGCACTGGTATGTACAGCCAGGAAAGCCTTTGTTATAGCAATTTCTATTTTTGAACCGTCAAAGTCAACGACAGATCCGTTTCTCTTTATAATCCTTAACTGGCCAGGCGAAACCATGGGTTTTTTTGGTTCAGATTGGACTCTTTCTTGCTTATTCTCTTCTATGGTTTCTGTTGTTTCCAAAAAAATTCCTTCTTAAAAAATTAGCTAAAATGGGCATAAAAAACACAACATATTGTGTTTTCTTAACAATGTAGTACAAGATAAAGGGTTTTTACCAAAAAAGCAATACAACAATTTATGAAAATTTAGTGGATAGGCTGTGTATAAGTGTATATAAATGTTTTCATGTCTAAGTATTACATCTCCATAGATCAAGGCACCACGAGCTCAAGGGCGGTCTTATACGACAGCTCCTTCAATCAGATAACGCAAGAACAGCAAGAGTTTAAACAATACTATCCTGCTGAAGGCTTGGTAGAGCACGACTCTCAGGAAATTTGGACCTCGGTTCTAAGTACGGTGAAATCCTTAATGAGCAAAAATAGTGTTAACAGCTCTGATGTGATTTCTATTGGTATCACCAATCAAAGAGAAACGGTCATGCTTTGGGATAAAGATGGCAGAGTTTTAAATAAAGCCATTGTTTGGCAAGACCGAAGAACAGCTGAATTCTGTGAAGAACTTAAAGCCAAAGGTATTGAGTCAGAAGTAACTGAAAAAACTGGCCTTTTACTTGATCCTTATTTTTCAGCAACTAAAGCCCGTTGGTTGTTGAAAGAACATAAAATTGATTCAAGTAAATATTTTTTTGGCACCATCGATACATTTCTTGTTTGGATGTTAACAGAAGGAAAAAGCTTTAAAACGGATGTAACAAATGCATCCAGGACATCATTATTGAATATTAATTCTGTCAAATGGGATGAAAGTTTATTAGGTATATTTGAGCTAGGTGGCTTAAACCTACCAGAGGTAACAAAGAATACTGCTGATTTCGGCTCAACCAAACTTTTTGGGGGAGAAATTAAAATATCTGGTATTGCAGGAGATCAACAAGCATCTTTAATAGGACAAGGTTGTTTTGCTAAAGGACAGTTAAAAAGTACCTATGGCACGGGATGTTTTTTAATGGCAAACACTGGGAAAAAAAGACAAAACTCCACAAACAAACTTCTATCAACCATAGCCTATCATGTCGATGATTTATGCTACGCCCTAGAGGGAAGTATTTTTATGGCTGGAGCTAATTTTCAATGGCTTAGAGATAAGATGAATTTTTTTGAAGATGTCAGCGAATCGGAAGAACTTGCTAAAAGAGCAGATCCCAATTCCAATGTTTTTCTAATTCCTGCTTTTGTAGGTTTAGGAGCTCCGCATTGGGTTCCTGATGCCAGAGGAGCTATTTTTGGACTTACAAGAGATACTGGGAGTAAAGAATTGAGTTTGGCTACTCACGAAGCAGTCGCTTTTCAAACTAAAGAGATCATATCTTCTTTAGTAAGTGATGGCATAAAAGTAGATAGTGTAAGAATTGATGGTGGTTTAACGAGAAATGCTTTCTTTAATCAAATTTTATCTAGCATTATTGAATTAGAGGTTTTGTGCTCTAAAACAGTTGAATCCACCGCTTTAGGCGCTGCTTATCTTGCTGGCATTGGAGCTGGAGAAGTTTCTCTGAAAGATATTTCTAGGAATTGGTCACCTAAAGCAGAATATAATCCAGATACCAGTTACGATTTGAAAAGGTATGAAATCTGGAAAGAATATTTAGATAGATTAATCAGCTAACAAAAATTCAAGAAGGCTCTGCTGAACATGTAATCTATTCTCAGCCTGGTCCCATACCATGCTCTGAGCGTGTTCCAACATTGTAAAGCTTATTTCTTCACCTCTGTGCGCAGGTAAGCAATGCAAAAAGATTGCATGATCTACCGCAAGACTCATGTCTTTTTCTTCAATAAAAAAGTTTTTAAAAGTTTTCCTTCTTTCTTTTGAAGAGGATTCGTTATTCATAGAAGTCCAGACATCTGTCGTGACAATTTGGGCATTTTCAAGAGCTTCATTTTTTGAAGATGCTAACGTAATGAAATCTTTAGCATCATTTAGCAATGGTTGATATGGCTCACAGCCTTTTGGACAGAAAATACTGATTTCAAAATCAAATATAGAGGCAGCTTCAATATAAGAATTGCAGACATTATTTCCATCTCCTATCCAGCATACTTTTTTGAGAGTTTGGTCCTGGTTTTTCTCCTTAAAAGTCATCAAGTCCGCTAGGATTTGACAGGGATGAAATAAATTAGTCAAACCATTAATTACAGGAACAGAGGAGTTTTCTGAAAAAAGCGTCAACTCTTCGTGACTGTCATTTCTAATTACAACGGCATCAACCATGGAAGATAAAACTTTAGCAGTATCCGTAATTGACTCACCTCTGGACATTTGTAAGTCAGATGAGCTTAAGAAAATTGTGTTCCCCCCTAATTTGTTCATAGCTACTTCAAAGGAAACTCTGGTTCTAGTAGAGGGCTTTTGAAAAATTAGACCAAGAGTTTTCTTATCGAAGATTTCTGATGATTCTGACTTTGATTTAATTTCAATTGCTCTATTAATGATTTTAGAAAGGTCTTCTTTAGAAAAATTATCAAAATTTAAGAAATGCTTTGGTCTCATTTAATTTAAGTTATAGAATTGCAGATTCAAAAAACTAATACTAATAGACTTCATTAAATAAATAAAATTCATATGACGCAAAAAATTAAAACCTTCAATGCAATTGCTGAAAAGGGTTTAAATATCCTTCAAGAAAAAAAATTTAAGGTATCAGATAGCCTTTCGGACCCAGATGCAATTATTTTAAGAAGCCATAAGCTCAAAAAAGAAGATTTTGGTAAAAATCTTAAAGCCATAGCTAGAGCTGGAGCTGGAGTAAATAACATTCCTGTCGAAGAATGTTCTGAGCTTGGAATTCCAGTGTTTAATACTCCAGGAGCAAATGCAAATGCTGTTAAAGAAATAGTTTTAGCAGCATTATTAATTTCTTCCAGAGGCCTTTTTCAAGGAGCCAATTTTGTAAATTCAATAGAAGAATCCAATCAAGATGAATTAAAACCATTAATTGAGTCCGGAAAAAAAAGTTTCAAAGGTAGAGAATTAACTGGTGGGACTCTAGGCGTTGTTGGCATGGGTGCTATAGGTTCTAAAGTTGCTGATATGGGAGTAATGCTAGGTATGAATGTAATTGGTTATGATCCAGCTATTACGGTTGAAGCTGCTTGGAAATTGCCTAATAAAGTTGAACGAAAAGAAAGCATCGAAGATGTTTTTAAGGAATCTGACTACATCTCTCTCCACGTACCTGCAAATGATAAAACTAAAGGCCTTATAAACTCTAATTTGCTTAAAAATGCTAAAAAGGGCTTAAGACTTATAAATTTTGCAAGAGATGAAATAGTAGTCTCAAAAGACATAATAGATAGCCTGGATAAAAATATTCTAAGTAAATACATTACAGATTTTGCTGATTTGGACTTAATCTCAAGGGCTAAGACGTCTGAAGATGTAATTATTTTGCCTCACATTGGAGCTAGTACAAGCCAGGCAGAAGAGAATTGTTCTGTCATGGCCGCTGAACAGCTTGATGATTTTTTGAATAACGGAAACATTAAGAATTCAGTGAATTTTCCAGAGTTAGTTGAGCCTAGGCCTTCAGAATTTAGGATTACTCTTTCAAATAAGAATCATCCAGGAATGATAGGAAAAATAACCACCGTACTAGCTGATAATAAATTAAATATCATTGATATGGTCAATAAAAGTAGAGGCGACATTGCTTATAATGTAATTGATCTAGAAACCAAACCTCCGGAAAGGGTTTTGGTTGATTTGTCTTCTCTAGATGACGTAATCTCTGTGAGAGAGGTATAAAAATGACAAAACCAGTTGCAATTGTTACAGGCGGTAGCAGGGGAGTTGGTGCCGAAATTTCAAAACTCCTTGCAAGCAAGGGCTGGAATATAGCAATCACTTGCTCTAGCTCAATAGAAGCTGCAAATGAAGTAAGTAAAGAGTGTGAAACGTATGGAGCAGAGACAATTGTTCTAAAAGCGGATGTTTCACAGCCTGAATCTTGTGCTCAAACAGTAAAAGAAACTGTTAAAAAATGGGGAAAATTAGATGCTTTGATTAATAATGCTGGAACTACCAAATTCAATGCACATGATAATTTAGATGGCCTTTCCAAAGATGATTTTCTTGGATTATATGCTACAAATACTGTGGGGCCTTATATGATGATTAAAGAAGCCAGAGAAAGCCTCCTCAAATCTGATAATCCATCGGTTGTTAATGTTGCTTCCATAGCTGGAATTTTAGGAATAGGTAGTTCCGTAGCATATGCCGCATCAAAAGGAGCACTAATAAACATGACTAAGTCTCTTGCAAGAGCCTTAGGACCAATAAGAATTAATGCAATTTGTCCAGGATTCATACAAGGAGATTGGTTGAAAAATGGTTTAGGCGAGGAAACCTATGAGTTTGTAAAAAAATCTACTGAAGAAAGTGTTCCATTAAATTTAACGTGCACTGCAGAGCAGGTTGCAGAGACAATTTGTTATTTCATAGAATCTGGATCAACGATAACAGGAGAAACTTTATTGCTTGATGGTGGAATGCATTTAGGCAATTATTAGGCCTTAAAAATACTTTTCTACATATTCTTTTGTAAAACCTACTATCTCGTCTTCTCGGCCTTCTTTAACCTTCAGAACCCATTCAGGATCTGATAAGAGAGCTCTCCCTACGGCAACCATATCGAATTCTTCTCTTTCGAACATTTCTACTAAAGTTTTAATAGATGAAGTGTTAGCTTTATCGTTGCCGACATATAAACCTATAAAATCTGAGTCAAGTCCTACACTTCCTACAGTGATAGTAGGTTTATTGGTTATTTTTTTAGTCCAGCCTGCAAGATTTAAATCAGACCCTTTAAATTCTGGTTCCCAGTATCTTCTTGTACTAGCATGAAAGACATCAACTCCTGAATCAGATATAGGTCCTAAAAAAGTTTCTAAGTCTTCAGGAGTGGGGGCAAGTATTGCGTCATAATCTTGTTGTTTCCATTGAGAAAATCTCAGCATTATTGGAAAATCATTTCCAACAAGTTTTCTAGCACGTGAAACTATTTCACAAACAAACTTTGTTCTTAAATCTTCCTCTTTGCCGTATTTATCTTTTCTGACGTTAGTGTCTCGCCAGAAAAATTGATCAATCATATATCCATGGGCCCCATGAAGTTCGACGCCATCAAAACCTAGCATTTTAATAATTTCTATATCCTTTACATAGTTCTGTATGAGATCTTCAACATCATTTTCAGTCATTTCATAAGCTACCTTTTTATCTTTTCTTACTAGACCTGAAGGCGTATAACCAGGTACCTCAGGATTTGGAGGTTGACCAGGTTTTCTAATTCCTCCTACATGCCATAGTTGACAAAATATAGTGGAACCTTTTTCCTGAACTGCAGAAATTAAATTTTTCCAGCCTTCGTGAGATTCCTTTCTTAGATTTGGAACATTAGGATAGCCACTAGAAGCAGGATGACTCACCTCAACACCTTCAGTTATGATCATCCCAACCTCTGCAGCTGCTCTTCGTTTGTAATATTCTAAATTCTGATCCGTAGGAATGCCGTCTGGAGACATGCTTCTAGTCATAGGCGCCATAGCTATTCTATTTGGCACAACTAAGTTATTGATTTTTATTGGTTTAAATAATGCTTCCATTTTTACCTCTATTTGTATACAGAATATATAAAATCCTATAGGAATAAGAATTTTTTTTATAGTAACTTTTATATGAGTTACACACAAAAGTTTATTTATTTTTTTTTAATTCAGGCAATCGCTATCTCTTGTTGCATTAACATGGTGCAAACTTAATAAGTTTATAAGTTATTGATTTTATTGACTAATTTGTAAGTGGTTAAAAATTAACCAATTTAGCCAAAACACTTCTGTTTAAAGGCTCAAATCAATCTTCCTTATTTTATCCAAAGAGTTATCCACAATTTCTGTGGATAAAAAAAATAAAATATTTGCTAATATTTCTTCCATGGTAAAGGCCTTAGAATCATGGGATGAAATTGCTGCTGAATATGGTTTAAAAGATATTTTAAAACCAATTAAAAAAAAATTATCCGAAGTTTCTCTAGATAAAAAGAAAATACATCCAAGCAGCAAAGATATCTTTAGAGCATTTGAATTAACTTCTTTTAAAAACGTAAAAATTATAATGCTTGGGCAAGATCCCTATCATGGTCCAAATCAGGCAAATGGTTTAGCCTTTTCAGTTAATTCAGAAGTTAGATTTCCTCCATCTTTATTGAACATATTCAAAGAATATTCAACAGATTTAAATTTACCTATTCCCGCAGATGGAAATTTGTCAGTTTGGGCAGAGCGAGGAGTTCTGTTATTAAATTCTATCTTAACAGTAGAATCCGGATCTCCTGGATCGCATAAAGATTTTGGATGGGAAGAATTTACCAATCAGATTATCAAAGCCTTAAGTGATAAAAAATCAAATTTAGTTTTCATTCTGTGGGGAGCATATGCTCAATCTAAGAAAATTCTTATTGATTCTTCAAAGCATTTAATTATTGCTTCTCCTCATCCATCACCATTATCGGCTCACAGAGGTTTTTTTGGCTCTAAACCTTTTTCTAAGACTAACGATTATCTTAGGAAAAAGAACCATGAAGAAATAGATTGGAAAATATAAGAACTATAAAATGTTTAAAATTTGTCCGTCTAGAAAAATAGATTCAGCTTGATCATCTTTGTTTTTAAAAAAAACGAAGCCATATTTACCTTCTTTAGACAAAACCTCTCCAATTTTTTTTCCTTCTTTATTATAAATTGAATATTCTTTGACTTTGTCTTGTAAATTATCAGCAATTTTCAGAGCAAATTTCAATTTCCCTCTATATTCCATTCTTGCAATGACTTCTTGGCCATTAAAGCAACCCTTTGAAAAATCAATTAGTTCATTATTTTGATAATTAAGTTCATGAGGAGTAAATTTTGATGAAGTATGTTTATTAACTTCCACTATTCCTTTATTAATTAGAAATTTCATCCATTCTGTAGAGTCTAGTTCATTTTTAAAGCTATCTTGCTCACCTTTTTTTAATTGAGCATCAAAGAAAGGTATGTATTTCTTCATATGTTCTTCAAAAGAAATATACAATTCCTCTAAAATTGCGATTTTAAATCCATTTTTGAGTTTCTTTATCCAAAAAGTTGCTATAACTCTTCCTTTATTGTTGCAAATACAGGCAGGTTTAAAATCCTTATCTAAAATCTTTTCAACATCTATTGTAATTTGCCCTTGCAAGAATTCTCCTGCTTGAGGTCCCTCCACAATAAGATAAGTATGTTTTTGTGAAAAATTCATGCTTTTTTGTATTTTCCTGATTATATAATTCTTTCTGTGAGCAACCTATTAAATAAAGCTAAATTTAAGGCAAGAAGAGGCCTGAATGAATTGGATAAAATCTTTGTGCCTTTTGTAGAAAAAAGGTTTTTATCTTTAGATAATACTAAAGTCAATCAGCTTTTTGAGCTTCTTGAAATCGATGATGTTTCTTTAGCAGATATCATCATTTACAAAAAGACGGATTATCCCATTGAACTCAAAGAAATATTTGAAGAAATATTTGAATTTTATAGTGAAATTTAGCTGAACTTGTGGACAATACGCATGTCTATAAGGATTAGGACATGGAAAACGATATAAACATTATTAATCTTGTCAAAAAAGGGGATGCGAGAGCCTTCGATATCCTTGTGGTTAAATATCAAGATAGACTCGTCTATTCTGTTTACAAGTTTTGTAAAGACTTTGAATTATCTCAAGATATTGCTCAAGAAGCTTTTGTTAAAGCTTTTAGAAACATTGATAAATTTAGAGGAGAAAGCTCTTTCTATACTTGGATTTACAGAATTGCTATTAATACAGCAAAAAACTATTTTTCAAATAAATCCAGAGGAGCTGAAACTTACAATGAAGATGTTCTTGATAGTGCTTTATCTGATTTGTCTTTAAATTCGGATAATCCCGAAACTCTTTTAGCAGCTGAAGAAATGAAAGATGCTGTAAATAAGGCCTTTCAAAATTTGCCTGACGAAATAAGATCAACTTTATCTCTCAGAGAGTACGATGGATTGAGTTATGAAGAGATAGCTAAAGTTCAAAACTGTCCAATTGGTACGGTGAGATCTAGAATCTTTAAAGGAAGAGAGCTTATAAATGAAACTTTTTCTAAATTAGGACTGTCTAAAACCTGGAGTAATTAGTATGGAATCAAGTGTAGATCAAAGATTATCTTTGCTTTTGGATAGCGAAGCCTCCGAATTCGAAACACGTAGACTTGTTGAAGATATTTCTAAAAATCCTCATATTAAGAAGCGCTGGCTTGAGATGAATAAACAAAAATCAGCGCTTCGAAGAGAACTCTTAATGCCAAATCTTGACCTTTCTTCCAAAATCCAAAACGAACTTCAAAAATCCAAAAAAACAAACAACCAAAAACATTATGACAACCATTTTAGCTGGAAAAAAATTCCCTATATGAGGACTTGTTCTTATCTTTTTGGCCTCTGTTTTACTCTCACCTTTATATTTTTCGAATTTTCCTCCCAACCCAATCAATCTTTTCTCCAAGTATCAGCTCCAAAAACTCTAGTCTCTACAATAAGTCCTGTTATCCTCGATGATTACGGTAGAAACTTTGATGGAAACCTTCGTAGCTATAAATTCATCTCCAATAATCAAGTAGAGGCTAATTACGGAATCAAAGGTTCAAATGCTAATCTTAAGCTAAAATTTTTCCTAAAGGATGGCTCAAACACCGTGAAACTCTCTTCTATTTCTAATGGCGTTACTATTAATACAAGGAAAGGAGACAAACCAATGATGATAAATCTATCCAGCGATAAATTATCCAACGAAAAATTAATAAGTATTTCTAATTTAATTTTAGAATAATAAATAATCTGTTTATGCAAAAAAAAATATTTGTTTTTTTTTACTCTTTTCCTTATTTCCAGCTTAAGTTGGAGCCAATTGAACCAAAATGTATCAGATCTTCCCAATTTTGCCTCTTTAGCTGAGCAAGTCACACCTGCTGTTGTAAATGTAAGCGTTACTAAAGTTATTAAATCTCCAACGCAAAATGAAATGAGAAGGGGACCGTTCAACGATCCTTTCTTTGATGACTTTTTTGGTTCTCCTTACAATCCTCCAAACCGTGATAGAAAAGTTGCATCAGGAGGCTCAGGATTCATTATTTCAGAAGATGGTTATATTTTAACAAACCACCACGTAATTGAAGATGCTTCTGAAGTTATAATCAGTCTTCAGGATAGAAGAGAATTTTCTGCAGAGATTATTGGCAGTGATAAAAAGTCAGATGTTGCTCTTTTGAAGGTTAAAACTAGTGAGAATCTTCCTTTTTTAAATTTAGGAGATTCAGAAAAGGTAAGAGTTGGGGATTGGGTCATGGCAATTGGATCTCCTTATAGATTGAATGCAACAGTAACTGCGGGAATAGTAAGTGCAAAAGCTAGGAGCGTTCCAGGACAAAGCACTTCATATATACCTTTCATTCAGTCAGATGTAGCAATTAATCCGGGAAACTCAGGCGGTCCTTTATTCAATCTTAATGGAGAAGTCATAGGCATTAACGCAATGATTTACTCCAATCGAGGAGGGTATATGGGAATTTCCTTCACCATTCCTATTAACTATGCAGATGAAATAGTTAAACAAATCAAAGAAAACGGGTTTGTCTCAAGAGGTTGGTTGGGCGTAGCAGTTCAGGAGGTTACTAAAGATTTAGCAGATTCATTTGGTTTGGATGTACCGCGTGGGGCTTTAATTGGAAGTGTTTTGAAAGATTCTCCAGCAGAAAAAGCCGGGCTAAAGAATGGAGATGTAATTATTGATTTTGATGGACAACAAATAATTTATTCAGGCGATCTTCCTCTGATTGTAGGAAGAATCCCGCCTGAAAAAAAAGTAAAAGCAACAATATTTAGAGATGGAAAGAAAGTATCGGTTTCTGTAACAACTGGTAAATTAGATGAAAAAGTTGCACAAGATACAACCGTTGATAAGAAAGAAGAAACAGGAAATATTTTAGGCATAGCAGTCAAAGATATTGCATCCTTGTCGAACCCAGAACAAAAACAATTGGGCCAAGACAAAGGAGTAGTGGTATCAAGAGTTTTTCCAGGGCCGGCATCTGAAGCTGGAATCAGGAGAGGAGACATAATCGATAAAATTCAGTTCAAGGATGTAGGTGATATCAAAGATTATGAAAAAATTTCTAAAACTTTAAAAAAAGGCTCTACCATTGCCTTAAGAATAATTAGAGATAAAAACGGTTCTTTTCTCACCCTTAAAATTCCAAAATAGGACATAATGCCCGCATGTCGAGCCATGCTTCTATAAATCAGATAAGAAACTTTTGCATCATTGCGCATATTGACCACGGTAAATCTACACTCGCAGATCGTCTCATCGAAATTTGCGGAGGCTTGAGTGAACGCGAAATGCAAAATCAAGTTTTGGATTCTCTTGATTTAGAAAGAGAAAGAGGCATAACTATAAAAGCTCAGTCTGTGTATCTTGAATATGAGTTTGACGAAGTCAAATATCAAATAAACTTAATTGATACTCCGGGGCACGTAGACTTTGCCTACGAAGTCTCTAGATCTTTAGCTGCCTGTGATGGGGCTATTTTATTAGTCGATGCTTCTCAAGGTGTTGAGGCACAAACTCTATCGACATGTTATAACGCCATAGATCAAGGACTTAAGATATTTCCCGTTTTAAATAAAATAGATCTCAAACAATCGGATTCAGAAAGAGTCAAACAAGAGATAGAAGAAATAATCGGCATAGAAGCAAGTGAAGCACCAGCGATAAGCGCAAAAGATGGATTGGGCGTAAAAGATTTGTTAGAAAAAATTATTAGAGAAATACCTGCTCCAGAAGGCTCCATTAAAGAACCATTACAAGCTTTGATAATTGACTCTTGGTTTGATCAATATCTTGGGATTGTATCTTTAGTGAGAGTGGTAAATGGAGAAATAAATCTTGGCGATAAAATTAAATTTTCCTCAAATAATAATGTTCATTTGGTGGAAAAATTAGGAGTCTTTACTCCCAAAAGATTAGAAAAAAATAAACTAGTTGCCGGAGAAGTTGGTTTTATCTGTGCCGGAGTTAGAAGCATTAAAGGCGCTCCTGTTGGAGATACCATAGTTCTTCCTGATAAAAATAACCCTTTACCAGGATTCAAGCCAATAAAACCTCAAGTATTTGCTGCCCTTTATCCTTTAGATTCAGGTGAATTTGAATCTTTTCGAGAATCCTTAGAAAAATTAGCGTTAAACGATGCTGCTTTGCAATTTGAACCAGAGCAGTCTCAGGCTTTAGGTTCTGGTTTTAGATGCGGTTTTTTGGGAACTTTGCACATGGAAATTATAATAGAAAGACTTCAAAGAGAGCATGGAATAGAACTTTTAGCTACAGCACCGACCGTCGTATATGAAATCCTTTTGAAAAATAATGATGTTATTGAAATTGAAAATCCAAGTAAATACCCTGATCCTAGTTCAATAGAGGAGGTCAGGGAGCCAATAGCTCTTGCAACTATTCTTGTTCCTGAAGATTATGTTGGAAATGTTATTTCTCTTTGTGTGGAAAGGAGAGGAAGTCAAAAGTCTCTCAGATATGTGGGTGGACAAATAGAACTGGTTTATGAAATGCCTATGAATGAAATCGTTCTAGATTTCTTTGACAAATTGAAATCAACCAGCAAAGGATATGCATCTCTAGACTATGATTTTGTCAGATTTGACCAAAGTGATATTACTCGAATTGATATCTTGCTTAATGGTGAAAAGGTTGATGCTCTCAACTTCATGGTGCATCGCTCTAAAGCTGACTATAGAGGAAGAGAATTAACAAAAGCACTTAGAGAGGTTATTCCCCGACAGATGTATGATGTAGCAATTCAAGCGGCAATTGGAAACAAAATTATTTCTAGAGAGACAGTAAAAGCCTACCGTAAAGATGTAACAGCTAAACTTTACGGTGGAGATGTAACGCGAAAGAAAAAACTTTTGGAAAAACAAAAAGCTGGTAAGAAAAAAATGCGTCAGATTGGAAAAATCGATGTTCCTCAAGAAGCATTTTTATCAGTTTTAAAAGTAAGCAAATAATTATGTATGAATCAATTTTAATTATTTCAGTAATCATAATTTCTATTTTATTTGCAGCTTGGGTTTACTCAGAGAAAAAATTAGATGGTAAATTTTCCAAGACCATAAGTACCGTTTCTTTCCCTTTTCCTCTTTTAGCATTGTATGCAGTTTTTAAACTTAATATTAGTTTTGGTTACATTTTAGTTGGCTTAACCTTGGTTTCACTTTTAATCTGGATTATCTCTAGACAAACCGATTTAGTGAATTTGCAAAAAGAAGCAAGATCTTTTTTCTTAATCCTCCTTGGCATAACTATTTTTAGATCATTCATTTATGAACCTTTTCAAATTCCTACAGAATCAATGATTCCTCAGATACAAGTTGGAGATTTTTTGGTGGTGGATAAATTTTCTTATGGCCTAAAAAATCCCATAGGAAATTCAACTTGGTTTGAAACCAGAGAGCCAAAAACAGGAGAGATGGTTGCTTTCATTCCAGAGCATACCATTTGCAATTCACCAATTGAAAATGCTTATCCGAAAAAAAACTTCGATAGCTCTCAGGAATATCTTTGGCAACGTTATAGCGAAGCTTGTACTCCCTTGGGCCTTACTTTTGTAAAAAGATTGATAGCTAAAGAAGGAGATGAAGTTATTTATCGAAACAAAGAATTGATTGTTAATGGAAAAAAATTAAAAAGAGAGTTTTTATCATCTAATGATGATGAAATTTATTTGAGAGAGTTCAATAAAGATAAGGCTTACACGATAAGACTATTAGAAAACTATAGAAACCAACTTACATACGGAGCTGAACGTAAATGGGTGGTACCAAAAGATTATTATTTCGTAATGGGTGATAACAGAGATAACAGCGCTGACAGCAGAAGTTGGGGGTTTGTTCCAAAGCAAAACGTCGTTGGCAAACCAGCTTTTATATGGATGCATTGGGAGTGCCTAACCTGTCTTCCATCTTTTTCGAGGAATAAATTTTTGAATTAAGAATGAGTCTCGACGAGTTAGAAAATTCAATTGGTTATAAATTTAAAAATAAGAAACTCTTAGATGAAGCAATTACGCACAAAAGCGTAAACTCTGATTTCAATAATGAAAGATTGGAATTTCTTGGCGATTCAGTAATTTCTCTTGTTGTTTCTGAAGCTTTGCATTTAAAAGAGAATTCTCTTGATGAAGGAAAATTAAGCATTTACCGTTCTAGAATTGTAAGCAGATCTTCATTAAGCAAAGCGGGTCTAAAAATAAAATTAGATAAGTATTTAAAAGCTGGTTCGGCGCTTAAGAATAATCAAAATCTAACAGAAACTATCATCGGAAACACTTTAGAAGCTCTCATCGGAGCTATTTTTCTTGATTCGGATTTTCTAAAAGCAAAAGAAATTACTTTGTCTATTTTAGCCATAGATTTTTCTAAACTTTTATTAGAAGAACAGAAAGATTCAAAAACTCTTCTTCAGGAATTTTTACAGTCTTTAGATGAAGATTTGCCTGAATACGTAACTAGTGAAAAAAAGCAAAACGGAGAAATTTATTTTGTTTCTAAGGTAGCTTTGCCAATACATAATGTTTTTGGAGAAGGACAGGGTAAAAGTAAAAAATTAGCAGAACAAGAAGCCGCGTCTAATATATTAATTATGCTAAATAAACATGGAAAATAAATTTGGCTTTGTTTCGCTATCAGGCCGAACGAATGTAGGTAAATCAACCTTGCTAAATTCTTTCTTTCAAAAAAAGATTGCCATTACTTCTAGAAAACCTCAGACCACACGTAATCGTATTTTAGGAATACTCACTGAAGAAAAATCTCAAATTGTTTTTCTAGATACTCCCGGAGTTCATCTTGGCTATAAAAGACAGCTAAACAAAGTGATGAATAAAATCGCCACTCACTGTTATGAAGAGGTAGATCTTGTCCTCTTTTTAATTGATCGTTTTAAGTGGCAAAAGGAGGAAGAAAATATTTTAAAAAGTTTAAAAAATCTCAACAAGCCTGTTGTTTTGGTCATAAATAAAATAGACAGATTAAGTGACAAAACTAAGTTACTAGCATTTATCAAAGAGATCAGTGAAAAATTTAATTTTTTATCAATTGTTCCGATATCCGCATTAAAAAAAGATAATTTAATTGAACTAAAAAATGTAATTTTGAATAATCTGGAAATTGGTCCACATCATTTTCCAGAAGACTCTTTAACAGAGTTTTCAGAAAATTTTTTTATATCAGAAATAATTAGAGAAAAAGCAATCAATAGATTAGGTGATGAATTACCTTATCGTCTGAATGTCGTAATTGAAAAAATTAATGATTCAAAAAAGCTTAAGACCATCTATGCAGCTGTCATCACTGAGTCTAAAAGTCAAAAAGGAATTATCCTTGGCAAGCAGGGCAGTATGATTAAAGCCATTGGAACAGCTGCCAGAAAAGAATTGGAAAAAGAGTTTTCCAAGAAAGTGAACCTTCAACTTTGGGTTAAAGCTAATAAAAATTGGACAAATGATATCAACAAGTTAAAAAAATTTGGGCTTGGGGTTGATTTTTGAAATCTTTAGGCGCCAACGAAACAGAAGCAATACTTTTGCTTAGTAGAAAGTTCTCAGAAACCAGTCTGATTTGTGAACTTTTTACCAGAAAAAATGGCAGAGTTTCTGTCATAGCGAAAGGAGCTCGATCAAACAAAAACAAATTTCAAAATGTTACTGCTCCAAACATTTTAGCTAATGTTAATTATTCTGGTAGAAGCGAACTAAAGACCTTAACTTCATGGGAAGAAATCAAATACTTTCAAATACTTGGAAAAAATTTAAAAATTTTACTGTATCTCAATGAATTAATTTTCAAATTAATAGAAAAGGAAGCAAAACAAGAAAAAATTTTTGATGCCGTAATTGATTTTTATAAAATCCTAGAAACGGGAGAAGCTAAAAATATTGAGATATCTTTAAGAGAGTTTGAATATTTTTTAATTAGTGAGCTAGGCTATGGTTTTAATTTTCAAGTTGATGACAACGGAAAAGAGATAAAAAAAGATGGAATCTACTATTTTCATCCAGCTCAAGGATTTTCAGAAAAACCTTTAAATAATTTTTTAAAAGTCTCTGGAATTGATATCATAAATTTTACCAATGGAAAAATAACTTCTGCTTCAGCAAGAAGTAAAATAAAAAAAATTATGCAACTTGCTATCTCCTACATTGCTGAAAAACCTATGAATGCGGGAGCAATATTCAATGACTAAATTAAGAAGCGGAATAGATTTAGTAAAAGTCTCAAGACTAGCAAAGACTTATGAAAACTTTGGGCTTAGATTTCTGCATAGAATTTATGACAATCTTGAAATCGAACAATTTCAAAAAAAATCTTCTAGAGCCAAACCTTTCTTTTTGGCAAAAAACTTTGCTGGTAAAGAAGCTGTATCAAAAGTCATAGGCTATGGCTTCACCAATGGAGTCAGGCCAAAAGATATTGTAATTCTCAGAAAATATGGCGGTCCAGAAGTCAAACTTAATGGAAGAGCTAAATTATTGGCAAAAGAGCAAGGGCTCAAAGATATTTCCCTTAGCTTAAGCGATACCGAAGAACACGCAACTGCAATGGCTGTAGCAATCACCGAATGAATCTCATTATTTTAGGTCCACCTGGAGCCGGGAAAGGTACTCAAGCAGCTTTTATTGCTTCGGAAAAAAACATTCCGCATATCTCTACAGGTGACATGTTACGAGAAGCCATTAAGAATGGAACAGAATTAGGCTTACAGGCAAAGGCAGTAATGGATGCAGGAAATTTAGTTTCTGATGAGCTTATCATCGAATTAGTCAAAGAGAGGATTTCACAAGACGATTGTAGGAATGGCTTTTTATTTGACGGTTTTCCTAGAACCATACCTCAAGCTGAAGCTCTAAAGGAAAATAACGTTGACATAAATGGAGTCATAGAATTAGTTATTGCAGATGAAGAAATTATTAAAAGAATGTCAGGTCGAAGAATCCACTTGGCGTCAGGTAGAACTTACCATGTTGATTTCAATCCGCCTAAAAAACCTGGAATGGATGATGAAACGGGCGAGGAACTTATCATTAGAAAAGATGATGAGCCAGAAACAGTCAAAGACCGTCTAAAAGTCTATTGGACTCAAACTCAACCATTGATTGAATATTATTCAAACTTCAAAAACGTTTCAGATTTCAAGTATCTTACTGTTGATGGCACTTTATCCGTTGAGGAAATTAAAAATAATATTAAAGACTTTTTATCTCAGTAAATGACCAATATTTTAGCTATTGAAACCTCTTCGGTTTACTGTTCAATTGGCTTAGCAAAAAAATAAAGAAATATATATCGAGCATTCTCAGGAAGAAAATACTCACGGTAAAAAAATTTTTGGTTTTATCGATAACCTCCTTAAGAAATCTCAACTTGAAAAAGAAGAGATTGACTTCATTGCATTGAGTGTTGGCCCGGGATCTTTTACAGGGTTAAGGGTAGGGTGTTCTGTAGCGCAAGGTCTTGCGTTTGGTTTGCAAAAGAAAATTTTACCTTTATCTAGCCTTAGGGTTTTAGCTCAAACAGTTTTTTTGGAACACAAAGCCAAAGAACTTTTTATTGTTAAAGAAGCGCATATGAACGACTTGTATGTTGGTAAATTTATAAGAAAAAATAATGATTTAGCTCTTCCTTTAATCAAAGATGCTGCCATTAAGAAAACAGAACTTTCTGATTTTATTTCTTCAGATAATAAGGAAGTCATCTGTAGCAATTGTCATGAGTTTTTAGACTACTTAATTAAGCCAAACCTTTTAAAAATAAATAATCATGCAAAAGGTTTATTGCACTTAGCCTGTTATCTCAATGATTTAGATACTAAATTGAAAAATCCCGAAGAAGTGTATCCAACCTACCTTTCAGGTACCGATCAATGGAAGAGGACTAAATAAATGGAAGTTTTGCAAATTCTAATTTTATCAATCATTCAAGGCTTGACTGAATTTTTACCCATTTCGAGCTCTGCGCACTTAATCATAACTTCCTCAATCTTAGGTCAAGAGACCCAATCAATCACTGTTGATATTTTTGCTCATGGTGGAAGTTTATTTGCGGTAATTATCTATTTTAGAGAAGAACTAGCTAACGCATTAAAAGACTACAAATTTTCTTCAAGCGATTCTTTTTTAAACAAATTATTTCTTGGATCTTTACCAATACTAATCGCAGGTTTTTTACTAAGAGATTTCATTTCAGAAAATTTGAGGACTCTAGACATTATTGCTTTTTCAACTATTTTTTTTGGCATTCTTCTTTGGTTCGCTGATAGAGGCTCAAAAGAAAAAACGCCTTATGAATCAGTAACCTTTAAACATGCTTTTTTCATTGGTTTAGCTCAATGTTTAGCTTTGATTCCAGGAACGAGCCGTTCTGCGATCATAATAATTTGTGCTTTATTCTTAAGTTATTCCAGAACGGTTGCCTCAAAGTTTGCTTTCATGCTTGCAATACCTACTTTGGGTATTATTTTCCTATCCGAAATTATCGTCTTAGGATTTACTCCATCAGAAATAAATTGGCTTGATGTTCTTTTGGTTTCAACCTTTTCATTTTTAAGCTCTTACTTATGTATTGGGATTTTTTTAAACCTCATTGAAAGAATAGGCTTTACACCTTTTGTCATCTATAGAGTTTTACTGGGGATTTTTTTACTTTTTTTAGCCTACTAATTGTCTTTTGATGCTCCACCCACTATATTTTTGGATGACATAAAAGATATAGGATATGAATCTAACGATTCTAGGAATCTTTGTTTCTTTTGCAAAAACTTCTCTTTTTAATAAGCTTTCAAACCAATCATTAACATTGGGATGGAGAATATGTATCGGGTATCTTGCAGCCTTAAGCCTTGAAACATAAATAAACCAGGCAATATCAGGTAAGGTTAATTCATTCCCTAAAATATAGGTATGGTGAGTAAGTTTTTCATTTATTTCATCAAGATGGAGTTTTAGATTGAGTAAAGATTTAGTCGCAACCTCGTCAGTGATGCCTTCTTTTTTATAATTCTCCCAAAACTTTCTATTTGCATCGTCTTCTGAGTCT
Source organism: uncultured SAR86 cluster bacterium (assembly GCA_902561325.1). Lineage (GTDB taxonomy): Bacteria > Pseudomonadota > Gammaproteobacteria > Magnimaribacterales > AG-339-G14 > MEDG-81. The sequence continues at coordinate 8,793 of CACEOL010000010.1, read as the reverse complement.
TTATTTCCATGAAGGGTAGCCTTTGATTCAGATTTCTCCTGAATTTTTACGTTATTTAAGAATTTTGGAACTAAGAATTTAAAAGTAACATTTCTGATGTCTAAATGAAGGTCATTTTCTTCAATCATCATTTTATTTATTTCTTCTTCTTTATCTGCAGGTATTAAACTCAAGGCAGGAAATTTATTATCCAAATACTTAAGGATGTCATTACTCTCGATATGAACCTCTCCGTCATCAACCAATACAGGTACCAATGATCTCGGAGTAATACCTTGAAAGTAAGGAGAAAAGTTTTCTTTTTTTTGAAGATTTATATGATGGCCTTTGTAATCTATATTTTTTAGACCCATGAAAATTCTTGTTTTCATTGAACAAGCAGAAAAATTAAAATGAAAGAGATGGATTCCTTTCCAAGAAAGGACTTCTTTTGTTTTAATATCTTCCTGTCTGAGTTTAACCATTGTTTTTATTGACATGAATGATTTTACAGAAACAAAGCCATTTGTATCCTACCTTTCAAAAAATGAAATCAGATTCGCAGAACAATTTGCTTCTAAACACGGTTTGGAATTAATTACACCAAGAAACTTAAGGATTTCCGCAACACACAAGCAAGTCATTTGGGCATCAGCCAAAAACCTTGCATTGCAAGATTTAGCGATAAAGAACTCAAAACCTTTTGTAATTGATTACATGGATTTTAAAAAGATTTTGGCCAAATCATCTTTACTAAAAAAATGTTTTTCTAAAAAAGATATTGGTAGAAAGGTGATTGATTTGACCGCAGGATTTTGTATAGATGCTTTAGAAATAAGTTTCCTTGGATATTCAGTCACCGCTATAGAGAAAAAATCTTGGCTGTATGAATTTACAAATCAATGTCTGCAAAACTCAAAGCATGAAGATTTGCAACATTCCATAAATCGAATAGATTTTATAAATGGCGATTCTTTGGATCTTATAAAAAAATATTCGGACCATGAGATTGCCTATCTGGATCAAATGTTTGAACAAAAAAATGATGCAAGAGCTAAGAAAGAAATACAATTTTTAAGAAATTTAGATTTTGAAGAATTTGATTTAAATAGATTTAAAAAGGCCCTGAAACAAAACAATTTTAAGAAAATTATTTACAAATCAGCTTTGCACAGCAGTATGAGCTCTCTTATCAATTTAAAGCCATCCCGTGTTATAAAAGGCAAAGCATTTAAATACAATATATTTACTGTAGACCAGGAGAAAGAATGAATTATCAAAAAGATGTATCTAACTTTATGATTTTAGGAGAACAAAAAATAGCTTCAGATCTTAATCTTAAAAATGAGCAAACTCAGCTTTATATGAATTTGATTAAAGAGGAGTTTGAAGAGACCGCGAAGGCATTTGATGAAGAAGACTTAGTTGAGGTTGCTGACGGTCTTGCAGATATGGTTTGGGTCATTATGGGCATGTGTAATAGTGTGGGCATAGATTTTGATAAGATTTGGGAAGAGGTAAAAAGCTCAAATATGAGTAAATTTGTTGATGGAAAATTCATTAAAAATGATGCTGGAAAAATTTTGAAACCAGAAACTTATTTCAAACCAAATATAAAAAAAGCTTTAGGTTTATAATCCATGCCGCCGTCGAGGCGGCATGTTTTGGGGGAGATTATTCTGTAATTAATTCACCTGAATTTATTTGAATAACTTTTGCTTTTTCCGACTCTGGAATAATCCTCTCTAGATTTATTTTTAACAATCCATTTTTTAGGTCGGCAGTTTTTACAATAACTTCAGGCGCAAGAGAGAATTGCAATTTAAAGGCTCTCGCAGCAATACCTTGATGTAAGACTTCTCCAGAAGAATTTTTAGAACCTTCGTGAGTAATGCTCAAGTTATTTTCCTTAGTTTCGATGGTTAAATCATCTTCACTAAGACCTGCAACAGCAACTTCAATGGTAATATCGTTACCTTCGCGTTTGATATTGTAAGGCGGATAAGATCTTGAATCTTCTCCAATCTCGCTAAACGTTCTCAGTGAATCGAACAAACTGTCGAAACCCAAAAACCTCGTTGAGAAGAAAGGATCTGATAAATTTAATATACTATTTTTCATAATAAACTCCTTAATTTAAGCAAGTTAATAAAAAGACACCTCATAAGAGCATGTCAACCAATGGAAAAATCCCATTACGGCAATCTTTCTCAATATTTATATTGGGGTATTTTTTATTTTTTCAAGACTTTAAGGAGTGCTTTTGGAAAGTTCTTTCAGCCAATTTGGCTCTAAAAACTTATTAGCGTCTTTTTCCAATCGTTGAGTTACTCTTGTGGGATAAAGCATTCCCTTATCATCCTCGCGGACATATTTATTTTCTATTAAGCGACTTAAGAAAACATCAAACATCCATTTTTCAGAAAATTCTGGAGTTAATCTTGCTTGAGTTTTTTCCAAATTTTTAAGTATTTCTAGGGAATTTCTTTCCAGTTCATTTTTTGAAATATGTTCTGATGAATTTTTCCATAATTGAGAAAGCAGAACATAAAACCTATCAATGGATGGTTGGACAAGTTTTCCCAGTGATTGAGTTTCATAAAACTCCTTTGATTTGAAATCAGGTCTTTTAAAAACGTTGGAACTCTCAAGAATGAGTTTTTTATTTATAAGTTTGTTTAGTTTTAAGTCAATTAATTGATCCAATTCAGCTTCATCCCATTTAAGAAAAAATTCTTCTTTCAAAAACGGATAAATCATTTTTATAGACTGCAATAAATCTTCCTTAACGATTTCTTTTTGGTACTGAAAAAAACCGCATATAAGTGACTCAAAAATAAGCAGATGAGAAATATTATTTCTATAAAAGCTAAGCTTAGCCGCCTCTAAATTTGTCAAGGAAATTCTATCGTTTATGTCTTCCTTAGAAAGGAAACCCAAGTTTCTCATTTGATCAATTATTTCTTCTCCAGTTTTTTCACAAATTAAAGTTTTAGCAGAATATTTATCCTCTTTAAGCAAAGACTTCAATAACTCAATTCTTGAAACAAGTTCTTGTTTTGAGATAGAGAAACCATCGCTATTTAAAATTGCCAAAGAAAACAACGCAGTAGAAGTCACAAAAGTAGAGTCGTTGATATTTGTCATGATTTTCTTACCAAGGATTGGGGTAACCTTAAAAAGCCAATCCTTTTCCGATGGGTAGTCACTCAGAGGGTATTCCTTTAAAAGAGCATTCAAACTTATTGGTTCTCCAAATTGCAGATAAGCTTCTCCGAGATAATTTCTAAAATCTCTAAATACCGAAAAAATATCTTTTAAATTTTCTTTTTTCTTTTCTGCACCCATTACTTCATTGATATAAGAATTTCCTTCAAGGACTTTTTCGTAGTTAATCGAAATAGGCACAAAACTAACTTGTTTTTCATCCATGCCTAAGAAAGATCTGAGAATCATCGAAATAATTCCAGGTCTTGGCGGCATTAATTTTCCTGATCTAGATCGGCCACCTTCTGGAAAAAATTCTATCGAGTGACCTCTTTGCATTAACTTTCTTAAATGCTCATAAAAAACAACAGAATAAAGACGATTATTACTAAAAGAACGCCTCATAAAAAAAGCACCTCCTTTTCTCAAAAGCGGACCAACCAATGGTAGATTTAGATTTTTCCCTGCAACGATTTGAGGCAACATCAAATCTTTATAATAAAGTAAATAAGATAAAGCCAAATAATCAATATGGGAGCGATGACAAGGCGAAAAAATTAGAGAGGTGCTGGGAGCAATTTTTCTAATTTCTTCGAAATTTAATACTTCCAAGTTTTCATATCTAGAATTCCAAAACCAAGTTAGGGCTCTGTCATAAAGATAAATAAATGGATAAGACATGTCAGAGCAGATTTCCCATACATATTTAGTAGCTTTTTTTCTTAACTTAATTATTTTTTTTTGACTTCCTTCTGACTCCGATTCAATATAACTTTTTATAGAATTTGAATTTAAGATGCTGGTAACTAAGGTTCTTCTGTTAGAAATATCTGGACCCAGATAAGCTTTTCGATTTTGTCTAAACCTAGCTCTTAAGAGCCTTTCAGCTTTTAAGACAAGATTTTTATCTGATTCAGGACTATTGAAAATATCATCTACTTCAAGAGGTTTGTGAAAAAATATTTTCACATTTCTGCCATTAAAAATAAGTTTTAACAAGTTTCTTATAAAACTAGTTCCCTCCCAAGATTCTCTGAATAAAAGCTTTAGCCAGTTATCTTGTCGTTCCGGTGATTTACCCCAAAAAACATCTACTGGAATAATGATTGATTTTTTTGAAAAATCTCGATTCTCAGCAAGGATGCCCAATTCTTTTGGGTGCATTCTTTTTGGAGTTTGCCAGGGAAATTTTCTCTTCGGAGTTCTAATTTGGAAGTAATTTTTTTTAATTGGAGATTTTTCATTTTTTAACTTGAGTTCAGTTAAATTATTCTGCCTAGTAAGTAATTTTAAAGCCTGAAAATCTATTCTTGACGTTGAGGAAAGCGCATAAATAACGTCTTTATTTTTCAAAAGTAATTCTGTTTTTGTTGATTCACACTCGTGATTAGCTTTTATTAGAAAATTAAACATTAGAAGTCATTCCTTCTTTATAGTGATAAGATGCAAATTTTAACAAAACAAATCTTATTTTTTTTGAATTTTACCTTGTAATATAGCCGGAGTGGCGGAATTGGTAGACGCGTTCGATTCAAAATCGAGTGCCCACAAGGCGTGAGAGTTCGAGTCTCTCCTCCGGCACCATAGGAGAAGAAATTATGAAAGAAACTGAAATAATCATGGCCCAACAAACACCAAGTTTTTTTGGCCCTCAATTAATCTTATTAATTGGTTTTGTAGCCATTATGTATTTTTTAATCATCAGACCTCAAAACAAGAGACTTAAAGCTCAGAAAGAAATGATTGAATCTCTTGCTGTGGGAGACGAAGTGATTGCTTCAGGTGGCATGGTCTGCGTTATTACAAAAATGAATGATGACTTCTTAACTGTACGAGCTAATGAGACAGTTCTTACAATTCAGCGGGAATCTGTAAGTAACGTTTTACCAAAAGGAACAATTAAATCTCTCTAGAAAGTGCTCAGATTTCAACTCTGGAAAATAGTAATTATATTGTTTGTCATTACCATTGGCATAACATATGCATTACCTAATTTTTATCCACCAAGTCCAGCAGTTCAAATCACCTTAGATAGTTCTTTGGGAAAAATATCCCCTAATGTAGCTCGGCGTATCGAACAATTAGCCTCAGAAACTGAAATAAGTTTCTCATCCAATCTTACGAAAGATCTTGATGGATACGACTCTATTTTATTCAAGGCAGAAAATTATCAAGATCAACTTAAGCTTAAAGAATATTTAGAACAGAATTTAGAGAGAGAATTTGTAATTGCTTTGAATCTAGCTCCAAATACTCCTGCTTGGCTATCGGATATTCAAGCTTCTCCAATGAAATTGGGCTTAGACCTTAGAGGAGGAGTTCATTTCTTAATGGAAGTAGACTCAGAGTTACTGATATCAACTCGCTTGGAATCTTATTTAGCTGATATAAAAAGAAAACTCAGGGAGGAGCGTATTGGAATTAGTCGTTCTGAAATTATTGATAACAGAATAATTTTCACTACAAGAACTGATGCTACAAATCAATTAGATGATTATCTCAAGGCTAATATAGATCTTGAATATAAAACGCAGGGTAATAACCAATTCGTTGTTGAGTACAATGATCAAGGTCTCGATGATCTTATTGATTACGCAGTTTCTCAAAATTTAGTGACTCTAAGAAATCGAGTCAATGAGCTTGGGATTTCCGAACCGGTTGTAGTCCGTCAAGGAAAAAATAGAATTTCTGTTCAACTTCCGGGTGTCCAAGATACAGCTGAAGCAAAAAAAATCATTGGAAAAACTGCCAATCTTGAATTTCGTCTCGAGGCTGAATCAAATAGTTTATTATCTAGAACAGATCAATTCGATTTTGCAGGTAAACGCGTAAGATTGTTGAAGCAAGTCATCATTACCGGTGACAAAGTTGCTGATGCCAGCGTTGGATATGATGAAAGCGGATTCCCACAAGTTAATATTTCTTTAGATGGTGAGGGTGGAACAAAAATGCATCGTTCAACCAGAAACAACGTAGGTAGAAAGATGGCAGTTATTTTTGTTGAACGCAAAATCAAAACTTCCAATAATAGCGATGCAATAGAAAGCTACTTTGATAAAAGAATCATTAGCTTAGCTACTATTCAATCAGCTCTTGCAAACCAATTTAGAATCACTGGCTTAGATAGTCCAAATGCAGCTTCAGAGTTGGCGTTACTTCTTAGAGCAGGGGCCTTAGCCGCACCAATGAATTTTGTTGAAGAAGGTACAGTTGGTCCCTCTTTAGGAGCTGATAACATTCGTGTTGGGGTGCAATCTTTAATTCTTGGCCTATCTTTGGTTTTAATATTTATGATTTTTTACTATAAAGTTTTTGGAATCATTGCCAATATTGCAGTTGCATTAAATATTGTTTTGATAAGCGCCATTATGTCAATTTTATCAGCAACCTTAACGTTACCTGGCATTGCAGGAATTGTTTTAACAATTGGAATGGCGGTAGATGCAAATGTTTTAATTTTCTCCAGAATTAAAGAAGAATTAAATAATAGACTCAAACCCTTGGATGCAATAAATGCTGGATATGATAGAGCGTACATAACTATTGTAGATGCAAATTTAACTACTTTAATCGTAGCTTTGATTCTTTATACGATTGGGACAGGTCCAGTTCAAGGCTTTGCGATAACCTTATCAGTAGGAATTTTAACCTCGATGTTTACTGCTATTTTAGTCACAAGATTTTTAGTTTGGTTGATTTTTAGAAACAGAAAACATCTCGAAACTCTTTGGATATAAAATGCAAATAAATTTCATGGGTCCAAGAAAGATAGCTTCAGGGCTATCCATTGTATTAGTTGTCCTGTCTATTTTTTCTTTGTCTTTTAAAGGGTTAAACGCAGGCTTGGATTTTACTGGCGGTACTTTAATTGAAATTAAATTATTACAATCAGCCAATTTAGAAGAAATTAGAGAAGTACTTGGGTCTAAATTAGAAGATGATTTTCAGGTTTCTTATTTTGGTTCAGAGCAAGATGTTCTCATTAAGATACCAGGAGGCTCAGAAAATAATTTATCGGATGAGATAGTTTCTGCATTGAAAAATTCATTTCAATTTGATTTAAGGCGTAAAGATTTTATTGGTCCTCAAATAGGAGAAGAGTTACGAGATCAAGGAGGTTTAGGGATATTAGCAGCTATGCTGGTAATGATGGTCTACATCATGTTTAGATTTCAATTCAAGTTTGCCATTGGCGCACTCTTAGCTCTAATTCATGACGTTTTAATAGTATTGGGTTTTTTCTCAATATTTTATATAGGTTTTAATTTAACAGTATTAGCAGCTTTATTGGCAGTTATTGGTTACTCACTTAATGACACTATAGTAGTTTCGGACCGAATTAGAGAAAATTATCGCAAGAAGAGAAAATCAGGTAACGTTGATATTATCAATAGATCATTGAATCAAATGTTAGGAAGAACCTTAATTACTTCCTTAACAACTTTATTAGTTTTATTTGCGCTTCTTATTCTTGGTGGAGATTTTATTCAAAATTTTGCAATCGCTTTAATTTGCGGCGTCATTGTTGGTACTTATTCATCAATTTACGTTCTTTGTAATAACTTAATTTTGATGAATTTAAATTTTGAAGATCTTGCTATCAAAAAAAGTGAAACTTATGACGATGGAATGCCTTAAAAAAAAGGGAGGCCCGAAGACCTCCCTAAATTTTTAACTATTCGTCAATTAAGAAGAATGTTTAACGCCACGGTAAACACCGTTTTGTAACTTTCCTGACTTATCTGACTCTATAGCATCATGCTTTATGCCTCTGTAAACACCCGGTTGAGTTGATTTTTTCTCAACGTGAAGGTTGTTTTCAGTGACTTTGATACCTCTGTAAGTAGACATATCGCCTCCAGTTTTCGTTTCGATTATGTTTCATGTGCCTCACGGCATACACCCTCGTAACGCGTTCCTTCGGTAGATATTCGGTCTCGTTCCCCATAAAAGGTACTTGCTAGCCTTTCCGCAAATCTTGCAGAAAGAGGTTTTCCTATCTTCCTACTTCCGTTCAATGCACTAAAAAAGAGCACTGAATGAACGATTAATGTGCATTTTATCAAAAAAACTAAAGGTTTGTAAATAATTAGATTAAAGATTTTTTAATTTCTTGGTTGATAGCTTTTACACAAGCTATGTTACCTGCAACTATATTGTGTGAAGAAAATACATCTTCGTTACCGTTAAAATCATTTATAAAACCACCGGCCTCCATTACTAACAATGCTCCGGCTGCAAAATCCCACACCTTCATACCGTATCCTAAAAACGCATCAAGTTTTCCAGATGCTACAAAAGCAAGGTCTAAAGCTGTAGATCCTGTCCTTCGAAGAGTTAAAGAATTTGAATAAAGATTTCTTATTAAAGTCAGTTGATCAAATTTTGGCTCAAGGTTTGAACCACCATGAAAAGAATTGCATATTAATGAGTTTTTCAAACCCTTTATTTCAGAAACTCTTATCCTAGTTTTATTCAAAAAAGCTCCTTTACCTCTGGATGCGTAATACTCATCGTCTCTTGAAAGATCATAAATCAAACCATGCTCTATTGAACCTTTGTAGAAACATGCAATCGAAATAGAGTAGAAGGGAAAATCATGGATAA
>CACEOL010000009.1 GCA_902561325.1 uncultured SAR86 cluster bacterium | reverse complement strand
TCTTCTAATTGAGGCATATATAAGGTTAAAAATTTTCTATCATGATGAATTGTGTTTCCACAAAGTGGTGATTTATTTTTATCGACATGTTCTTTTATAAAATTCAAAGTCCTCAACTCTGCATCCTCTTGAGAAATCTCGCTCTTTTTAACTTCGTCTAATAATCCCGATCTGGAATGGTGGTCTTGATTCCAATCATCCATATTGTCTAAATATTCTATTGGTTGTGATATTACGATATTGGGTCCTTCGATTACTTCCGTCAAATCTTCATTAGTAATGGCGGTGAAAATCTCTATAATTCTTTCGGATTGAGGTTCTAGACCAGTCATTTCTAAGTCTAGCCAAATTAATTTGTTTTCCATATGAATAAACTACAATACTAACAGATTCCAAAGAAATGAGTAAAAACGAAAACAACGAAACCAAATTTGGTTTTAAGAATGTAGATAAAAGAGAAAAACCAGAAATGGTTAAGGGCGTTTTCGATTCTGTTGCTGAAAATTACGATCTTATGAACGACCTAATGTCATTAGGAATTCATCGCTTATGGAAGCGAGGGACAATCGAGCTTACTAATTTAAAGCAAGGAGATTCTGTTTTGGATGTCGCCGGTGGAACAGGAGACCTGTCTATTTTAATGTCAGATTTGGTTGGAGAGTCAGGCGAAATAATCCTCAGTGATATCAACGAGAAAATGTTAAGGCTAGGCAAAGCAAGAAGTCTTGATAAAAATAAACTAAATATAAAAACTGCTGTTGCTGATGCTGAAAACCTCCCTTTTTCCGATAACAGATTCAATTGCATAACCATAGGTTTTGGAATAAGAAACGTAACGAATAAACTTGAAGCCTTAAAAAATTTTTACAGATGTTTAAAACCGGGAGGTAGACTTTTAGTCTTGGAATTTTCAAAGCCTGAATCCCCTTTAATATCTGACTTATACGATTTCTATTCATTTAAGATTTTGCCTAAACTTGGAAAATTTTTTGCTCAAGATGAAGAAAGTTATCAATATCTTGCAGAATCAATAAGGATGCATCCATCGCAAGAAGAATTTAAAAAAATGCTTGAATCTGTAAATTTTAAAAATGTTTCCTATGACATCATGACAGCAGGCATAGTAACTCTTCATATTGCGGAAAAGTAAAATGGCTATTTTCAGTCTGATTCGCATCTCTTATATTTTTTGCAAATATAGATTGGATGAATTACTTGATCCTTTGGCAAACAAAGTCCTTTTGTCTGTTTTATTTTTTTTCCCAAAAATCTTCTTTAGAAAGCAAAAAGAAATAGAGCATCGTTTAAGCGATGCGTTAGAAGAGATGGGTCCGCTATTTATAAAATTTGGTCAGCTCTTATCAACCAGACCAGATCTTGTTGGAGAAAAGCAAGCACTTATCTTAAAAAGATTTCAAAATAACTTAAAACCTTTTTCAACAAAAGAGGCTATCAAAACAGTAGAGCAAGATTTAGAAAGTCCTATAGATCAAATTTTTGATTCCTTTAGCGAAGAACCTCTCGCAGCAGCTTCTATTGCTCAAGTGCACGAAGCAATTTTAAAAGATGGTAAATCAGTAGTTGTAAAAATTGTTCGACCCGGATTGGATAAGAGAATTTCAGCTGATGTTAATTCAATAAAATTTCTAGGCGGTTTAGCTGAATTAATCCTCTCTGATGCTCGAAGATTAAAGCTGATGGATTTGATAAGAGAATATGAATTGGTTATTACTGCTGAGACCGATCTAAAAAAAGAAGCGGCGAATGCCATCCAAACAAAAAACTTTTTCAAAGAAAATTCTCTTTTATATATTCCAGAGGTTTATGAAAATTTCTCCTCAAAAAACATCATGACCATGGAAAAAATTTCAGGAATACCAGTAACGGAAATAGAATTTCTAAAAAAAGAAAACATTAATTTAAAAGCCCTAGCTGAAACAGGTGTAAAGATTTTCTTCAAACAGCTTTTTGACGATAATTTTTTCCATGCCGATATGCATCCAGGAAATATTTTTGTTAATAATTCAAATCCTGAAAATCCTACCTATGTTGCCGTTGATTATGCAATTTGCGGTTCCTTAACAGAGAAAGAACAACTCGTCATCGGCAAGATGCTTTCAGAAATGTTCAATAAAAATTATTCCGGGGTTGCCAAGACCATGATAAATGCTGGTTGGGTTGGTGAAGATACAAAAGAAGTTGAGCTAGAAGTTGTGATAAGAACAGTTTTAGATCCAATTTTTGAAAAACCCTTCGATGAAATTAAATTTGGAGAAATGTTGCTCTATTTATTCGACGCTACTAGAAAATTTGATTTATCCCTTCCGACTTCATTGTTATTGCTTAACAAAACTTTAATTAATATTGAGGGGTTAGGCAGACAAATTTATCCAGAATTGGATTTATGGACAACGGCTAAACCTTTTATTCAATCTTGGGTTGCAAAAAAATACAGTCCCAAGGCAATGTTTGAAAGATTTAAAAATGATTCTTTTGCTTTGGCAGAAAAAGCTTATGAACTTCCTGAAAAAATTGAAATCATATTAGATAACCTGTCTAGATTAGAAGAATACAACTCGGAAATAAAAAACTTAAAAAAAGAGATCAAGCAATCAAAAAACAATAATAAATTTATATACATAGGGATTACTACATTGCTTTTAGTTGCCATAATAGTTAGCCAATGAAAAACATCGTAGAAAGATTGAGTGCCTTACTGAAGGAGCGTAAGAATGCCGATCCTTCTTCATCTTATGTAGCTGGTTTGTATGCCAAAGGAAACGATAAAATCATTCAGAAAATATCTGAAGAGACTGACGAACTAATTGCCGAAATAAATGAAGATTTAGAGAAAAATAAGGTTATTCATGAAGCAGCAGATTTATGGTTTCACGTCATGGTATTATTGACGAATAACGGAATCGACCCGACTGAAATTTTAAAGGAACTTGAAAGCAGAGAGGGTCTTTCTGGAATAGAAGAAAAAAAAGGAAGGAAAGAATAAATGGGTTTTGGTGGAATAAGTATTTGGCAATTGCTAATCATTCTTGCAATTATTGTTTTGATCTTCGGAACTAAAAGAATTAGAAATCTTGGTGGAGATTTAGGTTCTTTTGTTAAAGGGTTTAAAAAAGCAGTCAAAGAAGAAGATAAAAGTTTAGACGACAAAAAAGAAGATTAAATGTTCGACATAGGATTCTTTGAAATCTTATTAATAGGAATCATTGCTTTACTTATTTTAGGCCCTAAAAGATTGCCGGGTTTTCTTACCAAATTAGAAGAGTATGTAAAGTTAATTCGCTCAAAAAGTTCTTCAATCTCACAAGAGATAAAACAAGAAATATATTCGGAAGACTTCCAAAATAACAAAGAAAATAAAGATGACTGAAAAAAGTTATCTTGAGCATTTAAGCTCCCTGCGAAATGTTCTTTTAAGAAGCCTCGGCGCAATTGCTCTAATTTTTTTTGTTTTGGTATTTTTTAGGAATGAAATCTTTCTCATTTTTGCCAATCCCTTAACAGAAATCTTACCCGCCAATTCTTCAATGATTGCAACAGGTGTAGTATCACCCTTTTTGACTCCATTAAGGCTTACTTTTTATGTAGCCACATTTATAGCAATTCCATACTTACTTTTTGAGTTATGGAACTTCATTGCGCCAGGTTTATACAAAGAAGAAAAGATAGGTTTTTTTTCAGTTTTGTTTTCCAGCATAATTTTATTTCTTGCAGGCATTTGTTTTGCTTTTTTTGTTATTTTTCCCATTATTTTTAATTTTTTCGTTCAAGCCTCTCCTTCAGAAGTTTTGGTAATGACCGACATAAACGAATACATTGATTTTATTCTCAGAATTCTTTTTGTCTTTGGCTTTGCTTTTGAGGTACCAATTATTTTAATGCTTATGATTTGGTCAGGAATGACAAATACTTATCAACTCTCTAGTGCCAGACCTTATGTAATCATAGGATGTTTTGTCGTGGGAATGTTTCTTACACCACCCGACATTTTTTCACAGACTCTTTTGGCTCTTCCTGTCTGGTTGCTTTATGAAGTGGGGCTATTAGCTAGTAGATTTTTTATAAAAAAATAAAAGACTATCTTTCTAAGTTTTCTGACCACTCTCCTTTTGCTGCCAACATATTCATCTTAGCTCTGTGACTGAAGGCCTCTTGGGCCGCTTGCTCATTATCTTGTTTACCGCTCCAAGTTTTGAGAGCAGCCTGTTGCAAAGCACGGCCATAAGAAAAACTGAGCTTCCATGGATTGCCCCCAATTTTATTCATGGCATCTAAATGAGCAGTGGCGTCAATATCAGATTGTCCTCCAGAAAGAAATGTAATTCCTGGGAGATTGCTAGGCACATTTTCTAATAAACAATTGAGTGTCATTTCTGCAACTTGTTGGATTCCAGCTTGCTCCGAACATTCTTTTCCTGAGACCACCATATTGGGTTTTAAAATGGTTCCTTCTACCAAAACGCTTTTCTCTGCCAAAGAATCAAATAGAGTACTTAAACATCTTTTTGTTGCGTCTTCACAAGATTCTATGGAATGACTGCCATCCATCAAAACTTCAGGCTCAACAATTGGAACCATGTTATTTTCCTGAACTATTTTTGCGTAATCAGCAAGAGTATCCATGTTTGCTTTGATAGCCTCTTGAGAAGGCAAGCCGTCGGCAATTTTTATAACTGCACGCCACTTGGTAAATTTAGCACCAAGATCAAAATACTCTGCACATCTCTCATTAAGTCCTTCTAAGCCTCCAGTGATATTTTCTTCAGGAGAAGAATCAAGCGGGCTGATTCCTTTGTCTACCTTAATACCTGGCAATGCACCTTGTGCGGAAATTACATCTTTTAAAGGAGTGCCGTCTTTTGCTTCTTGTCTTAATGTCTCATCAAATAAAATAACTCCGCCAATATTATTTTTCATTCCATCAGCTCGAAAAAGCATTTCACGATAATCCCTTCTGGAGTCTTCCGTGGACTCAGCATTTATTGTTGCAAATCTTTTTCCTATTGTTGGGGTACTCTCATCAGCAGCTAATATGCCCTTTCCATCAGAAACAATATAAGTTGCAATTTCTTCCAGTGATTTCATATTTCTATCCTTTATTTTTATTTATTATCTTATCTATGCAAGGTAAGGAATTATTCTCTATATATTCTAAGAAAGCTCCTCCCGCAGTGGAAGCATAATCTACAGAATCCATTAAATTAATATTTGCAAAAGAGGTTATGGTCTCTCCGCCACCAATAATGCTATAGGCTTCAGATTTAGACATAATTTTTGCTACCTCGGAAGTCCCTTCAGAAAATCTTGAATCTTCAAATTTACCCAAAGGACCATTCCAAAAAACAGTTTTAGCGGAATTGATATGTTTTTGAAAATACTCCAAAGATTTTTTACCCACGTCGCAGATAGCTTCATGACTGGCTATATCATCAATATGCTTTTCTACAACAGAATCGTTAGATGTATCTAAAACTACGACATTTTCTGGTAATACAATCTTCTCATTACTAACAAATTTTTCTGCCACATCTAAATAATCTTCTTCAAATAAAGATTTTCCAATGTTTTTTCCCATTGCCTTATAGCAGGTATTTGCTAAAGCTCCACCTATGATTAATTTATCCACGTATGAAGTAAGCGAATCAATGACATTAATTTTGGTTGAAATCTTTGATCCGCCAATAATCCCAATTAGAGGTTTTTTTGGATTCACCAAAATCTTTTTCAAAGCCTCCAGTTCATCTTCAACCAAAAAGCCAACACCCGCTTCAGCTACTGAGTCAATTACTCCAAAGGTAGATGCTTGCTTACGATGAGCAGTGCCAAAAGCATCCATGATATAAACATCTCCAAAATTACCTAGTTTTTTTGAAAGATTCTCAGAGTTTTCTTTTTCTCCTTGAAAAAATCTTATGTTTTCCAACATGATAATTTTTTCGTCTTGCTCTAAACCATCGAAAGAATCAGCTATTGGAATAGGAATATCTAATAATTGAGAGAGTCTTTTTGCTATTGGTTTAATCGAAAATTCAGACTGAACTTCTCCCGATTCTTGAGGTCTGCCACGATGAGTTATGATCCTGAGAGATTTTGCTTTTTCCAATAAGTGTTTAATGGTCGGTAAAGCTCTTATCATTCTTTCATCATTAAGAACTTCTTCATCTCTGATTGGAATATTGAAGTCTACTCTCAGAAGAACTCTTTTTCCCTCAAAATCAAAAGAGGATAGCTTTGAATTTGTTAAATCCACTTAAATTGTTTTGTTAATTTGTTTGATTATATTTTCAACTGTAAAACCAAAATGGTTCATCAAATCATCTATTGGAGCGGATTCCCCAAATTTGTCGATACCGACTACTTGATCATCTCCTTCACAATACTTCTTCCAAAAATCGCTTTGCCCTGCTTCTATGAAAATTTTTGGTAAATCGCCTAAAGTTTCTCTTTGATATTCTGATGATTGTTCATCAAATATTTCAGTACATGGCATTGAGACAACTCTTGATGAAATTTTTTGTTCATTAAGCTGATCTCGAACTTTCATGGCTAGGCTCACTTCTGAGCCTGAAGCAACCAATGTTATTTTGGGATTTTGTGCTGACGCGAGTTCGTATCCGCCTTTAAAAATTGAGTCATTTGTTTCCCTTTTTTGAGCATCCAATGATTGTCTGGATAATATCAATGCTGAAGGTGCAGCTTTTGACTCCAGCGCAAATTTCCATGCACAAGCAGTTTCTACCCCATCACAAGGTCGCCAAGTGTAAATTCCAGGCGTAATTCTTAGCATTGAAATATGTTCCACTGGTTGATGAGTTGGACCATCTTCACCGACCCCGATAGAGTCATGCGTATACACATAAATCACAGGCAATTTCATTAAAGCTGACATCCTTACTGCATTTCTAGCGTAATCAAGAAAAGTAAGAAAAGTTCCTGCATAAGGTCTAATGCCGCCATGTAAGATCATGCCATTCATGATTGCCGACATACCAAATTCTCGAACGCCATAATTCAAATAATTTCCTGAGCCATCTTCAGCAAGATGAGAGGTTCCTTTCCATTCAGTATTATTTGAAGGAGAGAGATCTGCTGATCCACCTATCAACTCGGGCATAATTGGGCCAATGGCATCCAAACACATGCCAGAGCACTTTCTACTGGCATAAGAATTTCCATCTTCAGAAAAATTATTGATTAAGTTCTCGATGGTAGGCTCAAAATTACTAGGTAAGCTTCCATTGATTAGTCTATGGAGTTCTTTGGAATCTTCAGGATGGTTTTTTTCAAAATCGGCAAGAGTCTCTTGCCATTTTTCTTCACTTTCTTGTCCTTTTTTTTTGTGATCCCAAGCCTCATAAATTTCATCTGGGATTTCAAAAGGCTCATACTGCCATTGGATGTTTTCTCTAGTGAGTTTGATTTCTTCCTCGCCAAGAGCCGCGCCATGAGCATCTGCTGAACCTGATTTATTCGGAGATCCTTTCCCAATTTCTGTTTTACAACAAATTAGAGTTGGAAGATTAGATGATTTTGCATCTTTCAAAGCTTTATCAATACTTTGAAAGTCATGCCCATCAACATCTGCTATAACGTTCCATCCGTAACTTTTGAATCTTTCTGGGGTATTGTCTGTAAACCATCCTTCAACTTTGCCATCTATGCTTATTTTATTGTCATCATATAAGACAATTAATTTATTGAGTTTATGAGTACCAGCTAAAGAACAAACCTCGTGAGAAATACCTTCCATCAAGCAACCGTCACCACAAAAAACGTAAGTGTAATGATCAATTATTAGACAATCTTTTTTATTAAATCTCTTTGCAAGAATTTTTTCTGCCATTGCCATCCCAACTGCATTAGCTATACCTTGCCCAAGCGGACCAGTTGTAGTTTCTACTCCCGGAGTCACATCACATTCCGGATGTCCTGGTGTTTTTGAACCAAGTTGACGGAAATTTTTCAATTCGTCCATTGAAAGATCATAACCTGTCAAATGAAGAAGCGAATAAAGAAGCATGGAGCCATGTCCATTGGACAAAACAAATCTATCTCTATCAAACCAATCAGGATTTGAAGGGTTATATTTAAGATGTTTTGTCCACAGAACTTGTGCGATATCTGCCATTCCCATAGGCATGCCAGGATGTCCGCACCCTGCTCTCTGAACTGCATCCATAGATAGAGCTCTTATAGCATTGGCTAGGTTTTGTTGATTAGTCATGAAATTAGAATGTTATTTTCTACTATTTCAAGGTCAGTTCATAGTAGAATTGCTGACTTTATTATTGTCATGTCTGAGTACAAAACTTTCACGTCTGAATCTGTTTCTGAAGGTCACCCTGATAAAATGTGTGATCAAATTTCCGATGCAATTTTGGATGCATACCTTAAGGAAGATCCAAATGCCAGAGTAGCTTGTGAAACCCTAGTTAAAACGGATTTGGTTGTGATTGCAGGAGAAATAACCTCCTCTTCACAGCCTAACCTAGAAAAAGTTATTCGAGAAGTAATTAACGAAATTGGCTATGACAATGATGACTTAGGATTCAACGGTAATAAAGTTGAAATAATTAATGCCATTGGACAGCAGTCAGTAGATATCGCCGCCGGAGTAGATGAAGGTTCAGGAACCGATTTGGACCAAGGCGCCGGTGACCAAGGTTTAATGTTTGGTTACGCAACCAATGAAACTGATGTTCTGATGCCGGCACCAATTCACTATTCCCATCTACTAGTTAAGAAGCAGTCTGAAGTAAGAAAGAATGGAAAATTAAATTGGCTAAGACCGGATGCAAAAAGTCAGTTAAGTTTTTTATACGATAATCAAGGTAATCCATCCAGTGTTTCGGCAATCGTTTTATCAACTCAGCATGATCCAGATATAGATGCAAAAACTATTAAAGAAGGAGTTATGGAAGAAATTATCAAACCTATCATTCCAAATACATGGCTCAATGAAGATACAAAAATTTATATAAATCCCACAGGAAGCTTCGTGATAGGAGGTCCTGTCGGAGATTGTGGATTAACAGGAAGAAAAATAATTGTGGATACTTACGGAGGCATGGCTAGGCATGGTGGAGGTGCTTTTTCTGGTAAGGACCCTTCAAAAGTTGATCGATCTGCCGCTTATGCTGGAAGATATGTAGCTAAAAATATTGTTGCTGCAGGTCTTGCAGATAAATGTGAAATTCAAGTTTCTTATGCCATTGGAGTCGCTGAACCAACTTCCATCAGCATCAACACCTTCGATACAAATAAGACAGAAGAGGCAAAAATTGTTGAGTTGGTAGAAAAGAATTTTGAACTAAAACCTAAAAAACTTATCGAAATGTTAGATCTTAAAAAGCCAATCTATCAATTGACTGCTTCATATGGTCATTTTGGAAGAGAAGAAGAAAGTTTTTCTTGGGAATCAACTGATAAAGTAGAACAACTAAAATAAATATGGAATTCAAAGACTACAAAGTAAAGGATATTTCTCTAGCAGAGTTTGGAAGAAAAGAAATAGAACTGGCTGAATCTGAAATGCCTGCTTTGATTAAACTCAGAGAAAGATATGGAAATGACAAACCTTTGCAGGGTGCAAAAATTATGGGTTGCATACACATGACTATCCAAACTGCAGTTCTTATAGAAACTTTAGTTGAATTAGGAGCTTCTGTGAGATGGTCGTCTTGTAATATTTTTTCTACCCAAGATCATGCTGCAGCAGCTATCGCGCAAAAAGGAATTCCTGTTTTCGCTTGGAAAGGTATGAATGAAGAAGAGTTTGATTGGTGTATAGAACAAACTATCCTTTCTGATGGCAAACCATGGGATGCAAATATGATTTTGGATGATGGTGGTGACTTGACTGCTATGGTGCATGAAAAATATCCAGAAATGTTAGAAAGAATTAATGGTATTTCCGAAGAAACGACGACAGGGGTATTGAGACTATATGAAATGTTGGAAAAAGGTACGCTTAAGGTGCCTGCTATTAATGTTAACGACTCGGTAACAAAATCTAAAAACGATAATAAATATGGATGCAGACATAGTTTGAACGATGCTATAAAACGTGGCACAGATATGTTGCTTTCTGGAAGAAAGGCCCTTGTTTTTGGTTACGGTGATGTTGGTAAGGGTTCTGCAATGAGTCTTAGACAAGAAGGAATGGTAGTTAAAATTACCGAAATCGATCCTATTTGCGCTATGCAAGCATGTATGGATGGGTACGAAGTAGTTTCGCCCTATATAAATGGTGAAAATTTAAACAATGATGAATCGATCAATAAAGGACTTCTAAGTGATATTGATCTTATAGTAACTGCAACTGGTAACTTCAATGTTTGTGATAAACACATCTTGAATAATTTAAAGTCAGGAGCAATTGTCAGTAATATCGGTCATTTTGATAACGAGATAGATACTCAATACATGAGAAATGAATGGACTTGGGAAGAGATTAAACCTCAAGTGCATAAGGTTTATAGAGGTCCCAAGGATAATAAAGATTATTTGCTTCTTTTGGCAGAAGGCAGATTAGTTAACCTTGGTAATGCAACTGGTCACCCTTCAAGAATTATGGATGGCTCGTTTGCTAACCAAGTTCTTGCACAAATATTTTTGTACAAACAAGGTTTTGCCTCAATTAATGATGAAACTACAAAGCAAGAAATGTTAAAAGTCCAAGTTTTGCCTATGGAACTAGATGAAGAAGTTGCATCATATATGGTAGAAGGTTTTGGAGGGGTCATTACAAAGCTTACAAAGGATCAAGCTGACTACATAAATGTAGATGTTGATGGACCTTATAAACCTGATTACTATAAGTATTGATGTCAAAAAAAAATCCCTCGTGGGGAGGAAGATTTACCAAAAAACCTTCCCAAATTGCTCAGAATTTTTCATCCTCTGTTGATGTAGATCAAGTCCTCTATAGCCAAGACATTCAAGGTTCGATTGCTTATGCAGAAGCGCTGATGGAAGCCAAAGTGCTATCCAAAAATGAATTTAATAAAATTAAGACTGGTCTTAAAAAAATTAAAAAGAAAATCGAAGCTGGTAAATTTAATTGGAATCCAGCTCTGGAAGATGTTCACATGAATATCGAAGCCGCTCTTGAAAAAGAAATCGGAGTGACTGCAAAAAAACTTCATACGGGAAGATCCAGAAATGATCAGGTCGTAACTGATTTTAAATTGCTTCTCTTGGAAAGGAGCATTGAAATTGAATCTTTATTAAAAAGTTTAATGAAAAACTTAGTTGTAAGAGCAGAGGGAGAGTTAGAAACACTGATGCCGGGTTTTACTCATTTGCAAAATGCTCAGCCGGTAAGTTTGGCGCACTATCTCTTATCTTGGTACGAAATGATGAAAAGAGATTTAGAAAGAGTTTCAGCAACTAAAAAGGAACTCAAGGTAAGCCCTTTGGGTTCCGGTGCCCTATCCGGTAATAGGTTTAAATTGGATAGACAAAAACTGGCTAAGTCTTTGGGATTCGATTCGGTTACCAGGAATTCCATTGATGCTGTATCCGATAGAGATTTTGCTTTAGAAGTTGCTTTTAATATAAGTGTAATGGCTATCCATTTTTCAAGAATTTGCGAAGAACTGATCATTTGGTCTTCTTCGCAATTCAATTATGCTCAATTGCCTGAAGAATTATGCACAGGTTCTTCGATTATGCCGCAAAAGAAAAATCCCGATATGGCTGAGTTAGTCAGAGGAGGATCTGCGAAAACGGTTGGTAATTTAATCACGGTGTTAAGTTTAATGAAGAATCAACCTTTGGCTTACAACAGAGACAATCAAGAAGATAAGGCGCCTTTAATTAATTCAATAGAATATGCTACGGAGGCATTGAGTATCATGGACGAGATGATCAAAGGTGTGTCTTTTAATAAAGATCAAATGCTTGCTGATGTCTACGATGATTTCTTAACTGCGACAGATCTTGCTGAATATTTGGTTATTAAAGGAGTGCCATTTAGAGAGGCTCATGAAATTACCGGAACGGCAGTGAAATACGCTGAAGACAATGATCTCTTACTATTTGAAATGTCGCTTGATGAATTTAAGAAAATTTCAAATAAGATTTCCCAAGACGTTTTTGATTACATAGATCCTAGCGACTCTATCCAAGCAAAAACCTCAATTGGAGGTACTGCTTTGAAGCAAATAAAAAAAGAAATTAAAAGAGCAAAAGACTATTTAAAGAAATGAAAATTTTTTTACTTGGGATGTGTCTAATCAGTTTTGGCTTTCTAAGCTCATGTGGCATAAAAGGTCCTTTATATCTGCCTGAAGATGAACAAATCAATGAACTTAAAACATTTTAATTTTAACGAGGGTGTCTTATATTCGGAAGACACTAACTTGCTTGAGCTAAGTGATAGCTTAGAAACACCTTTTTATGTTTATTCTGCTGAAACAATTAGAGAAAATTGTCGATCTTATAAAGATGGCTTATCTTCCTCTGATCTGGCCTGCTATGCCGTAAAAGCTAACAGTAATCTGAGTATTTTGTCTTTGATTAAAGATGAAGGTTTGGGCTTTGACGTAGTATCTGGTGGAGAATTAAAAAGAGTTTTAAAAATCGGTGCAGATCCAAAGAAAATTGTTTTTTCTGGAGTTGGTAAAAGCAAAGAAGAATTAAAACTTGCTTGTGATTACGAAATATTTTCTATCAACGTAGAATCTGAATACGAATTGAAACTTCTTGAAGAACTAAATAAAACACCAAGAATCTCGTTTAGAATAAATCCTGACATTGCTGCAGAATCTCATCCTTATATTGAAACTGGTAAGGCAGATTGCAAATTTGGTATTTCCGAAGAAGAAGCTCTGACTTTAGCTAAAAAGTATGGAACTGAAAAAATAAACTTGGTTGGTGTTTCAGCCCATATTGGATCTCAAATTACAAATACGGATTTACTGGTTGAAGCTTACGAAAAACTTGAAAAGTTAGCAGACCAATTGGTTTCTTTGGGTTTTGAAATAGATCACATAGATGTTGGTGGAGGCTTAGCAATCGACTATGAATTGGAAAAAAATTTTTCACCTAATGAACTTATAAAAAAACTGAAGCAGTTTTCTTCAAAATATGACTTAACTCTAGAGCCAGGACGCTCTGTTGTTGCGCAAGCAGGAGTTTTGATAACCAAAGTATTGGGTATTAAAGAGAATGGAAGTCAAAAGTTTCTTATTGTTGATGCCGGCATGAACGATTTGATGAGGCCGTCGTTGTATAGCGCGAGACATAAAATAGATAATTTAGTGGAGTCTTCTGAAAAGAAGAATCTCTATTCTGTAGTTGGGCCTGTCTGTGAGACTGCCGACAGTTTTGGTTCAGATTTCGAAGTTAGTGCCAATGCTGGAGATTATTTGGTTGTATATTCAGCAGGAGCATACGGCTCAAGTATGGGCTCTAATTATAATACTCGACTTAAACCTGCCGAAATCTTAGTTAATCATAAAAGTCATAAAGTCATCAGAAAAGCAGAAACCTTTGATGATCTCATTAAAGAAGAGGAACTTTAATGCCCTATATCCAGTTTATGGAGGCTTTAGGTAACAATTTCATAATTGTAGATTCAGTAACGCAGGATTTTTCTTTCTCTAAAGATAGCATCCCAAAGTTTCTTGATAAGGAGGATTTTCTGGAGTTTGATCAAATTCTGGTAATTGAACCTCCAGAAAAAGAAATTGCAGATTTTTCTGTAAAAATCTTTAATCAAGACGGCAGTGAGGCAGAGAACTGTGTTAACGGCATGAGGTGTGTTGCTAGATATCTATCCGACAGAAACATATCCATCAGTGATGCTGTGAGGTTACTCATAGGTGCTAATCAAGTTACTGTTGAGAAAAATAAAAACGATTACATTGTAGAAAATAAATTTTCACTATCTCCCTCAGAAATTGGTCTAAATGAAAATGAGCAGGTTTTTGAAATTGAATTTAATAATCAAAAAGTTCCTTGTTTTGCTGTTTCAATAGGAAATCCACATGCCGTAATCTTTAATGATAAGTTGGGTTTGGATGTACAAAAGTTCGGAACATTTTTACAAGAAAGTAATTTTTTTAAAAATGGTGTAAATGTTGGCTTTATTCAATTAAAAAATGCTCAGGAGATAAATTTAAGAGTTTTTGAAAGAGGTGTAGGAGAAACTCAAGCTTGTGGAAGTGGAGCTTGTGCAGCAGCTGTCGCATGTGCAATTCAAAAAGAATTAGATCAAGAGTTAAAAATTAACTTTCATCAAGGCCAAGTATTCACTAAAGTGGATTTAGGTACTTCAAAAGTTATGCTTCAAGGAAGCGCAGAGTATAGAAAACAAGATGTTTTGTTAAATCTTTAAAATGAAACTTTTTAGTAAATCTCTTAAACCCGAAGAAGTAATTAATTTCTTAAAAGAAAATCCTGATTTTTTTATAGACCATCCAGAAGCTATAGAACATTTAGAGATAAGACATGAATCAGGTGAAGCGGTAAGCTTTATTGAAAAACAAGTTGAATTCATAAAATCCAAGAATTTAGCAACGAGCACGCAACTCAAAGACTTTATTACAAACGCAAATGAGAATGAGCTGCTTTTTGCGAAGGTTAGAAAACTGATAAGCATTATTCTGAGTGCCGAAGACTTAGAAAAATTGTTGATTGCTACAGAAAGTTTTTTTATGAATGAGCTTGGTACAGAAAAATGTAAATTATTGTTCTTTACTCAAGAAGAACTGTATCGAGTATCCTCGAAGAGAATCATTGAGCCAGAAATAGCTACTAAGACTTTCTCTAAGATTTTTAAAGAAGTAGATATTTTTTTAGGAAAGCTTTCCAATGAAATTGCCTCCTTAACTTTTGGTGCTCAAGCTGGTATCAAAGAAGCAGTTATTGGCAAATTGCATTCCAATAAGATTGCAGGAGTATTAATTTTAGGTTCTTCAATAGATGATAAATATACTCCAGACCAAGATACATTATTTCTAAGTTTTATAGTGGAAGTTTTGAGCCATCAAATAGATAGATTAATTGAAGACCGAGATTAGCAACTTAATAGAATCTTTTTTAAATTTTCTTAAAGAAAATCGTAACTACTCAGAACACACTCTTAAGAGTTACAGAAATGATTTGAATAAATTCGAGATCTTTCTTAATGAAAACAAAATTTTAACCATTGCTAAGGTTAACAATAATCAAGTAAGAAATTTTTTAGGTTTGCACAGAAGAAAAGGTCTCAGTCCGAAGAGTCTTGCAAGAATTTTATCTTCCCTAAGGAGTTTTTTTAAATTTCTCAAGACCGAAGGAAAATTTACCAACGATCCAACAGTTGGTATCAGCGCACCTAAGCAGGATGCCCTTTTACCAAAAGCACTCGATACCGACATGATCGATAAACTTTTAAATTTTGAACCAAAAAGTTGGATAGAACATCGCGATAAAGCAATGATGGAATTGATTTATTCTTCTGGATTGCGACTTTCTGAACTTTGCTCCTTGAACTTAAAGGATCTTTTGCTTGAAGAGCAAATGTGCAGAGTTCTAGGAAAAGGTAACAAAGAAAGACTTTGTCCTGTTGGCTCTAAAGCGATTGAGGCATTGGAGCAATGGTTTGTACATAGAGCAACTATAGCCAAACAAGATGAAACTTCGGTCTTTGTGAATAAAGAAGGAAATCGACTTGGTCCAAGAACGGTTCAAATTCGACTTAAGAAAATCAGTCAAGACAGAGGCTTGCCTTACGTCCATCCTCATATGTTGAGGCATTCTTTCGCAACTCATATTTTAGAATCTAGTGGAGACCTCAGAGCTGTTCAAGAATTATTAGGACATGCTAATCTAAGTACCACTCAAATCTACACTAAATTGGATTTCCAGCATTTGGCCAAGGTTTACGATAAAAGCCATCCACATGCAAAAAATAAAAAATGAAAATTAAAGCAGTAACTTTTGATCTTGATGACACGCTATGGCCGCTGCGTGAAGTCATCATCCACGCACACAAAGAATCCAACAACTGGATAATCGATAAATTTCCAAACATGTCCAAAGTTTTGTTCACAGAACAGGAGCAAAAGATGTGGCAAAAGCTCATTGCAAAAGACAATTCTCTAAGACATCGCTTGTCTGAGCTTCGTAAGAAAGTTATCGAGACATTATTAACAGAAAATGGTGTTTCCGATGAAGATGCAAAAACAACGTCAAAGGACGCTTTCGATATTTTTTTAAAATTACGTCACGATATCACTTATTTTAAGGGTACCCTTGAGGTTCTCAAATCTTTGAAAGAAAAATACACTCTTGGCGTTTTAACCAACGGGAATGCCAGCATTGAAACCTTGAAAATCGATCACTTGTTTGATTTTTACTTGAACGCTGAAATGGTAAATGACAGCAAGCCTGGAGCGAAAATGTTTGAAGAAGCTTTGAAAATAACTCAATTAAGCCCTGAAGAAGTATGTCACGTGGGCGATCATCCAGATAATGATGTTGAAGCTGCTATGAAATTAGGCATGAAAGCAATTTGGCTGAACTTGCTGGATGCAGAGTGGCCTGAGGAAAAACAATTTCAGCCCAACGAAATAGTTTCTTGGTATGACTTGGAAAAGGGAATTGCGGACTTAGAGAGCGTCTAACATATACTGCACAGAAGCTTCCAATTCAGCGTCAGTACAATCCATGCAGAGGCCCATTGCAGGCATAGCATTTAAACCATTTTTAACATTCATGGTTAGAGTTGCCAGACCTTTGTTGGGACGATCTCCCCAACTCGATGCATCAGCAAATTTTGGTGCACCAGCCACTCCAACAGCATGACAGGTTGTGCAAGCAGCATCATAAACTGTTTTTCCATCTCGACCGCTAGCATCGGCAACTTGCATTGGAGCAGCAAACATTGTGGTCGAAACTTTCCAACCTGGACCAGAAGCCTTCAAGCCGCAATCTGCAGAAGTACAGACGGAACCAAGGTGTTGAATTCTTTTTAAAATTGCTTCTTCACGCATGTCTGCAGCGAAAAGAAAAGTCATTGTTGATACAACAGCAATTAAAAAGATTTTTTTCATGCCGCGATTATAGACCTCTAAGGAATTAAATCTATCTCTGAGATGGAGAAAAGTTTAAGCTTATTTAAAAATATTTTAAGTATTGAGCCAGTAGTTCAGTGGATTAGAACGTTTGTTTCCGGAGCAAAAGATCGCAGGTTCAAGTCCTGCCTGGCTCACCAACTTCTAACGGTTGTTGATTATCATCATACAAAATTTTTAATTGCGATGAATTTAGGTAATCGGTGAGTAAATCATTTCCGATATTTAATTTCAGATGCCACTCGTTATCTTTTATAACCTCATCGCGAACACATCCTTCTTCATAAAGCCTCGCTCTAGCAGCTGATGCTTGATGGGAAATCGATACCCAGCCTTTAAAGAGACCATTACTGATTCTCTCTAATATTTTTTCTTTTAAAGGCTCAATGCCAATATTTTTTTCTGCAGAAATAAAAAGTTCTTCAGGGTGTTGAAACTCCAGCTCTTGTTGTTTTTTTTTCAGAGAGATGATCAATTTTATTATTCACTAAAAGTTGAGGAATTTTATCAACATTCAAATCTTTCAAAATTCTTGTAACTTCCTTTTGCTTGAGTTCTTTTTCAGGATCATTGATGTCTACCAAATGGATTAATAAATCTGCAGATCTAAGATCATCTAAAGTAGTTTTGAAAGATTCAATCAACTCAGTTGGAATTTCAGAAATAAAACCTACAGTGTCAGTAAATAAAATTGCTCTGCTTCCAGGACTTAAATTCTTTCTGGTGACCGAATCTAAAGTTGCAAACAACTGATCTGCTTGATATTCGTCTCCTCCGGTTAAAGCGTTAAATAATGTTGTTTTACCTGCATTGGTATAACCAACCAAAGCAACTATTTTATTTTTTCCTTTTTTTCTGGCGTAACGGTTTAAGGATTTTTGGTTGTGACTTTTAACCAGTTTCTTTTTGAGTGCCTTGATCCTATTACCAATCAATCTTCGATCTGTTTCAAGCTGAGTTTCCCCAGGACCTCTGAGACCGATTCCTCCTTTTTGTCTTTCCAAATGGCTCCAGCCTCTGACTAATCTAGTCGACAGATGTGATAATTGGGCAAGTTCAACTTGAAGTTTTCCAATATGACTAAAAGCGCGTCTTGCAAAAATATCCAAAATCAAGCCAGTTCTATCTAAAACTCTGGCCTTTAAATAGCTTTCAATATTTCTCTCCTGCGACGGAGAAAGAGCATGGTTGAATATCACCAAGCCTATTTTATTTTTATGAACGGCTTGCTTAATTTCTTCCAACTTGCCTTTTTGAATAAAATATCTAGGCGATGCAAGTTCCTGCTTGCCTTCAATTTCATCTAAAACATTAGCTCCAGCCGATCTGGCAAGGTCTCTAAACTCTTCTAAAGAGTTTTCAAAATTTAAGATGCGCCTGACTTTCGTGGTCTCTACTTGAACCAATAGAGCTTTTTCAAGAAAACTATTTTCTTTAGGCATTAAGCTTGTTTGACCTCAAAAACCATATTCGTTCCAGTTCTTGCTGATTCTCGAACATGATCAAAACCTGCAGAATTTAAGACCTCCGTTAATCTTTTTGGTCCAGCTTGAGCTCCTAAACACAGACCAACGTCTTGGGCTCTAGAGGTAGGAACACAAACAATTGTTGAAAATCCATAGGCCAGTCCGCCAAAAGTATTTAGGTTGTCTTCCAAATTATCTGCTGCTGCAGGTTCAACTAGCATAAAGGTTCCTTCTTCGGAAAGTACATTTTTAATATGATTGGCAACACCTACTGGATCACCCATATCATGCAGAGCATCAAAAATACAAGCAAAGTCATAACCATTATCTGGAATATCTCTAGCATCTGACACATGAAACTCAATATTGGTTAATCCCAGTTCCTTTGCCCTAGCACTAGCCTCTTCAATGGATGGGCCGTGAAAATCATATCCATGAATTGTTGAATTTGGATAAGTCTGAGCCATGATAATTGTCGTTGAGCCTAGCCCACAACCAATGTCGGCAACTTTAGCGCCAGCTTTAAGTTGATCTTCAACTCCAGATAAAGATGGAATCCAATTGCTGACTAAATTGCCAACATAACCAGGTCTGAAGAACCTATCAGTACCACAGAAACAACACAGATGATGTTCTCCCCACGGTCTGCCTTTTCCTGATTGAAAAGTTTCCACGGCTTTTTCGTGCTCTGCGTATTGACCAACAATTGCTTGGAAGTACCCTTGCAAACAGGTAGGCTCACCATCTTTTGCAAAGACAGCTGCTTGCTCTGGCGAAAGAGAAAATTTATCCTCCGCGGATTCGTAAGTTACATAGCCATTGGCAGCATTTGAAGAGAGAAATTCTCTTAGGTAACGTTCATCAAGACCTGCTTTATCTGCAATTTCCTTTACAGTTGAAGGACCTAATTCATCCATTGTTGTATAGACTTTTGATTGGTCACCAATGTAAGCCAGCAACAGTCCTACTGCTCCTGCTGCATCACCAATGACTTTTTGAGTTAATTGACTGAGTTTTTCCGCATCCATGTTTTTCTCTCCTGAATAATTGAATTTAGTTTAATCCTCTAAATTGTTCCTGAAAAGAGTAGGAAGTCTTAATCTTGGTCAACTGAGATATCTTTATCTAACCATGTTTTAAAAATTTCAGCAGTATGTTCACCGAGTTTTGGCGAGCGTCTAAATTCTTCATCGTGATTAGAAATTTTTACTGGGTTACCAGGCATTTTTACAGACGCTCCACTATCTTGAAGAACCTCAACAATCATGTTTCTTTTCAAAAGATCAGTATCTTGAAAAGTTTCAGAAAGAGTATTAATAGGTCCACATGGAACTCGGTGTTCTTGTAATATTTTCAACCAATGTTCTGTGGTATTGGTAATAAAAACGTCCTGCACAGCTTGATCAATATTTTCTCTATTTTTTAATCGACCAATTCTTGCTTTATTTTCTTCAGTATCCAATTGTCTTAAATCAAGCGCTTCAATCAGGCTAGGCCAAAAATCTTCAGCAACCACTCCTATTTGAATAAAACCATCCGAAGTTCTGTAAGAATTAAATGGCACATGATTCATGTGTTGATTTCCAATCGGCTCAGGATTTTCGCCAGAAAGAAAATGCATAGTAGCCATATAAGTCAATAAACTCACTTGAGTATCCAACATGGAAATATCAACATGTTCGCCAGAGTTGTTTTTTTCTAGAGACTGTATAGCGCTTAAAATACCAATCACTGCATAAAGTCCAGCTCCTAAGTCAGCTATAGGGATGCCGGATTTCACCGGACTTTCTTTATCCGTTCCTGTAATGGACATTGCTCCTGCGTAACCTTGAATGAGATTGTCATAGGCAGGACGATTTACTTCAGTATCACCGAAGCCGCTGATTGAACAGGTAATGATTTTTGAATTAACTTTTTTTAAGCTTTGATGATCTATACCCAAACGCTTCGTCACGCCTTGACTGAAATTATCCACGACAACATCTGCAACTGCGACCAACTCTTTAAAAAGATTTAAGCCTTCTTCAGATTTGAGATCCAATTCAACGCTTTTTTTATTTCTACCTAAAGTTAGATGATATGCGCCAATTCCATCAAAAGAATACTTTGGGTCGTCTTTCAGAAGATTTCTGGTAATGTCGCCTGTCTTGGGTTGCTCTATTTTTACAACTTCGGCGCCCAAATCAGCCAGAACCATAGTCGTATATGGACCTGCCAACATATGGGTTAGATCGAGAACTTTTATGCCTTTTAAAGATTGCTTCAACTTAATAATCGATCTTATCGTCTACAGCATTTCCTTTGGTTGGAATTAAAGCTGAGCGTTTGAAGGAAGCTACAACATCCCCATTTTGATTCTTACCAATTGTTTTTACAGTGACAATGCCAGCGTTTTTTTCTTGATTCAGAAAGACGCGTTTCTAAAACTTCAGACTCAGCATATAAAGTATCACCGACAAATAACGGATGTGGAAGCACAATGTCGGTCCAACCAAGATTGGCTATGGCTTTTTGACTGATATCACTCACACTCATACCAACCATCACAGATACGGTGAACGTACTGTTGACTAAATTTTTCCCAAATTCCGTTGCCTTGCCATACTCCTTATCAAAATGCAGAGGATGAGTATTCATAGTTAAAAGCGTAAACCAGGTATTGTCCGACTCGGTAATGGTTCTACCAGGACGATGTTCGTATACATGACCTACTTCAAATTCTTCAAAATAACGACCGAAGGATTCTCTAAATCTATTGTTCCCTAAATCTTTGCTGGACTTTGACATGCTAGTCCTCCTTTTCTTTATCCCCTAGAGATAATTTTAAACGCATTGCTTCCGCAATAGGCTCGTCTACCATTTTGCCATCTATTTTAACCGCTCCGCCATCCATCTTTTGGTATTCCTCGAGAACCTTTTTAGCTTCTTCTTTTTCTTCTTTGGTAGGTTCAAATGCCTCATTGATGAAATCAATTTGCGAAGGATGAATTGCTGCTTTTCCTGTAAAACCGAGATTCTTCACTTTTTCAGCCTCTTCTTTAAGTCCTTCTTCATTATCGATATAGAAAAATGGCGCATCGATGGTAAAGAGGTTGTACATTGCTGCAGCCAAAGCTACTTTATGGCGAGCGTACAAAAGCGGTTCCCATGCTAATTTAGAACCCATACCTGCTGAAAAATCAGCCGCTCCAAAGAATAGACCGATTACTCCTTTAAATGCTGCTATTTGTGTAACGGTATCGACTGCTCTTGGCGTCTCGATTAAAGGAACTAGTTTATTTTCAAACGCAATCATTGGTGCAAGCGTTGCTAAGAAATCAAAACTTTGTGTTTTGGGAAGAATGATAGCCTCAATCTGATCTTCAAAATCCGATAAAGCATCAATATCCTGTCTGCCGTTCTCATTCATAGCATCGTTGACTCTGACAAACAAAGGTTTGGTAAATACATTGCCTTTTTTTAAAAGGCCAATCAATTCTTCACGTGCTTTGATTTTTTTATCTTCTGGACAACCATCTTCAAGATCAATGATAAGAGCACTCGCGTTGCTATTAAGACCTCGATCCAAACGGTTGAGCGTATGGCCTGGAATGAACAGGTTTGATTTGTATCTCATGTTATTTCCTTTCTAAGTTAATAAGGTAATCAACAACATCCAAAAGTTCGGAAGTTCCAACTTGTCGAGAAGCTGATACTCTGTATTTTCCGTTGACAATAAAAGCAGGTACTCCGCGGATTTCATATTTGAGCCCAAAGGTATCTGCTCTTCGTATTTTGTTCTGCATAGCAAAAGAATTAAATAAAGATTGGTATTGATCTTCAGCAATACCGAAGCTCGCGAAAAAAGGTTGCAACTCTTTGTCAGAAGTCATCATGCGTTGATTGGCATGAATAGATAAAAAAGTTTCTCTAATGATTGCAGGATTTTTGAAAAATTCCGCAGCATAAAATAATTTGGCATGCGTTTTAGCCATTTCGTTCCAAGTAATTGGTGAACGCCAAAAATCTACATCTTCCAGAAGTTTCTTCTCCCAGCTATTAAGTTGATTTTCTAAACTGTAACAATGTCCACATCCAAACCAGAAGAATTCGATGACTTCAATTTTTTTTGGGTCTCTAGTAGCAATGGGTTCAGATAAAATCTGATAATGTTTACCTGGCTGATAATCTTCTGCAATCAGTGCTGAACTGACTGAGAAAATAAAGACTAGAAAAAGTTTTTTAGTAAAGGCCTGAAACATAATTGGCGACCGCTCTAATCTCTTCGATGGTAAGTCTTGAAGCTATTCCTTGCATAATTTTGCCGTGTTCGTCGATAGCTCTCTCTCCAGTTTGATAAGCAATCAAACTTGTGACTACGTATTCGGCCTTTTGACCACCAAGCATTGGGTATTGTGCTGACTCTAAGCCTTTACCTGCAGGCCCATGACAACCGGTACAAGCGGGTACGCCTGAAGCCAAGTTTCCAGCTCGATAAATTTGTTGGCCTAATTCTAAATTTGTTTCATCTGCTTGGCTGACTTTGGTTTTTTGGCTTGCGTAAAAAGCCGCCATGTCTCTCAAATCATCATCGGAATAATTATTCAAAAGACCTTTCATAACAGCAATAACTCGCTCTTCATCTCTGATGTGCTCAAGTTGCTCAAAGAGATAACTTTCTCTTTGGCCAGCTAAAGTTGGCCACTGGCCAACAACACTATTTCCGTCGACGCCATGACAAGCAACACAAGTACCAACAAGTTTTGAACCCTTTTCTGCATCCCCTCTTTTCATTGGTTTGGCCTCAGCCATTTCTCCAGCAGCAGCTGCAAAAACGCTAAAGGAACTTACCAAAAACGATAGAAGTAATAATTTTTTTATCATTTACTCTTTATTAGTGGGCTAAATGGTTGGCAATTATATACTATAGAATATTGTTTTTCCTGATTTTAGAAGAATGAGTTATAAGTCAAAACCTTTGCCTCTAAACTTTGCTTGTGCTGCAACAGAAAGCAAGCTTTTCCCTCCTGATTCAGGTAATGAAATAGCTCTTTGCGGCAGATCAAATTCCGGAAAATCTACTTTGATTAATGCTTTGGCTAATCAAAAAAAATTGGCCAAAACCTCCAATACCCCAGGGAGAACCCAATCCATAAATTTTTTTCATTTGGCGAATGACGAAGCAAAAAAGATAGTCGATCTGCCAGGTTTTGGTTACGCCAAAGCCAGCAAGCAAGATCAAAATACTTGGGCCAAACTGATTTTAAGTTATTTAGAAAAAAGAGCAGCCCTAACCGATTTGATTTTGATCATGGACATGCGTCACCCTTTTCAAAACAAAGATCTGGAATTTTTAAGTCTTTGCGAATCATTGAATTTGCCCATTCATTTAGTTTTGACCAAAGCCGATAAACTTAATAATAAAGAAACCCAAAATACTCTTAAAGTTGTCTCGGAAAAAATGGCTGATTACCCAGCTATTGTGGACTCACTGGTGTTCTCTGCAACCAAAAAAATAGGTTTGGAAACTTTGTTAAATAAAATTAAACTGCTCTTAGAAGTTTAAACCCGTCAGCAGTTTTCAGGGGAGAGAGATGCTGACGGGCCACAAGGATTATGTATTTCCTTATTTTTTAGGAGAACGTTTTTTAGACTGAATACGCTCAAAAAAGTTCTTTAAATTTTAGTGGGAGAAAAAAATGAAAATTCCAGTTTTAGACAGTTCTGATTCAAGCAAAAATATTATTAATTGTTTAGAAGAGTTTGGTTGCTTGGTTATTGAAAATGCTGCTTCATCTAATTTAGTTGAAAATTTTAAGAAAGACTTAGCTCCTGCGATGGAATTATCTCCTCCGCAAGAGGATAATCCAGATGAATTTTATCCAGGGAATACCAGAAGAATGGGAGGCTTAGTAGGTCTTTCAGAATCTGCAGGCCAATTGGCTGTTCATAAAACTTCCAAAGAAATTTGTGATTATTTTTTAACTCCAAATTCAAATTGTGGTTATCAACTGCATGTCAGTGTTGCTTTAGAAGTTGGGCCTGGTGCAAGAAAACAAATTTTGCATCGTGAAGAAGATACTTTTCCTTTTTTTAAGGAGCCTCGTCCTAATTTAATAGTGGCAAGTATGTGGGCTATCTCTGAATTTAGAAAAGACAATGGCGGTACGTTATTGGTTCCAGGAAGTCATAAGTGGGATAAAGAAAGAGTGCCAACTGATGAAGAAATCTTTTCGGCTGAAATGCCAAAAGGCTCTGTGTTGTATTGGTTAGGAGGAACTTTGCATGGCGCAGGTGAAAATATTTCCTCTGATTGGAGATATGGCGCAATTTTGACTTACTCACTTGGCTGGTTGAGGCAAGAAGAAAACCAATACTTAAATGTGCCTTCGGAAATTGCAAAAGATCTCCCAAAGGAAGTATCAGAATTGGTTGGATATAGAGCCTACAAAGGCTTGGGTTTTTCTATGCACCCAGATCACTTCTTCATGCAAGAAGAAGATGACATGTTTTAGCTAAATCAATGAGCTTCACCCCAATTGGAAGCTAGGCCGCTTTCAACTTCCAAAGGTACTTTCAATTTCGCTGCACCTTGCATGATTTTTGAAACTTCTTGTTCTACTTTGGAAGCGTCTTGATCTTTGACCTCCAAAATCACTTCATCGTGAACTTGCATAATCATCCGAGCATCAACTTTACCTTTGGCCAGCCACTCGTGAATTTCAATCATCGCAATTTTCATGATGTCAGCAGCAGTTCCTTGCATGGGCGCATTGATTGCTGCCCTCTCTGCAGCCATGCGACTGCGTCCGCTGTGGATTCCCGGTAAATAAAGTCGTCTGCCAAAAAAGGTTTCAACATAACCTTTCTCTTTAGCTAGCTCCTTGGTTCGTTCCATATACAATTTTACGCTTGGATATTTGTGAAAATATGAGTCGATATAGTCTGCTGCTAAGGGTCTTGAAATATTCAAAGCTTTACTCAAGCCAAAAGCTGACATGCCATAAATCAAACCGAAGTTGATCGCTTTGGCTCCGCGACGTTGTTCTGCAGTGACCTCCTCTCCTGGTTCAGCAAAGACCTCTGCAGCTGTAACAGAATGAATGTCTTCACCATTTTCGAATGCGGTAATGAGACCTTTATCTTCAGAAAGATGTGCCATGATGCGTAATTCAATTTGCGAATAATCAACTGCTAGCAATTGATAGCCCTTGGGCGCAACAAAAGCCGTTCGAATAAGTCTACCCTCGTCGGTTTTGATTGGGATGTTTTGCAAATTGGGATCGGCAGAAGACAACCTTCCAGTTGAAGTCACGGCTTGGTGAAAAGAAGTATGCACGCGACCTGTCTTTTTTGATATTTGTTGCGGCAGACTATCGGTATAAGTACTTTTCAATTTTGCCAAAGTGCGGTGTTCCAATAAAATTTTTGGTAACTCATAATGATTGGCTAATTCTTGTAAAACCGACTCATCGGTAGAAGGTTGGCCGCCAGGAGTTTTTTTCACGACCGGCAACTTCATCTCATCAAAGAAAATTGCCCTTAAATCTTTGGTAGAAGCCAAGTTGAATTCTTTACCCGCTTCTCGATAAGCTTGTTCTTCAAGCCCGCTGATGCGTTGTCCTAAATTGTTGGATTGAACTTTTAGAGCTTCTTCATTAACTAAAGTCCCTGCTTGTTCCATATCGGAGAGCACCGGCACCAAAGGCAATTCAATTTCATGCAAAACTTTTTCCAAAGAAGGCGTCTTTGCTAAAGCTGGTTTTAAATGGGAATAGCAACGGAAAGTGATATCCGCATCTTCTGCTGCATAGTCACTCGCTTTTTCCAAAGGTATCTGATTGAAAGTAAGTTGTTTGACGCCCTTACCAGCAACATCTTCAAAAGTTGTGGTTTTGACATTTAAATAATGACTCGCCATGGCATCCAAGTTATGACGGGTCGCAGTTGGATCATAGACGTAAGACATCAACATGGTGTCGTTTTCAATAGAATTCAAATGGATGTCGTAATTTGCTAAAACGTTGCGATCGAATTTTAGGTGTTGGCCAATCAAAGGAGTCTTTTCAATGATTGGTTTGAGTTTTTTTAAAACCTCGTCTCGATCGAGCTGCTTAGGCGCACCTTCGTAATCGTGACCTACCGGAATGTAGTAAGCGTTGTCTTCATCTGTTGCAACTGATAAGCCGACCAAATTGGCTTGAGTAAAATCCAAGGAGTCTGTTTCTGTATCAAAAGCCAAAACTTTGGCTTTTTTCAACTCCTTAATAAGACCATCCAAATCTTTTTTGGTCAGAACACTACGGTAATTGTCTTTTGAAGCAGAGCCGTTGGAGCTTGTTGCTGGAGTTTTTTTTGTTTCGGCACTTTTTAATAAAGTTTTAAATTCCAGTTCGGTAAATAACTTGTGCAATTTAGCTTGATCGGTTTCCCCTACTGCCAGATCCTCAATCCCAAAATCCAAAGTGACATCTTTTTTAATGGTGGTTAATTGTTGAGAGAGTTTGAGTTGCTCAATGCCTTCGCGTAAGTATTCGCCAACCTTACCGGTAATTTCTTCAGATTTTTCAATGATGGTTTCAACCGTTCCATATTTGCTTAACCAATTAACGGCAGTTTTGGGACCGACTTTATTTACTCCTGGAATGTTATCCGAGGTGTCCCCAACAAGTGCCAAGTAATCGATGATTTGTTCTGGGGTTACGCCAAACTTTTTCTCAACCCCTTTTTGATCCAGAACTTCATTGGTCATGGTATTCACCAATTTGATATTTTTGGTTACGAGTTGTGCCAGATCTTTATCGCCAGTGGAAATCACAGTCGAAATACCCTTTTCTTCAGCTTGCTTGGCAAGTGTGCCAATCACATCATCGGCCTCAACGTTATCGACTACAAAAATCTTTATGCCCAAGGCATCAACAATGTCGTAAATGGGTTGAATTTGTGGACGCAAATCGTCTGGCATCGGAGGACGATTGGCTTTGTATTCTTTATACATGTCGTGGCGAA
Source organism: uncultured SAR86 cluster bacterium (assembly GCA_902561325.1). GTDB lineage: Bacteria > Pseudomonadota > Gammaproteobacteria > Magnimaribacterales > AG-339-G14 > MEDG-81. The sequence goes on along the minus strand of CACEOL010000009.1, from coordinate 10,186 downwards.
AAGTATCGCCTTTGGCATCGAAGATCATACCAATGGGTGAATTTGGATGGTCTTCTAAGATGCGCATCACCATGGTGGTCACCCCTCTTACCGCACCAGTTGGCTGACCAGAGGAAGTCGTTAAGGGCGGTAAAGCATGGTACGCTCGGTATACATATGATGACCCATCGATGAGAATGACGGAGTCGGTATCTGATGCGCTTTCTGGTTTTGCCATAAAATTTTTTACCTAAATTTCGTTATACTTATACCATGAATTTGCTGCAAGAAACGCGTGTTGTTTTAACTTTCATTCTGCTTGCTTGCATCGGTTTAATTGCTACTGCATTTTACATGGAATACCAACTTGGGCTCGAACCCTGTCCCATGTGTATCGTGCAAAGAATAGCTGTTGCTTTAGCTGGAGCTGCAGCTCTAATTGGCATTTTGCATAACAAAATAGACAAATTTTATTTGGGACTGACCGCTTTTTTTAGTGCCGCAGGCGGTGCTTCTGCCATCAGACATTTGTACCTGCAATCTTTACCGCCAGATCGAGTCCCATCTTGTGGGCCTGATTTGAATTATTTGTTAGATAACAATTTTGTTTCTGATGCATTGATTCAATTGTTTATAGGTGATGGGAATTGTGCCGAAGTGATGTGGAGTCTTCTCGGCATATCCATTCCAGGCTGGGTTTTAATTTGTTGCGCGGGGATATTTCTCTTGTCTTTGCGCCAAATTAAGATGGTCAATATCTATAGTTAATTCATCGCTATTCTGACTTTTCATCAAATTATCTTCAGCTTTTTTAAACTTCGTACGAATTGTGTATTTTCTAAATACCGAAACGACTGTTAAAACAATTGTTTGTGCTAAAGAAATCAAAAAAGCATTAGAAACTTCCAGTGCATACATGGCCACCAAAGTTACATAGGACATGCTCCAAGCGATAGGCAAGGCAATTGCAGTATCGAAAATAGATTCTTTTAAAGAGCGTTTATCAATGCTAGAAAATTTCAATGCAGCCTCCCATTGCTTTGCGTAAAATTATTTAGCATTTTCAAAGCCAGATTGAATTGCTCATCTTGCGATAAGATGCCTCCAGAAGAATGAATTTCTTCGATGATGCTTTTGTGGGCCTCAAATTGTTCGTCTGACATTTTGCTTAATAATTCCAAATAAATTTTCATGTGATCGTCCATATAATTTCTCGCGGAGATCTATTGTATTCATCTTAGCGACAAATCTTGTCGCTTTGCTGACTATAATGTATAAATGGAAAAAGAAAACGAAGACATTATCAAACAAATTTTTACCGAAGGTAGAACCATTAAAGACTTAAGCACAGGTATTTACTTCAAAGTTAAGGGTACTAAATTGCAAACTACTTTAGAGTTTCATGTAGAAAAAGGCGGTGATCCAGAAGTTTTTAGATCCTGGTCAAAAGCGCAAACCGAGGATGACACATCATGAGCGATACGATTTTAAGACAAATGAATATGCTGCAGCTGATTCCGCGTTATCCGCAGAAAGTGACTACAGCTAATATCAGAGATGCTTTGAATGATGCTGGTTACGAAGCTTCGTTAAGAACCATTCAGAGAGATTTACAAGAATTATCTAGAGGTTTTCCCATTATAAGTGATGAGCGCAATAGCCCTTTTGGTTGGAGTTGGGAAAAAGATGCTCAAGATTACCAGTCACCTGCTATGGACCCCATTCAAGCTCTCACCTTTTCATTGGCTGCTCAATATTTAGAGCCTTTGATGCCGAAAGCTAATTTTAAGAGAGTGGAAGATTTTTTTTCTCGAGCTGAAAAAGTCTTAGTGGGTAGTGAAAAAACCAAATTGGCAAGATGGCGCAAACGCGTAAAGGTTGTATCAGAAAATATGAGATTCAAAGAACCTAAGGTAAATTTGGATTTGCGCCAAAGAATTTATAGAGCAGTTTATGAAGGTATACAAATCAAAGCACTCTATAGAAAGCGAGGCGAAAAAGTAGGGAACGAACGCCACATGCATCCGTTGGGAATTGTTTTGAAAGGAAGTATGCATTACTTAATTTGCATGATGGATGAAGATCCTATCAACCCAAGATATCTCCCTTTGCAGAGATTTGAAAAAGTAGAACTCTTAGAAGCTGAAGTCAAAGAGCCAAAAGGATTTGATATCGATGAATTCATTCACAAAAACAATTTGAGTTACGCCTACAGCAATGATCTTTACACATTTGAGGCGGTTTTTGATAAGACCATGGCCTTTCATCTGCTAGAAACACCTTTAAATGGCTCTCAAAAAGTTACCGAAATGGGAGGCGATAAATTACTCATCAAAGCAAGGGTGCCAGATACCTTGCAATTTGAGCAATGGCTGATGAGTTTTGGCAGTGATGTCGAAGTTATGAAACCAAAAAAATTAAGAAACAAATTTATTTCCTTAACCAAAAAAATGAGGTCAATTTATCAATGAGTTTAATTCTTTTAGTCCTATTAATTTCTTTAGGTACCTTGGGTCTGGTCATCTATATTTTCTTAAAATTACGTGACCAAAATCTTCAAGGAGAAAATCAAAATTCGATTTTGGATGAGAAGTTCAAAGCTTTCTCTGAAGATATCAATAAAATCGGCCAGGATCTGACTTCGGTTACCACCCCAATAAATGAGTTGAATAGATTTTTGGGTGGCAATGTCACTACTGGAAGGTTGGCGGAGTGGAATTTGGAATCGGTTGTGCAAGATATTATGCCCGATGGCAGCTATCATTTTCAGCATCAAATCAATCCCCAAACAGCTGATCGCGTGGATTGTGCAGTTGTTACTGCTGAAGAAATTTTAGTACCCATTGATTCAAAATTTTATTCCGGCCAATACCGTTCCTATCAAGAGGCTGGAACAGATACCGATCGGCAGACTGTCCTTCGGGATTTACGCACCGCGATTTTGAGAGATGCCGAAGACATCTCAGAAAAATACATTTTGCAAAATTCAACCACCAATTATGCTGTTTTGTATATCGCCTCAGAAAAACTCATCGATCTAGTTGATAAAATTGAAGATTTGCGCCAAGAGTGTTTGACCGATAAGAAAATCTTGATTCAAGGACCCAATACTTTAGCTGCCTTCTTAGATACAATCCGTGTGGGTCATCATTATCTTAAACTCAATCAGACCGCAGAGAAAGTTGCCACAGTGGTTAGAAACATTCAAAAAGAATTTAAAAGCTTTGATTCCAGTACCGAAAAGGTTCTAAAGAAATTGGAAGGCGCTTTGAAAGACGTGAATAGTCTTCAAACCAGAGTTAACGTTTTGGGCAGGACCCTTGATAGAGGGGCAGATAGCTTAAATGATGAAGATCAATAACAAAATCTTGCTATCTTAAGAAGCATGTTTAATCAAAGAAATATAGAAATTCTGGATTTCCATATTTTTGATTGATTTGGCCTCAGGTTGATGCAAATCTTCACTACCCACAATAATTGCCAAAGTTTTGGCCCTGGTTACTGCAACATTAAGACGGTTCTTTTCCATGAGAAAGTCTATGCCCCTTGGAGCTTCAAAAATATCGCTCGAGGTCATAGATACAATTACAACCTCAGCTTCTCTTCCTTGAAATTTGTCAACCGTTCCAACTTCTATTTGGCTATTAAATTTTCCTTTTAAGGAACGAACCTGGTGATTGTACGGAGCAACTACTAAAATATCTTTCTTAGATAATTTCGTAAAAGAGTTTTTTTTAGGATCAAATTTTTCGCAAGTTAAGAGTTCTTCAATCAAATTTGAAATTATCTCTATCTCTTCAATACTTGCCTGACTATTTGCAACATGAGAAGCAGGGATATGCATAATTCCTGATTCTTTACTAATCAAATTATGATCTTTGGGCAATTTTAGTTTTCTTAATGGAGCATCACCTTCTGACACAAGCCTACCCTCATAAACTTCTCTTGAAATAAATTCACATATGTTTGGATGCAATCTATGCGTTCCAGATAAAAGAATTCCAATATCATTGGGAATAGTTGGTTTGTCTCCAAGAAAATAAGATAGGCAAGAAGTTCCTGAATCTCCCGGATGAATTCCTTGAGAGGGTTGTGCCAATTGCATTTGATCGCCAATTAAAACAATGTTGGAAGTAGATTGAGACATGCCAACTAAATTGGCCACGCTTACCTGCCCTGCTTCATCAACAAATAAATAATCGAGTTCATCTTGTATTGCCTGATTAGAAAATGCCCAAGCGGTGCCGCCAACTACTGCTAAGTCTTCATTTAAATGGACAGTCTCGATGGACTTAAATATAGTAATTCGCTTATTTTTGTAAAGTTTTTCTTCCTCTGAAGTTCTATCCACTTTAGCAATATTTCCATCGATTTTTTGATCATCCATAACCAAGATCAACTCTTCTATGACGTTATTTATAGCTTTGTGGCTGTTAGATGCGATACCTATTTTTTTACCTTTTTTGATTAAGTCTGCAATCACTCTTGCACAAACATAAGTCTTGCCAGAACCAGGAGGTCCTTGTAAGCAAAGAGTGCTATCTTTCATAGCAGAGATAACTTTCTTAGAAGACTCAAGTATATTTTCTCCCCACTTTGTTAGATCATTTTTTTGCTCAGAATCATTTACTAAGGTGGGTCTTTTTTTGTCAAAAAAAGTTTTTAAACAAGGCTTGATATACCCTTTTTGGTAGTACCTATTTGTGATTGACTCAATTGAGTTCTCTATTATTTTTGCACTTACATGCTTAAAAAGAATAAGAGATACTTCATTTGGCAAATCAGAAGTTGATTTAAGCTCAAACTTGCCTGCATCTAAATCCATGGAAAAGACTTCACAGTTTATGGTGGGATCTGATTTTATTCTTACTCTGTCGGCTTCTTTTATTTTTGATTCTTGTAAATTATTGAATTTATATTCGTAAACCATGGATTTCTTTTCTTTGAATTTTTTTCCTGTATAAATAGCGTTGGCTAGGCAATCTAATTCAATTTCTAGCTCGTCATCTTCTGAAGCTAACATATCAAAATATCTCCACCATGAAGGCTTGGCTTCTCTTCGATGGTATAAACATAAGTCCAACAAGAGTTGCAAATAAGGTTGCTTTCCTTTGGCGGAATATTTTGAATTAATCTCTTGAGTTATAAATTCAACAACAGAACTTTTTTCCTCCTCATAAAGATTTTCATAGGCAAACCCATTTTTAATTTGTTCTGATCTCATCCAGTCAACAAGATCTATGAGTGAAAAACAATCCTCTCGGTTATATTCCCAGATGTTTTTTCAATAGCTCGCTATCAGTTTCATCTTTTGATTCGTCATTATTTGCTGACCATAATTCATACTGAATCATTGATTCAGTTCCTCCAGTCACTTCTTCTGTCCTTTCATTCCTAAATATAGGCTCTATATCTTTGAGGCCATATCCAGTTGAACCAATACAAAAAGATTGTTTCACCAGCTTAAATAAGTCTATAAAAACATTATTTCTCAATAAATGGTCTATTTCATCTGACTTTGAGGAAAAGTACCCAGCTAAAGTTTTTAAGGTTGTCACCTCGAAGGCTCCATAATGAAAGACATGCATTTTTGGATCTTCGGAAAATTTGTCCATCAACATATCTACAAAAGATTCAAAGACCTCTTTCATATCTTCTTGAGTGTGAGCCCAGAGGCAATCAAATTTTTTGTGAGAGTTTTTTTCATAGGCAAAGCCCCACAAGTAGTGAAGTGTCATAGGTACAGTGAATGTATTGCTTTCTAAATCAAAATAAACATCGTTTAGACTTTTTTCTGGCAGACCTTTTAAACCGAGGCCTCTGTCTGAATGGGGAAGCACCTCAAAACTCAATTTAGAATTTTTCTTAGATTTCAATTGATGTTTTGCTTGTAATTTCAAGCGATCCAAAACTTTAGGATTTATTTTAGTTTCTTTGCTAATTTCTGAATTGATAAGTTCCTCACAAGAATTAATATTGGCTTCTTTAAGTTTTTTTATTTGGCTTTTTCTTATGCCTGCGATAATGGATAAATTGTTGGTTTTCTGAATTATATTTTTTGCATATTCAGAATAAATGCCCCATTCATCATACGATGCTGGATCTGGGATATTATCGGGATTAAAGCTTGCGTGAAAATTAAAAAATTTTTCTCTTAAAGCTTTGTAAAAACTATCGTAATTATCTAGATTGAATCTCTCTAGTTCTCCGTCACCATATATCAAAGAAGCACTATCACTAACTTTGCCTTGAATGTTTTCTAATAACTCTCGATAACAAGATAGTTGAATAATATGTTCCGCTTTTGCCCTTCTGGCTAACTTTGCGTCAAGTATTTCGTAACTGTAATTGCCAAGATTTGAATCGCCATGCGTTTTTACCAAAAAGTCTGTTTTCCCAAAAAACAATTCGTTTTCTAAACTTCCTTGGTAAATTATGTCCAATCCATCCAACATTGCTTGTTTAGTCGCATCGAGCCTTTCTTCTCTTGGACCTGAATCTGGAATTATTTTGATTGATAATTTTTCATCTTGATACCGTTTAAGTATTTTATATTCGTGATCATCGCCCTTTCTTTTTGCCATCGATAGAAATTCGTTTTCGGGATCTTTTATAAAAATTGTTGAGTCAACTTCAGAGCTATATCTTGTTGCCCATGATTCATATGGCGATATAAAAAATCTCATAAGATCTGTCGGAGAAAATCTTTTCATTCAGAATAACTACAAAAAAATATTTAAGGCATATTCTGATAAAGGTATATCTAAGAAGAGAAGAGATAAAGCTGCGATAAGCAAAATGGCAAAAGTCTCCAATTGATCCGCATACATCATAATAAAAGACATTACAGATGAACTAATAATTAAATGAGGAGTAAGAGAATCTATGAAAGTTAAATCTAAATTATCTTTCAAGTCTGGATATTGTTCATTTATCTTAGGCAGAATCCTTTCTTGGTAAAGGTTTGTAATTGGAAATGTAGCGAGAGCAGTACCTGTAGCTACTGAAAATTTAAGAGTTTGTTTTATAAATTTTCTTCTCGAAATATCAACCATAATTAATCTCAAATAATATATTATTATTTTTACTTCCTAAATTGTTTTAATGTCGAAGTTTTTCCACAAAATTCTTTACGGGCGGGAAGTCGCCACAGTTTTGAATGGGTCGATATCTGATCAAATAAATTTCCTTATCTTTGACCCTATGCCATTCGTCAAGAGCTTCGATAGTTCCGCCCATAGATAATTGGTAATGTTCAGAAGTTACAATCCCATATTTACCTTGTCTCTTGAAATATAAAGTATCTTTCTCGTAATAAGGCTCCTCGGGATCCTCGTTTTTAATCCAATAGGCAAATTCTTTGGTGTAAAAAAAGTCAAAAAAAGTACCTTTCATAAAAGCGTCTATCATCTCAAGGTACTCAGGGCATTTTTCATCAAAACCTATCAAATAACTATTCAATATGTTGTTGTGGTAACTAAGAGCTGCTTCTGTCATCTCGTAGTCAACGCCGTACCAAAGGTTTTTCTTATGCCAAGCTTCTAAGATTCGTGCATACTCCTGATCTTCATTAACAATCATCTTGTTATTCAAGCTCCAAGTTTTAATAGAGTCTTCAACTCCATTTTCTCGCTGCTCTTTGAGTATCTTCCAAAGTTCGTAAACCCAATCCAAGGTTAGGACCTCCCAGTCATTGACCAGGAGGAATTTAACCATAGGAGAAAACGGTTATTCTGAATTTTGTTCGTCATCTACCTCTTCCTTAGAATCATTTTTTGTAAAAGGATTTAGAATTATCGTTGGTGGTTCTTGATAAATGGGGTGATCCTCAGGGAGTATTTTTAACCCCAGACGTTCACTAATTTCACGAAGAGTTTCTTGATATTCTCCCTCAGAAAGTTCAGAAAGTGGTCGGTCCTTTTCATTCATAGATTCATTTTTAGTCACAGACGCGACAAATTGTGTCGTGAATAGAATCTATTCTGAGAACTTTTCTTTCTAAATAATGACTAATCTGTAATGGGAAATTTATTTAATGACTCAAACAATGTTCTGAAAATTATTGTTGTTTTGGCTTTTAGCAGCTCTTTAGTCTATCTAAACTCTCCCCTCTTCGAAGAAGACTCTGGGCCGGACTTTTCTGAATTCATGTCCTATTTAATTTATTTGGAAGAGGACGGCTCAACCATGCTTTATAGCGATGCAAAAAAAAATTCGGTAACAATTGCGAGTTGGGCTCTTTATCGACATCAAATTTCAACACATACCTCTTTTCAAGGCATTATGGCAGATGAAACTTGTCCTTTCTTTGGAATCACACAGAAACGCATTCGCGATAAACACGACATCATTGAAGTTCTTAATAACGATGATTCCGTTTTATTGAGTTACTCTGGTTGTAAGACCGGGATAGATAGCAAAACTCAAAACGATTTCATCAGTTTCGATTCTAAAGTAGGGCCCAAAAAAATTTCCCAGCATCATCAATTAGACCAAGAATTTTCTGTATTTTTAATTACCGATGGCTGGTGGTGGGCATCAAGATTCAATCGAGAGATAAATTCAAACATCACTCATGGCCTTTTGGAAAAGGATCCCCGAAATTTCTGCCGCGTCTGGACAGAGCTTTTATATGTGCCTATAGACTCATACTATGCTTGGGGGCCTTTGAGAGATTTCTTTTCAGAAGGCCAAGAATATTGTATTCCGGAATTAGAGGAGGCCTTGTGAAATCAAAAAAGAAGTCAAAAGTGAAAAAAGAGGAGAAAGGGGGAAAAATTACTTTAAAAAGAATTAATAAATCTGATGAGGAGCAATTGAAACCTAAAATAGTTTTTGATTTATAAATTATGTTTTTTAACGAAGCACAAATGTTGGTTTTTGGCCTGGTATTTTGGCTCTTTTGGTTTGGCGATGACCTGCTCGATTTATTAAAGAAATCCAGGAAATCCGATAATCCTTATGAAGAAATCTCAGAGGAAGATATTTATTACGATCAAGAGAACAAAGTATGGCTGTGGGAAGTGGATGGGCACTTATTTTCCAATGAAGAATTTCATATGCAGCAAGGCGGCAAAATCGAAGATTTTGAAAATTGGATTCGAGACAAAGAACCCATCGATTCCATTGAAGACATAACCTCTTACAAAGTTCACTGAAACCTTTAAAATTATGAAAAAACATTTAATACAATACCTCAAACTTCTAAGCCATCTTAGCGATGATCAATTTGAAGAGATCAAAGACATAATAAATTCTTATACTAAAAGAGGAGAAAAACCTAATACTGAGGATATGTTTGATATTGCGCTGAATTTACTTTCTAAAAATTTTGAAAAAGATATAAATCAAAAATTAAGCTAATCAAAATCACTTTCGTTTACTTTAAAAACTTTTAATCCAAGACTTTGCCAAAGTGCACAAAGTTCATCGTCGTTTTCAAATACCATGTAGACTTTTGAGCTTTTAAAATTCTTTTTGAAAAGTTCTTTTTTAATGTCAACTTTATTTCTTCTATCCTTATCTGCCCTCATTAATATTTTTATATCAAATTGAAAAAATTTCTCCAGCCATGCTGTAGTAGAAAATCTATATTTTTCAGGTCTGCCTGTAATGAAAATGATTTCAAAACCATCTCCGTCAAGCTTATTTATCTTTTCTATAATTTTAAGTATGGGCTTATCTTTGTCCAAGTGATTAAAAAAGTTATGCCAATCCTTCTTTTTTGTTAAAAAGTCCTGCCTATGGAGATTATTTGCAACTGTGCCATCAATATCGCAAATAATTATATTTTTCCTTTTCATTTATTTGATTAACAGTTGACAAAATTATAAGGAATTTAGTCTGAAGTTTTGATATAAATTAAGAGTAATGAATAAAGATCTTACAAAAAATCCTTTGCAGTTAAAAACATATTTTCTTGTCCAAGCAATAGAAAATGATCTTACACAATACTTACGAGATTTAGCACAAATTCTGCGAATAAATAAGACTTCCTTCCTCAATGATGCAGAAGCGGAAGAAAGGACTTTGATTTTTTATAATGACGATCCCAAAGTTAAAGACCTTGATCCTCAATCACTTGCTGGAATTCAATCATTTATATCTTTTCTATCTTTGCCTCAAAAAGTTCGGGGAATTCTTCAATTATCATCCACGCTAAAAAAAAGAGAGCGGGATCTTTTTAAAACAATTAACCAAACCAGTC
>CACEOL010000008.1 GCA_902561325.1 uncultured SAR86 cluster bacterium | reverse complement strand
CTTTAATGCCAATGAGGGTACAACGCTGGTCCCGTTAATATTTCCTGAACCAGTTTTCGAAGATTTATTTAGTGAAGAAGATTGGTTAGAGGAATTTTGGGAAATTTTATTGGATGGTTTTTCGGGGAAAGTTCCTGAGTCTGTCACTGATTATGTAAAATCAATGAAAGGTAAAAGATACGATGCTGCAGCTCAGGTATGGGGTGATATCTGGTTTGGCGGCCCTGCTTATTATTCTGCTCAAAAGAGAAGTGAAGATGGTTTAAAGACCTATCTGTATTTTTTTGAAAGAGAAGTTCCATCTGAAAAACAAACCATCGGAGCAACTCATGCTCTTGAGCTGGCATACATTTTTGGAAGTTTTTTTCCTTTTGTTGCCCGAGATAGCTGGGACGATGAATTGAGCGAAATAATGCTTAATGATTGGACTGAATTTGCTAAGACTGGAGCCCCTAATGATTCTTGGCCTGAGTTTTCTTCTGAAGATCCTATAGCAAGGATTTATGGAGATAGTGTTTATGAGGATAAATTGAAAGACTACAAGGTCTTTGAAGCTTTAGCCGATTATTTTAATAAATTTTAATAGTTACTTTATAGATACTTCTTGAAAAATTCTAAAGCGTCTTTTTTACATTGACGTCTGATTGACCAGTCGCCTCCTGTGCTGGCACCGAAATGGATTTCTCCGGACTCAAAAATCTTTAACCTATCTTCAGGTTGGTTCATGCCTAACTTTTCTCCAGAGTCCGTTTCATAGGTCATATTTCCATCTTGCGCAACGGTACAGAATTTTTCTGAAACAGCTATAGCATCTGGCCAATGCGTAACAGGATTGATGGAATCAAAACTATGCTCTCCCCCAGGATATGAAATTACCGAGCTATTGCCTCCGGAAGCATTAACAATGTCTGACATATGATGTACTAAAGCTGCTGGAGTGTAATTATCACTTTCGCCAACGAGATTTAAGATTGGTCCTGAATTCCACCTGTTTTCCTCAGGCTTGATATAAGTAGCTGGATAAAATGGTAAGCAGCATTTAAATCTTTCTCCTTGAGGAGCTAATTTTTCTGCCAAAGGCTCCCAAAATGAATAAAAACTTACTGTACCGCCTAAGCTCCATCCCGTAATACCAATTCTTGAAGAATCAATATCTGGATGTCTGGACACAATTTTTAGAGCCTCGAAAGTATCTACCATCATCATGGCTGCAGTCACAGACATCTGATCTTCAACAGTTGATGCAACGCCCCTTGAATCAAAGCTATGAACTCTGAAAATAGCGAATCCTGCTTCTAAAAAATTTAAAATATGTTCGTGATGATGTCCTGCCCAATTATCGCTACCGTGCACACAAAATATAACTGGAAATGGTCCTTTTCCTTTTTCAGGAAATATCAACCAGCCTTGAGCGTCTATTTCTGGAGCCTTATCTAGCTCATTTAAAATATGATAAAACTCAAAAGGGTTAGAAGATTTATATTCTATATAACCCTGTTGGCCACTTTTTAACTCTATAGTTTCATTCATTATAAAATAAGAACAATTCTCAACTTCCTTGAGAAGTAACAAAGAAGTTTGGCATAATAATCTACCTTTTGTTAAATAATTTACAACCCGGAAAGATTTTGAGCGCCAATTTACCCATCGATGAACTCATAAAGATTGCAGTTGATAATAAAGAAGGCGTAATAGCAAGCAATGGTGCCTTAGTTGTAACCACAGGCAAAAGAACTGGCAGAAGCCCTGCAGATAAATTCATAGTAGATGATGTAATTACCCATGACGCTGTTAATTGGAATAAAGACAGTCAACCCATAGAGCCTGAAAAGTTTGCAAGACTTTGGCAAGAATCTGAAGATTACATTAAAGGAAAAAATATTTTTACTGCTGACATGCATGTCGGTGCGAGTGAAGAACATTATCAGCCGGTTCACGTTGAAAACGAATTAGCCTGGCATAATGTTTTCTGTCAGAGTTTATTCATAAAGCCAAATTCATTTAATCCTTCTAACAAAGATGTTTGGACTTTGAGGTCTTTGCCTAATTTTGAATGTAAGCCTGAAGTGCATGGCACAAATTCAGAAGGCGCAATCATGGTCAACTTCAGTGAAAAGAAAGTTCTCATTTTAGGAATTGCCTATGCAGGAGAAATGAAGAAATCTATGTTTGGTGTAATGAATTTTATTTTGCCAGATGCAGATGTTTTGCCAATGCATTGTGCAGCGAATGCTGGAGCAGATGGTGACGTTTCTTTATTTTTTGGTCTGTCTGGAACAGGTAAAACTACTCTTTCTGCTGACCCTGAAAGATGGTTAATTGGGGATGACGAACATGGTTGGGGGAATGGTATCGTATTCAATATTGAAGGTGGCTGCTATGCCAAGACTGTAGATTTGTCGCAAAAAAATGAGCCTGTCATTTGGAATGCCATAAAACATGGTTCGGTGGTTGAAAACGTTATCTTCAATCCTTCTACTTTAGAAATCGATTACACAGATCAAACGCTTACTGAGAATACTCGCGCTGTTTATCCTTTGAGTCATGTCGAACAGCACTTAGAAAAAAATTATGGTGGCGAGCCGCAAAATATAATATTTCTAACTTGCGACTTAACTGGTGTTATGCCGCCAGTTTCAATTTTATCTAAAGAAGCTGCAGCCTATCATTTTCTAAGTGGTTACACAGCTAAAGTAGGTTCTACAGAATTAGGGTCTTCGTCTGAAATAGACTCTACCTTTTCAAATTGTTACGGAGCGCCTTTTTTCCCAAGGCCTGCGAAAGTATATGCAGAACTTCTTATGAAAAGAATAGAAGAATTCGGTAGTAAAATTTTCATTGTTAACTCTGGTTGGACAGGCGGTCCCTATGGAGTTGGCAAACGTTTTGATATACCAGTAACTAGAGCGGTTATAAAAGCTATTCAAGATGGTTCAATAAATGAAGCCGAAACAGAAAAGCTCGACATCATGAATGTGGAAGTTCCTACGGACCTTAATGATGTTGATACAAAACTTTTAAATCCATCTGAAACATGGTCTAGCAAGGATGATTACGATAATGCTGCTAAAGAATTAGCAGCCAAATTTAAAGAAAATATAGACAAGTTCGATATCTCAGACGAAATAAGACAGGCTGGGCCAATAATCTAAAAATTTTATGACAAGGTCTTTGGGAGAGACCTTATCGCTTCTGGCAGATAAGGGTGATATAAACCTAGAAAATTCAATTTCTCGTGGAATTGAAAAGGAGTCCCTCAGAGTATCTAAAGATAACACCATTGCAAGTACTGACCACCCTTCCTCATTGGGTTCGGCTCTTACAAATAAATACATCACTACGGATTTTTCTGAAGCCTTGCTAGAACTGATAACGCCAACTCACTCCTCAGTAGAAGATGCTCTTAAAAACCTAGAGGAAATCTGTAAATTTGTTGTAGAAGAAACTCCTGAAACCATTTGGCCTAGTAGTATCCCTTGCAAAATAGAGAATGAAGATTCAATAAGGCTCGCTGATTATGGAACTTCAAACTCTGGTCTTCTAAAAACTTTATACAGATCGGGATTGAGCTATCGATACGGCTCTATGATGCAAACAGTCTCTGGCATTCATTATAATTTTTCCTTTAGCGATGCATTCTTCGAGAGCTTAAAAGGCGAAGAAGACCTTCAGAGTTTCAAGAATAAATCTTATCTAAGTTTAATAAGAAATTTTAGGCGCAATGCCTGGATGATTCTTTATCTCTTTGGCTCAAGTCCCGTGGTGCCAAAAACTTTTATCACTGATAGAGAAAATTTCCTTGAAGACTTAAATAAAGAAGATTTGTTTTTGAAATATGCGACCTGCCTTAGAATGAGTGAATTGGGCTATATGTCTAAGGCACAAGATAATCTTTACATTGCTTACAATGACATTGATGAGTATTTGAAAGATTTAAAAAATGCTTTGACCAAAGAACACAAAAGATATGGCGAAGTTGGCATATTAAAAAACGGTAAAAGAATACAAATAAATACTTCAATTATTCAAATTGAAAATGAATATTACAGCTCCATTCGACCTAAAAGAGTTACTCCGCCAGGTGAAAGACCTATAAATATTTTAAGAAATGAAGGTGTAGATTATGTAGAGATTCGAGCATTGGATAATAATTCCTTCTTACCAAGCGGTATCGATGAAGATACTAGTTATTTTTTAGAAGCATATCTTATTGGTTGTTTTTTTGGTGAAGATAAAAAGTCTACTCAGGATGAAATTAAAGAGCTCCTAGTGAATTGGGAAAATGTCGTAAAAGAGGGAAGAAATCCAGATCTGAAACTTTTCAAAAATAAAGAAAAAATAACTATTAAAGATTCAGGTATGAAAGTAGTAGATTCTTTAAGAGATGTTTTTAATCAGATGCCCTCTGAAATGCGCCTTTATGTGGAAAAAGTTATGAAATCTTTGGATAAGCAAGAGGAGAAATTGAATGATGCTTCTCTTACGCCTTCAGGGCTTATCGTTGATCAATTACAGAACAACACTAAAACTTGGGAAGAATTAAATTTAGAGTTAGCACAAGAACACTCAAACTCTCTTAAGAGCCTAGAAACGGACTTAAATTATCTTTCGGAAGAAGCTAAAAGTTCCTTGGAAAAATTCAAGCAATTAGGAGATCATCAAGAAGAAGAGTTTGAGGTTTATCTTGATAAATTCGTTAACGATATATAAGGTTTGTTTCTGTTTAAAAAAAATTAATTTGGTACTAGGAGAAATATGAAAGCATACGTCTGTAGAGAATTTGGTCCAGTAGATTCACACAAGGTAGAAGAAATAGAAGACCCCAGAGCGGAACCAGGAATGGTTGTAGTTGATGTCAAAGCTGCTGGAGTGAGTTTTCCGGATGTCTTAATCGTGCAAGGAAAATATCAATTTCAACCGCCCTTTCCCTTCTCTCCAGGTGGTGAAATTGCAGGAGTAATTTCCGAAGTAGGTGAAGGTGTTGATAATTGGAAAGTGGGAGATCGAGTGATTGCAATGGTAGGTAATGGGGGGATAGCAGAAAAGACATCTGCTTTTGCAACAACCTTAATGCCCCTGCCTGAATCGATGGATTTCAAAGATGGCGCTGCTTTTCCTCTTAACTATGGAACAACTTATTATGCTTTAAAGCAAAGAGGAGAATTAAAGAAAGGTGAGACGCTCTTGGTAACCGGTGCGGGAGGCGGAGTTGGTACAACTGCCATAGAAATTGGTAAAGCGATGGGCGCGAGAGTGATAGCTGCTGCAAGTAACCAAGAAAAATTGGATATCGCTAAAAGATTGGGGGCAGATGAAGTAGTGAACTATGGCGATGGCGAGCTTAAGGAAAAAGTAAAAGAATTAACCGATGGTTTGGGAGCGGACGTAATCTATGATGCCGTAGGTGGCGATATCTTTTTGCAATGTATGAGATGTGTAAATTGGAAAGGTAGAGTATTGGTTATTGGTTTTCCAGCAGGGATTCCTAAAGTTCCAACTAATCTAGCTCTTTTAAAAGGTTGCTCAATAGTAGGTGTTTTCTGGGGAAGCTTTACTGGAAGAGAGCCTGAAGAGAACGCAAAAAACTTCGAAGAATTGTTTGCTTTACATAGTGAAGGCAAGTTGAAACCTGAAATTACCAAAAGTTATTCTCTAGACCAAGCGGTGGAAGCAATAAAATCTTTAGAAGATAGAACTGCTACTGGAAAAGTTGTAATAGAAATATAAAAAGGGGAGCAATAACCCCCCTTTTTTTTGAGTTTTTTACTCTTTAGGCTTAGGGGCTGTCCATATCCCTGAGAATAAAGCAACAGTTATCCCGAGCCAGAAAACTATGCTTACTGGATCGGAAGGTATTAAACCACCGCTGATATAACCTGTAGCTCCCATATTGTCTACAAACCTTTGTCCGCCAGGGCTTAAAGAGTCTAATTGAGACAAACTGTAAGCCCAATTATTGAAGAATGCTGGAAAGAGATTCCAGGCTGTTAAATTAAAAATCAAAACAGGTCCAGAAATAGCTGTTGCAAGTATTTTTTGAAAAAGATTAGACCCTCTTTCATGAGCTAAAGTATTAGCTCTAAACATCATCCACAACAAAAAAAACATGGCAAACATGAATACTGTCCGCCCTATAAATCCCGTTGAGAAGTTATTGCTAATTTGAAATTCATCCATTTTTTTTCTCCTAGTTTATAAATTGAAAGAGAGGAGGCTTAGCCTCCTCTCTAAATAAGGCCTATCAATAAATCTCTTAGTCAGAAGCTTTAGGTCCCCAAATTGGCAATAAAATAATTGCCAAAACTGATAACCACCAAATTCCACCAATGACGCCTGGCATTATGCTGAATTCTGGTAAGTCAGCTCCGTTAGAAGCAATAAAGCCCTCTGCTAAAGCAGATAATTCCCCGCCGCTTTCTTTAAGTTGTCCTAAAGAATATGCTGTGCTTTGAAATGCATTGCTCATGAAGCCTCCCAAAACAAGACCATTATAAACAACGCCTAAACCAAAAACTGTTCCAACTAATTTGAATACAATGTTCCCACCGGTTTCATTTACAGATTTAGAAACTCTAAATGCAACCCATATTAGAAAAGCGTTTCCAGCTAAAAATATTGAAAGTCCTATCATATTGCTTGATAGAAGTTCCCAGATTTGTCTTTCTTCCATTTTTTCCTCCTTATAAAATTTAATGAAATGAAAAAAGGGAGGCTCTAGCCTCCCTTGATATTTTTTTATTCCTTAGGACCTGGTGCCGTCCACATTCCTCCAATAAGGCCCACTAGTATTGCTAAAACAAATACTATGCCGAGAGGATCAGATGGCAATAAGCCAGCTGTTGTGTACTCAGTAGCCCCCATTCCATCTACGAATGCTTGTAAACTTCCATTTAGTTCTTCTCCACTCTCTGAAAGAGCAAGAGCCCAGTTGTTAACGGTTGCACCTGCAAACGCAAAAGTTCCAGAAATAAAAGCTACTACACAAAGTGAAATGACAGAATGAAGCGCTTTGCCAAAAGTATTTGCTCCATGGAGGTTTGCATTTGTAACGCCTCTAAACATCATCCACAAAAGAATGATATTACCAATTAAATACAGCCCATTTAATTGCAAAATCGCAATAAAACTCTGATTTATTAATGATACTTGTTCCATTTTTTTCTCCCAAAAAAGTTAATAAAACATGAGAATGATTCTCGTTCGATACTATAACTTAAAAAAAAAGGATTATGGAATTGTTTTTTAGATCTAGTTAAAAGATACGATACTTTCTAAAACTTGAGCCATTTTTTCTGGGGTATGAGGCGACTTAAAGAAGCCAAAATAATTACCGTTAGGATCAATAACAGCAAGATTCATGCTGTGATCCATATCATAGTTAATATTATCTGAGGCTATCACTGGAACAAAAGGTAAAGTCAAATCTGTAGCCAATTTATAAATAACTTCTATATTTCCGGTTATTCCTGTGAAGCTAGGATTGAAAGCTTCTACATATTGCTGCATCTTTTCTGGCGTATCGCGATCGGGGTCAACAGAAATCATTCTGAAATTTACTTTTGAAGATGCCTCTGAAGATAAGTTTCTTTTTGCCATTGCCATTTTTTTCATAGTCATAGGGCACATGTCAGGGCATGAAGCAAAACCTAAAAATAGAACATCCCAGGACCCTTGAAGATTTTTATTTGAAAATTTTTCGCCACCTTCGATAAGCTCAAAATTATTTAGCTGCCTTGTTCTGACTAGTTTGTAAAAACCAATTTGTTTGTACTCGTCTACAGTCAGTTCTTTGGGTGAAATTGTCGAATATACGAAAAGACCTGCAACCATCGATACGATAAGAAGGCATGATGCTACCGTTATTCTAATGGATTTATTGTTACTCATAATTGAATTGGAATTAATTTATCAAGGGCCATACAAATAAACAATATTGTTAAAAAAACAATAGAGTAAAGAAATAGAGGCAAAGCTAATCTGTTACTTTTATCAAAAATCAGAGCGACTGTGAGACCAATGAAGGCCGCATTTAAGACTATTGCACTTATAAAATAAAATCCACCTAGATAACCAGTTGCGAAAGGAAATATTGAAATCACTGCTAATAGAACCGAGTAAAGTGCAATTTGTAATTTTGTGTACTCAGTTCCTTTAATAACTGGCATCATCGGAATCTTTGCCGCAATGTAGTCTTCTTTTCTATTAATAGATAAAGCCCAAAAGTGAGGTGGCGTCCAAATAAAAATAATTAAGACCATTAATAAAGGGAGGGCATCTACAGAATTGGTAATAGCCGTCCACCCAAGAAGCGGAGGCATAGCGCCTGCAATACCTCCAATAACTATATTTTGCGTACCAGCAAACTTAAGAATTTTTGTGTAAAAGAAAGAATAGAAAGCCCAAGTTAGCAAAGTAAGAGAAACAGTCAAAATATTATTAAAAATTAATAAGAGTATCGTTCCAGAAGCTAACAATATGACAGAAAATACTTTTGCGCTGGTGGCTGAAATTTCTCCTTTTACTAAAGGTCTGTTTTTGGTTCTTGCCATTTTACTATCAATTTCGACGTCAAGAATTTGGTTGATGACTGCACTTGATGAAGCAATCAATGCTATGCCTAAAAGACCGAAGATGACTTTGGTTAAATCTCCTGCAAACCCATCTGCTATAAACATTGCAGTTGCTGCAGTTAAAACCAATAAATAAATTATGGATGGTTTTGTAAGTTTAATGTATCCAGATATTGGAAACTTTTGAGATTGAGAAATTGCTTCAGTATTCACGAGACCTTAACCTAGCATACGACAATCCCAACAATAGGAAAAGAGCTCCAAGATTATGTGCAATCGCAACATAAAGCGGAAGTCTATAAATAATGTTTGAGATGCCTAAGGCAAGTTGAAGAAAAAGTAGGCCGCCTATAAGACCAGAAACAAAATAATTTTTTTCTCTCGCGAATAAATATGCCAGAAATAAGAGATAGAAAGTCACGATTAAAGCGCCAAATCTATGCACTAAATGAATGGCTACTCTTGATTGGTGATCCAACTGTCCTCCTAAATAATCAGGCCCTATTCGTTGAGCAAAATTTAAACCTTTTACATAATCTGCATCAGGTAAAATTTGCCCTTTGCATAAAGGAAAATCTGAACAAGCTAAAGCTGCATAGTTTGAACTAAGCCAAACTCCTAAGATTATCTGAACAATCAAAATTGGAAAGGCTATATTTAAAATCTGAAGGGTATTCTTGGATACAGAAAAATAATTTATATTGCCAAAATTTATTTCTTTTAATTTTAAATAGGTCAAAAAGAGCAAAGTAGTTGTAGCAAAGCCTCCTAGCAAATGCGCAGTAACAACTTGAGGCCATAATTTTAAGCTTACTGTGAAATATCCAAGTAAGGATTGAAATAAAACAAGTGCGGTCATGGTTGAGGTTATTTTTACAATGAAAGAATTTCTAGGTTTAGAAAAAACCGCGTAAAGAAAAAGTCCAATAATCAAAAGTCCTAATGATCCAGCAAAATATCTATGAACTACTTCAGGGACTGCCTTTTCAATTTCAAATTTTCTTTCTGGAAAGAGTTCGTTGGCTAGAGAAATTTCCGTTTCTGACATGGGCCAAATTGCAAAGCCGTAACAGCCCGGCCAGTCAGGGCAACCCAAGCCTGCGTCTACTAATCTTGTCCAAGCTCCTAGCCCCACTACAGTGAAGGCCAGAAAAATTCCAACTAAAACAACTAATTGAATTCGTTTTAAATTAACCAATTTTTGATGCTCTCAATAATTTTTTAATATCCGATAAGATTTTTTTTGGATCAATATCTCCTTGGTAAGACAAAATGATATTTCCTAGAGGATCTGCCAAGAAAAAGCCAGGTTGAAGGAATGGGTTTATACCAGCTTCAACCATTTTTTGTCTCAATAGTTCTAAATTCTTTGCAGAAATAGGAGTTAAATTAGTTTCATTTTGAAAAAGTTTTTTTATCTTTTCGTTTGTTTGTGATGAAGCAACATAAAAACGCTTCACCCTATCTTTTTCTCTTCCGATTGCAGTATTTATTTGTCTGGAAAAATAAATAGCTTCTAAACAAGCTTCGTTACATCGATCTTCTATGAAATGGATGATCATCCACTTTCTTTCCATCGATTCTATATTTAAAGGTTGATAGTCAAGTTCAAGTTCTAAGCTACCAAGATCAACTGGAGGATTTATCATGGTTCCATAATTAACAGTTGCTTTAGGCCCAAGGCCTGCGTAGTACCAAAAAGTAGACAGAGAAATAACCAAAAATGGTGTCCCGAAGATTATCATTGCTATAAGAAAGCCCTTGTTTTTCATGTTGATTGCTTTTTTTTGAATAAATAATAGCCGCCAAATAAGACAACCAAAGCTAAGGCAAACCACTGGATAGCATAGCCAAAGTGCCTAGTTGATTTTAATGAGGTTGGTTGCCAAATCGGCTCCAAACTTAAATTCGACAAGCCAGATAACTCGAAAACATATGGCAGAAGGTCATATCCGCTTAAATCTTCCATCAATTCTTTATTTAATCCTTGAATAATAAAATTGTCTGCTATTTGTTTAGCCTGATCTTCTAATACAAAGTCTTTTGAAAAAGGTCTTATCATTCCATCTAATTTTAATTTTGTTTGAGGCAAAGAAAGTTCTGGTAAAGAATCTCTTTGATCAGATTCTATCCAGCCTCTAGAAACGAGTATTTTTTTACTATCAGCTAAAATAAATGGAGAAAAAACCACATATCCAGCTTTGCCATTAAATGTTTTATTATCCACAAAAAAATTTTTTTTACCGAAAATCCCAGAAATTTGTATATTCCTATAATATAAATTTTTATTAAGCTCGCCTGGATTTGTTTCAACTGGCAGAGACTGCCTTTGAGAAAAAGTATTTTCTAATGCCTTTTTGTCATAGCCTCTGTCTATTTGCCAAATACCAAGAGATAATGATCCTAAAAAGACAATAACGAAAATCAATAAAATCAGATATTCAGAAGCTTTCATAACCAATGCTTAAATTTATAATAGTAGTCCTTGCCCTTGCCATGCTGGTCAGTCTTTTTTCTAGTGCATTTTTTCTTTTGAAAGACAAAGGAAATACTTCTAGGGCAATTTATACTTTGAGAGTAAGAGTTACTATAGCGATGCTGCTTTTACTGACTATTGGATACGGTCTATACACAGGTCAACTTGGTCTTAACTCCCCTTGGGGTTAAAAAACATAAACTACTAGTACCAATAATATCCAAACGACATCAACAAAGTGCCAGTACCAAGATCCGGCGGCTAAGCCGAAGTGATCATGTTCAGAAAAAGCCCCGCCAAAGCCTCTTATGGTCATAATTGTTAGAATGATTGCTCCTAAGCAAACATGAAAACCATGAAACCCGGTAAGCAAGAAGAAAGTCGTGCCATAAATGCCTGCGCCTAACGTTAAGCCCATGTGTGCGTATGCTTCGTAGTATTCCAAGCCCTGTAAGAAGACAAAAATAAACCCAAGGGAAATGGTTACCACCATCCAGCTTTTGAAGGCTGCTCGTTTGCCTTTTTTAAGAGCTGCCTCAGCTAAGGCAATGGTTCCGCTAGAAGTTACCAAGCATAGAGTGTTCCAAAAAGGTAACCAAGTATGCAGCTTGGTTATCCCGGGCATGTTCATATTGTGTTCAGCTCCGGGAAAGTTTTCATTATCTGGAGTTACCATCACTGGCCAAGTTGCTTCAAAAGCCGGCCATAAAATATTCGTTATCGCCTTTTCGCCTTCCCCACCAAGCCATGGAACAGAAAACATCCTGACATATCCAAGAGCTAGGAAAAATGCAAAGAAAAACATGACTTCAGAAAAAATAAACCATGCCATGCCCCAAACAAAAGATTGGTTGAGCTGATCGCTATACATTCCCTTATTATTTTCATTGATTACTTTACTGAACCAAACAAACATAACTCCCCAAATTACAGCAAAAGCTGTTATTAAAAGGAGATAAGAATTTGAACTTTCTTTCCCTAAATCGTTAATTGTACTTCCCGCACCTAAGACAAAAAGAAGCAAGCCAAAAGCCATGAAAATAGGTAACTTGCTACTTTCGGGTACGTAATAAGAAGAATCTGAACTCATATTAGTTGCTAGCTTGTTTACTCATTTGATCTTTTGTAATATCGAACAAAGTATATCCCAAAGCCAAAGAAGAAATATCTTTGGGTAAGTCAGGATCGATGACAAATTTCAAGGGAATTGATATGCTCTCGCCGGGCTCTAAGTATTGTTGCTCGAAACAAAAACATTCTGTTTTGTGAAAATATTGCGCCCCCTTACCAGGAGAAACGCTTGGAATTGCCTGAGCAATCATTGGCTTGTCTGTGGTATTGGTAAAAACGTAAGACATTAAATTTTGCTCGCCTGTCTTCACCCTCATTTGAGAACTGTCTGAATCGAAAAACCACGGCATACCATTGTTGTTTGTAGTGGTAAAAGTGATTTTGATTTCACGGTTGCCAATGTCCTCGTACTCAGAAAAAGTAGGTCCAGTGACTTTTCCATTTAGCCCTGTGATTTCACAGAACACGTCATAAATTGGAACTAAGGCAAATCCAAACAAAAACATTCCGACCGTTGCTAAAAAAAGTTTCGAAACGCTTTTTCTAATACTACTCATTTTAACTTTTAGCTTCTCCCGTCTCTAAGTTTGGGGGAGTTTCAAAGGTATGGTAAGCGGGCGGAGATTCTAAAGTCCACTCAAGACCTTGTGCGCCTTCCCAAACTTGTCCAGTAGCTTTTTTACCATAAAAGATTGCTTTTAGAACTACGTATAAGAAGAGCAGCTGTGACAATCCAAACAAAAACGCTCCAACACTGACAATCATGTTGTAGTCAGCAAATTGCATAGCATAATCTGGAATTCTTCTTGGCATACCAGCTAGGCCTACAAAATGCATTGGGAAGAAAGTTAGATTCACCGAAACGAAAGATAGCCAGAAATGAGTTTTGCCCATAAATTCGTCATACATGTAACCTGTCCATTTTGGTAGCCAGTAATATACTGCGGCAATAATTGAGAACAAGGCTCCTGGTACCAATACATAGTGAAAGTGAGCGACAACGAAATAAGTATCGTGATATTGAAAATCTGCTGGAGCAATTGCCAACATCAAACCTGACAAGCCGCCAATGGTAAATAATGCTACAAATGCGATCGCAAAAAGCATTGGTGTTTCAAAAGTTAGTGATCCTTTGAACATGGTAGAAAGCCAATTGAAAACTTTAACTCCAGTTGGGATTGCAATTAGCATGGTGGAATACATAAAGAATAATTCTCCGGCTATTGGCATTCCGACGGTAAACATGTGGTGTGCCCAAACTACAAAAGATAGTAACGCAATTGAAGCTATCGCATAGACCATGGAGTCGTATCCAAAAATAGGTTTTCTAGAAAAAGTTTCAATAATATGGGACACAATTCCAAAGGCTGGCAAAATCATAATGTAAACCTCAGGGTGACCGAAGAACCAGAATATGTGTTGAAATAAAACTGGATCGCCTCCACCGCCAGCTTTAAAGAAACTAGTGCCAAAATGGATATCCATTAACATCATTGTCACCGCCCCAGCAAGAACTGGCATCACTGCTATTAATAAGTAGGCAGTAATTAGCCAAGACCATACAAAAAGAGGCATTTTCATAAGAGTCATGCCTGGTGCTCTCATGTTCAAAATTGTGGTTATGACATTGATTGAACCCATGATGGAAGAAGCTCCCATAATGTGCACTGCAAAAATAAAATAAGTAACTGTAGGTGGTGCATATTCTGTTGATAAAGGTGCATAGAAAGTCCAACCAAAGTTTGGTGCTCCGCCTTCCATAAAGAAAGTAGCAAGTAAAACCCCAAAAGCAGCAGGTAAAATCCAAAAACTTAAGTTATTCAGTCTTGGCAGGGCCATGTCCGGTGCTCCAATTTGCATTGGAATCAACCAATTAGCCAAGCCAACAAAAGCAGGCATGATTACACCGAATACCATGATCAATCCATGATTGGTGACCATTTGATTATAAAATTCTGGGGAGACAATCTGACTTCCAGGCTCAAAAAGCTCAGCCCTAATAACCATAGCCATTGCTCCGCCAATGAAAAGCATGATGAAACTGAACCACAAGTACAGTGAACCAATGTCCTTATGGTTAGTGGTGTACAGCCAACGGGTTATACCCTTAGCCGGACCATGATGATGATCGTCGTGATGTCCTTCTATTACTGCGCTCATTTTTTAAAGCTCCTTTTTATAGTTTATTGTTTTTATAATCTAAAATTTCTTTAGGCACGACAATTTCGCCGTCGCCTCCAGCGTCATTGCCCCAAGCCTTTCGGGTATAGGTAATCACTGCTGCAATTTCTACTTCGGTAAGTTGTTCTGCATAAGATTGCATCGCTGCTCCTTGAACCCCTTCCATTAAAATCTCTACTTGTCTGCCTTTGTCGTTCATGACAATTTCACTACCAGCCAGGGCTGGGAAAACTGGTGGAATACCTGCGCCATTAACTTGATGACAAGCCACACAATTTTTTAAGTAGACTTCCTCACCAATCGTAAATAGCTCATCTGTTTCCCAGAGTTTTTCTGTAAGAAGAGCTTGCTGTGCTTTTAAATCTCTTTTTCCTTGAATGAAATCTTTGTATTCGGAATCCGATACAGCTTTCACTACAATCGGCATGTACCCATGGTAAACCCCACATAGCTCAGTACATTGCCCTCGATATACGCCAGGCTCATCAACATAAGTCCAAGCGGTGTTTATGAATCCGGGAATGGCATCTTGCTTCACGGCAAAATCTGGAACCCACCAAGAATGGATCACATCGTTAGCAGTGATTAAAAATCTTACTCTTTTGTTGACTGGGATAACCAATGGCTCGTCAACCTCTAATAAGTAGTTTTCGGTTTTGGGAGCAATGTTATTTCTTGCATCAAGAGAAGTCAGAAGATTGCTGAAAAAACTCACCTCATCTTCCATATATTCATACTGCCACTTCCACTGATGCCCAGTGATCAGGATATTAATGTCGCCCTCTTCATCATCGTAAGCCTTGATCATGGTTGTAGTAGCTGGAATTGCCATGCCAATCAAAATGACCGCAAACAATATTGTCCAGGTCAGTTCTAGTTTTGGATTGTCATCAAAATCAGCAGGTTCAACGCCTTCTTTCTTACGATACTTGATAATAAGGAAAACCATGAAGCCCAAAACCAATGCGCCAATGACGACACAAATCCAGAAAATAATCATGTGTAAGCCAAAAATTTCTTGGGCAATGGCGTTAACGCCAGGGGTCATATTGATGTCATCCCAGGCCGAAAAAGATAGAGGCGCTAAGAGCAGTGCCGTGAGGCACAGAATAAGTTTTTTCAAATACATCTCAAAAATTTTTTTGTGGGCGTTACGTGCAAGAATTATATATGAATAAGCCTTAATCAATAGGCTTTTCAAGCAATCTAGAAGTATCTGGAATAAGATTAGTCCATAATCTAAAAGACTCTGCACCCTGCTCAACCAGCATGCCCCAACCATCTGATACTTTTTCAGCTCCACCTGCTAAGGCCTCCTGCATAAAGACTGTCTTTTCAGCAGCATAAAAAAGATCGTAAGCGAGCTTTGTGCCTGAAAATAAGGCTTTTGGCAGCCCTATGGATTCTCCAGCTTGTGTTGAAACTGAAGTTGAGTTGATAACCAGATCATAAGAATCAGCTAGCAGAAAATCATCTGCAAGACCGCCAGCCTGAAATATTAAGCTTTTTCCCTTCAAATCAACTTTGCCTTCTAAGTCTTCTTTTAATAAAAGAGCTTTGCTTTCAGTTCTATTAGCCACTTTCAGCTTCGCTGGTTTTTTTTCGATGATGGAAGGAATAATTCCACGAGCAGCTCCTCCAGCTCCCAAAATCAATATCTTCTTATCCTTTAAACGGACTTTTAAATTTTCTTCTAGATCTTTGGTTAAACCAAATCCATCGGTACAGTCTGCAAATAACTTTTCATCTTTTGCATAAATAACATTGCATGCTGAGGCAAGTCTTGCACGATCAGAAATTTCATCTGCATTATTTAAAGCTTCTTCTTTAAGCGGGAGTGTTATGGAAACGCCTTTACCGCCAGCCTTAAAAAAGTCAGCAAGCCATGTTTCTAAAGTTTCTGGTGTAACTTCATCTTTTCTAAATTCAATTTTTGTATCAAACTGATTGGCGAAGTCTTGGTGAATCTCAGGAGACTTTGAGTGACTAATTGGCTTACCAATTACGGCGAGTTTCAATTTCTTATCCATTCATCAGTTATTAAGTTTTGTATTGGAGTAGGTTTATCTGCCCCGCCAAGCTCTCCTTCTAAAATAGATACCTCATCTCCAAATAAGTTTCTAACTTCTTTAGCATTTTTTGCTGGAGATTCCGATGAAATATTCGCTGAAGTAGATGTGATAACACTATTTAACTTTTCAGAGAGTTCAATAATTGAAGGATGAACACTTTGCCTCAAAGCCACAAAGTCGCTGTCGCCTCTTATCCAAGACGGAACATTATCGTTTGCTGGAACCAACCAAGTATGAGCTCCAGGCCATTTACTTTTTGTTTTATATATCAAATCTTCTGATAAGTGTGAAAGGTAAGCATCGAAATGGGAAAAATAGCCCGAAACTAAAATTAAACCTTTGTCTAATGTTCTTTTTTTAAGAAAACAAATTTTTTTTACATCTTCTTCTGAATCAGGCAGACAGCCTAAACCCCAAACTCCCTCAGTTGGGTATGCGTAAATCATTTTCCTTAATAATTTAGCTTTGAAGCTCCTCGTTTTCCTTTTTTAGAGCCTCTTTTTGCTCTTCTCTGAGGTTTTTTACCTTTTCAGCGAGTTCCTCATTGCCTGTGGATAACATTTGAGCAGCTAAATATCCTGCATTGATAGCCCCAGCTTTACCAATGGCAACCGTTGCTACTGGAACGCCTTTAGGCATTTGCACTGTAGATAAAAGAGCATCAAATCCGTTCAAAGGCCCGCCGTCTCCAGGCACACCAATTACTGGCAGAGTGGTTTTGGAGGCAACATTTCCTGCCAAGTGGGCAGCCAAACCTGCAATGCCGATAAAAACTCTCACTCCATCTGCTATGGCCTCATCTATATGAGCATGCAATAGCTCTGGTGTTCTGTGCGCACTTAAAATATTTATTGTGTATGGAACGTCTAGAGTATCGAGAATTTCTCCCGCAGCTTTTGCTAAATCTAAATCTGATTTTGAACCCATGACAATTGAAACTTTCATTTTTAATCTCCTTAACTAAAATGTTATTTTACAGATGATAAAAATAAATTGAATAACAATCGTGGCAATTAGAAAAATTTTAAAATTTCCTAATCAAGATTTGCGTATTAAAGCAAAGCCTGTTGAAACTTTTGATGACGAGTTGAAAACTTTAACGGATGATATGTTCGAAACTATGCACTCGGTGAATGGCATTGGCCTGGCTGCAACTCAAATTGGCGTTGCTAAACAAGTAGCTGTTATCGACATAAGTCCAGAAAAAAATGAACCTTTAGTAATCGTCAATCCTGAAATTCAAATTTTGGATCTTTCTAAAACTGAAGATTACGACGAGGGGTGTCTAAGTGTTCCGGGTTTTTTTGAGAAAATTTCTAGACCATCAGATATTAAACTCTCTTATCAAGATCTAAGTGGACAACAACATGAAATTAAACCCGAAGGACTATTGACCAAAGTTGTCCAACATGAACTTGATCATCTCAACGGTCGATTATTCGTTGATCATATTTCTGAACTTAAAAGAAGAAGAATCCGAAATAAAATTGTCAAACAGAAATAATGAATATTTTATTTGCTGCTACGCCGAAGATTGCTCTTAAAACTCTAGAAACCATCTATGAATCCAAACATGATTTGGTTGGAGTGATTTGTGCAGAAGAAAAACGTTCGGGTAGAGGTTTAAAATTTGTTAAAAGTCCAATCAGAGTTTTTGCAGAAGAGAAAAAAATTAAAATTTTTTCTTATGATGAAATCAAAGATAGAAAGTTCAGACCTACTTTGGAAAAACTAGATATTGATCTTCTTCTTGTCTTTGCTTTTGGACACATCATTAGTGAAGATCTTTTGAATGTGGCAAAACATGGAAGCTTTAACATTCACACTTCTTTGCTGCCCAAGTACAGAGGTGCCGCTCCAATTCAAAGGAGCATAATTAACTGCGACCGAGAAACAGGAATTACATTCATGAAAATGGATGCTGGCCTAGATACGGGTCCAATTGTAAACAGCGTGAAATTTCCTATTGAGGAAGGGACTAATACAGAAGATTTAGAGGAAATCATGAGCGATATTTCATCTAGAAATATTTTACAAACTATTGATTCTATTAAGGAAAATACATTTTCGCTTACAGAACAAAATGAAAACGAATCTTCTTATGCTCCTAAAGTAACAAAAGATGAAGCAAGAATAGATTGGACAAAATCAGCGGAAGAAATAGTTGGCAAAATTAACGGTCTTTGTCCTAATCCTTGTGCATTTTCAGAATATAAAAATGAAAGAATTATTATTTACCGTGCAAAAATAAATGCCCTGCCCGCTTCAGACCCCGGAAAAGTTATTAAGGCTGATAAAAACGAATTTTTAGTCTCTGGAAAAGATCTGTGTGTCGAAATTAAAGAGCTTGCCAGGCAGAATAAAAAAAGAATGGGATACAAAAGTTTCTACAATGGATCAAAAGATTTTTTTAACTCCGATGAAAGCTTTAAATAGTGATAATCAAATTCACAATATTATTTTTCTGAGAGTATAATTTTCATTGGAGTAATAATTGAACATCTTAATTTTAGGTGCCGGCCAAGTTGGATCAGAATTAACCGAAATTCTATCTGAAGATGGTCACAGCATAACCCTCGTCGATCTTAACGAAGAAAAACTCGAAAAAGAGTCTGAACAACACGATATAAAAATTGTGTGTGGAAACTGTTGCTATCCACAAACTCTCGAAGACGCAAATATTCAAGATACAGAGTTGGCTATTGCCATGACCGAATATGATGAAATTAATTTGGTTGCCTGTCAGATGATTAAACATCTCAATAAGAAAACTAGAACAATGGCCCGAATTCGAGCTAGAGAATATCTCAAAGGCAAAGGTAGTCAGATTTTTGAAAATGGAGAATATTCGATTGACGTTTTGATATCTCCAGAAACTCTTATCACCGAATACATTTCAAAATTGGTACAGCTTCCAGGAGCTCTTCAGGTTTTAGATTTTGGTGATGGACGAGCTTCAATGGTGAGTGTAAAAGCTGTTGAAGGAGCTCCAATTACTGGTCATAAAGTTTCAGAACTGAGACAGCACATTCCTAATGCAGATACTAGAGTTGCGGCTATCTATCGAGAAGAAGAGATTATTATTCCAAGTGGAGCGGATTATATAAAAGATGGCGATGAAGTTTTCTTTATCTCTGCTAAAGGAAATATCAAGAAAGTAATGTCTGAAATTAGGCCAAGAGATTCTAAATACAAGAATATAATGATTGCAGGTGGCGGAAAGATTGGCAGAAGACTAGCTAAAATCCTTGAAGATAAATTTAGCGTTGTAAAAATTATTGAAAAAAGCAGAAAAAGAGGAGATTACCTATCTGAAAATTTAGATTCTGCTTTGGTCCTCAATGGCGATTCAACAGATGAAGATTTATTAATTGAAGAAGGCATAGAATCGGTAGATATGTTTTGTGCAGTCACTGATAGTGATGAAGCAAATGTTATGTCTTCCTTATTAGCAAAAAAACTTGGGGCTAAAAAAGTGCTTTCTTTAATGAATAAACAATCTTTTTTAGATCTGATTCATCAAGGTGAAGTAGACATTACTGTAATTCCAAATGAAATTACAATTGGAGTAGTTCTGAAAAACATAACCAAAGCAAAGATTGAAAGGGCTCACACCTTTAAAAAAGGCAAATCTGAGGCTTTAGAGCTGATAGCAAGCCCTGAAACAACTCCTAAGATCATTGGTCAAGGAATAGATGACATTAAGCTGCCAAATGGTTGTACTATAAGTGCTTTAATTCGTGGAAAAGAGGTTAAAATCGCTCATCATGACGTTAAAATTCATGAAGATGACCATATAATTATCTTCTTGTCTGATAAAAAACTTTTTCCAGCTCTAGAAACAAGTTTAATGAGTTAAGAAGAAATTAGGTGCTTTTTAAGATATTTAAATGAAATTTCGGTTAATTTCTAGAGTTTTGGGAATAGGTTTGATTGCCTTTTCTTTTTTACAGCTAACACCGATTATAGTTTCAATTATCTATAACGAAGATAATATTACAGCTTTTGCCTATTCTTTTCTGATTTCCCTTGCATTTGGCTCGTTTCTATATTTGGTTAATTTTGAAAAGAAATATGATGGGATAAGAGTTAAAGAGGGTTTTTTGTTAACTGTTCTCCTTTGGTTGTTCTTTACTATTTTTGCAACTTTACCCCTTATACTAGGAACTAAAACCGATTTAACTATAGTAAGTGCTTACTTTGAAGCTACTTCAGGCTTAACAACTACAGGTGCAACGATATTTTCTGATCTTTCCGGAGAATATTACTCTATTTTGTTTTATAGAGGCTTGCTGCAATGGATAGGTGGTCTTGGTATTATCGTATTAGCCATTGCCCTGATGCCCCTTTTAGGGGTTGGTGGAATGCAGCTATATAGGGGTGAAACACAAGGTCCTATAAATCAAAGCAAGTTAAGGCCAAAAATTGCTGAAACTGCTATGGTTTTGGTGTACATATATCTAATTCTTACTTTGCTTTGTTGCTTGTCCTACTTCATAGCTGGAATGGAATATTTCGACGCAGTGGTTCACTCTTTTACTACGATTGCAATTGGTGGTTTTTCTAATTACAACGAGAGTTTTGCTTTCTTCAATAGCAACACAATTTATATTTTGGCAGTTGTTTTTATGTTCATTTCAGGCATAAGTTTTTCTCTGCATTACCTTTCTTTTTCAAATTTTAAATTATTCAACTATGTAAAAGATCCTGAGTTTGGGTTTTATTGGAAAATGCTTTTTCTTGCCTTTGTTGTGTTCTTGATTACTATCTGGTTAAGCAAATCTGAAATTTCCTCGGGTCTAATTGTATCTTCCTTATTCACTGTTACTTCGTTTGCGACAACTACAGGGTTTACCGTTTTGGATCATACTTCATTTCCAACTTACCTCCCTCAACTGTTAATTTTTATTGGCATGATAGGAGCTTGTGCAGGATCAACTGCAGGAGGATTTAAAGCGATAAGAGGCTTGGTACTTTTGAATCATGCAAGAAGAGAGCTTAAAAAACTTATACACCCAAATCTTGTCTTGCCTTTAAAAATTGGCAAAAAGAAAATCAATAGTGAAGTTGCTGATTCCGTTTGGGGATTTTTAACAGTTTACCTGCTTACTTTTTTGGTTGGATCTTTTATCTTAATGGGGCAGGGGATAGACACAGAAACTGCTTTTTCAGCGATAGCGGCGTGTCTAAATAATTTAGGTCCAGGACTAGGTGAAGTAGCTTATAATTACGCAGGAATGGATGCGTTTACGAAAGTCCTTTTGGCTTTTGTAATGATACTTGGAAGATTAGAAATCTATACTTTATTGGTATTATTTACAGCATTCTTCTGGAAAGAATAGTAAGTACTTACTTCTAATAAGATACAAGCATGGCAGAAAATAAAATGGATAAAATTGTTTCTCTTTGTAAGAGAAGAGGCTTTATTTTTCAGACTGCAGAGATATATGGAGGAATGCAGGGCGTCTATGATTATGGACCGCTTGGCGTTGAACTCGCCAACAATATTAAACGAGCTTGGTGGGAATCTATGATCTATCAAAGAGATGATATAGAAGGCTTGGATTCTTCAATTTTGGGCAGCCAAAACATCTTTGCTCAGTCAGGTCATGAAGACACTTTCACTGACCCATTAATTGATTGCAAAGATTGCAAATTCAGAATGAGAGCAGATACTTTAGACGAAATGAAGTGTCCAAATTGTGGGTCAACAAATTTAACTGAGCCTAGAGACTTTAATCTGATGTTTAAAACTAGTATTGGGCCAGTAGACGATGGCTCTTCCATTGCCTATCTTCGTCCAGAAACAGCTCAACATATTTTTATTAATTTTAAGAATGTTTTAGACAGCACTTCTAGAACGCTACCTTTTGGAATTGCCCAAATTGGTAAAGCATTTAGAAATGAAATAACAGCCAGAAATTTTATCTTTAGGAAGAGAGAATTTGAGCAAATGGAAATGGAGTATTTTGTTGAGCCGAAAGACGATGAGAAATTTCACGAATATTGGATTAAAGAAAGAATGAAATGGTGGATAGATCAGGGCTTAAATGAAGAAAATTTAGAACTCTTCAATGTCCCAAAAAAGGAATTATCACATTACTCCAAGGCAACAACAGATATTATGTATAAATTTCCTCATGGAACAGAAGAACTTGAAGGGATTGCAAATAGAACAGATTTTGATTTAGGCTCTCATACTAAGTCTCAAGAAGAATTCAACATACACGCAAAAACTAAGGAAAATAAGACTTCAAAAGCGAAACTTGCTTTCCAGGATAAAATATCAAATAAATGGCTTGTTCCCTATGTTATTGAGCCAAGTGCTGGGGTCGAAAGGGCGTTTTTGGCTATTCTAAATGATGCATATAAGGAGGAAAATCTTCAAAATGATACGAAAAGGGTAGTATTATCTTTGAAAAGACACCTATCTCCTATAAAAGTAGCTGTTATTCCCCTTAAAAAGAACGTAGAAGCAATAGTAAACGCTTCAGTAGAAATAAAAAACAGGCTTTTAAAACTTAATATTGGAAGAGTTGCAGTTGAAAATACTGGAAATATAGGAAAAAGTTATCGCAAACATGATGAAATTGGAACCCCAATTTGTCTAACAGTTGACTATGACACCATAGAAAAGAACAAAGTTACTTTTAGAGATAGAGATACTATGGAGCAAGAAGTAATCGACTTAAGCGACATAGAGAAAAGCATTCTAAAGTTATTTAAGGGCTAATAATGTCAGGCCAGAAGTACATTATTCTTGATAGAGATGGCGTTATTAACGTTGATCTCTTTGACTATGTTACAAAGCCGGCAGATTTTAAGTTCGAGGATGGGAGCTTAGATGCATTATCTATATTATCCGACAATAATTTTAAAATTATTGTTGCCACAAATCAGGCCTGCATTAGCCTCGGCATAGCTTCTAAAGATCAAATAGATAAAGTTAACTCTCACATGAAACAAAAAGTTAGAGAACACGGATCAGATATTATTCATATAGAAGTTTGTCCCCATAGGCCCGAAGATGATTGTGAATGCAGAAAACCAAAAACCGGTCTTTTGCTCCAAGCAGAAAAAGCACTGGGCATTGATCTTAAAGGTAGTTATTTTGTTGGAGATAAATTTTCTGATGTTCAGTGTGCTCTCGCTCATGAATGCAATCCTTTGTTAGTTAAAACTGGTTATGGAGAAATCACGTTGAAAAACCATGATACTTCTCAAGCTCAAGTTTTTGAAAATCTATTGTCAGCAACAAAATTTATCTGCAAATGATTTCATACGTAAGATCTTTTCTTTTTTATGTAATTTTGGGAATTTCTTTAATCATCATTTCTTTAACCTTTCCTGCTTGTATTTTTATTGATAGAAAATTCAGACAGAAAATTATACTTTCCTGGGTTGCTTTCTTTCGTTGGTGGATAAAAATTTGTTGCGGAGTAAAGATTGTTTTTAAAGGAAATGTTGATGTCATAAATTCACCAAGAAAAAAAATCTACTTTCCTAACCACCAAGGCTTTATAGAAACTTTGGTTTTGTATGAAAGATTTGTACCTACAGCAACCATTCTGAAAGATGTATTGTTATCATGGCCAATCATTGGTTGGGCTTTGAGACTGCTTAGTTCCATTCCAATAGATAGAGACAAAGGCTCGGAAGCTGTTAAAAAGATTTTTTCTATGGGCAAGGAATTATTGGACTCTGGTTTTTCTTTAATCTATTACCCAGAAGGCACTAGAAGAAAACCGGGAGACCTTGGTATCTACAAAAAAACAGGTGCAGAATTAGCTTTTCAAACAGATAGTGAAATTATCCCTATTGTCCATAATGCTGGAGAATCTTGGTATGGCGGGGATTTTGTTATAACCCCCGGTGAAGTGGTGTTTTTTATTGGAGACCCTATTCAGCCAAAAGAAAACTCTCCTGAAACAACTAAAATAGTTAGAGATTGGACGGAAAATAAATATTCAGAACTTTTTTGAGTTAAATATCTATATTGCCAATTAAAGAAGCATTGGTTTCAATAAACTCTCTTCTATTTTCGACATTATCTCCCATAAGTTGCTCAAACAAATCACTAGCTTCATCGGCATCTTCAATCTTTACTTGAACCAATCTTCTGCCAACAGGGTTCATAGTAGTGTCCCATAGCTGTTCTGGATTCATTTCGCCCAAGCCTTTGTATCTCTGAAGAGATAAGCCTTTTCTTGTTGAGTCCATTAATTTATTGAATGGTTTAAGAAAATCTTCTATTTTTATTTTTTCTTCAGAAATAAC
Source organism: uncultured SAR86 cluster bacterium (assembly GCA_902561325.1). GTDB lineage: Bacteria > Pseudomonadota > Gammaproteobacteria > Magnimaribacterales > AG-339-G14 > MEDG-81. The sequence goes on along the minus strand of CACEOL010000008.1, from coordinate 21,739 downwards.
AAGATAACTTGTTTTTAATTTGAGATCTTTAAGAGCTTTTTTGTAAGCCTTGATAATCTTATAAGGAGTTGTCTGATTAGATTTGAAAAATGGAAAAGGAATTATAGAAAAAGAAGAGTACCCGTGTTCAGTCCTTTCAACCAAAATAGACTGCTTATTTTTCTCATCAATTGAGGCTTTCCATGCAACGCCTTTTTTTTGTTCGATATTTTTAAGAAAGACTTTTATCCATTTTTTTACATTTTCAGCAGATGGCGAAGAAGGAAATTCATCTGCATTCAACATTGAAATGAGAATGTCTTGATCTAAAGAAACCGAAGGATTCGAAATAGCAGATTGAAAACTATTAAAGAGATTTAATAATTCTTTGAATTTTCCAGCTTCTATTTTTTTAGATGCTGTTGCAAATAGTTCAGTTTCATCTACTGCTTTGTCCACTAAAAATTCTTGAAGGGCTTCTTCATCTTTTAAATAGATATCTTTTTTACCTTTCTTTACTTTATAAAGGGGAGGCTGGGCAATAAAGATATGGCCAGCTTCTATCAACTCAGGCATTTGTCTGTAGAAAAAAGTTAAAAGAAGAGTTCTGATGTGAGAGCCATCTACATCAGCATCCGTCATGATAACTATTGAGTGATATCTAAGTTTCTCTAGAGTAAATTCGTCTCTAATTCCACAACCCAGAGCAGTAATCAAGATGACTATTTCCTGACTGCTTAATACTTTGTCCAGTCTTGCTTTCTCTACATTTAAGATTTTTCCTTTTAATGGCAAGATTGCTTGATTTTGTCTGTTTCTGCCCTGTTTTGCTGAGCCGCCAGCTGATTCTCCCTCAACAAGATAAATCTCACTTAATTCCGGTTTCTTTTCCTGACAGTCTGCAAGTTTTCCAGGCAAACCAGACCCATCTAATCTGCCTTGTTTCCGGGTCATTTCCCTTGCCTTTCTGGCAGCTTCTCTCGCCCTTGAAGCTTCCAATATTTTTGAGACAATTATTTTTGCCTCGTTTGGATTTTCTAATAAATAATCAGAGAGGTGCTTATAGGTTTCTTGCTCTACAACCGGTTTTATTTCTGAAGAGACCAGCTTGTCTTTCGTTTGAGATGAAAATTTGGGATCAGGAAGCTTGGTTGAAATAATTGCAGTAAGTCCTTCACGAGCATCCTCACCGCTTGGCGGGGATGTTTCATTTTTTAAATACCCTTCTTTCTCCATAAAATTATTTAGTGTTCTAGTTAGGGCAGTTCTAAACCCTACTAAATGACTTCCTCCATCACGTTGAGGAATGTTATTAGTGAAACATTGAATGTTTTCCTGATAAGAATCATTCCACTGCAAAGCAATTTCTATAGAGATGCCCTTGCCTGCTTCTTTACTGAAAGAAAAAATTTTATTTAGCGCGGTTTTGTTTTTATTTTTATAAGAAACAAATTCTTCTAAACCACCAGTAGATTTAAAAACGTTACTTTTTGAAGACCTCTCATCAACAAGCTCTATTTGCACTCCTGAATTTAAAAAGGATAACTCTCTTAATTTTTTTTGAACAATGTCGTAATCAAATACCCTGTTCTTTCCAAAAGTAGATTCTGACGGAACGATTGTTAAAGATGTGCCTTGATCTTTTGTGGATCCAGTTTTTTTTATCTTTTTTTTTGGCACGCCATCTTTATAGGATTGCTTGTAAACATTTCCTTCTCTTTTTATTTCCAGCTCGAGTGTTTCTGATAAGGCATTTACCACTGAAACGCCAACGCCATGAAGTCCGCCAGATACTTTGTAGGAATTATCGTCAAACTTTCCGCCTGCGTGTAATTTTGTCATTATCACTTCAGCGGCAGAAATACCTTCGTCTTTATGGATGTCTACTGGGATGCCTCTACCATTATCACTAACACTTACTTTTGCATCGGAATGAATAACTACTTTAATTTCATCACAAAAACCTGCTAATGCTTCATCTATAGAGTTGTCTACGATTTCGAAGATCATGTGGTGTAACCCAGTACCGTCATCGGTATCCCCAATGTACATTCCAGGTCTTTTTTTAACCGCTTCTAGCCCCTTCAAAACCTTAATGTTCGAAGAGTCATAAACATCTTTTTTGGGAGCTTTTTTAGGCATCAAGTATTATAAATCAATTACAAAATCAAACTCATATTTTTCTAAGTTTTCCAAAGAAGTTATAAATAATTGACAATCTGCTTCTTGAAGAAGATTTAATGCTAAGTCCAAATTTTTTTCATCTAGCTCAGAAGGTAAGTCGTCAAGTAAGAAAATGGTTTTGTTTGGTCTAAGATTATTATAAGCCTTGATAAAAAATAAATAAATTAATAAAATCAATAACTTTTGTTCGCCTCTTGATAAAATATTTCCAGAATCTTGTTTGTTTATTTTAACGCTCAAATCAGATGTTTGCGGCCCTAAAGAAGTAAATCCCCTTGCCTGATCCTTAACAAAAGACTCCCTTAACTCCTTTAACAAATCATCTTTCCAGCCTTTATCATAAGTAATTGAAATCTCCTTAAACTTATCTTTTAGGTTTTCTGGTATAGACAAGGAATCTATAAAGGTCGGAAAGCTTTTTAAGAAAGAGTCTATAAACTGAAGCTTCTTTTTGGTTAATTTCTGAGACAAATCAATGAAGACTTTTGTCCAAGATTTAAGCTCAGAAGAAGAGCTTTTTTTCAGCGCTCTATTTCTCTGGGCGAGGGCTTTTTTAAACTTCAAGTGATCTATTTTGTAATCGTGTTCCACGTGAAACATTAGGTAATCTATAAAAGACCTTCTATTCTCTTTTGGCGCTTCCAAAAGACTCAAAGAAAAATTATTTAGCACCAAAGGCAGAAAGTCATTTTGAATATATTCTGTTTTAGATTTTACAGAGGATGAAAAATCCTTTGTTAAAGAAAATTTTTTTCCATTCAATATCGCATCAACTTTAAAAAAGTTTGATTCAAAATTAATCATTGCATTTAAAGAAGATGTTCTGAAAGACTTTTTAGAAAGAATGAAAAAAATTGCCTCTAAAAAGGAAGACTTCCCTGCCCCATTTTTTCCCAGAATTAAATTCTTTTTAGACAGATCAAAAGAAGAGTTTTTAAAAGATCTGAAATTATTTAAATTTATTTTTGATAACGGCATTTCATCATAACCTCATCGGCATGATTACATGTACCAAGTCATCACTAGAAGAATTTTTTACAAGGCAAGAATTTTCCGAGCCAAAAAAAACAAATTCAATATCATCGCCCGGAAGATAATTTAAAGATTCTTGAACATAATTTATATTAAAGCCTATTTCTAAATCTTGACCGGCGTAATCTACATCTAGCTCTTCTTCTGCACTTTCTTTATTTGGATTGTTAGCAAGAATTTTTAATTTATCTTTGCTCAGCTCAAACTTAACTCCTCTAAATTTTTCATTAGAAAGAACAGCAGATCTTGAGAGCGCTGTGAGAATAGGAGACTTTGATGTTGAAAGAGATTGTTCCTCTCCTGAAGGAAAAACTTTTTTATAATCCGGATAGGCTCCTTCAATTAACTTACTTATGAAAGTAAAATTATCTGATTCTATTTTTAATTGAGAATTATTTGATGAGAAAGAAATTTCTTCTGGAAATAAATTGAGAATTCTTTGTAACTCTTGTGCTGTCGATCTAGGAATAATTAGTTTTTTATCTTCCAATTCCTCAGAATAAGAATATGATCCCCAGGCAAGCCTATGTCCATCAGTAGCAACCATATTAATTTTTTTTTGGGCAGTCTCGAATAACAATCCATTAAGATAATATCTAACATCTGCAGAAGCCATAGCAAAACTCGTACTTTCTAAAACTTTCACAAATTTCTTTCCATCAAGTGAAATATTAAAATTATGGTCTTCCAAATCCACAAAAGGAAAATCCTGGACAGGCAATACAGCTAAATCCGCTTGAAAGCTTAGTGCTGAAATCTCAAGTTGATTTTCAATAACTTCGAAATTTAACTCTGTGTCGTCTGGAACTGATCTTATTAGCTCAAATAGTTTTCTAGCTGATACAGTTGTTTCGCCATCCTCTGAAATAGAGCAATCTGAAACAATAAGTGATAGTTGTCTCTCTAAGTCGGTAGCAACAATTGTTAAGTTTCCATCGTTTGTCTTTAATAAAACGTTAGAAAGTATTGGAATTGTTTGTCTTTTCTCAGCAATAGAAGAACATAAAGAAAGTTTATCTGCTAAAGCCTCTTTTTTTGCTGAAAATTTCATACTGTTAAGGTCCTTATTAATTTGGTGTAATCTTCAGCTATATCAGCATCTTCTTCTCTAAGTGCTGTAATTCTTCTACAGGCGTGCAAAACAGTCGTATGGTCCCTTCCACCGAAAGAATCGCCAATTTCAGGCAAACTGTGATTCGTTAATTCTTTAGATAAGCACATAGAAACTTGCCTAGGCCTTGCCAAAGAACGCGTTCTTTTGCTTGATAAAAGATCAGAGACTCTTATGTTGTAATAGTCAGAGACAGTTTTTTGTATATTTTCTATACTAATTTGTCTTTGTTGAATGGCAAGTAAATCCTTTAATGATTCTTTAATCAAATTTACATCAATCTCTCTGTTTGTAAATTTAGCGTTTGCTCCTACTCTTCTTAAAGCTCCTTCAAGCTCTCTTACATTTGACCTTATTTTCTCTGCAATATAGAAAGCCGAGTCTTCTGAAAGGTTTAGATCCATTTCTGAAGCCTTTGTTAAAAGGATTGCAACTCTCGTTTCTAGTTCCGGTGGCTCTATACTTACTGGAAGCCCCCATCCTAGCCTTGATTTAAGCCTTTCTTCTAAACCGTCAATTTCCTTAGGATATTTGTCACAGGTTAAAATCATTTGTTGTCCTCCTTCCAACAAAGTGTTGAAGGTATGAAAAAGTTCTTCCTGAGACTGTTCTTTGCCAGCAAAAAATTGAATATCATCGATTAAAAGAGCATCTACAGACCTGTAAAAATTTTTGAAATCATTTATAGAGCCTAGTTGAAGACACTTTACCATATCGCTTACAAACCTTTCTGAATGGACATATACAATATTTTTTGACTTATCATGTTCCTTAATCTTGTTCCCAACAGCATGCATTAGATGAGTCTTTCCTAAACCAACTCCGCCATATATAAATAAAGGGTTATAAGCAGCATTTTTTGACTCTGAAACCTGCTTAGCTGCTGCAAGAGCTATATTGTTTGATTTGCCTTCAACGAATGTTTCGAAGGTATAATCATCATTTAAAGTATTTTCTTTATTCAAAAAAAGACTTAAGTTTTTATTATTTTCCTTATTAATCAATGGCTTACGTACTGAAATTAGTTCATAAACAAGAGGAATATCGCTCTTTTCTTCTTTTAAAAGGTGTTTTCTTATAATTTCATCGTAATTTTCCCTTACATGTTCCTTGATGAATGCGTTAGGAGCAAGAATAAAGAGGTCTTTGTTTCCCGAAGGAGAATTACTTATAGAAAACTCTAAAGGATTTATCCAGGCATTAAATTCTTCTGAGGACATTTCCTTTTGAAGAGCTTTTTTACATTTTTTCCAAGATTTAATCATGCCGACGTTTTAAAAGATGATATACCTTATACACAAAGTTATCCACAGGATATCTTATTAATTTTCTGTGGATAACCTGTTAATTTTTAATATTTATTATTTTTTCTTTTTTATTTTTTCTTGCTTTTATATTTACTATCTATATTATTCCTTTGCTCAATTAAACCTTAAATAAATGAAAAGAACATATCAGCCAAGCAAACTAAAAAGAAAAAGAACTCATGGTTTTAGAGCAAGAAATTCTAACGTTTCAGGCAAACAAGTTTTAAAAAGCAGAAGAAGCAAGGGCAGAAAGTCTCTTACAGTTTAAATTGCCTTATAAGCCTTTAAGAGGAAAGCGTGACTTCGAGGAAGTCTTTAATAATTCCAGTACAAAAATAAATTCAGAACACTTCAGGGCCTTGATTTTAAAAAATAGTAATGAATTTAGGTTGGGCATGATTCTTCCAAAAAAAAATATTAAACTTGCTGTTCACAGAAACTATTTAAAAAGAACGATTAGAAATTTATCTATCGATGTCTTTGGAGAATCTAAAGTATCATTGCTTTTAGTTTCAAAAAAGAGGGTTTTAGATTTTAAAAAAGATAAATTAAGGAGAGAAATAAAAACTCTATTATTAAATTTAACTAAGGAATTAAATGAAGAAAATAATTATATTTATAATTAAAGCTTATCAAATTACATTAAGCCCTTTGTTAGGTTCAAATTGTCGATTTCAACCAACTTGTAGTCAATACATGATAGAAGCTATAAATCAGCATGGTGTTTTAAAAGGATTGAGTTTGGGATTAAGAAGAATATCCAAGTGTCACCCTTTGGGGTCTAAAGGGTATGATCCTGTCCCAGAAAAAGAAGAATAATGGAAAACTTTCAAAGATACTTTCTTATAGCCTGTGTGTTCATTATGAGCTATTTCCTAATAATAAGATGGGATCCGCCTACAAAACCTCAAACAAATATAGACGCTAGGGACGAAGTAAGTACTTACTCACAAAATGAAGAATTTGGTTTTATTGATGAGAGTATAGAAATTGAGCCCAAAGAGATTGTTACAAATTCTGTATCAACTTCTTGTGGCTCAACTGAAAGCTATGAAATAGATTCCAATAATTGGAAAATTTCAATTGACTTAAAAGATGGGTCTTTAGTTAAAGCTGAATTAAAAAATTATCCTGATGAAATAGGCTCAACTAAAAATAAGTTAATGTTTGACGCCTGTGGAAGAAACGAATACTCGCAGCTATCTGGGTTTGTATTTGGAGACAATGCAGACCAAAATTTCTCTTCCTTCAAAATTGAAGATATCAAAAGAAGCTCAGATGAAAATAGCTATACATTTCTAAGAAAATCTTCATCTGTTGAAGAATTAAAGATTATTCATTTTGAGCCTGAAAATTATTTTGTAAGGGTTGAACATATTTTGCGAAGTTTGTCTTCTGAGGTTATAAATTCTTCTTCTTATTCAAAGATAGAAAGAAACTCTCTTAAGCCTCCGGGAACAGAAGGAACTTTTTTTGGAGACCCTGCAAACTTTGCATATCTGGGACCAGTATTTTCTACAGAGTCTGATAATTATCAAAAAGTTAATCTGGGAGAGTTAGAAGAAAGCGACTTTAAAGAAAATTCTATAGAGGGTTGGGCAGCTTTTTTAGAACACTACTTTCTAACCGCAATAATTCCTGATCAAGAGAATATCAATGTATTTGTAGGCAAAAAAAACAAAACAAATGAAAAGTTTTCAGTTGGAGTTGTCGGAAGGCCAATAAAAATCCAGCCCTATGAAGAAACATCTTTTAGTTATTCACTGTATTTTGGGCCAAAAGTTCAGTCAGAGTTATCCAAGGCTAATAAAGACCTTCCGTTAGCTGTTGATTATGGTTTTTTGTATTGGATAGGTCAGCCAATGTTTCTTGCAATGCAATTCTTTTATGACATGGTTGGTAATTGGGGATGGGCTATTGTTTTGGTTACTTTGCTAATTAAAATAATTTTATGGCCTTTATCTTATGTTTCATACAAATCAATGGGCAAAATGAGACAAATTCAACCCCAACTTAAAGATATTCAAGAAAGGCACTCTGGAGACCGTCAGGCTATGTCTCAGGCCATGATGAAGCTTTATAAGGACGAAAATGTTAACCCAGCGCTTGGGTGTCTGCCAATGTTGCTTCAAATGCCCTTTTTTCTTGCTTTTTATTGGGTTTTAATTGAGACCGTTGAGCTAAGATATGCTCCTTTTTTGATATGGATTACTGATTTATCTTCAAGAGACCCTTTATTTATACTGCCTATTCTCAATATTGGGGCTATGTGGGCAATGCAAATGCTCCAACCGCAGCCTGCTGGAATAGACCCAATGCAAGCAAGGATATTTAAATTCATGCCCTTAATTTTTGGAGTAATGTTCGCTTTCTTCCCTGCGGGCCTTGTTTTGTATTGGCTTATAAATTCGGTTGTATCGGCAATACAGATGCTTATGCATTCCCCTAGAAGTGCTTAGTGGAAAAGAGACCATAGTTGCTTGTTCGACGCCTCCTGGCAGAGGCGCTATTTCTGTAATAAGGCTGTCAGGCGACAAAGCCCTATCAATTATTCAAAAAATAACGAAGAATAAGCCTAAAAAGGAAACATCTCTGCTTAACTTTCCTTTAGATGAAGGCTTAAATGAAAAGTGTGTGCTTACTATCTTCAAATCGCCCAATTCTTATACAGGAGAAGATGTGGTGGAAATTTCAACTCATGGCAACCCTCTCATTGTTGAAAAAGTAATTAATAAGTGCCTTAATTCAGGAGCGAAAATAGCAAAACCTGGAGAGTTTACTCTAAGGGCGTTCTTAAACAACAAGCTTACTCTTGATCAATCTGAGGCTGTTGTTGAAATTATTAATGCTAATTCAAAGGCCTCTCTTAAAGCCGCACAAAATAGCCTAGATGGAGGGCTAAAAGTTAAGATATCAAAAGTTCAAGAAAAGCTAAGAGAAATCAGGGTGCTTGTGGAAACATTAATAGACTTTGTAGATGAAGATATAGAGGTGTATTTAGATGAAATTATAAGCAAAATTGTTGAATTTAAGAGCTTTTTCAAGACTTTTGATGAAGATATGAAGTCTTATAGTTCTATTTCTGGCGATGTTAAAGTTGTAGTTATTGGTCCTCCAAATTCAGGAAAATCGTCACTAATTAACGCTATAATCGGCGAAAAAGTATCTATTGTAAATAAAGAAAGGGGAACCACAAGAGATGTGGTAACCTCATCTTGTGAAATAGATGGAATCAGGTTTGTATTCAAGGATACAGCTGGAATTCATGAAACTTCGAACAAAATCGAAGAAGAGGGCATAAAATTATCAAAAAAAGCCTTAAAGAGTGCAGATATAGTGCTTTATTTAGCTGAGAAAAAATCAGACTTTGATAAAATGCCCATATTTAAAAGCAAAAAAAATATATTTGTTTTAAATAAGATTGACCTAGTAGATAAGAAGGCCCCTCCAGAAGGGTTTGCTATTTCTGCAAAAACTAAAAAAAACCTTAAACTTCTTAAGGCAGCCCTAACTCAAAGTTTTTTGAAGCTCAACCAAGAAGAGGTCTTATCTATCAATATAAGGCATTTAAAACTAATAAAACAGGCTTACAAAAAAGTTACGCTTATTTCTACTAACTTGATTGGTTCTAATTTAGAACTTGTAGCCGAAAATCTAAGGAACTGCGATGAGCTTTTGGGTGAAATATATGATCCAATTTCTTCAGATGACATGCTGGGCAAAATATTTAATAAATTTTGCATTGGAAAATAATTTTGTTGATAAGACTGTATAAATTGTTAAAAGCTTTATAAAAATATTTATTTTTTTTCTTTACTCACAAGTAATACAGTTTTGTTCTCATAATATATACAAGCTTTCTATAAAGATGTCATTCGTCTTAATTCAGACAGGCTCGATAAAAATTTGGTTATCAACAGAATTCAAGGCGCCCTATAACAATAACAATATAAACTAAATAATATAAATAATTTATATAATATTTATTTATGAATGTGGATATCATTGTAATAGGAGGAGGACATGCTGGGTGTGAGGCTGCCTTCGCTGCTTCGAGGTTTAAAAAGAAAGTCTTACTCGTCACCCACGATACTTCAACAATAGGCCAAATGTCATGCAATCCTGCAATCGGGGGTTTAGGCAAAAGTCACCTAGTTAGGGAAATAGATGCCATGGGCGGCCTAATGGGGGTTTGTGCAGACACAGCGGGTATTCATTTTAAAGTCTTGAATGCTTCTAAAGGTCCGGCTGTTAGAGCAACCAGGTCTCAGTCAGATAGAGTGCTATATAGCAAAGCAGTAAAGTCTGTAATTGATAGTGAGCACTTACTTACTTCAATTTCTGAAGAGGTAGTAGATATAGAAATAGAAAACGGCAGGGCATCTGGAGTTAAGTTAAAAAACGGAGAAATTATTTACGGAAAGAAAATAATTTTAACCGCAGGTACTTTTTTAAACGGAAGGCTATTCACCGGAGAAGAGGAAGAAGATGGCGGAAGAAAGAAATCAAAATCATCTAAGATACTTGCAAACTGCTTGAGGTCTTTAGACCTTGGAGATGCAAGATTAAAAACGGGCACTCCTCCCAGGATACTCACTTCTTCAATCGATTTTTCAGTCCTTGAGATTCAGTCAGGAGACACGCCAAGGCCGTGTATGTCTTTTATTGGTTCCTCTGATATGCACCCAGAACAAATGAATTGTTTTATAACACGAACAAACACGAAGACTCATGATTTTATAAGATCTGGACTTGATAGATCTCCTATGTTTTCGGGGAGAATTGACGGGATTGGGCCAAGATATTGCCCTTCTATAGAGGATAAGATTCATAGATTTGCCGACAAAGAATCTCACCAGATATTCATAGAGCCTGAAGGTCTGACTTCCGATGAAGTTTATCCTAACGGTATATCTACAAGCATGCCAAAGGACATTCAAGAAAAAATGGTAAAAAGTATTTTGGGTTTTGAAAAAGCTAAAATCACTCAATTTGGCTATGCGGTTGAATATGACTTCTTTGACCCAAGAAACCTTTCTCACACATTGGAAACAAAGGGTATCGAAAACCTTTACTTTGCTGGACAAATAAACGGCACTACCGGCTATGAAGAAGCAGCAGCGCAAGGATTAGTAGCTGGAATAAATGCATCATTGAGTTTAGATGGTAAAGAACCTTGGATAGAGTCAAGGTCTAACAGCTACATTGGCGTATTGATTGATGACCTAGTTACTCTTGGCACAAAAGAGCCTTATAGGATGTTTACAAGCAGAGCAGAGCACAGGTTACTTCTTAGAGAAGATAATGCCGACCAAAGAATGACTCCTTATGCGTATAGGTTGGGAATAATAAGCAACAAAAGGTGGGATATTTTTCAAAGCAAAATGACCCAGATAGATAGAGAAACGCAAGCGCTCAAAAAAATGAAAATAGACCCCTCATTGTTTGGTGGAAAAAACAAATCAAAACAACCTGTTCTTTCTATTCTGAAAAGGCCGGAAGCTAAGCTTGAAGAGATATACAAGCTTGTAAAAAGGTCTCTCCCAGAAAAAGGCGTCCTTCTAGACATTGAGACAACAAAAAAATATGCTGGTTATATCGAAAGGCAAAACAAAGAAATTAAAAAAATAAAGAAATACGAAAACGCAAAAATCCCGGAAGAGATTATATTTTCAGACATAACCGGACTGTCCAACGAAGTAAAGCAGAAGCTGGAAAAGGTTATGCCCAAAACCATTGCACATGCTCAGAGGATTCCAGGAATAACCCCTGCCGCAATATCCCTATTGCTGGTTCACATCAAAAAAGGACAAAGCTCGCCTTCTGAAAAAATTGGACCTTAAAGAGCTACTAGCAGCATCAAGCTTAAATCTAACAGAAACTCAAATCAGTAAGGCTGACAAATATTTAGACCAAATTTTGAAATGGAACAAAACACGAAATTTAGTGTCTAGGAATTTGAGCAAGAATGATCTGGCGGAACATTTTTTAGACTGCGCTGTTATGCAAAGACATCTTTCACCAGGATCAATAATTGACTTGGGCACGGGCTCAGGTTTTCCAGGAATTTGTCTGGGGATAACAGACCCTAATAGATCTATAACTTTGGTAGATTCAAATAGAAAAAAAACATCTTTTTTAATACATATAAAGAACGAGCTCGGGCTTAATTTAGTTACAGTAAAAAACGTAAGAGCGGAGGAAATAGGCCAAATAAATGAAACGAATATTGTTTGTAGAGCATTCAAAGATCCAGCTGGCTTGTTAAAAAGCCTAAAAAATAAAATTTCGAAGAAGAACAAAATTATTTTAATGGTTTCCGCAAAGGAAAACCTATCTGCCCCTGGTTTTGACATTGAATATAAAGAATCAGAAGCATCTAAAATCCTTGAAAAAAAAAGAGGCTTCTTGGAAATTCAAATGTGCTAAAACTGCTATAGTAGGCTTGTGAAAATTCTTGTTGTAGCAAACCAAAAGGGGGGCGTAGGCAAAACCACTACAACTTTAAATTTGGCTGCAAGCTTGGCAGCTGCAGGAAGAAAAATTCTTTTATTGGACATAGATTCACAGGCCAACCTTACAACCGGGCTTGGCGGAAAGAAGACATATGAAGAAACCACTATTACTGACGTGTTGCTTGACGATGCTTCATTAGAGAGTTTAATTCAAAGAAAGGCTGATTTTAATTTTGACGTAATTCCAGGTAGTCCAGACTTGATATCTGCAGAGTTAGAAATGGCAAGGGTTTCTGACCCAACTTCAATTTTGAAAGGAAAACTAAAACTATTGGCGCACAAATATGATTATTGCTTAATTGATAGCCCGCCTTCACTTGGCATGTTGTCTGTTAGCGCGTTGAGAGCAGCTGATAAAATAATCATACCCTTGCAATGCGAACACTTTTCAATTGAGGGCTTGGCTGCAATGCAGAGAACGATAATTGAAATAAATGAAGCCACGGGAAGCAACCTTAAAATTGATGGAATTTTAAGAACTATGTTTGATCAAGAAAAAGAAAGAGCTAGAGAAATATCTGAAAAGCTCGAACAATCTCTTTCTCAGGAGGTATTCAGCACCATTATCCCCAGGTGTGACCTGCTTGCAGAGGCTCCCTCGGAAGGAAAGCCAATCATGTACATTGATCCAGACGCCAAAGGAACTTTGGCCTACTTTGCGCTTGCTGGAGAAATAATAATGAAGTTTGAGGATAAAAATGTCGCCTGAAAAAAAGAAAAGAGGACTGTCAGCTTTTTTGTCGCCAGAGCAAGAGACGAAAAAGAATAGGGGCATGGGAGCCTTTATTGGCTCAGAAGAATCCTCTCCTGTCCGAAAAGCAGAGTCAACTGATAGGCCTGCTCTCGGTGTTACGCAAGCTGAAATAAACAGCATCAAGCCCAGCAGGTTCCAAGCTAGAAAAAACATTCCTCCAGAAAGCATTAAAGAACTATCCGACTCAATAAAAACTCAAGGCGTAATTCAGCCTTTAATTGTTAGAAAGCTTTCTAAGGGCTATGAATTGGTTGCAGGAGAAAGAAGGCTTAGAGCATCAAAACTCGCGGGCCTGAAGACTGTTCCAATCTTAATAAGAGAAGACTCTGAAGAATCGGCCTTGACCGTAGGCCTCATAGAGAACTTACAAAGAGAAGATCTTAACCCGCTTGAAGAGGCAGAAGGAATTTTGAGGCTGCAACAAGAATTTGGGCTTACCCAACAATCCATGGGAGAGGCATTAGGCAAGTCAAGATCGGCTATTGCAAACTCATTAAGGCTTTTGCAGCTTTCAAAGCCAATACAAAAAATGCTTTTTGATGGCAGGTTAACTATGGGTCATGCCAGAGCCTTGTTGCCTCTTCCCCCGGCTCATCAAGAGCAAATAGGAAAAAAAATAATTTCTTCAGGCCTCTCCGTCAGGCAGGCAGAAAAATTAGCAAGCTCTTATTTAAATAAAAAAACAGGCAGAGCACGAAGCTCCTCTAAAGACCCAAACATTGTGGCGCTAGAAAACTCTCTTAGCGATGCGGTTAATTCACAAGTAATTATTTCTCATAAAAAAAACGGCAGCGGAAAAATTTCCTTTTCTTATAAAAATCTCGATCAGCTTGAACAAATCATAAAGCCGTTTAAAAAGGAATAATGGCAAATAAATTGCATCTAAGCCTTGAGAATTGGTCGGGGTAATCACTATAATGCATTGCCCAAAAGATCATGGCTAAAGAGAACGCACAAAATTTAATCGAAACCTCAGATTACATAGGTCATCACTTAGTAAACTTAACCTTTGGCTGGTGTGAAAAAACTTCTTCTTGGGGCTTTGCCAATCATCAGCAGGAACTTTTCAAGGGGCTAGACTCGGCTTGTAAAGTTTCAGAAATGGGCTTTTGGTCATTTCATTTAGACACAATTTTTATGTCAATTTTATTAGGCGCAGTTGTCTTTGGATTCTTCGGCCTTATTAACAAGGCTGCCAAAAAAGGAGTGCCTGGCAAGTTACAAAACTTTGCCGAATTCGTTCACGAGTTTATCGCCAGCGCAGTCAATTCAGGTTATCACGGCACTTCTAAAATAGTTGGCCCTTTAGCTTTTGCCAGCTGTCTCTGGATTATCTCTTGGAACCTGATGGATTTGTTGCCAGTAGAAATGGCTAGTTTCTTTGGGCATTTTGGTGGCGGATTCAACTATTTCAAAATATTACCAACAGCCGATTTGAATGCTCCGCTTGCTCTAGCAATCGTAGTGATGATTCTTGTGACCTATTACAGCGTCAAAACCCATGGAGCAGGGGGTTTTTTAAAAGAGCTTTTTATCGTGCCGCTTGGACCTTTAGAATTTATAAGCTATGTTTCTAAACACGTTGCATTAGCTTTAAGGCTTTACGGAAATTTATTCGCAGGAGAAATGATCTTTATTCTGATTGCCATCATGTTTGGCCAATTTGCAATGTCTTTTTCCCAAACCTTGTGGTTTTTGCCAGGATTAATCTTGAATTTATCTTGGGCGTTATTTCACATTTTAATTGTTGCTTTGCAGGCATACATTTTCATGATGCTTACAATAGCTTATTTAAACTTGGCTAGCACCAAACACTAGCTAAAAAAATTAGGAGACTAATATGGAAGTAGAAGTAGGTAGATTAATAGCAGGAGCACTGCTTACTGGTCTTGGCGCTTTAGGTGCCGGGATAGGTATCGGAAGTCTAACTTCAAAATATATTGAAGCTGTGGCAAGACAGCCTGAGCTTCAAGGTCAATTGTTCGCGCAAGTGCTGATTGCTCTTGGGCTTACAGATGCATTGCCAATCATTTCTTTGGCAGTAGGGCTATTATTCTTGTTCACATAAAAACATGAATATAAACGCAACTTTTTTTGCAGAGCTTCTAGCTTTTTGTATCTTTGTGTTCATAACTTATAGATACATTTGGCCCAGCATGGAAAATCTTCTCGAGGACAGAAGAAAAGAAATTTCTGATGGTCTCGAGGCCGCCAGTCAATCTCAAAGAAAACTCGAAGATGCAAATAAGGAGTCGGCTACGATATTAGATGGAGCGAAGGCAGAAGCCTCTTCCCTTATAAATCAAGCAAACTCCAGAGCAGATCAAATTGTCGATGAAGCGAAAGAACAAGCCGTGGAAGAAGCAAAGAAAATCAAGCTCTCAGCAGAAGCAGATATTGAGCAAAGTGCTAACAAGGCTAAAGATGGCATAAGGGAGGAAGTTGCTGCACTCGTTATTGCTGGCGCCCAAAAGATCTTGGACAAAGAGATAAACGCGAAGGCTAACAAAGACATCATCGATTCGCTGATTAAAAAGATTTAATGTCAGAAATAAGAACACAATCTAGACCTTATGCTGAAGCAGCCTTTGAAGTTGCTTTGACCGATAATGCTCTAGATGCATGGACAGCAGATTTTTCGTTGATAGAACTTGCTCTTGAAGACCAAAAGATATTTCAGCTAGTAGAGACCCCAAGCATCTCACAAAGCGAAAAAACAAATATTTTCTGTGATTTGTTTAGAGACGAGGTTCAAGAAAAATTTGTAAATTTTCTTTCTGTCGCGGGAAGCGCAAATAGATTGAGGCTTTTGACTGACATTAGCAAAAATTTTAAGGAACTCGTTGCCAAGGAAAAAAATTTAAAGAACATTACTGTTGCTTCTTCTTACAGAATTGACAAAGAACAATTAAAGCAAATCGAAGCAGCTTTAAAGAAAAGAATGAAAGCCGAAGTAAGCATTGTTACAGAAATAGACAAAAGTCTCATTGGCGGCCTAAAAATTTCTTATGACGATCAGGTAATTGATTTGTCGATAAAAAACAAACTAGAAAAGTTGAAAACTCAACTTAGAACATAAGAGGTTACAAATGGAAGATTTAAACCCATCAGAAATTAGCAAGATTATAAAAGACCGAATTAATAAATTGGATGTGTCTGCTGAAGAATCGAATGAAGGCACGATTGTGTTTCTTGCTGACGGTATTGCCAGGGTTCATGGGCTCAGCGAAGCCATGTATGGGGAGTTAATTGAATTCACCGGCGGTGTATTTGGTATGGCGTTGAATTTAGAACGCGACTCTGTGGGAGTTGTAATTTTTGGTGATTACAAACTGCTTTCTGAAGGAGATACTGCAAAATGTACAGGCAGAATTCTTGAAGTCCCAGTCGGCGATGAGCTTGTTGGCAGAGTAGTTGACGCGCTTGGAAATCCAATCGACGGTAAAGGCGACATTGCTTCCAAGTTAACTTCGCCAGTTGAGAAAGTTGCTCCTGGGGTAATGTTTAGAAAGCCAGTAGATCAGCCAGTTCAAATCGGCCTAAAAGCAGTAGATAGCATGGTGCCAATTGGACGAGGTCAAAGGGAGTTGATTATTGGTGACAGACAGACAGGAAAAACGGCTATTGCCATTGACGCGATTATTAATCAAAAAGGCAAGAACATGACTTGCATATACGTGGCCGTTGGCCAAAAACAATCCTCAATAGCTGCAACAGTAAGAAAGTTGGAAGAATTTGGCGCAATGGACCATACCATTGTTGTTGCTGCCGCATCAGCAGATCCAGCGCCTATGCAATTCTTGGCTCCATATTCCGCTTGTTCTATGGGGGAATACTTTAGAGACAAAGGTGAAGATGCTTTGATCATTTATGATGACTTATCTAAACAAGCGGTCGCTTACAGACAAATTTCATTGCTGTTAAAAAGACCGCCAGGAAGAGAGGCATACCCAGGAGATATTTTCTATCTTCATTCAAGACTGCTTGAAAGAGCCTCACGAGTTAACGAAGAATATGTTGAACTAGAAACCGGTGGAAAAGTAAAAGGCAAAACGGGTTCCCTGACTGCGCTTCCTATTATTGAAACTCAAGCAGGGGACGTATCGGCTTTCGTGCCCACGAATGTGATTTCAATTACTGACGGTCAAATCTTCTTGGATACTTCTTATTTCAACAAAGGTATTTTGCCTGCTATGGACCCAGGAATTTCAGTATCCAGGGTGGGTGGAGCAGCTCAATTGCCATCGATTAGAAAGCTTGGCGGAGGAGTAAGGATAGCTTTGGCCCAATTTAGAGAGCTTGAAGCATTTGCGCAATTTGCTTCAGACTTAGATGATGCTTCTCGAGAACAGTTGGAACAAGGACAAAAAGTAACCGAAGTAATGAAACAAAAACAGTATTCACCAATGTCAGTTGGAGAAATGTCTGTAATGCTTTTTGCCGTTAACGAGGGTTATATGAAAGATGTAGAGCTCAACAAAGTGGCTGATTTTGAGTCAGCCTTGTTGTCTTTCATGGCATCTGAATACAAGGAACTCATGGCCAACTTAGACGAAACCGGAGAATATTCCGATGACGTATTAGCCAGTTTTAAAGAAGCACTAGAAAAATTCAAATCAACGCAAACTTGGTAGCATGGCAAATACAAAAGAAATAAGAAAACAAATTTCCAGTATTTCAAATACGCAAAAAATTACGAGCGCCATGGAAATGGTCGCTTCTAGTAAGATGCGCAAAACCCAAGACAGAATGGAAATGGGCAGGCCCTATGCAGGTCGCATGCTCTCCGTTATTGGTCACTTAGCTAATTCAAATCCTGAATATAAGCCTCTGTATATGACAGAAAGAGAAACCAAGAACATCGGCATCATTGTCGTAAGTTCTGACAAAGGCTTGTGTGGTGGCTTAAACATAAACTTGTTTAGAAACCTGGTTGGCTTTTTAAAGGATCAGGCTGACCAAGGAATTGGCCAGCAGTTTTGTTCGGTTGGCACCAAGGCAAAAGTATTCTTTAACTCTTATGGGGGTAACGTTGTTGCGGCTGCTGAAAAGCTTGGAGACGTTCCAGCTTTAGAGGATTTGATTGGCTCGATAAAAATCTTGTTGGAAAAATTTGAAGCGGGAGAAATTGATAAGGTTTATTTAGCTAGTAACAGATTTGTTAATACCATGACGCAGCGGCCAGAAATCAAACAGCTTTTGCCGCTCTTAGCAGAAGATACGCCTGAGTTGAAACACAGATGGGACTACATCTATGAGCCAGATGCGAAAGAATTGTTAGACGGTTTGATGCAGCGTTATATCGAATCTTTAGTCTACCAAGCCGTGATTGAAAACATAGCCTGCGAGCAAGCGGCAAAAATGATTGCGATGAAAAATGCTACCGAAAATGCCGGCACTCTCATCGACGAATTACAACTTATTTACAACAATGCTAGACAAGCGGCAATTACTCAGGAACTTTCTGAAATTGTCGGAGGAGCTGCAGCATTATAAAAATTATTGAGGTAAAAAAATGAGTAAAGGAACAGTAGTACAGGTTATCGGAGCGGTAATCGATGTAGAGTTTTCTAAAGAGGAGCTGCCTAAGATTTATGACGCCCTTGTCGTAAAAGAGGCAGATCTTATTTTAGAGGTACAGCAACAACTTGGAGATGGTGTAGTAAGAACTATTGCGATGGGAATCACTGAAGGGTTGAAGAGAGGAGCAGAGGCAGAAAATACTGGTGAACCTGTAACAGTACCTGTCGGCGAAAAAACCTTAGGCAGAATCTTAAACGTGTTGGGTAAGCCAATCGATGGTAAAGGCGAAGTTGGTGAGAAAGAAAGAATGCCAATACACAGAAATCCTCCTTCCTATGAAGAACAGGCAGAATCATCTGAATTATTGGAAACCGGAATCAAGGTAATCGACCTTATGTGTCCTTTTGCCAAAGGAGGAAAGGTCGGTTTGTTTGGTGGAGCTGGTGTTGGAAAAACCGTAAACATGATGGAGCTCATTCGAAACATTGCTTACGAAACAAGTGGTTATTCAGTTTTCGCTGGAGTAGGTGAAAGAACCAGAGAAGGAAATGACTTTTACCTAGAAATGACCGAGTCTCAAGTATTGGACAAAGTTGCCCTGGTTTATGGCCAGATGAATGAACCTCCTGGAAACAGAATGAGGGTTGCTCTTTCTGGTTTAACCATCGCAGAGAAATTCAGAGACGAAGGTCGAGATGTTTTATTATTTATCGATAATATTTATCGTTATACCTTAGCCGGAGTAGAATGTTCTTCTTTGCTAGGAAGAATGCCTTCAGCAGTGGGTTATCAACCTACCTTGGCAGAAGAGATGGGAGTCCTACAAGAAAGAATTACCTCTACCAAAACAGGTTCGATTACTTCAGTGCAGGCAATTTACGTTCCGGCAGATGATCTGACAGACCCATCTCCCGCAACAACATTTGCTCACCTTGATGCGACTGTGGTTTTGTCACGTCAAATCGCAGCTCTTGGAATTTATCCTGCAGTAGATCCGCTTGAGTCTTCGAGTCGTCAATTGGATCCAAATATTGTGGGCCAAGAACATTACGATACTGCAATGGGCGTTCAGCAAGTGCTGCAAAGATATCAAGAACTCAAAGACATCATTGCTATTCTTGGAATGGATGAACTTTCCGAAGAGGATAAGCAAACGGTAGATAGAGCCAGAAAAGTTGAGAAATATTTATCACAGCCTTTCTTTGTCGCAGAAATTTTCACCAACTCTCCAGGAAAATTTGTTTCTATCAAAGATACAGTAAGAGGCTTTAAAGGAATTCTTGATGGCGAGTACGATGACATTCCAGAGCAAGCATTCTTAATGGCAGGCCCTATTGAGGAAGTGGTAGAAAACGCAAAAGCTCTGTAAGCATGTCGACAATTCTTTGCAACATCGTAAGCGCTGAGTCGGAAATTTTTTCTGGCCAGGTCGAAATGGTAGTTGCAACTGGAACTTTAGGAGAGCTTGGCATAACACCAGGACACTCACAACTTCTAACAGGTATCAAAGCAGGTCCGGTGAAGGTAATTTTAGAGGGCGGAGAAGAAAAAGTGTTTTTTCTATCCGGCGGATTCATTGAAGTTCAGCCAGATGCAGTAACCTTGCTTTCCGATGTTGCTGAAAGAGCTGAAGATATAGATGAGGCAGAGGCTGAGCGAGCCAGAGAGTTAGCAGAAAGGGCAAGAGATAATGCCAGTTCGGATGTAGATTTTTCCAAAGCCAAAGCCGAGCTCGCTGAAGTTGCTGCGAGATTGCAAACGCTTCGCAAAATGCGAAAGAAATAGTCAAAAGCCCCTTAAAAATTTAGAATACGCTCTAATCTGGGCTGTTCATGAAAATCGATGTAATTATTTTAGCTGCCGGTAAAGGCAAGAGAATGCAATCTGCTTCGCCAAAAGTATTACAAAAGGTTGCAGGCAAAGCATTGTTGCAGCATGTTTTAGATACATCACTTGAATTAAAAAACTGTCAGCCTCACATTGT
Organism: uncultured SAR86 cluster bacterium; assembly: GCA_902561325.1. Taxonomy (GTDB): domain Bacteria; phylum Pseudomonadota; class Gammaproteobacteria; order Magnimaribacterales; family AG-339-G14; genus MEDG-81. The sequence continues at coordinate 1,350 of CACEOL010000008.1, read as the reverse complement.
TGTTGGAGACCAAGGCTCTTTGGTAAAAGCTTCTGTTTCTGCTCCTAAAAACAGCAAATGGTCCAAACAAGCAAAACAACTGGGTACAGGACACGCGGTAAAACAGGCTGTGAAAGACTTAAGGGCAGGATCGGTTGCACTTATTATTTATGGCGATGTTCCGCTAGTGAAAAGCTCTACAATGAATAACTTAGTTAAGGCAGCTGGAAAAAGCAGTCTCGCCCTGCTTTCATTTGAGCAACAAATGCCAAAAGGCTATGGCAGAATCATTAGGAGCCCCAGAGGCAAGGTGCTTGGAATTGTTGAGGAGAAAGATGCAACAATAGAGCAAAAGAAAATCACCGAAGTAAATTCTGGAATTATGGCAATTGCTGCTAGTAAGCTTGTAAAGCTTCTTATGGGCTTGAAAAATAAAAACGCTGCAAAAGAATATTATTTAACCGATATTGTAAGCCTAGCAAATGAGAACAAAATACCAGTAAAAGCTGTCAAACTTGATAGCAAGGAGGAAGTTTTGGGAGCAAACAATCTAGAAGAGCTCAATCAGCTTGAGCGAAACTATCAAATGTTGAAAGCAAGGGAGTTTTCAAAAAAAGGAGTCAGCATCTCTGATCCGGCCAGAGTGGATTTCAGAGGTGAGATCAAAATTCAAAAAGGCAGCAGTATTGATATCAATTGTGTGTTTGAAGGAAAAGTTGAAATCGGAAAAAACGTCATGATTGGTCCAGGCGCGATCATAAGAAACTCCAAGATAGGCGACGGTTCAAAAATTGAACCTTACACTTTTATTGAAAATGCAATTTTAGAAAAAAATGTCACTGCCGGTCCTTATGCACATATCGGTCCCGATGCTCACCTTGCAGAAAGTTCCGAGATAGGAAACTTTGTTGAAGTTAAACGTAGCAAGATTGGCAAGGGCACAAAAGCCAAGCACTTGGCTTATATTGGCGACGGGCAAGTTTCAGAAAAAGTTAATGTTGGGGCGGGAACTATTTTTGTAAATTACGACGGCAAAAATAAAAACAAAACCAAAGTGGGCAAAGGCGCTTTTATTGGTTCCAACAGCTCTTTGATTGCGCCCATAAAAATCGGACAAAACAGCATGATTGGTGCTGGCTCTGTTGTTACTAGAGATGTTCCGGCAGAAAGACTGGCCTTGGGCAGATCAAGACAAAGGAATATAAAGAAAAAATAATGTGCGGAATAATTGCAGCAGCTACTGAAAAAAGCGTTGGCAAACTCTTAGTGCAGGGCTTGTACAAGATGGAATATCGGGGTTATGACTCTGCAGGTGTAGCTTTGCATCAAACAGATGATATTGCACACCTTAGATCTTTAGGCAAAGTGAAA
>CACEOL010000007.1 GCA_902561325.1 uncultured SAR86 cluster bacterium | reverse complement strand
AACAAGACCGTCATCTTTTGAATCTTTTTCATAAGAAGACTCTTTGGTTTGTTCCATTAAGGCTGATTTAGTAGTTTCAGGTTTTTTTTTCTTTAAAACAGATGTTCTTAAAATATTCTCATTGAATTTAAAAAGGTCGGTTATTGATGCTAGCTCAGAGGAATTACACTCCAAGTTGATCAAAAAGTACTCGCCTCGATAATAATCTTTTATTGGGTATGCCAATCTTCTGGAACCAATTTCTTCGGATCTATGTATCTGACCTTTAATGGATTTGGCTGTCTCTAAGATTTTATTAAAAAGGGATTTGCCCTGTTCTTTTTCGTCAGGGTTGAATATGTAAACTATCTCGTAATGATTCAATTTGCCTCCTTATGGGTATGAATCTTTTTAGTAAGACTCAAGAAAACACGCGAAGTCTAGTGTAATACAGGCAATTAATCAATAGAGGCTTTGATTATTTCTACCAAGAGATCATCAAAGCTTAATCCAGCTAATTTAGCGGCTTTTGGCACCAAACTGGTTTCTGTCATGCCTGGGACAGTATTAACTTCCAAGATGTAATAATTACCATTGTCTTTTGACTTGATTAGGTCAACTCTTCCCCATCCTGAACAACCTAAGGATTTGAAGGCTTTAAGACACAATTCCGATAGTTTTTTTGTTTCTTTTGGGGATAAATTTGCCGGGATGTACTTTGTTCCAATGCCATCATATTTAGCTGAAAAATCATAAAACTCATTGGGGGGTATTATCTCAATTGCTGGGTAAGTATTTTCTCCAACAATTGCAACAGTCAATTCTTTCCCTTCAATGAAATCTTCAACTATTATTTCTCCATCATATGAATCTGCTTTAAGTAAAGCTTCTTTTAAATCTGGGTCAAGAGCAGCATCTTCATCTTCATCAAACCAAGTCTCTCCAGGGCGGTTTAAAATCGAAACTCCATAACTCGAACCTTCTTTTGATGGCTTAACAACTATACGACGTCTATCACAGTCTTCAAATTGCTCTTCTTCATCAACCCAAACACACCAATGAGTAGGAACTTCTAAACCATTTTTTTTAAAAATCTCTTTGCTCGTTACCTTATCAAAAGCTCTTCTCGATGAAGTAGAATTACTTCCAGTATATTTTATCTTAGCTATCTTAAGTATCGATTGAATTTGGCCGTCTTCGCCGCCTTTACCATGAATCATGATGAATACCAGATCCAGTCCTTTGTAGGTTGCTAAGGACACTAATTGCTCTTGAGACTTGATATCGATTAGCTTGGCAGAAAAACCATTTTTGATTAGGCTTTCATAAACTGCTCCACCGCTTTTAAGTGAAATGTCTCTCTCACTAGAAATTCCACCTGCGACCACGCCGATTTTTAATTTTTTTAAATTATCCATCTAATTAACTTGTGTCTTAAATTTAGCAGCTAATGCAGATGTATTACCCGCTCCTTGTGTCAAAAATATGAAATTATCTTGATTGAATTTTTGCATTTCTTTATAAGCCTCTTTTATACCATTAACTAATATTGCTTTTGAGTTTTTAGCCTTTATTTGTTTAATTAGGTCTTCACTTTCATAACCTTTTATAGGTTCTTCACTGGCTGGATAAATTTCCATTAGGATTAGGTTTTTGCAATCCGAGAGAATCGAAACAAAATCTTCAAAAAGCGCTTTTGTTCTTGTATACCGATGTGGTTGAAAAACTACCAACATTTCTCTGTCTGGCCAAACTTCTTTTACTGTGTTGATTGAAACTCGCAATTCTTCAGGATGATGCCCATAGTCGTCGATAAGAATTATGTCTTTCTCAAAAACATTTTCAGAGATAAGTTGAAACCTTCTTTCGATCACGATGAATTTTTCTAATGCCTGTTTTATTCCTTCGTAAGAAATTCCTTCATCGAGGGATACAGTTATGGCTGCTGCGGCGTTTAATATATTATGCTTTCCCAGCATATTTGTTTTAAAACTCATCTCTTTATTATTTTCTTTATCAAATAAAACAAAATTAGAACCATCTTTGTCTTGTGTGAAATTTAATACTTGAAAATTATTGTTTTCAGAAAAACCAAATAAAGATACGTTCCGAGGAAGGTTTTCAATGACTTCTAATACCTCAGGAGAATCGCCATTAGCAAATATTCGACCCTGAAAGGGAGTTCTAAGACAAAAGTCCTTAAAGGATTGTTTTAATTTTTCAAGACTATTGTCATAAGTCTCTAAATGATCGTTATCTATATTCGCAATTACTGCTTTATGGGGTCTTAATAATAAGAACGAACCATCGCTTTCATCCGCTTCGGTAAAAATATGTTTACCCTTGCCGAGCTTCGCATTTGATGCAAAAGATTCTACCTTCCCACCAATAATGTATGTAGGGTCAAGTTCATTACTACTAAAAATATGGGCAAGAATACAAGTTATTGTGGTTTTGCCATGACTGCCAGCTATAGCAACACTTTCTTTAAGCATCATTAAATTTGCGAGCATTTCAGCTCTTTTGATAACTGGAATTTTTAATTTTTCCGCTTCAGATACTTCTAAGTTTTTATTTGAAATAGCCGATGAAATTACAACCAAATCCTTTTCTGCTACATTTGAAGCATCATGAGTATAAAAAATCTTTGCTCCAAGAGACTCGAGTCTTTTAGTTATTGAGGTATTAACTAAATCGGAACCAGAAATTTCATAATCTAAATTAATTAATATTTCAGCAATGCCACTCATGCCAGCACCACCTATTCCAATTAAATGTATTTTTTTTATATCATTCATTTGAAAGAATGTTTTTGACAATAATATTTTTTTTGTCCGTTAAAGAAACCTTGGCTATGTTTTTTTTCATATTTTCCAGAATCTCTGGATTTTTAATAATTTCAAATAAGATTTTTTTTAAGTTTTCTTCCATAAAATCCTCTTCACAAATAAATGCCGAGTTTTTCTCTACCAAGAATTTAGCATTTTCATATTGATGATTATCTATTGAATTTTTCAAAGGAATAAAAATTGCAATATTTTGAGTTTCACAAATTTCAGAAACGGATAAAGCGCCTGCTCTTGAAATTACTAGGTCTGTATTTGAATAAAAGTTTTCCATATTCTCTACAAATTCAAAAAGCTTTAAATCAAAGCTTGTTTTACAAGAGTCATAATATGATTTTGTTTCTTCGAGATTTCCTTTGCCACATTGGTGCGACAAAATAAATTTTAAATCAGGGAAATCCTCTGATAGCTTGCTGAAAACCTTGGGAACAGTTTTATTAATTAATCTAGCACCAAGACTTCCTCCCATAATCTTGATATCTAATTCATTAGAACGCGGATTCTTTTTCTCAACTTCTTTTGTATTGAGGTTGATTAAATTACCAGAGAATATTGCTTTTTTTTCTTCAAAAAAGTCTTGAGTTTTTGGAAAACCGCAAAAAATCTTATCTATTTTTTTATATTTAGCCAAAAGTCTATTTGTGGAACCAGGTATAGAATTTTGTTCTTGGATATAAATTGGCCCAGAAAAGTGTGACATACCTACCAAAGAGACATAACCTCCAAAGCAAACCAAAGTATTTCTTTTGGAAAAAATATTCCCAATTTGAAATTCTAGAAAAAATCTCAAGACTGAGAAAATTAAAAAAATAAGGCTTATGATTTTAAAAAATAAAGATTTGCCTCTAAAACCTGTTAAAGGATATCGATGGAATTTTATACCTAATTCTTTACATATTTGCTCTTCTGGTCCCCTTGAAGAACCGATCCACCTAACTTCAACGCCCTCTCTTAAAAGCATTTCGCTTAATCTTTTTGCAGGAAATACATGTCCCCCTGTTCCCCCTGCACAGATAATAATTTTTTTATTTTTATCTGACATATTTTTTAGACAGAAACTTTATTTGAAAAGTTTGCCTCAATCTTTATTTTTTGAACTAAGGCAATTAAGACAAACATAAGCATCAAGTTAGAACCTCCAAAGCTTATTAAAGGCAACGGAATACCCTTTGTGGGCAACAATCCTATTGAAACACCAATATTTATAAACACATGAAGAGCTATTAAAACACCTGCCCCATATGATACTAAACAACCAAAAGTATAATCATTTTGACGAGCATATCTTCCTATCAAAAAACATCGAAAGACTAAGTATGAGAAAGCTAAAATTAAAACTAAGCTAAAAACAATACCTAATTCTTCTGTAACAATCGCAAAAATAAAGTCGGTTTGAGCATCAGATAAAAATCCTTCTTTCATCTTACTATTTCCGATGCCTACTCCAAACCATTGACCATTACTTATTGCGCTTAAAGAAGCTCTTAACTGCTCTGAAAATTCGCTATTCCACGGATCTAAATATCCCAAAATTCTTTTGATTCTATAGGTCGCTGTAAATATCAAACCAATAAATGTTAATAATCCAACTATAAAAATTAAAAGAAGATGCTTTAAAGGAGCTCCAGCAATAAAAAGTATAGAAAAAGACACAATAAATATTACTGCTGATGAACCTAAATCTGGTTCAAGTAAAATAAGCAATATAGAAAGTGAAATCAAAAAAACTGGTTTAAAGAAGCCCAACCATTCTTCTCTAAATTCGTCATATTTTCTGATGCAATATGAGGATATATAAATGATCAGAGAAAACTTCATTAATTCAGAGGGTTGAAAAGAAAATCCCAAAACTCTAATCCATCTGAATGCCCCATTAACTTCTTTTCCTATAAAAGGGACAAAAACCAATATCAATAAAAATAAAGAAAACATTAAAAAATAAATTGAGTTTTTTTGCCAAAAGCTCATTGGCATCCTGAAAGCAACTAATGCAAGAATAAACGCAATGAAAATTTTTTGAATATGACTCAAAGTCATATTGAGCGAACCTGTAGTAAGAGGTAGAGATACAGAAGTGACCATGACAATGCCAAAAAATAATAAGAACGTTGAAATAAACAACATAGGAATATCAATATCAGCAAAGCCGAGTGCGCGGTCATGCTTGCCGAGAAGTATCCTTTGCAATGTTGATTGGTTTTTAAATTTTGGCATTTAAAACTAAATCCTTAAATTTTTTTCCTCTTTCCTCAAAGCTTTTGAACATATCTAAACTAGAACAAGCTGGCGAAAGAATTAAAGCGGTATCACTTTCAATAATTTTCAAAGCAGAATGAACTGCCTCTTCCAAGCTTGAAACTTCTTGAGACTTTGACGAATAAAGAAGCTTTTTCAAAATTTTTGTACTCTCTCCAAAATAATAAATTTTCTTTGCACGTTTATTTAGATAATCAGCGAAACTTTTAAGATCCTGATCTTTTGATCTTCCTCCGCAAAAAACAATCAATGACTTGGATTCATCTATACTTTTTAAGCCTTCTAATGATGAGGCTACATTAGTTGCTTTTGAATCATCTATAAAGGTTACGTTTCCATCTAACTGATGAAAAAGTTCCATTCTATGAGGAAGCTGAGCAAAACAATTCAAAATATCTTTTTCTAAAAAATTAAGATTTAAGCAGGAACAAATTACTTTGACTGCATTAAAGTTTTGATCTTTTACAGACCCTTTATTGCTAAAAAAATAATCAGCTTGAGGAATAAATTCTTTAAGATTTTCATTAACAATTGAAATTTCACTACTGTCACTTATCTTCTTTTTTATTTTTGCATAATCATTAAAACTTCCATGTCGATCAATATGATCAGGTGTAATATTTAACAAGACTGACAATTTGAAATTAGTTAATGGCGCTATGTCTAAATGAAAGCTTGAAACCTCAATAACAAAAAAATCTTTTTTTTCCTCTACAAACTCCAATACAGGTCTTCCAATGTTTCCAATGGCAAGAGTATCCAAATTTTTGTAATTGAATAATTTTTCTAACCATGAACAAACTGTTGATTTTCCATTGGTTCCAGAAATTAATATTTTTTTTGATGTGTTTTCTTCTAAAAAAATATTTATATCACTTTTAATTTCAATGTTTTTTTCTTTTGCTGTTTTGATTATGTTGTGATTTAAGTCAAATCCTGGACTGCATGCTATAAATTTTAAGTGATTAAAATCGATTTCTTTTTCGGCAATAAAATTAAAATCTAAATTTTTTTTTAAATTGAAATCCTCCTTTCTTACCCTCGTGTCAAAAGTAATAAACGGTTGTTTTCTTTTAGAAAAATATTTTCTAAATGACTCTCCTGTAATTCCTTTGCCAAGGATAAGTACAGGTTTGGATAAAGTCATTTTTATCTAAGTCTAAAAGTAGCTAAAGCAAAAAGAACAAGAATCAAAGTAATAATCCAAAATCTGACAATTATTTTTGGTTCAGCAAGCCCTGAAAGTTCATAATGATGATGTAAAGGAGCCATTTTAAATATTCTTTTGCCAGTTAATTTGAAAGAGGTAACCTGGAGAATTACAGACATGGTTTCAATTACAAAAACTCCTCCCATCAACATCAATATAAACTCTTGTCTTATACTTACTGCGATAATTCCTAATGCCGCTCCTAAAGATAAAGATCCTACATCGCCCATGAAAATTTGTGCTGGATAAGTATTAAACCAAAGAAATCCTATCCCAGCTCCAACAAGTGCCCCACAAAAAATTACTATTTCAGTTGAATAAAAAAGATAGGGAACATTAAGATAATCCGAGAGAATTGCATTACCAGATATGTATGCAATTATTCCCATTCCTGCAGCCACCATTACAGAGGGCATTATTGCTAGTCCATCTAGCCCATCAGTTAAATTCACAGCATTTGCTGTTGCAACAATAACCAAGGCGCTAAATAAAATGAACCAAATTCCAAGTTGCAGGGCAAAGTCTTTGAAAAAAGGAAGAAACAAAGTAGTTTCTTCTGCGCTAGTAGCAAAATAGTAAATCAATGAACTTGCAGATAAAGCCACTAAAATTTCCCATAAAAGCCTACTTCTGCCACTGAGGCCTTTGCTATTTGAATAACGCAGTTTTAAATAGTCATCAATTAAGCCAATAACACCAAATAAAAAGGTTACTACCATTGAAACTAAAAGATATTTATTACTTAAATCTCCCCAGCAAAGGCATGAAAATACAATAGAAAATAAAATTAATAACCCTCCCATCGTGGGAGTTCCTTTTTTCTCTAAGTGACTTTGTGGGCCTTCATCTCTGATAATCTGGCCATATTTTTGTTTTGCTATGAATCTTATAAAGGTCTTGCCAAAAAAAAGAATAAAAACTAATGAAGTTAAAGTTGCAAGAATTGCTCTAAAAGTGAAATAGTTAAAGATTCTTAGAGGTCCAAAGCTTTCCGCTAAATATTCAAGTATTGGTAAAAACATTTTAAGTAAGATTCTTGATGATGTTTTCCATTTTAACCGAACGTGAACCTTTGAAGAAAATTAAAACATCTTCATCAAGATATTCCTTCAAATAAGAATGAATTTTTTCTCTTTTAAAAAAAGATATATTTGATGCTTTCAAATTCACCTTAAAATCTATTGCTAAAACAACATCAAATATTGAAGATGCCTCTTTGAGAATATATTTGTGTAAGTCTTCAGACTTTTCTCCAAGTTCTCCCATTTGTCCCATAACACATATTTTTTTTTGATATTTTGAACCTTTTTTTATTAAAGAAATTTTTGAAAGATCTAGATTTTTTATTTTTTTGAAAGCATATAAAAAGGAATCTGGATTTGCATTGTACGAATCATCAATAATCAAGGCTTTTGACTTTGATTTTCTTATTTCAAACCTGCCAGGAACATCAATTTTTTCATCTAGGAAGTTATCTATTTCTTTAGGTAGATACTCAATCTCTAGAAGATCATTAATTTTCATAATGGCAGTTTTCATTAATTTTTTTGAATCATTGTCGGTTATGAAAATTCTATTTTTCCCAGACGATTTATCTCTAACAAGATTTAAATATTTTTTTGGAATGTCTCCTAAACAATATCCTTTATCCTTCGTAAAAACAAAAATATCACTTTTTTCATTAGCCACACCATCGATGTTTTTTAGGCCTTCTAAATGAGCATTTCCAATATTTGTAATTATGCTTAGATTCATTTTCAAAATATTTGCTAATTTTGAAATTTCTCCAGGATTATTTGTTCCAATTTCAAAAAAACCTACTTTATGATGCGGACTTAATTCCAACAGAGAAAAACAAAGACCAAAAAAATTATTAAAATTTCCATAGCTTTTATAGACATCTTTTTGCTTCAATTTGTCCTTGAAATATTTATTTAGAGTTTCTTTTGTTGTGGTTTTGCCATTACTCCCTGTAATTCCTACTACCAGTCCCTCAAATAGTTCTCTTTGTTTTTTGGCGATATTTTCTAAAAAAACGTTCGTATCTTTAACAAGAATATGATTTTTATTACCAATTTTTTTTTCAGAAACAACACATGCAGCCCCAAGATCATATGCTTCAGAAATGAATTTATGAGCATCATGATTTTGTCCTTTAAGAGGTAAAAATATATCTCCTCTTTTGATATCTTTTGAATTAAAAACTATTTTTTTGAAGTCAATATTTTGACAATTAATTTTTCCACCTCCAAAAGCCGCAAGGTTTTCTATATTTTTTTTAAATAACATCCTTCAGTTCATTCAAGATTTGTAAATCATTAAATTCTATTTCCTTGTCCTTTAAAATTTGAAAATTCTCATGGCCTTTTCCCGCAACAAGCAAAACTGATTCTGGTTCCAATTTCTTAAGTTTTTTTAAGCCCTCAGAAATAGCTTCTTTTCTATCAAAAATGATGTCAAAGTTTTTTAAATGCATATCTTTAATAATTTGATTAACTATTTTTTTTGGATCTTCATTTCTTGGATTATCGTTTGTAATAATTTGAAAATCCGATCTCTCTTGGGCAATTTTTCCCATATCCCCTCTTTTGGATGAATCTCTTTCTCCACCACATCCAAATAAAGTTATGATTCTTCCTTTATAGTTATTTCTCAAATAATCCAAAACAGATTTCAATGCATCTGGGGTGTGTGCATAGTCTACATAGCAAATTTTGTCTTGAAACAAAGGAATTTTTTGTAACCTGCCTGGAAGGTTTTTCACATTTTTAAGCAATTCTGCCTCAAAATCTATTTCATTGAATATCTTTCCATATAGACCCAAAGCACATAAAAAATTAGAAATCATAAATTTACTTTTAAAAGGAAGATAATTTGTTAAATCTCCCCAAGGTGTTTTTATTAGGTTATTTTCTAAGTATAAATTTGCAGTTTTGTCATTCACTGAAACAGTCAAAGTTGATTTGTTTTCAGAATGAATTTCCCTTCCTAAATCATTATCAATGGATACGATGTTATTTTCATCTGATGTTGAGAAAAAGCTTTTTTTAGCATTTCTATAACTACTTAAATTTTTATGATAATCAAGATGATCTTTTGAAAAGCTTGTGAGGGATTTAGCAAAAAAATCTAAACCAGAAATTCTTCTTTGATCTATGCCATGCGAGGAAACTTCCATAAGGAAGTATTTTCTCTTTAAATCGATAGATTTTTTTAAAAAATGATGAAGTAAAAAATTATCTGGTGTAGTTAAGGGAGTGAATTGTGTATTTTTGAGTTTTGAAACTTCCGGTGTATTCGTTAATAGAGTTGCATTGGAATCCTTAAATGATAAAAGTTGGTGAAGAAAAAATGCGGTTGAAGATTTTCCATTTGTGCCAGTAATTCCAACAATCTTGATACTTTTTTTTGATCTTGCAAAAAGAGTTTCTAAATATTTGTCTTTATGATTGACTAAATTTGAATCAAATAAATTTTTATCTTTTAATTGTTCATGAAGGTTTACTTGGCTAATGACAATTATGGCCCCTTTATGAATAGCATCTTTGGAATATTTAAGTGCTTCCTTTGGATTTTTTGAAAAAGATATGAAAGCATAGTCTGGCTCTACAAAATTTGAATTATCTGTAAATCCAGTGATTTTTATACTTTCTAATTTCGAAAGATTTTCTGTTAAGGAAAGCATTATTAAAGTTTTTGAATGGTTTCAATAATCTCCGAAAATATTGGAGCAGCCACATCACCTCCTCCTTCACCATTAATCTTTGGATTTTTTACAAATAGTCCAACCAAGTACTCTTTATCTTCTATTTTCGTCATTCCTATGAATAAGGCATTATGCAGGTCATCATTATACTTCTGATTCTTAAATATTCTTGCCGTTCCTGTTTTACCAAAAACATCATAATCATTAACTGTTGCCCGAAATCCGGTACCGTTTTTTATTGCTTTGTACAATATTTTTTTTATTTGTTTAGCATTTTCTTTGCTAAGGATTCTTTCTTCTTCAAATTGAGATGAGTTTTTTACTAATTTAAGTGGGCGATAAACTCCTTCTGAAAAAATAGTACTGTATGCTGAAGTTAATTGAACTAAAGTAGTTTGAAGACCATATCCATAACAAAGCGAAACTTTTTCTCTTGGCGATAAATTTTTATATTCTGGAAGATATCCTTCTCGGGTTGAGATAAAAATTTCATTCATATACCTCCCCAAACCAAGAGAGTAATAAGTTCTAAGAATTTGATTGGGATCAAAATCTGCGCATAGCTTTACCATGCCGACATTACTGGATTTAGAAATTATCTCTTCTGTAGACAATGTCCCAAAGTTTCTGGCATCTTCAGTTTTATAACCTTCAAATTCTATCCATCCTGGAGAAGTATTAACTGCTGAATCAATTAACTCTGGATTGTTTTTTAATAAGGCTGATAAGGCTAAGGGTTTTACAGTAGAGCCTGGCTCGAAAAGCTCTATCGCTGAATTATTTTTCAATAATTCCATGTTATTAAGTTTTTTTCTGTTGTTGGGGTCAAATGATGGGAAATTTGACATTGCTAGAATTTCATTTGAATCCAAGTCAATCATTATGCCTGATGCAGATTCTGCATTATGAAATTCGACAGCTTTTTTAAGCTTATCAAATAAGATAAATTGCATTTTAGAGTCGACAGTTAAGTTAACTGATGAGCCATTAATTGGCTCTTTAATTATTGTATTTTGAATAACTCCTGATTTTCTAGAAAGAATTTTTTCTTGATAACCGTCTTCTGCTTTTAAAGTTTCATCAAGAGCAAACTCAATTCCATTTACTCCTTCGTTTTTATAATTTGTAAGCCCTATCAATTGAGAAAATATCTCTCCTTGAGGATAATTTCTTTTAAATGTTCTGTTGCTTATGACTATCCCAGGAATTTCTAAAGACTGAATGTGTTCTTTTTTTTGTTTTGATACTTTTTGATTAAGAACCAAATATTTGGTTTTCTTTCTGGCTAAACGCTTTTTTAACCTATCAATATCTAAATCTAAATTTGAAGATATGAGATTTATATGAAGTGGATCAAATGAAAAATCCTTCAGGGAGATACCAATCTCATAAGATGGAATATCTTCAGCTAAGACATAGTTATTTCTATCGAGAATTACTCCTCTTTTTGAAGCAATAGGAGATTTCCTGATTGAAGCTTTTTGTGAAAATTCTTTTCCTAAACTAAAATCGTTTTTTTGAAAAAAAACTAACTTAGCTGGTAAAGCTAATAGAATAAAGAATATTACAATCCAGAGAATAAGTTCTCTGTATTTATTATTCTCGCTTGCATTCAAATCAATCTATCTGTTTTCTCACAAATGACGGGATGTCTAAATAATCACTTTTTTTAGTTGATTCATTTTTTGCTATTTCATTTTCGACTTTTCCTAAAGTCGGTACTTCTTGAAATCTACCATATGGATCATTAGCAACCTTAAATCCTGAAGCTCTATCATTTTGTTGAGAGCTATCTGACAAGCCAGTCGCTATGATTGTGACTTTTATATCTCCTTCCATGTCTTTATCTTCTACTGCACCATGTATTATTTGAGCGCCATCACTTGCAAATTCTGATACTTGTCGAAGAACATCCTCTATCTCACCAACCTTAATACCTTTTCCAGTAATATTTACAAGAACTCCTTTTGCATTTTGTAAATTTATATCCTCCAAAAGCGGACTTCCTACTGCTTGAGCTGCTGCATCTTTTGCTCTGCTTGGACCACTAGCAACTCCTGTTCCCATCATGGCAACTCCTTGCTCAGCCATGACAGTTCTAACATCATTAAAGTCCACATTTATGTACCCAGTCTGAGTGATAATATCAGCGATACCTCTCACAGCTCCTAACAAAACATCATTTGCATGGCCAAAAGCTTCTAACATGGTGCAGTCGCCTCCAAAAACTTCACTTAATTTTTGATTTGGAATGGTTATTAAAGAATCAACTTCCGACCTTAACTCTTTTATTCCAGCTTCTGCTAAATCATCTTTAAACTCTAAAGACATTGGTTTTGTGACAATAGCGACTGCTAAAGCACCAACCTCTTTTGCAGCTCTGGCGACTATAGGAGCTGCACCAGTTCCAGTTCCTCCTCCCATTCCTGCTGCAATGAAAACCATATCGGCACCGTCAAACATAGTCGTTAACCTTTCATAATCATCTAGAGCAGTGTCTCTGCCTACATCTGGCTTTCCTCCAGCTCCTTGCCCGTGATTATTTAATTCTCCTAAGATTATTTTTTCAGCTGCTTTATTTTTAGTTAGTGCTTGAGAATCAGTATTTGCGGAAATTGTTTCCACGCTTTCGACTCCATTAGCTACCATGTGGTCTATGGCATTACCTCCACAGCCACCGACGCCAACTACTTTTATTATGGTTTGATTTCTCTTACCATTGTCAACTAGTTTATATTTCATAACTCCTCCTAAAATAAAGTTAAAAAGTATTCTGTATCCATCTAAAGGCTTTATTTATTAGGCCTTTTTCATTTAACACTGCAAAATCCATGTAATCTTCTTCCTGTTCCCTTTGAGCAAACAAAATTAATCCAACTGCCGTGGAATATATTGGATTTGATAAAATATCGCTTAAACCAATCAATCCCTGAGGTTTTCCGACTCTGACAGGAGCTTGAAATATTTCCTCCGCTAATTGAGATATGCCCTCTATTCTTGATGCACCTCCGGTCAACACTATTCCTGCAGGTATTGCTTGAGCTAGATTTATATTTCCCATTCTTTGCTTAATAATTTGAAAAATTTCTTGATATCTTTCTTCGATGACTGTCGATAGACCATGTCTTGAGAATGATTGATTTTCTCTACCATTTATTGATTGAGTAGTTATCATTTCATCAGAATCTGCTAATTCACTCCAAGCACAACCATGTTTCTTTTTAATATCTTCCGCATTTTGAATCGAAGTTTGAATTGCCCTAGCAATATCATTAGTGACATGTGTTCCAGCAATTGGAACGTTTACTGTATGACTAATTGCTCCATCTGAAAAAATTGCTACATCAGAAGTTCCACCACCAATATCAATAAGACAAACACCTAATTTCTTCTGATCATCTGTAAGAACTGAATGGCTAGATGCAAGTTGTTCCAAGACATATTTTTGGACATCAATTCCGCATATTTTCATGCAAGATCCAATATTTGTTGCTGAATTCTTAAGGCAAGAAACCAAATGTACATGAGCTTCAAGTCTTACTCCTGCCATACCTAATGGCGCTTTTACTCCAGGTTGATTGTCAATGATGAATTCTCTTGGTAAAGCATGCAAAAGCTCGTAGCCCTCTGGAATTCTTTGAGCTTGAGCAGTAGACATAACCTTTTCAACCTCGCTCATTTTTACTTTTTTATCTTTTATTGGCACGGCTCCTGAAGAATTTAGGCCATTTACACTCCCGCCTGAAATTCCTACGAAAGCTTTTGTAACCTGCCTTCCTGACATGAGCTCAGCTTTAGAAACTGCCTCTTCGACGGCTGCTACTGTAGATTCAATATCTACAATAACCCCATCTCGAAGACCTATTGAATTTTGAATACCTAAGCCCAATACGTTTATGCCCTCCGACGTATTCTCTGCAATGATGCAAACGACTTTAGAGGTTCCTATATCTATTCCAACTCTTAAATTATTTTTATTATTGTTCGCCATTAATAATATCCAATTGCTAATTTATTTTTATGTCTCAGATCTATGGTTTTAAAGTTTTTTAATAAATTGTGTGAATCTTTGCTCTGGAAGAATAATTTCAAGGTTCTTAGTTGATCGGTGAGTTGAAAATCTTGAAATTTAATAAATTTTTTATTGGTCGTTTGAATTTTTATTTGTCCAAATTTTTTATGTTCCAGTTCTTTAATGTGAAGATCTTTCAGTAGTAGGACATCTTGAATTGCGTAATAATTACTTATCAACCCCAAAGGTTCTTTGTCATCAATTGATAAATTAACCAAAGATAAAGAATAATTATCATTAAATGAGATTGATTCACCGTTTTGAGAAATGACTTCATCATCATTAAAATGAAAATAAGGTATTTTTGTTAACTCTTTCTCTTTTGAATCTAAACCAACAATGGAAGAAGCTAGTGCATAACCGCTAAATAAGATAAACAAACAGAAGGGAAATATTTTTTTACTAAGCTTGATATTCAATTTGCAACCTCAATATTCAATATCTCATCTGGTCTGATCATGGAAAGGCTTTGTGAAGAATTCTCATAAGCTTCTTTTAGAGATTTTTTTAATTGTATTCTGCTACTTAAAGAGAGATTCTCATCCAATTCATAATTAAATGCTTTTGTCAGCTTATAAATATCTGAGTTTGTTTTTTTTATATTAAAGTCTAGTTGCAAGTAAACTAACAAAACAAAAGTTAAGATAATCAACAGAGAAAGAAATGATATGTATTTAAGAGACATATTCTATTTCTCCAATTCTTAAAATTGCACTTCTAGACCGAGGATTAGTTGATTTCTCCTCCTTCGATGGCTTTATTTTATTAATGTTTTTAAAGTTAATACCCTCAAAAAAATTCTTGTAATCTTTCTTGAAAAAGTTTTTGACTATTCTGTCTTCGGCTGAATGGAAGCTAATGACAGCTAAAATTCCTCTGTCTTTTAAAATTTTTATTGCTGAAATTAGGCCTTCCTTTAATTCCTCGAATTCATTATTAATTAAAATTCTTATACCTCTAAAAATATTTGTAGCTGGATGTTTTTTATGAAAACCTCTTGGCTTAAAAAGCTCTGCCAGATTTTTTGTTGAAGAAATATTTGTATCTTTCCTTGCTTGAATGATTTTTTTTGCAAACTGTCTAGATCTTCTTTCCTCTCCAAGAAAATAAAAAACATCTGCAAGTTCTTTTTCTGATGCGGTATTTATCCATTCTTTAGCAGATATTCCTGAACTATTATCGAATCTCATATCCAATTTTCCCTCTCGCATAAAGCTAAAGCCTCTTTCCGGTTTATCTAATTGAAGAGATGAGACTCCCAAGTCAAAAAGAACACCATTCATAGTATTTTTTGAAAATAGGCTCGAGATATTTGAAAAAGATGATATCTGAAAATTAAATCTCTCATCATTGATAAGATTTGCATAATCTTTGACCTCTTTATCTTTATCAATTGAATAAAGAATGCCATCCGAATCAAGATTTTCTAGAATTTTTTTTGAGTGACCTCCTAAACCAAAGGTGCAGTCAAGGTAAGAACCGCTTTTATCATAAATGAGATTATTTAAGGTCTCTTTTAATAAAACTGGTTCATGAGAATAATTCAAAATGGAATCTCCTGAACTTCACTAGGAAGTTCAATTTCTAGTCTTTCACCTTTAACATTTTTCCCTTCTTCTTTTAGTTTCCAGTTTTTTTCACTCCATAGTTCCAGTTTTTGACCCATACCAATGAGCACAACTTTAGTTTTTTCTTTAATTTGACTGTAATTTCTAAGGGACTGAGGAATAAGAAGGGTCATTCTTTCTGAGACTTCAAAATCAATAGCGTGAGCATTTCCCAGGAAATTCCACTGTAAAGATCTAATTTTTGGATTTAGGCCAGATAAATTTTCAAAGGCATCGGAAATTTTCTTCCACAATGCTCCTGGATAGATTAATAGTGATGGATATTGAGGATCACGAGTAATAATAATCGACCCTGAAGCCATTTCCTTCAATAAATCTTTGTATCTTGCGGGTATAACAATTCTTCCCTTTGTGTCTAAGGAAAGACTGCTAAACCCATAAAGTCCAGCCATAAAGTAGTCCCAAAAGTTACACTTACGTATACTTTTGCACACTTTTACACACTTTTAGGAGATTGTAAATATATAAAAATCCCTAAAAAACAGATTTTTACACTGAAATAAAGGCTGTTTATGTGGATTGAGCTGACTCATAAGCCGGGTTCTGTTTGAAGTAATCATTCATCTCGAATTCATGTCGCCATGAATCTCTAGCGGCCTACCCAGATTCAATGCGGAAAACATTATAAAATCTCTATTTGGCCTTGCTCCAAGCGGGGTTTACCTAGCTGTTCTTTGTTACCAAAAAACACGGTGAGCTCTTACCTCACCTTTTCATCCTTACCCTGAGGCGGTTTATTTTCTGTTGCACTTTCCATGGTGAGCTTAAAACTCACCTCCAGGAGTTACCTGGCACTTTTTCCTATGGAGCCCGGACTTTCCTCTGCAATGCAGCGATTACTCGGTCAGCTCGCAAGAATTATACTTATTCTTTATATTTGTTGTAAATTTCTTTTGCACTTTGTTTGGAAATTTTAGAAAAAACCTTTGAAAATTGTTTTAAAGAAATGTCTTTTGATAGAGCTGCATGTAAATAATCCAATTTTTTATCAAAATCATCGTTTTTACTATCAGACCCCTCTAAAACAATTACAATTTCACCTCTAGAAAGATTGGAATCCACTTCTGCTATGTGGTTCATCTCCTCAATCGTACCCCTTAGAATTGATTCATGCATTTTAGTCATTTCACGAGCAATACTAATTCTTCTATTTTTACCTAGAACACCTCTCATGACTTTTAAAGTTTTTTTTATTCTGTGCGGAGATTCAAAAAAAATAATTGTCTTTGTTTCATAATTAAAAGTTGAAAGTAATGATTTCAACTCGCTAGATTTTTTTGGCAAAAAGCCTTCAAAAATGAATTTATTATTCTTAAATCCAGAAGTAATTAATCCTGAGATTACTGAAGAAGGGCCTGGAATACTTTCAATATTTATTTTTTCACTAATGACTTGTGCAACTAATTCATGGCCTGGATCTGAGACTAAAGGTGTTCCAGCATCTGAAATCAAAGAAATGGTTTTTCCATCTTTTAGATCTTTTATTATCGAAGAAATTTTTGTTTGAGATGAAAAGTCATTATAAGAAACCAACTTGCTGGAAATTTTATGCGCTAAAAAAAGTTTTCTTGAATTTCTTGTATCTTCTGCAAGAACAATGCTTGACTCCTTAAGTATTCTAATTGCTCTTAAAGTTATATCTTCTAAATTACCAATTGGTGTAGCAACTAAATATAATGTTCCTGTCATGTTAAAAAAAATAATCTCTTATGTAGTCTTGGTTTTCATCCTATCTTGCTGCACTTTAACTAGCAATAAATACTCTCAAAAAGAAGATAATCTTGAAGTGTTTAAAAGCAAAGACCTTGTACTCAGTTCATCTCGATTAAACTCAAATATAGATATTATTTTTTATGAAGATAAAAATGCTATTCAGATATCCTTTTTGGAAGGAATCAAAAACGGCTACTTTATTTTAAATGAAGGACAGAAAAGAAATGCTTCTATTAATTTTATAGATTTTTCTAAAGAAAAATCTTTTGATTGCTCAAAACTATCAAATAAAACAAAAAAAATAATTTACCTTAACAGCATCTTGGTAGATGTTTTAAATGAATGTAATTTAAAAAATAATAACAATATTTTGGTAGTCATCGGATTAAAAGAAAAAGTTAAGTTACATTTAAATTTTATAGATCCGTTCTACGACTACATAGGATATCTTTACAACTCAAATCCAAACATTCTTCCTGAAGAGTCAGTAGTTTTAACGGATGGAGAATTAAAAGCAGAAAATTATTTTTTAATAGAGAAAAAATCAAACATCGAAAACAAAATTTCAAACCTTTTTGAAATTAATAAAAGTTCAGCAAGAAAAAGAGAGTTAGAAAGAATAACTCAAAATAGAATTTACCAAACTCCCAGATTCAGAAAAGATGTAAAAAAAATTATTATTGATACTAAGGAAATTTCTGCGGAGAGAATTATTCCTGCAATTAATTTCAACTTAATTTTTGAACCTGAGGTTTATACTCTGCCTGGTCAACTTGATTTATGGAGATTTTCAAAAAAGGAATTTAATTCTAATTTAAAAGGCTTGGAATATCCCATCTTGTTGAATAATAACTTTTTATTTGAAGAAGAGTTTTCAAAAAAACAAATTCAAGAAAAGCTATTCTATGCTTTAGGTTTTGATTTGCTATTGTTTTTTGGCAGAGGTATTAACTCTAAGTTTAATGGGCTTCTAGGCGAATATTCTAAGGAGGAAAATAGAATTTTTATTAAGCCAGAAAAAATTGGCTTTTAATAAAATTAAAGTAATTCTATCTCTAAAGGAGTAAAACTTTCTTTGACGCTAGGTACGTCCTGCATCCTTTCAATGTAATCAAATAGAGGTTTTGATGCTTTATTGCTAGGAATTTTAATTTGATGATGATCAAGTCTTAAAAGAATTGGAATAATTACAGCGTCTAAAACTGAGAACTCATCGTTTCTGAAGAACTTTTTATTATCAAACATCGCCAAAGAGTTTGAAATATTTTTTTGGAGATTGGTTTTTGCTTTTGTAATTTGGGGTTTTGAAGAATTTGCATTTTCAAGGACATCTAAATTTTCAGCCCAGTCCCTTTCAATTCTTTGAAGGATTAATCTAAATTGAGCTCTTGAAACAGGATAAACAGGTAAAAGAGGTGGATGAGGAAATCTTTCATCAAGATATTCAACTATTAAACCAGAGTGATATAGGGATAGTTCTCTGTCCACTAAAAGAGGTAAATTTCCATCTGGATTTATCTCTAAAATTTCCTTGGGAAGGTCTTCCTTATTTAGCACCTCTAAATTACAAGCTATTCCTTTTTCAGCAATTACTATCCTAACTTTTTGAGATCTGTGCCCAATATCATCATGGAACAAAACCATAGCTGATCTATTACTTAGAAGACTCATAAAACTATTTTAAATCTTTTTTAAATTCTCGATATGTCATATAAGCAAAGGCTGTAAAAATTATCAAAAAAAGTAACACATAAGTACCTATTCTTCTACGTTGCTCTGCCGAAGGATCTGCTACATATGTCATAAAATTTGTTAAATCATATATAACTTGATCATACTGTTTTTTTGAAAGAGTATTTTGCATGTCTTCTAAAACGTGAGGCATATTTACATTTTGATAGACTCTATTGTTTACTCCATATGGTCTTGAAGAATCAGGATAATAATTTCTTAAGTAAGTATATATCCAATCAGGTCTTCTCAGTCTAGCCTCCAAAGTTAGGTCCGGAGGATAAGCTCCAAGCCAATTGATTGCATCATCTTTAGTCAAACTTATCTCCATTAGCTCGCCTATTTTCGATCCATCAAAAATTAAATTGTTCTCATACATTTCTAAAGGAATAAGTAAGTCTTCTGCGACCCTTTTATATCTAGAATACTTAAGAGAATGACAACCGTAGCAATAATTCATATAAGTAGATAAGCCTCTTTGTAAGGAAGCTTTATCTGAAACATCTGCCTCGAAATAATCACACTCCATAGAACCGCATCGGTATTCTCCAGCAGAAAAAATTAAGGAAGAAGAGACAATGATTATAAAATAAAAAAAAGTTTTCAAGCTGAATCTCCAACGCGCTCTGGGACAGGTTTACATTTCTCAAATCTTGTATAAAAAGGCATTAAGAGAAAATATGCAAAATATAGAAAAGTAAATACTTTAGCCAACATGTTCTTAGTTTCTGTAGGAGGAACAGATCCTAGATATGCTAAAACAAAGAAGCTAATTACAAAACCAGCTAAAAAAACCTTGCTAAGAATACCTTTATATTTGATTGACTTTACTGGGCTTCTATCTAGCCATGGTAAAGCAGCAAAAATTGCAATTCCTGCAGCCATAACAACAAAGCCTAAAAATTTAGCTGTTAGTCCAAATAGAGGAAAATCTATTGCCCTTAGCATCGCGTAAAATGGAGTGTAATACCAAGATGGGACAATATGAGCTGGAGTAGAAAGCGGATTAGCAGGCTCATAGTTAACATACTCGATAATGTATCCTCCCCCTTCTGGGAAGAAAAATATCACAGTACAGAAAATTAATAAAAACACTCCCAATGCATAGAAATCATGTGTGATGTCATATGGAAAGAAAGGCTTAGCATCCAATGGAACTCCATCTTGATCTGTATGTTTTTTAACGTCTATTCCGTCTGGATTGTTAGAGCCAATTTCATGAAGAGCTAAAATATGAAAGAAAACAACAGCAATTATTAAGATTGGTAATAAAACTACGTGAAATGCAAAAAGTCTAGATAAGGTAATTCCTGAGACTATGTAATCCCCTCTAATCCAGATAGCAAGATCTTCTCCAAAATAAGGAATAGAACCTACTAAAGATATAATTACTTGTGCTGCCCAGAATGACATTTGGCCCCAAGGAAGAACATACCCTGTAAAGCCTTCTGCACATAAAAGAACATAAACAAACCATCCGCCAACCCAAATTAATTCTCTAGGCTTCTGGTATGAACCATACATCATGCCTCTAAACATATGCAGGTAAATAAGTGCAAAAAATGCTGATGCTCCTCCAGCATGCATGTATCTGATAAGCCATCCATATTCTACATCTCGCATGATGTATTCAATAGAAGAAAACGCTCCTTCTGCTGTGTTTGTGTAATTCATCATTAACCACAAACCAGTAAGAATCTGCATTACTAAAACGATTAATAAAAGAAAGCCAAATAAATACCAAATATTTATGTTGGAGGGAGAATAATATTTAGAAAGATGCCTTTCAAAAAGGTCTATGACAGGAAATCTTTTATCTACCCAGTCAAGACTTTTTTTTCCAATAGTGTTTTCACTCATTAACTTACTCCATCTGAACCGATAACCAATAAGTTATCCTTTTCAAAAAAATGTGGAGGCACAACTAAATTCGTGGGAGCCGGAACGTTTGCATATACTCTTCCAACTAAATCAAATTTTGAACCATGGCAAGGACAAAAAAATCCTCCTTGCCAATTTGAATCAAAATCCTCTGGCTTTGCTTCTGGATAATATTTTGGAGCACACCCCAAATGAGTACAAACTCCAGTCAGAACAGCAATTCCTTTTTTTCTTGACCTTATTTCATTTTTTGCGTACTCGGGTTGAGAGGGATCTTCCATATCAGGATCTGCAAGTCTCTCTAAATTTTTTGTTATGAAATTTGTATTTTCTTCTGGAATATTGACGACAAAAACTGGTTTTCCTCTCCACTCGACAGTCATCATTTCTCCAGGGAGTAACTTAGAAACATCAACTTTAACGGGAGCGCCTGCTGCCTCAGCTTTAGCACTTGGTTTGAAAGCACTCACAAAAGGTATAGCAGTAAAAAAAGCACCTATGACGCCTAGGAAAGAAGTTGTATATGTAAGAAATTTCCTTCTACCAGGATTAGGAGGACTTTTGGGTTGCATATTTTATCTTTTGCTGAATTGAGGTGCTTTTCTTGCTTTTCTTAATCCAACTTTTTTTCTTTCCACTTTTCTTGAGTCTCTTGTTAAGTAACCTGCAGATTTTAATGCCCCTCTAAACTCGCTATCCTTTTTTTCTAGGGCTCTTGAAATGCCGTGTCTAATAGCGCCAGCTTGTCCGAAGGAACCCCCACCAGAAACTTTTATTTTAAAATCATATTTCTGATCGCAATCTAAGAGCTTTAAAGGCTGCTTTACAAGTATTTTAGCTACTTCTCTACCAAAGTATTCTTCTAAAGGTAGATCATTTATTAATATGTTTCCTGAGCCTTCATAAAGGTATACTCTTGCAGTTGCACTTTTTCGTCTTCCAGTTGCGTATATTGCTTCCGACATATTCTTAAATTAAATTGATAATTCCTTGGGTTGCTGTCCAGTATGAGGATGAGAAGAGCCTGAATAAACTTTTAACTTTTTGATAACCTGATTACTGAGTTTATTTTTAGGCAGCATTCCTTTTACTGCCTTTTCAATTATTTTTTCAGGAGAGTCTTTTTGCATCTTTTCAAAAGATTTTGTTTTAAGTCCTCCTGGATATTGTGTGTGATGGTAATAATTTTTTTGAGAAAATTTATTCCCAGTTACCTTGACTTTATCTGCGTTAACAACAATTACAAAGTCCCCCAAGTCAGCATTTGGAGAATACTGAGCTTTATTTTTTCCTGAGAGAATAGTAGCTATTTTGACAGCCAATCTGCCTAAAACTTTATCCTTAGCATCAACTAAGTGCCAATTCTTTTCTATATTAACGCTTTTATAACTCTTAGTTTCCATAAATAAGTTTTGAAAGGCGAGAATGATAACTCAGAGAGGTTATAATTGCTATTACCAATGATTAAAAAAAGTTATTTTGTCATATCTTTATGGGTAGTTTTAGGCGCGCTTTCTGGTTTAATTATTTCTAGTTTCTATGGCAAAACAGATATCTATATCCCTTTCTATCACAATATTTCAAATGTTCTTGAAAGAGCCTCTCCATCGGTTGTAAATATTTGGACAATAAAAAAATGGAAAGCTTGGCAAGAACAATCAAATGAATTTGGCTTTAAATACAATAGACGAGTTATCAAAACTGGCTTTTTTCCTAATGGTTCAGGAGTTGTCATTGAAAAAGACCTAATAGTTACAAACTTTCACGTTATTAGTGATGCATTTAATCAAAATCAAGAATTGATAGTAGAAAATCATTTAGGTAGAACAGTAAAGACACAAATATTAGGATTTGATTCAGAAGCAGATATTGCAGTTCTAGGAATTATTGATTCGATTGATTTGAAGCCTTTTAAAATCAGGAAGAATATTGATCAGGTTAAAGTTGGAGAGTCTGTAATTGCAATTGGTAATCCTCAAGGATTGGGGCAATCATTTAGCAAGGGAATAGTTAGTGCCATAAATAGAACTTTCCAGGATAAAAAAGGAAATTTTATCCAGACTGATGCATCAATAAATCCAGGAAACTCTGGGGGAGCTTTAATAGATGATAAGGGAAGATTATTAGGGGTTGTAAATGTAATCAGGTCGACTTCAGGAGGAAATCAAGGGTTAAATTTTGCTATTCCTGTTGATACAGTGATTGAAGTCTTCAACTCAATTGTAGATAGGTAGTATCTATTTACGCCTGAGTTTCAAAGCATTTGCATGCCCATACAAACCTTCTAGTTCTGCTAAATATATTGAATGATCAAGCAGTTCATTATATTTAACTTTGTTCTTTATAGATTTAATTTCTGTTACAGAGGTTCTTACTAAAAAGTCTTCAATACTGACAGGAGAACTAAATCTGGCAGCAGAATTTGTTGGAATTACATGACTTGGCCCTGCAGCATAATCTCCCAACACAGCCGTATTATTTTCTCCAATAAAAATAGCTCCTGCAATGAATCTTTTTAATAAAGACTCTTTAAAATTTTTATAAATAATTTGTAAGTGCTCTGGCACCACAAGGTTATTAATTTCAATTGCTTCTTCTAGATTTTTAACCTGAATAAACAATGAATTTTTTTCTAAAGCTATTTTGATTGTTTTCCCTCTTGGGGCAACATTCACTTGTTGGTTAAGTTCTTTAAACAAATCTTCTAATCCCCCTTTTCCAATTTGAATAAAAATACATTTAGAATCTTCTCCATGCTCAGCTTGAGCAATTAGATCGGCAGCTAATTGATTAAACCCTTTTTTCTTGTCGGAAATAATTAATACCTCAGATGGACCAGCGAATGAATCTATGCCTACATCTCCAAATACCTGTCTTTTTGCTTCTGCAACATAGTTATTTCCAGGTCCAAAAATCTTATCTGACTTTGGTATTGTCTCTGTCCCATATGCCATTGCAGCTATAGCGTGAGCTCCACCAAAATTATAAGCTTTAGTTATTCCAGCTAAATGAGCTGTACCTAGCATTAACGTTTTTGCTTTTTTAGATGAACTTGGAAAGAAAAGGTTTATCTCTTTAGAGCCTGCCACTCTTGCAACTAATGCAGTCATTAAAACAGATGATGGATATACAGCTTTCCCTCCGGGTGCATAAAGCCCAATCTTATCTATGGGTTTATGGATTTGGCCTAAAAAATTAAATATTCCATCCTTAATTTTTAAATCACGTATCTTTATTGCTTTGTGAAAATTTATTATTCTTCTCTTAATAAAATTCAAGTTTTTCTTTGTTGAATTGTCTAACTTTTCATAATTCTCTTTTAAATCAGACTTATTAAAAGAAGCTTCGGAAATGGTTTTAAATTCTGTTTTATCAATTTTATTAGAAATATTGATTAAAGCTTTATCGCCATTTTTTTTTACATTAAGTATTATTTTTTGGACATCTTCTCTAATATGGGAAGCTTGATTTGTAATTTTACTTTGCAATAAGTATTTTTTGGCGACAGTATAAGAAACTTTCTTAATTTTTAAGGTTTTCATTGAGAGCATCTTTCATAGAAAGAACTAATCTTTCTATTTTTGCGTTGTTTGTTTTGAAAGAAGATTTGTTAATGATTAATCTAGTTGAAATATCTTGAATCACCTCTAATTCAGATAAGCCATTTTCTTTAAGCGTCTTTCCTGTTTGAACAAGATCGACTATATAATCTGAAAGCCCAAGTATTGGAGCTATTTCTATTGCGCCTTTTAATTTTATTATTTCTACGTTCTGCATTTTTGAAGCAAAGAAAGCTTTTGCAGAAACTGGATATTTCGTTGCCACTACAGGTTTGTTTGAATTAATTACTTTCTCATAAGCAGCTAAAGAGAGACGACACTTACCGAATCCCATATCTAGAGATTCATAAAAATTTTCTTCATCTTCAATCTCGTTAAGAACATCTTTCCCAACAAAACCCATATCTGCAATACCTTTATTGACAAACTTAGGAATATCCCATGATCTAAGGATTGCTACTTTGATATCTTTAACAGAGGTATCCATAACTAGCTTTCTTGATGAATCTTTAAAAGATACCCCAATCAATTCCAAAAGATTTTTAATCTCTTTGAGTAATCTTCCTTTTGGTAAGACAATTAACATTATCCCGTCACCCTTTCTATATTTGCTCCTAAGGAGTTCAATTTCTCTTCAATTCTTTCATAACCCCTATCGATATGATAGATACGATCAATTTTCGTTTCTCCTTTCGCAACCAATCCAGCTAAAACTAAACTTGCTGAAGCTCTGAGGTCTGTTGCCATAACCGGCGCAGAGTGCAGGGAATTTTTTTTACCATTTATTATTGCTGTGTTTCCTGACAAAGAAATATCTCCTCCCATTCTAATTAGCTCTTGAACGTGCATAAATCTATTCTCAAAAATGGTCTCTACAACAGATGATTGTCCCTCCGCAATAGTATTTAATGAAATGAATTGTGCTTGCATATCTGTTGGAAAAAGAGGATATGGTGCGGTTGATATATCCACCGGTTTAAGACTTTTATCCATTTTTAGTTCGATAGTATCTTCTTTAATTTTTATTTTTGCACCTGCTTCAGTTAATTTTTTAAGAATACTATCCAAGGTTTTTGGCATAGAATTTTTGATTGATACTTCGCCTCCAGTCATGGCAACAGCTGTTAAATAGGTGGCTGTTTCTATTCTATCTGGCATGATTTCGTAAGAAGTTTGTTTCAACTCTTCCACGCCAAATACCTTTAGTTCCTTAGTGCCTTTACCTTGAATCTTAGCTCCCATGCTAATCAAACAGTCAATAAGGTCACCAACCTCAGGTTCTCTTGCAGCATTTTTAATTACGGTTTCGCCTTCTGCTAAAACAGCAGCCATAATGGCATTTTCTGTTCCTGTAACACTTATGGTATCAAACAGAATTTCGGTTCCTCTTAATCCATTCTCTGCTTTAGCTTTTATATATCCTCCTTCAGTTATCACCTCTGCACCTAATTTTTTCATACAATCTAGATGAAGGTTTACAGGTCTGCTTCCTATTGCGCATCCACCAGGTAAAGCAACTTCAGCTTGACCAAATTTTGCTAAAAGAGGTCCAAGTACCAAAACAGATGCTCTCATTGTTTTTACAAGCTCATATCTTGCTATTTGATTTTTAAGATTTGAAGTATCAATCTCTAGATTCATATCCTCATCAAGCGTTATATTTGCTCCCATCGACCCTAAAACTTCAATCATAGTAGTTACGTCTTTTAAGTGTGGGATATTACTTAAAGTTAATTTGCCTTCTAATAGAAGAGAAGAAGCTAAAATTGGAAGAGCTGAATTTTTTGCGCCAGAGGCTTTCAAGCTTCCACTGAGTGAGTGGCCTCCCTCAATAATAAGTTTGTCCATTAATTTTCTAGGTTTAAGGAATCTTCTTCGATACTCCAAGAATCTATTGCAAGATCTAAATTATCATTATTTTTTTTAACAAGAGATGCAAACTGTTTGCGGTAAAGCGAAACTATATCTATACCATCCAAAACAATTCCAACTACTCGCCAATCCTTCGTATCTTCAACCTTTATTTTTTTCATTTTATATATTAATTTGAATTTTCTTCCTGAAAAGTCAGTATTTAATTGGACAACCGCTAAATCCATTCGTTCATTGGGATGAAAGTGAGATTCAATTGAAATATTTGCCGCTTCTACATTGCTTAATGCGCCAGAATAAGAGTCTAAAAGTGTGCTTTTAAACTTTTGATTAAATTTTAAAATTTGACTTTTTGTAGCTGCTGTAAAGAATCTCTTACCCATGACTCTTTTTGAGATTTCTGCAGGAGGAATCAGTCTTGAAAACCTAATCTCAAACTCATTAAGAAACTTCTCTTTATCTGAGTCAAATAAATCTTGATTCTTATTAAGAAAATTAAAAATTTCATTATGTTGTGAGTTCACAAAATCCTCTACCTCCGTGTCTAAGAAAGAGTAAGAAGAAAAAATAATGATAAAAAATAAGAAAAAGTACTTTTTCATTTATAATCGAATTTAAATAGCCTAGTCTACTACAGGATAATTAATCACAGATGAAAAAACCAAAAAAAATTAATTTTTTTGAAATTGGCAAAAAAGTCATTTCAAATGAAATTGATGCTCTTCGAAGAGTTTCTTCAGGAATTTCTAAGGATGAGTTCAATGAAGTTTGTAACTTTTTATCAAAAACAAAAGGAAATTTAATTTTTTTGGGTATAGGAAAATCAGGAAAGGTTTCTGAAAAAATATCAGCGACGCTTTCTAGTCTAGGAAAGCCATCTTTTTACATAAATGCCGCTGAGGCTAGTCATGGAGATCTTGGAGCGATAACCAAAAAAGATTCGTTAATTATTTTCTCTTATTCAGGAGAGACGGAAGAATTAGTGGATCTGCTTCCCAATCTCAAGCAAAAAAAAGTGAATATTTGTTCTGTTACTGGAAACAAAAACTCAACCATAGCTTTATCATCTATAGCGCACATATCTCTAAGTTTAGAAAAAGAAGCGGATATGCTGAATCTTGCTCCAACGTCTAGTACAACAGCGATGATGATGATTGGAGATGCTTTCTCTATAGCTATAACAAATCATGAAGGTTTAAAAAGATCTGACTTTGGCGCAAATCATCCAGGTGGTAGTCTTGGTAAAAGTTTTATTAAGGTAAGGGAAATTATGATTAAAGAAAAAGATTTGCCTTTCGTAGATGGAAATATTTCTATAATTGACGCAATGGAAAAAATCT
Source organism: uncultured SAR86 cluster bacterium (assembly GCA_902561325.1). Classification (GTDB taxonomy): domain Bacteria; phylum Pseudomonadota; class Gammaproteobacteria; order Magnimaribacterales; family AG-339-G14; genus MEDG-81. Next base: position 25,275 of record CACEOL010000007.1, on the reverse strand, counting down.
CAAAAAAAGGGTTTGGATTAGGCTTGGTAAAAATTCAGGGCTTCGTAAAAGGTATTTTTACAGATGGAGATTTAAGAAGAATGATAAATAATCGCATAGACCTTACTTCAACTCCTATAAAAAAAGTCATGACAAAAAATTTTAAATTTGTTAATGATTTTGATCTTGTCCTTGATGTTTCAAGGATTATGGAAGATCAAAAAATTTATTCATTGGTAGTAAAGAATTCTAATAAAAAAATAATAGGTTTAATCAGAATGCATGAAATTCTTTCAGCAAAAATAATTTGATGCCAAAAAGCATTTTTGTATATTTAGTTGCTTTATTTTTTCTGATTGGATCTATCTTGTTTTTGTCTTCTTTTTTTTTGAATCCGTCATCTTCGGAATTAATCGAACAAAATAACGAGATAGTTTTTGAAGCAAAAAATATTTCTATTAATTTAGGTTTTAAAGAGAGTAATTTTATTTTAAAAGTAAAATCTTCAATGGTTAATTCTTTGAAAGATGAAAAAAACCTATATGTTTATCAGCCAAATATAGATATTTCAGGAAAAAATACCTTTTTAAAAATAAAATCAAAAAAAGGAACAATTGCTTACGATAAAAATTTAGTGCAACTTGAAAATAAAACGGAAATTTCTGGTAAGGCAAATGAAAAAATTATTTTAGGAAAAGCTGGAAAAATTGATATTGATCTTAATAAAAGAAACTTATCATCTGAGGAATTAATCCTTTTTATAGATGAATACGAAATCTCAATGAAAGAAATTATTTTGAATGAAGATGAAATGATTTTTAAAGGTAGTCCTATATATTTAAAAGATAAGGATGGGTTAGTGACAGAGACATCTATGGTGAAGTTAAAGTCAAATGGAGAATTAATTTTTCCCACAAAACTAAATATTAAAAATTATTAATTCATATGCATATTGAAGGAAAAAGACTTAAAAAAATTCTCAATAAAATAGATATTCTTAAGGGCATAGATATCTCTATAACCTCAGATAGTATATTTGGTTTGCTAGGTCCAAATGGAGCGGGTAAAACATCTTTGTTCTCTATTTTGTCTGGTTTAAGTAAACCTTCTGAAGGAGAAGTACTTTATGACTCAAAAATAGTTAATAAACTAAGTTTTGAACAAAGATCAGATTTAGGAGTAATTTACCTTCCTCAAGAGCCTTCTGTATTCAGAGAACTTACTGTTGAAGAGAATATTAAGGCTGCGCTTGAAGCTAAAAAATATGATAAGAAAAAAATTCAAAATAAATTGACTCAAATTTCTGAAGAATTTGATCTAATGAGCATCAAAGCTCAAAAGTGTAATTCTTTATCCGGAGGTCAGAGAAGAAGGGTTGAAATTGCTAGAGCAATTGCATTAAGCCCAAAAATAATATTGCTTGATGAACCTTTTGCAGGAATTGATCCCCTCATAATAAGTGAAATCAAGACACTGATTAAAGGCCTTAAAGAAAAAGGCATAGGAGTTCTCATAAGTGATCATAATGTTAATGCTACTCTTGATATATGTGATTTCATATATGTCATTAATTCAGGACAAGTTATAGCACAAGGGATTCCAAATGAAATTGTAAAAAATGAAGTAGTTAAAAAAGTCTATCTTGGCGATGTAACTTAGGCAAAATTTTTACTGTCCGTAAGTAAGTTTTATCCTCAAATATCTCAAAACTCCGTAAATAATTGGCCAAAATAGACTAGAGACTATTGTTAAAATCAATAGTTCAAAAATTATAGATAAAGTCAAATTATTAGAAATTAGAATGAAATAAATTTGATAAATAAAAACAATAATTGCCACAATCAAAGATTGTTGTAATCTAAACAAGGCTCTAAACCTATGGAAGTATCTTTGTGAAAAGTATGATGTCAAAAGAAATATAACAACATGAACTCCTAAGAGATATCCTATAAAGATATCTAAAATGAAACCGGAAAGCATAGTCCAAAAGAACCCTACACTCTTAGGGGTTGCTACATTCCAATAAATTAAAGTCATCAAAGTTAAAGGCAAAGTTAACCTAGAAAACAAGAAATCATTTAATAAAACCTCGATTATTGAAGCAATAATTAAAGTAAGCCCTACGAAAAAATAAAAATTGAAAATAGAAGGTTTTTTATCATCAAGATTATTCATGGTTGAGTAAATAAAATTGTAGAGCCGAAAGAAAAGTCAAAAGTATTTTCAACTGTAACTAGCAAAAAATTTGATTGATCATTTTCTTCTATCTCAGTCACCCTTCCAAGTAAAAAACCTTCAGGAAACCTGCCTCCCAATCCAGACGAAATGATTTCATCCCCCTTTTTGATATTTCCATTTTTTTTAAATTCCTCAACTTGAAATTTTTTAGGCTCACCTGTTCCAACTATAATTATATTTTCCAAGGTTCTAGAGTTCTTTGCCGGAACTTTTATTGATGCATCGTGAAGAGGAATTATTTTTATTGAGTTATTGAGTAGTTCATCTATAACTCCAATTAAACCAAAAGCATTAAAAGCAATCATATCTTTTGTAATATTTTTAGTTCTAATTTCAACTGAAATAAGTTCCTTTGGAAATTTCTTGAAATCGGTAATCTTGCCTAAAAAAATTTCTCGTTCCTGAAAACTCTTAGTTAAGTCAAAAAGCTTCTCAAGCTCATTCAATGAAGTTTTTGTATTTTGAAGAACGAGATTTTGATTTTCTAAATCTCTTATCTGATTTCTTAACAAAATAATTTCTTCAGATAGCTTTTTCTGAGATGAAAAATAAGAATCAAACGAATTTAAACTATCTTTTGCAAGATATTCAATTTGAGTGAAAGGAGAAAAAATATATGATGAAGCAATTCTGATTTTACTACTTAAATCAAACGAATAATCTCCATACATTACAAGAAAAGCAAAAAGGATTGCTGGATAGAAACGACTTGCTCGCATTGACCCAGTTGTAAATATAGCTGATTGCGCGATATCGGTTTGTTTGTGTTCACCGCCGAACATGAAATTACTCTGTAGATAGAAGATCTACATCAAATTTATCAATTATGTCTAAAGCAATTCCCCCTCCTTTCACTACACAGGTTAAAGGATCATCAGCTACAATCACTGGGATTCCAGTTTGCTCGGATATCATTATGTCAAGGTCGGTAAGCAAGGCGCCTCCCCCTGTCAAAACAATTCCTCTCTCAGATATATCTGCACTTAGTTCCGGAGGTGATTGCTCCAAGGCATTTCTTATAGATTGAAGAATTGAAGATAGAGGTCCCGATATGGCTTCATAAGCTTCTAAGCTGGAAAAATTAATTGTGTTTGGAACACCTTCAGCTAAATTTCTTCCTCTAATTTCCATTGATTTATCTTCACTTTCAGGAGTTGCGCAACCAACAGTTTCTTTTATTCTTTCCGCAGTAGATTCACCAACCAAGACTCCATATTTTCTTCTTATATAAGACACAATAGCTTCATTGAATCTATCTCCCCCTGTTTTTAAGGAGCTGGAAAAAACAACACCATTAAGAGCAAGAATTGCTATTTCGGTTGTACCTCCACCAATATCCACCACCATAGAACCCGATGCTTCTTCAACTGGCAATCCAGCACCAATTGCAGCTGCCATAGGCTCTTCTATTAATCTTACTTCTCGTGCTCCAGCCTGAAGAGCAGATTCTCTTATTGCTCTTCTCTCCACTTGAGTTGATTGACAAGGGACACAAATCAATATTCTTGGGCTTGGTTTAAAGAAATTTTCTCCATGAACTACCTGAATAAAATGTTGAAGCATTTTTTCTGTTACTTGAAAGTCTGCAATAACTCCATCTTTAAGCGGTCGAATTGCTTCGATGTTTCCAGGAACTCTTCCAAGCATTCTTTTTGCTTCAGAGCCTACCGCAACCACTGATCTATGGCCTTCAGATTTCTTTATAGCTACTACGGATGGTTCATTTAGAACAATTCCCTTTCCTTTGGCAAAAATAAGAGTATTAGCAGTTCCCAAGTCAATTGATAAATCTGTAGAGTAAATGCCTTTTAGAGCTTTTAGAACCATAATTTTGTAACTTTTTAAATAATTCGAATAGTAGTTAATTTTAAGTTGATATAAAATCTTCCTCTCTTTGAATCATTATAATGAAAATTACTGAACAAGACCTTAAAAACATTTCTTTATTGAGTAAGATCAAAATTGATGAGGAAACATCTGATTCTTTGATAAAAGACCTAGAATCAATTTTGACAATGGTCAACAAAATGGATGAGCTAGATACTTCAAACATAAATCCATTAACTCATCCCATAGAAAATACTCAGACTTTGAGAGAAGACATCGAAAAAAAAGACATTGAAAGAGAAAAACTTCAAGAACTTTCTAAGGAAAAAGATTCTGGTTTTTATCTTACCCCTAAAGTAATTGAATAATTATGAGTGAATTAATAAATCTTTCTTTGACAGATCAAATACTTGGGCTTAGTGATAAATCTTTTTCATCTAAAGAAATTACAGGAGCATATTTAAATGAAATTAAGAAAAAAAAATCTCTAAATTGTTTCATTTCAGTCTTTGAAGAAGAGTCAGAAGAAAAAGCCCTAATAGCAGATAAAAATATTGCAAAAAACAAAGCTAGGCCTCTAGAAGGGATTCCAATTGCTCACAAAGATATTTTTTGTATTAAAAATAAAAAAACAACCTGTGGTTCTAAAATGTTATCTAACTTCATTTCTCCTTATTCTTCAGAGGTTTTCTCTAAATTAGATACTGCCGGAGCAATTACCATAGGAAAAACAAATATGGATGAATTTGCTATGGGGTCTTCTAACGAAACAAGCTTTTATGGAAATGTTTTAAACCCTATAAACGAAAAACTTTCTCCAGGCGGTTCTTCTGGAGGATCAGCAGCTGCTGTTAGAGCCAATCTTTGCTCATTTGCAACTGCAACCGATACAGGAGGCTCTATAAGACAGCCAGCTTCTTTCTGCGGAGTTACGGGCATAAAACCTACTTACGGAAGAGTTTCCAGATGGGGAATGATTGCTTTTGCATCCAGCCTTGACCAAGCAGGAATAATCGCAAAAAATGCTAAAGATGCCGCTATAGCTCTCAAATACATGTCTGGATTTGATCAGAAAGACTCGACATCTTTGAATGAAGAAGTTAAAGATTTACAAAAGGAAGTCGATGCAGATCAAGAGCATATAATTGGAATTCCTAAAGAACTAATTGAAAAAATTAAAAATGATCAGGTGCGGGATTCTTTCAATAATGCCATTTCCATTCTTGAAAAAGATGGAGCAAAAATTGAAGAAATAAATCTACCTCATATTGAGTACTCCTTACCTGCTTACTATGTAATAGCTCCTGCAGAGTGTTCAGCAAATTTGGCGAGATATGATGGAATTAGATTTGGCCATAGAAGCGAGAGCGTATCTTCTTTAGAAGATCTTTATGTGAATTCAAGAACAGAAGGATTTGGCAGAGAAGTAAAAAATAGAATTTTTATTGGAACGTTTTGTCTTTCAGCAGGTTACTATGACGCCTTTTATAACAAGGCTTTGAAAATAAGAAATTTAATAAAGGGTGATTTTGACGAAGCTTTTAAAAAAGTTTCATCGATAGCAATGCCTACTTGCTCTAACTCTTCTTTTGAGCTGGGCTCAATAAACGATCCTGTAGAAATGTATGAACAAGATATTTATACAATTCCTGCAAACTTGGCAGGTTTACCAGCGCTATCAATTCCATCAGGCACGTCTGACGAAATGCCAATTGGTCTTCAACTCATTGGAAACTATCTTGAGGAAGGAAGAATTCTTAACCTTGCAAATAAATTTCAAAAATTAACGAATTTCCATGAGTTTAAATAATTGGCAGCCAGTTATTGGATTGGAAGTTCATGTGCAACTTGCAACCAAAACAAAACTTTTTTCCTCTTCACCAATAGCTTTTGGTGCTGAACCAAATACTCAAGCTAGTGAAATTGACTTAGGGCTTCCTGGTGTATTGCCGGTATTAAATAAGGAAGCGATTTCTCATGCATTAAAGTTTGGTTGCGCAATAAATGCCGAGATATCGGAAAAAATAATTTTTGCAAGAAAGAATTACTTTTATCCCGATCTACCTAAGGGCTACCAAATAAGTCAGTTAGATAATCCTATAGTCGGCAAAGGAAGTGTTGAAATAAAACTTGGTGATAAATCAAAAATTATTGGTGTTACAAGAGCTCATCTTGAGGAAGATGCAGGAAAATCAATCCATGACTTGTACAGTAATAACTCTGCAATAGATTTAAATAGAGCTGGAACTTGCTTATTAGAAATAGTCTCTGAGCCCGATCTTAGTTCTGCTGAGGAAGCAGTTGAGTATTTAAAAAAAATACACAGTATTGTTACTTTCTTGGGAATCTCAGATGGTGATATGTCGCAGGGATCTATGAGATGCGACGCTAACGTATCTGTTAAAAGGCCCGATGATCAAGAACTAGGCACAAGAACTGAGTTAAAAAATATAAATTCTTTCAAATTTGTTGAAAAAGCAATTATTTTTGAAATAGATAGACAAATTAAAGAGCTTGAAAAGGGAGAAGAAATTATCCAAGAAACAAGATTGTATGATTCTAAAAAAAATCTTACGCGATCCATGCGTTCAAAAGAGGAAGCCAATGACTACCGCTACTTTCCAGAACCAGATTTAATTCCAATAAAAATCTCAAAAGATCAAATTAACGATGTGAGAAAAAATCTACCTGAATTGCCAGAAATTATGAAAGAAAGGTTCATGAACTCTTACGATCTATCAGATGACAATGCTGAACTTGTAACAATAAATAAAGAAACTGCATCCTTTTTTGAAGAAGTATTGTCTTATGAAGTTTCTCCTAAAAATGCCGTAAATTGGATCACTGGAGACTTATTTGCGCTGCTCAATAAAAATGACAAAAACATTTCTGAATCTAAAGTAAATCCAAAGCATATTGCAGAGATAATTCAAAATATTGAAGGCCAAAAAATTTCTGGCCCTTCTGCAAAAAAACTTCTTGAGATTGTATGGAGTGAAGGAGGAGAAATACAAGAGCTCATTCAGAAAGAAGGTTTAGAACAAATTTCTAATGATGATGAAATAGAAAAAATCCTTGATGAAGTGATTTCTGAAAATCAAAAACAATTTGAGCAGCTAAAATCAGGCAAAGATAGATTGCAAGGCTTTTTCGTTGGCCAAGTTATGAAAAAAACTTCGGGAAGTGCAAGCCCACAAGTTGTAAATATACTTTTAAAAAAGAAATTATCTAAGTAATGAACATAGACAAAGACTCGGCTACATAAGCTGGTTTTTCTTGACCTTCTATCTCCATTACAACTTCATATTTCAAAAGATATCTTCCGTCACCTTTATCATCAACAGATAAAAGTGTTGATTTAGTCCTTACTTTTGAACCCACATTAACAGGGGTTAAAAATCGAACTTTATCAAGTCCATAATTAAAAACCATGGTCATGCCCTCAGGAGCAACTTGAGGAGCAGGCAACCCAGCCATCAACGAGAGGGATAAGAATCCATGAGCTATTGTTGAGCCAAAAAGCGGTGTAGCTTTTTCTGAATCGATATGAATGAATTGATGGTCATTAGTTGCATCAGCAAATTGATTTATTCTATCTTGATCGACTTTTAACCAATCGGAAGCTCCCATATCTTTGCCAATATAATCCTTTAAAGTGTCTGCAGGTACTAATCCAGCCATTATTTTCTCCTTATTTTTTATTTCATTAAATGTTTTTTGTAATCTTCTCGCAAACCTGTCTTGAGAAGTTTTCCTGTTGCTCCGTGAGGAAGCTCATCTAAAAAGATAACGTCATCAGGAAGCCACCACTTAGCTACTTTATCAGAAAGGTAATCCAATACTGAATCTTTATCACATTCTTCCAAGCCATTTTTAACAATAAACAATAAAGGTCTTTCGTCCCATTTGGCATGAGCAACTCCAACAACACATGCCTCTGCTACTCCCGGATGTCCAACTGCCGTATTTTCTAAATCAATAGAACTAATCCACTCTCCTCCAGATTTAATAACATCTTTACTTCTATCAACTATTCTCATATAGCCATGAGTATCTATCGTTGCGACGTCTCCTGTATCAAACCATCCATCTTCAAGAGCAGTCTCATTAGACTTAAAGTAACGTTCAATAATTGCAGGTCCTTTGACCATAAGTCTCCCAAACGTTTTTCCATCATTAGGAAGAACCTCACCTTCATCATTTACTATTTTCATTGAACAGCCGTAAACTGCCCTACCTTGGCTTGTTTGAATTTCATATCTTTCTTCAAGATCCATGCTATCCATCTCTGGAGTGTAGGAATTGAGTGTCCCAAGCGGACTCATTTCTGTCATACCCCAACCATGAAGTAAAAAACAATCATGTTTCTCTTGAAAGGCTTTAATCATAGCTTTTGGAGCAGCAGAACCACCAACCAAAACACTATTTACAGACTCAAGTTTGATATTGTTCTTCTCAGTATAATTCAGCAAGTCAAGCCATACCGTAGGAACTCCCATAAGCTGATTTACTTTTTCAGAAGTAATTAAATTACAAATTGATTCACCATCAGTGAAGGGACCTGGAAAAACCATTTTGGCACCGTACATAAATGAGGCATATGGAATTCCCCACGCGTTAACATGAAACATTGGCACTACAGGAAGCAAGACAGTTTCAGAAGTTAAATTCATTGCATTCCCAGCAGTAGCATACCAAGCATGCAAAACTGTTGATCTGTGAGAATAAAGAACTCCCTTAGGATTTCCAGTTGTACCAGATGTATAACACAATGATGATGCTGTATTCTCATCAAATTCAGGCCAAACTATTTCTTCAGATTCATCAGCAATAAAATCTTCATAACAAATGAGATTTTTAATTGATGAAGATGGCATGTGCTCCTTATCAGTAAGTACCACAATTCCTTTAACTGTTTTAAGGTCAGAAATGACATTTTCTATGATTGGTAAGAAAGGCGCATCAACAAAGATATATTTATCTTCGGCATGATTAACAATGTACTTAATGTCATCTGGAAACAATCTTGGATTAAGAGTATGAAGAACGGCTCCCAATCCAGAAATACCAAAATAAAGTTCTAAATGGCGATAGCTATTGACTGCCATTGTGGCAATTATATCCCCCTCTTTAATATTCAAATTAAGCAAAGCATTGGCCAATTTCTTTGATCTTTTTGCAGAGTCCTTGATGGTATATCTGTGTATGCCTCCTTCTACAGTGTTGCTTACTATTTCTGTATTGGCGTTATTTTTTATAGCATGTTCTAAAACTCCTGAAATTAGAAGTTGTTCATTCATCATATTCCCTAACATAATCTCACCTTTTTTTTGTTAAACCCTTTACGAATAAAGGAGAATATCTTCGCTCAAGAAATCCTTCAACCTCTTTTTTTGATTCTAAATGAAAAAGTTTTATATCGTTTAAAGAAGACATTAAAAATGGTTTCCATTCCAATAAAATTTCATCAAGAGGGTTTTCAAAAATAAATCGAATTGATTTTTTACTAATATTTAAAGCGCACTGTAATTCCTTTTCGTTTAACTTCTTAAAGGGGTCAGCGAAGATTGGTTTTAATTCTTTGGGTAAATAAGGAACTTTCTGCTTTGGGTTAAATAAATAATTTAATAAAAATTTGTCTGTTTCTTTTAAACCAGTTCCATTGAGAAAATGTCCAACTATTGATTTGTTTAAAGATCTTCCCTTTAAGGGACCTAGAAACAATCTACTTGGGCAATAATCATTTGCATAAAAATTATCCCAAATGGCTATAGGATTTTTAAAAAAATCTTGAATAGACTTTAAAGATGAATTATCAATCTTTTCGCTTATAACATTATCTCCTGTCCAAAAAATAACTATGCGCTTATTTAAATTTTCTTTTAGCCCTCCTAGATATCCTTCATCGAATATCCCCTTTGATAAAGATAAATTATAAATTGACGGACAAAACCACATATTTTTTTGTTTTGGAAAGTGCATAGAAACTTCATTTAAAACTTCTGCATGTTTTTTTCCTAAATCTTTATCTGTAGCTTCCTGCCCAAAATTAGTAATATCAATGTCATCGAAGAAAATTGCTATTTCATCAAAGCCTGCCTTCTCAAGAGCATGAGACAATTTTCTTTTCAAAAGAGTTAGATTTTTTTTGCTATCTTTAAAAAATTCTGAAGTAGGAGAAACGCAATAAACTTGCTTGATTTTTTTTGGAAGAATTCTTCTCTTAAGATTTTTATCAAGTTCCTGCCATCGATGACGTAAATAAATATCTTCTTTCGGTCCATAAAAGTAATGAGAAATTGGTGCCTTTAAGTCTTTAAAGGCATCAATTGGTAGCCTACGAGAATAATAACCTTCTATATAGCCTTTAAACATGATTTAGATTCTACATATCCTACATTCTGGATTTTTATGGATATCAACTTTTTTAAAAACTCCTTTCAACGAATCAAAAATCATAAAATAAGATTCAAAATTTTTTTCTATAGTTGCTTTTATTACTTCAATTGCCATTAAAGAACCTATGGCTCCAACTAACGGAGAAGCAATCGCAGACTCTCTGCATGATAAATCTTCGTTCTCAAGATCTTCAAATAAACATTCATAGCAAGAATTCTTATCATCTCTTAAATCAAAGCAGCCCAATTGTCCTTTCCAAGCTATAGAAGATCCAGAAATGAGAATTTTGCTATGTTTTACGCAATATCTATTTACAATTTTTCTTGTTTCAAAATTATCAGAACAATCAAGAATTATTTCCGAATCCTTCAGAAGATATTTGATGTTTTCAGAATCAATTTTTTCCTCTAATCCTGTTAGTTCAACAAAAGGATTTAATTGAGATAATTTTTTTACTGAGGTAGTGGCTTTATTTTTTGATAAGTCATTTTCATCAAAAAGAATTTGCCTTTGTAAGTTTGAAGCTTCTACAAAGTCAAAGTCTATTATTTTGATTTTACCGAATCCAGATAAAGCTGAATAAAGAGAGGCAGAGCATCCTAAGCCACCCATGCCTATAAATGCCAAGGACATATTATTAATTTTTTCCTGCCCTTCAATGTCTATTTCAGGCAACATAATATGTCTGCTATATCTTAATAATTCTTCTTTTAACATTGATAGACCGAAACTCTTTTATCTCCATTTAAATCATTTAAATTCGAAAAATTAAGATACCCATTTTTCAGTGCAAATTTATTTAATTCTTCGTATTGATTAGGAGCATGTTCTAAATAGACTTTACCATTTTCATTTAAGAAATTTTTTCCTTTAGATAATATTAATTTTAAATCAGATAGGCCTTTATCTTTTGAAAATAAAGCTTTTTCTGGTTCATGCCAAATCCCTTCTTCTTCACCAGTAGTTGCCTCTTTATCTACATAAGGAGGATTAGAAATTAGGTAATCTACCCGAGGAAAAAGCCATTCATTATTCCAGTCGTGATTTAAAAAAATTATGTTTTCACAGCAAAACTTTGATGCATTTTGTTTTGCCACCAAGATACTTCTAATGGAAATATCTGTTGCAAAAATAAAACAATCTCTATTTTCTTGAGCGATGGATATAGAAATCACTCCAGACCCTGTTCCAAGCTCAAGAAGGGTTTTGCCTTGAAGATTTTCATTAAGAATTGCTTCTACCAATGCTTCAGTTTCTGGACGCGGAACCAGGACATCTGGAGTGACAATAAAATTATTTTTCCAAAACCCTTTCTTTCCTATTAAATAAGCTAGTGGTTTCCCTTTTAATCTCTCTTCGACCATTAGGTCAATAGACCTTAAATCTTTTTTATTAATTTCTTTTTTTATATCTGAATAAATTTTTGCTTTATTTATTTTAAGAACATGTTGAAAAATAATTTCAGCATCAGGACTATCAATTTTGTTTTTAGTTTCTATTAACTTATCCTTAAGAAGCATCAGGTAGGTTCATTTTCTAAGTTTATAAGTTTTTTTGCTTCATTCTCTTCTGTAAGGGCTGAAAGCATAATTTCCATGTCGCCATCTAAAAATTCTTCCAAATTATGTACCGAAAATTCTATTCTGTGATCAGTGACTCTGCTTTGAGGAAAATTATAAGTTCTAATTTTTTCTGACCTATCGCCACTGCCGACCATGATTTTTCTTTGAGAGTCTAATTCTTTAGCTTGTTCTTCTAAGGCTGCTTCATTCAATTTACTTTGAAGTAAAGACATAGCTTTCTCTTTATTCTTATGTTGCGATCTTCCATCCTGACACTCAACAACAATTCCAGATGGAATATGTGTCAGCCTAACTGCCGAATCAGTTTTATTAACGTGCTGTCCTCCTGCGCCAGATGCTCGAAAAGTATCAACTCTAATTTCTGACTTATCAATGTTTATGTTTTCCTGTTCATCTGCCTCTGGCAGGACGGCTACTGAACATGCTGAAGTATGAATTCTGCCTTGTGATTCCGTTTCAGGAACCCTTTGAACCCTGTGTATTCCTGATTCATATTTGAGAAAACCATAAGCACCTCTTCCAGTAATTTTAGATACTATTTCTTTGAAACCTCCTTTTTCGCTTTCTCTAGAGCTAATGATTTCTATTTGCCATTTGCGTCTTTCTGATAGTCTGGAAAACATCCTAAATAAATCGCCAGTAAATAGTCCTGCTTCATCGCCTCCTGTACCAGCTCGAATCTCTATAAATGCATTTTTTTCGTCATTTCGATCTTTTGGTAACAGCATTTTTTTTAAATTTTCTTCTAACGAGTCTTTTTTATTTTTGAGACTTTCTATTTCTTCTTGAGCTAAGGCTCTAATTTCACTATCCGAATCATTCAAAAGTTTATTTGATTCATCAATATTTTCCTCAATAGATTTAAATTCGCTAAAACTATCAACAATAGGTTTTAAGTTTGAATATTCTTTTGAAATAGACGTAAACTTGATTTGATTTTCTATTGTTTCTGGCTTTGAGAGCTCAGATTCCATTTGGGAAAATTTAATTTGAATTTCTTCTAGTTTCTTTTTTACCGACTCCAGCATAAAAACTATTATAGTATCTAGACTCCTTACATATGAAAAAATCGTTTTTAGTTTATTATCTTTTTTTGATTTTTTATCTCTTTTCGTGTGCAACAATCGAAATTAAAGAAGATAATTTTTTTAAAAAAGGTAAGTTTTCTCTTGCTTCGAATTCTGAATATTTCTCAGGAATCATAAATGTCAGTGAAGATGAGAAAAAAATTAAATTGAATTTAGATGGTTTGAGTAAAGACTTTAATATTTCGTTTAAAGATGAAGAAATCAAAACTAACTTTAAATATGAAAACATCATAAGAGAGTCTGATTTGAAGTTATTTCTTAAATGGTTCTTCTTCAAATGTACAAATATCGAATGCCAGAATTTTTCATTACAAAATCTTAAACTAAAAAAGCATTTATCTAATAAAACAGGTCTAATTATTCAAGGAAATTTTCAAAAATTTAGATTCTCAATGAAACTCTATGATATTTAGTTCTCCAGCGAAAATTAATTTATCTTTGAAATTAATCAGAAAGAGATTGGATGGCTACCATGATATAGATTCAGATTTTCAATTTTTAAATTGGGGAGACAAAGTCGAGATTTTTTCCTCAAATAAACTTTCAGTTTCTACAACAAAAATTCAGCTGTCTCAACAAGAAAATTTAGTTACTGAAGCTTTGAAGACGATTGAGTCCTTTTGTGATACCCAGCTTAATTATTCTGTAAAAATTGAGAAAAACATTCCTCTCGGCTCTGGACTTGGGGGCGGAAGTTCTAATGCGGCAACTGTAATGCTTGCAGTTAATAGTCTCGCAAATCTCAATTTATCCTTAGATGTTTTGGTAGATCTAGGAAAATCTTTAGGTTCGGATATACCATTTTTTTTAAAAGGCCTCTCTGGAAGAGTCTCAGGAATAGGAGAGATAATTGAACCTAAGGAATTTCCAGAAGATTTAGTCATGATTCTTTTTCCTGGATGTTCAATATCCACAAAAGATGCTTTTAAAGCTGTAACATTTGAGGAAATTTCAAATAAAAGAGATAGTACAAAGGTAAACTATTTTGAAGAGTGGGTTTTGTTTAATTATCCTCTTGTCAAAGAAGCATATGACTTTTTAAGCAAATATAAAGAAGTAAGTATCTCTGGAACAGGAAGTAGTATGTTCACAAAAATTAATTCTTTTGAAGAGGGAAAGGAAATAATGGATAATGCACCAAGAAAACTAGCATATGTTATTACTAATACTATTAACAAATCGCCTTTATTAAATGAACTGCTTAATTCTGGGGTGTAGCCAAGCGGTAAGGCAGCGGCTTTTGATGCCGCCATGCGATGGTTCGAATCCATCCACCCCAGCCAAAAATAAAAATGAATTCTAAAAACAACTTAGTTATTTTCTCCGGAAATTCAAATCCTGGTCTAGCAAAAAAAATTGTTAAAAAACTTAATAAACCTCTTGGAAAAGCAACTGTAGGGAGATTTAGCGATCAGGAGATGAATATCAAGATTGAAGAAAATGTAAGGGGAAAGGATGTTTTTATTGTTCAGTCTACTTGTTTTCCAGCGAATGATAATCTAATGGAATTAATTATTATGATTGATGCTTTGAGGCGTGCTTCGGCATCACGGATTACTGCAGTGATACCTTATTTTGGATATGCTCGACAGGATCGGAGAGTTAGATCTGAAAGAGTTCCAATAAGTGCAAAATTAGTAGCTGATATGTTGCAAAGTGCTGGTGCCAACAGAGTCCTTACTATCGAACTGCACTCTGATCAAATTCAAGGCTTCTTCAATATTCCAGTTGATAATGTTTATGGAACAAGTGTAATTTTTGATCACATCGTTAAGACGAAATATAAAAATCAAATGGTGGTTTCTCCCGATGTTGGAGGAGTAGTTAGAGCAAGAGCATTGGCTAAGTTTTTAGATGATGCTGATTTAGCAATTATTGATAAAAGAAGAGAAAAGGAAAATCAATCTCAAGTCATGAATGTTATTGGAGATGTAAAAAACAAAACATGTATTCTTGTTGATGATATTATCGATACGGCTGGAACAATTTGTAATGCTGCTGAAGCCTTAAAAGAGTCTGGTGCTAAAAAGGTTGTAAGTTACGCTACTCATGCAGTCCTTTCCGGAAATGCTTTAAAAAATATTAGTAATTCAAGACTAGACGAATTAATAGTTACTGATACAATTCCGCTTTCAGAAATGGCCTCATCAACTAAAAAGATTAAAACCATTTCTATGGATAAGACTATAGCTGAAGCTATAAATAGGGTTAATAAAGAAGAATCTATTAGCCAAATGTTTTTATAAAAATGAGTGAATCAACATCTATATCTGCCGAAATAAGAGAAAATAATATTTCAGCAAAAATCTTAAGAAAATCAGGAGAGATTCCTGCGATAGTTTATGGTCAAGAAAACGATGCTAGACTGGTTAAAGTTTTAGAAAAAGATTTAGTAAAAATTCTTGAAAATCCCAGTATTTTTTCTCAAGTGATTGAGTTAAACCAAAATGATGGTGCTCTAAAAGTCATTTTGAAAGAAGTTCAAGTTAACCCTTCCAATGACAAACCGATTCACGTCGATTTTCTAGCAGTAAGTGAAAAGACTAACATCACAATTAATGTGCCTCTAAAATTTATTAATGAAGAGATTTGTATCGGAGTGAAACAACAAGGCGGGATGATTTCACATCTTAAAAATGAAATTGAATTGACTTGTAATGCCCAAAATCTTCCAGAATTCATCGAGATTGATATGAAAGATCTAGAAATAGGTTCAAACGTTATGCAGTCTCAAATTATCCTTCCTGAAGGAGTTTCTCTAAGTACAAATATTCTTAATAACCAAGACCAACCAGTTGCAAGTGTAAACGTCACTAGAGCTGCTCTTGATATTGATGATGAGCCTTCTGAAGGCGAACAAGACGAATCTGAAGAATCAACTGATGAAGCGTCTGAAACTAAAGATGCTACGGATGAGAGTAGCTCTGAGGAAGAATCTAAAGACTAACTATCACAAGTTTTCATGAGTTCTTTTCTAGTCGTTGGCCTAGGTAACCCAGGTTCAAGATATTCTAATACTAGGCATAATGTTGGAACAGACTTTATCCTTGAAGCTCAAAAAAAATATTCTTTTGATTTAAAAGAAAAGAAAACTTTAAAATCCTTTTTGGCAGAAGTAGCTATCCAAGATAAAAAAGTTATTTTTGCAATTCCCACCATTTTTATGAATCATAGCGGATCAGCTTTAAAGTTATTGAAAAATAAATTTAATACGAATATAGAAAATATTATTGTCATTCATGATGATCTTGACTTGAAGTCAGGAGTAATCAAATTAAAAGCAGGCGGAGGACATGGAGGTCACAATGGTTTGAAAAGTATTTTTGAAAATCTAGGATCACAAGAATTTAAAAGAATTAGAATTGGAATTGATCATCCAGGTGATAAGAAAAAAGTAAATAAGTACGTGATTCAGAAAGGAAAAAAAGAGGAAAAAATAGATCGTCTGCAATGCATAGATAAAGGCCTATCCATCATGGAATTTTTATTTCAAGAGGATTGGGACACAGCCTTAAATAAATTGAACAACTAATGTCTTTAAAATGTGGAATAGTTGGCTTGCCTAATGTCGGCAAATCAACTCTATTTAATGCTCTTACTGCCTCGAAAATTGCTGCAGAAAACTTTCCTTTTTGCACGATTGAGCCTAATCATGGAATTGTTGAATTACCTGATGAAAGATTGGATAAAATTTCAAAAATATCTAACTCAGAAAAAATTATTCCTGCCACTGTTGAATTTGTAGATATTGCCGGTTTAGTTGAAGGCGCATCCAAAGGAGAGGGTTTGGGGAATAAATTTTTAGGTCATATAAGAGAGACTCAAACAATAATTCATGTTGTCAGATGCTTTGAAGATAATGAGGTTACTCATGTGAATGAAAGAGTAGATCCAATTTCGGATGTTGAAATCATAGAAATGGAATTGATTTTGTCAGATATAGAATCTTTAGAGAGAACAAAAGAAAAAATTGTTAGAAAAGCAAAAAGTGGAGATAAGGATTTATTGAAAGATCTTTCAAGAATAGAAGATATTTTAACCATTCTCAAAAAAGGAGATTCTCTTTTTGAATATTTACAAGATGAAGAAAATAAAACTTTTGTAAGTGAAGTTGGTCTATTATCGGCAAAACCAGTTATCTTTGTTGCAAATTTGAATGAGGATATGGAAGAAACGGAAGGTCTTAAAAAATTAAGAGAAAAAGCAGATTTAAATGGCTCACAGTTAATTGAAATGTGTAATCAGATAGAATTTGAAATAAGTGAACTTGAAAATGAAAATAGACAGGAACTAATTGATCTTGTAGGTTTAGAAGAACCAGGTCTTAATAAATTAATAAAGACTGCTTTTAGAACTTTAGGGCTACAAACTTTCTTTACTTCAGGTCAATCAGAATCTAGAGCTTGGGTGATAAAAAATGGAACCAAAGCGCCGGATGCTGCGGGAGTAATACATACTGATTTCAAAAAAGGATTCATTCGAGCCGAAACTGTATCTTTTAAGGATTTTATAAAATTTGATGGAGAACAAGGAGCAAAAGCACAAGGAAAATGGCGATCAGAAGGATCAGATTACGAAGTTAAAGACGGCGATATAATTTTATTTAGATTTAATGTTTAGAATCTTGACAATTAGTCTAACTACAAAGAGAATCCATTTTTTGGCTATGTAGCTCAGCTGGTTAGAGCGCAGCATTCATAATGCTGAGGTCGGTAGTTCAAGTCTACCCATAGCCACCATTAAACTGTAAAAATTAAGGATCTACCTTATCAGGAGAGCAATTGTCGATTAACAAAACTTGCATTTCCTCTAAAACTTCAAGGGTTTCTTTATATTCAACTACCTTGGGATCTACAGCGGTTGATCTAAAGCCAAAAAAGTTTTGACCTGTTCTTGGATTATTTGTTTCAAACCCAAATTGAGCATAACCTGTATCTCTGTCAGCCTGTTCTGTCAATTTTGAAGCAATATCAGAGATAATCGCAGAAACTCTAATTACTTCTTCTGTTAACTCAATACAATTGAGCTCTGTAGGATCAAAGTCGAAGTGCGTATAGTCGGATGTAGGGCTTCTGTACCACCATACAGGATTAGCACAACCAATTAAAAAGAAAGCTATAAAGCCATAAAATAGGTACTTTTGATTAGCTTTTTTTAGAAAGGTCATTCTATCTCCCAAGGGCATTAATTTATCAAATTTCTAATTTAATTAAAACAGAATTTTTATTCAGATGATACTTCTTTCATAGAGAGTTTTACTTTTCCTCTATCGTCTATTCCGATAACTTTGATTTCAACTTCTTCTCCTTCAACGAGGTAATCAGCAATGTTTTTTACCCTCTCTTCAGATATTTCTGAAATGTGTACTAAACCTTCCCTTCCGTTATCGAAAGACACAAAAGCACCAAAATCTACTATTTTTTCTACAGTCCCCAAAGTCACCAAACCTACTTCAGGATCAGATGTAATAAACTCGATTTTTTGGAGAGCATCTTCCCGTTCTTCCTTACTTCGACCATAAATTTTTACCGATCCATTGTCAGAGATATCTATGTTTGTATTAGTTTCCTCGGTAAGTTTCTTTATGTTTGCTCCGCCTTTACCAATGACTTCACCAATTTTATTTTTAGGAATTTTGAGCTCTATTGCTTGAGGAGCTAGCGGAGACAATTCAGACCTACTTTCAGATAAAACTTTATTCATTTCCCCTAAAATGTGATTTCTTGCTGTGTGAGCTTTATTAAGAGCATCTTCAAGAATTTGTTCGTTTATCCCAGCAATTTTTATATCCATTTGCAAAGCAGTTACTCCATCATCTGTTCCTGCTACTTTGAAATCCATATCTCCAAGATGGTCTTCATCTCCTAAGATATCGGTTATGACACAGTGTTGATCGTCAGTTTTTACCAATCCCATAGCAACTCCTGCTACGGGTTTTTTTAGTGGAATTCCAGCGTCCATCATTGCTAAACTTGAAGCACAAACTGTAGCCATAGAACTTGAACCGTTAGACTCAGTAATTTCTGATACAACTCTAATTGCATATTCAAAATCTGCTGGATTAGGGAGGACTGCTTCTAAAGCTCTTCTTGCAAGTTTCCCGTGACCAATTTCTCTTCGTTTTGGACTTCCAACCATTCCTGCTTCACCGACAGAGAAAGGAGGAAAATTATAATGCAGCATAAAAGGATCCTTTAAGTCTCCATGCAATGAGTCGATTAGTTGAGAGAGTTTTAATGAATCCATAGTAGCTACAGAAATAGATTGAGTCTCACCCCTAGTAAATAATGCAGATCCATGAGCTTGTGGTAAAACTCCTACCTCAATAGATATTGGTCTTACTGTATCTAAATCTCTTCCATCAATTCTTGACTCTCCAGATAATAATCTTGATCTGACAATCTCAGACTCTAAAGATTTAAATTGACTAAGAGCTTCATCAATTTTTTCATCTTCAGGGTCTTCAAAAGATGTCTTAACTTTTTCTCTTAACTCGGCAATTTTTTCTTGTCTGCTAGCCTTTTCAGCTATTTGATAAGCTACGGATAATTCCTCAGAAATTAGACTTTTAACCTTTTCTTTCGTTTCAATATCCTCTTCCTTAGCTTCATACTCAATCGGAGAAATTGAAGCTTGCGAAACTAATTCATCTATTAGCTCTAGACTTGGTTGCATTTCAGCTTGAGCAAAAAGAATAGCGCCAAGCATTTGATCTTCTGAAAGTTCTTTTGCCTCCGATTCCACCATGAATATCGCATCTTGTGAGCCCGCCACCATCATATTAAGAGAGGAACTTTCTATCTCTTCTAAAGAGGGGTTAAGTACATAATTCCCATCTATGAAGCCAACTTTTGCTGCAGATAAAGGCCCTTGAAAAGGCAGTCCTGAGAGTTGAAGTGCTGCTGATGCACCTATGATAGAAATAACATCAGCATCATCATTTTTATCCATAGATAAAACAGTACAGATAATCTGTACTTCTCTACCAAAACCTTTAGGGAATAAAGGTCTAATGGGCCTGTCTATTAATCTTGATGTAAGAACTTCTTTTTCAGAAGGTCTCCCTTCTCTTCTAAAAAAGCTACCAGGGATTTTTCCTGAAGCGTAAAATTTTTCAATATAATTAACAGTGAGAGGGAAAAATCCTTGATCAGATTTGTCTTGTCCAGCAACTACAGTCACCAAAACTTTGGTATCTCCTGAAGAAGCAATCACTGATCCGGTTGCTTGCCTAGCAACCTTGCCTGTTTCTAATGTAACATTTCTTCCTGCAATTTCTTTAGTGCAAGATATAACTTTCATATCATTCATTTATTTTCCTTAATTTTTGTAACTCTTAGTTACTTTCTGAGGTTTAATTCTGAAAGAATAGAACTGTATCTTTTAGGATTTTTTTTCTTTAGATAATCCAAAAGTTTGCGCCTTGTGTTAACCATTCTTATAAGTCCTTGCCTAGAATGATGATCTTTGGCATGGTCTTTGAAATGAGCTTGTAAAGATTCGATATTTGCTGTTAACAAGGCTATTTGAACTTCTGGGGAACCTGTGTCTCCCTTAGACTGAGCAAACTTTGAAATAATCTCTTCCTTTGTTTTTGTTTCTAAACTCAAGAACTTCCTCCTTAGTTATTTAATTTTCTATAGATATTAACCTTTTGGGTGAAACTAAACCGTTAATGTTTTGTAAAATTCCAATGAATTTATTTTTTTCGTCAAACAATCTCAGGTATTTGCTTTTTATTTCGGCCTCTTTCAAATATATTTTTTGGCCTTTTTTTATCCTATCTATTATTTCTGAGGCGCATTGTATCTTATCTAAGCATCTAAGTGCATCCCCCATTTGAATTATTTTACTATTAATATTTTTGCTATTTATTGATTCAATTTCATGAGCTTCGCCGATATCGTGGTCAGCAGAAATGGTTCTCTGTAAATTAGATAATACTGCAACACAATCCAAATCCTTGGCTATATCGTTAACAAGCGATCTTATATATGTTCCTTTTCCACATTCAACTAAAAACTTAAACTTATTTTGGTCAAAAGAAATTAAATCTAATTTATAAATTTCTATCTCTCTTATTTTCTTCGGAATTTCTTTATTCTTTCTGGCATAGTGATAAAGAGGTTTGCCTTTAAATTTTAAAGAAGAATATTTAGGAGCTTCTTGATTTATGCTGCCGATATATTCTTTTGCAATCTTTATAAAATCATTTTCTGTTGGGATTTTTTTAAGCTTCTTTTCAATTTTTCCATCTAGATCGCCAGTATCAGTCTGAATACCAAACATCATTTCTGCAATATATGTCTTTTTTTCATTTGCTAAAAAATTGGTAAATCGAGTCATCTGACCAAGACATGCAAGAATTACGCCGCTAGCTAAAGGATCGAGGGTACCAGAATGGCCTATCTTAGAGTCATTAAGAAAAGGTTTTAACTTTCTAATAAATTCTCCTGAAGAAATTCCAGAAGGTTTATTTAGGACTAATAATCCAGATATCAAATTGGGGTATCCTGCTGATTTATAAAAAATAAAAGTTCAGGCATTTTTTTTAATTTAATGTTCTGTCCCAACTTTTTTTTGACAAAAGGTTTTGAATTCTCCAAAGCTTTAGCAATCCCATCTTGATCTGCATTTAATGCTTGGTTTAAATAGTTAGAGAGAAATATTTTTGCAGATGATAAATCGTCGCTTAATTGGACTTCAGTTACTGTAAGGCCTTTAAGTCTTGGATCGCTAATTTCAAAACTAAAGATATTTGCTATTTCTCGTCTTATGTTGTCTGAAACTCTTTGAGCTCTTTTATACGGTCTTGAACTAAACAATTAAATTTTTCTTGCAGTTTCTGTTCTTTCGAAAACTTCTATTTTATCTCCAACTTTTACATCGTTGTAATTTTCGATACCAATTCCACACTCTGTTCCACTTTTAACTTCACTTGCCTCATCTTTAAATCTTCTCAAAGAATCAAGCTTACCCTCATGAATAACAATGTTGTCTCTAAGAACTCTAATTGGAAGGTTTTTTATTACTACTCCTTCTATAACAATAGAACCAGCTATCAAGCCAAATTTTGGTGACTTAAAAGTATCCTTAACTTCTGCAATTCCAACTGTCACCTCTTTTATTTCAGGCTCTAGAGAGCCTTCAATTATTTCTTTTACAGCATCAAGTAAGTCGTAAATTATGCCAAAATATTGGATTTTTATCTCTTCAGTTTCAGCAAGCGTTTCTGCTGCAGCATCCGACCTTACATTAAATCCAAGAATAATTGCTTCCGAGGCTACAGCTAAGTTCACATCATTCACAGAAACAGGACCAACGCCATCCAAAACTATTTTGATGTTTGCTTCTTCTACTTTTAAGTTATTTATTGCGCCTGCAATTGCTTCAGCAGAACCATTTGTATCCGTTTTAATTATTAAGTTAACCGAAGGTTTAGCGGAATCTCCAGCACCTGCAAAAATACCATCTAAGCTAACTACTCCCTTTTTAGCCAGTCTATTATCCCTTCTTTTGCTAGCTCTTTCTTCAGATAAACTTTTCGCGGCCTTTTCATCTTTAACAACCATAAATTCCTGACCGGCATTAGGAGGATATTCAAGTCCGGAGATTGCAACAGGAGACGAAGGGGGGGAAGTTTTAATTTGAGATCCTAAAAAGTTTTTTAGACTTCTTATTTTTCTAAATTGATCTCCAATTAAAATAAAATCTCCACTATTTAAAGTACCTCTTTGAACAAGGAGAGTTGCAACAGCTCCCTCGCCCTTTTTAACTCCAGATTCTAAAACTACTCCTGATGCTGGGCCAGAATGATTGGTTTTTAATTCCAACATTTCAGAAAGCAAAGTTATATTTTCTATGAGTTCGTCTATTCCTTCTCCAGTTTTTGCTGAAACAGGTACTACTTGGGTATCTCCGCCCCAATCTTCTGGAACAAGACCCATTTTTGAAAGATCTCCTTTTACCTTCTCAATATCTGAATCGGGTTTATCAATTTTATTTACTGCGACTATCATCTGAACATCGGCAGCTTTTGCATGATTAAAAGCCTCTTCTGTTTGCGGTTGAACGCTATCATCTGCAGCAACAACTAAGACTACAATATCTGTAGAATTGGCTCCTCTTGCTCGCATTTCTGAAAAGGCAGCGTGTCCAGGTGTATCGATAAAAGTAATGGTTTGGTTATTATGATCTACTTGATAGGCTCCTATCCCTTGAGTAATTCCCCCTTCTTCCTGATCAGCCACAGATGATTTTCTAATAAAATCAAGTATTGAAGTTTTTCCGTGGTCAACATGTCCTAGAACCGAAACTACAGGATTCCTTAACTCTTCTTCACCTTCATAGACTATTTGTTCAAGAATTTTTTCCTCTTCGGATTCGATTTCATGAGGGATACCAATATGTCCCAATTCTTCAACAACTAAAATAGCCGTCTCTTGATCAATTGCTTGATTTAAGGTCACCATGACTCCGCTATTCATTAATGATTTTATTAAATCTGATGACTTGATAGATAGTTCTTTAGCAAGATCTGATACTACGATAGTTTCAGGAATTTTTACTTCTTTTTGAATAAATTCTTTAGGTTTTTCAAATTTTTGAACATTTTCTAAGTTTTTTTCTAGAAATTTTTCTCCTTCTTGCTCTCTTTGATCTTCTTTAGAACTATCTTTGAATGTTTTTTTATCTTTTTTAAGGTTTTGAGTAATTTTCTTTTGGGGTTCCTGCTTTGTTTTTCTGACAACTTTTGTTTTTGCTTCGGCCTTCTTTTTTTCTTGTTCAGCTGACTCATTTTGTGCATTCAATCTTTTTCTTTCTGCTTCATCAAAATCAATTGCTCCAGTAAAATCTTGTTTTACATTAGATTTTTTTTCTTTATCTGGAGAATTTATCCTTGTAACAGATAAATTCGGCTTTGCTGTTTTTTGGGAAGAGTTACTTAGAGAAATAGTTTTTTTACTATCTTTCTTACTGTCTTTGATAAATTTTAAGAGTACTTTCTTATCTTCAGTACTAACAATATCTTTTTCTGACTTATGAGAGAGGCCCGCAGCTTTCATCTGCGTCAATAAATTATCCAAATCAATTTTTATCGCTTTAGAAAGTTGTTTAACGTTTATATCTGCCATAATTTAATCTTCAAGCCATTCTTCTCTAGCTGACATTATAAGTTTAGCTGCTCTTTCTTCATCTATTTCAAAAATTTCTGTCAATTCATCTGTAGCTAAATCAGCTAAATTCTCAACAGTAAGAATCTCGTTTTTGACTAACAACTCTAATTCTTCTTCAGAAAAACCATCGGATAATTCTAATTTTCTTGCTTCCTTAGTTTCTTCTTCTGCTTCATCTTCATCTAATTCCAACAAAGCAATTTCTAGAAGAGACTCTTCTGCTCTTTCTATAAGAGTGGAAATATCGTCTTCTACAAGACCATCAATGCCTGCAAAATCCTCTATTTTTGACTCAGAAATTTTTTGAACAGTTTCAAGATTATTCTCTATTAGTTTTGATGCTAAATTTCTATCCACACCAAGATGTTCTATTAGCTTAGAAATTTCTGTATCTTGTTCTCCTGAAGACTCTCCTTTAATTTGTATTTGCCAGCCTACTAGCTCTGAAGTAAGTCGGATGTTCTGACCACTTTTTCCAATTGCTAGAGCTAGGTTTTCATCTTTTACTACTACCTCCATGGATTGATTTTCATCGTCCATTACGATGGATAGAATTTCTGCAGGTGCCAGAGTATTAACTAGTAACTTAGCTTGATCGTCTTCCCAAACAACAATATCAATTCTCTCATTACCTAGCTCATTTGATACTGCCTGAACTCTTGAGCCTCTCATACCTACGCAAGCTCCTACAGGATCTATTCTTGCATCATTAGTTTTTACAGCAATTTTTGTTCTAGCTCCTGCCTCTCTAGCAACAGCTCTAATCTCAATTACTTCTTCAGCAATTTCTGGAACTTCTAATTTAAATAGTTCTGATACCATTTCTTTAGAGCTCCTACTTAAAACTAATTGAGGACCTCTATTCTCTCGAATACTTTCTTCAAGAATACCTTTTATTCTGTCTCCAACTCGATAAATTTCTCCTTGGATAAGATCTCTTCTTGGCAAAGAAGCTTCTGCATTATCTCCAAGATCGACAATAAT
>CACEOL010000006.1 GCA_902561325.1 uncultured SAR86 cluster bacterium | reverse complement strand
AAATCAAAATCTTTGATACAAATCCATTAAGATCAACCCATAGTCTTGAGGAAGTAATCAAAGAAAGTGAGGTAGTGTTTATTTCTGTACCAACTCCTTCGAACAAAGATGGGTCAATAAATCTTGAAATATTAGAAAAATGCCTAGAACAAATAAATAAAGAAGCAAACAAATTAAAACAATATGATTGTATTTTTTTGATTAGATCTACTATTGTTCCTGGAACTACTAGATTTTTTCAAAAAAAATTTCCTAATCTGAAGCTAGTCTTTAATCCAGAATTTCTAACTGAAAGATCTGCAAACTTTGATTTTATAAGCCAAACTCGTTACGTTTTAGGCGGGGAAAAGAAATATACAAAAATTGTTAAGGAGCTTTACGAGTTGAGATTTGGAAACACTATTTCAGTTATAGAAACGAATTTTGAATCCGCAGAGCTTATAAAGTATGTGTGTAATACCTTTTTCGCTACTAAAGTATCATTTTTAAACGAGATGAAATTATTATCTGACGAGGTAGGAGCAGATTGGGACACAATAATCGAAGGATTTGTTAGAGATGGCAGAGTAGGTCATTCACATACGCAAGTCCCCGGTCCAGATGGAAAAAAAGGATTTGGAGGTAGTTGCTTTCCAAAAGATATTCAGGCCCTAATCAATTTTGGTGATTCACTATCAATAAATTTAAATGTTTTAAAGGGTGCTTGGAAGACAAATTTAAAAGTTAGACCTGAGAAAGATTGGGAAGAACTTTTAGGAAGAGCAGTAATAAACGAAGAAGAAATTAAATAGAAATTAAATTTCATGAAATATTTCATTACCGGAGCAGCTGGATTTGTTGGATACCACATTTCAAAAAATTTATTAGAAAAAAAACATGAAGTCTTTGGGTATGATGCTGTTACTCCATACTATGATATAGGTTTAAAAAATAGGAGAATTGAGAACTTAAAAAAATATCCCAACTTTTTTTTTGAAAAAAAAAATTTAGAAGATAAAAGTGCTCTCTTATCATCATTTTCAAAATTTAATCCAGACATTGTCTTTCATTTAGCTGCACAGGCAGGAGTAAGGTACTCCTTAGAGAATCCCTCTGCATATATAAATAGTAATATCATTGGTACCTTTAACCTTCTTGAAATACTCAGAGAAATAGAGGTTAAACACTTTCTTTTTTCATCAACTTCATCAGTTTATGGATCTAATGATTCATTACCTTTTAAGGAAAATGATTCATCCGACAAACAACTCTCAATATATTCGTCTACAAAAAAATCTTGTGAATCTCTCATTCACTCATATTCCTATTCGTATAATATACCGGCAACTATTTTTAGATTTTTTACTGCCTATGGCCCATGGGGTAGACCTGATATGGCAATGTTTATCTTTACTAAAGCTATTTTAGAAGATAAAGAAATCAATATTTATAATCATGGTGAAATGGCTAGAGATTTTACTTACATAGACGATCTAATTGAGTCTATTTTTAGACTTTCAACTAAAATTCCCCAATTAGATGATAAATATGAAAATGATAGCCTTTCAAATATAGCTCCATACAGAATAGTAAACATTGGCAATTCAAAAAAAATCAAACTTATGAATATGATAGAAGCTATAGAGAAAAAGCTAAATAAAAAATCAAAAAGAAATTTTTTACCAATGCAAATAGGGGACGTAAAAGAAACTTTAGCAGATGTAAGTCTTTTGAAGGAATTGACTTCTTATTATCCTCAGACTTCAATTGATGAAGGAGTTGGTAAGTTTATTGATTGGTATTTAAAGTATCATCAAGTATAAATCTTTTAACTAGTTTTTCGAAAGATGCACAAAATAAAAAAAGCCATCATTCCAGTCGCAGGGTTAGGTACAAGAATGTTACCTGCAACAAAAGCCATTCCAAAAGAATTATTACCAATAATTGATAAACCATTGGTTCAATATATTGTAGAGGAGGCAATAGAAGCTGGTATTCAAGAAATAATTTTTATAACAAGAAGTGGCAAAGAGGCCATTGAAAATCATTTTGACGTCAACTTTGAATTAGAAAAAGCTCTTAAGATAAGTGGCAAAAATAAAATTCTAAAATCTATTAGAGACATAATTCCAAAAAATTTAAAGATTACATCTATAAGGCAAGAAAATCCTAAAGGATTAGGAGATGCTATTCTCTGTGCTGAACATATTATAAAAAAAGAACCCTTTGCTGTTCTTCTTCCGGATGAACTTCTTATGAGTAATTCAAAAAAAAATGACTTATCCGAAATGTTATCTCAATTTAATGAAACAAAATCTTATCAAATCTTAGTTGAGAAAATATCAAAAAAAGAAACTGAAAAGTACGGAATAATTTCACCCAAAAAACCTATTAAAAAAGGAGAGAAAGTTATTTCATTAAAAAGCTTAACTGAAAAGCCTTTGCCGTCAAAATCTCCTTCAAATATTAGAATAATAGGGAGATATTTGCTTCCTCCAGAGATAATGAATTCAATAAAATTAATAAAACCAGGAAAGGATAAAGAAATACAACTTACAGATGCCATCAATAATTTAATAACTAATGAAGAATGTGAATTTAATGCGATAATCTCGAATTCACAAATTTTTGATTGCGGTTCTAAAGAAGGCTTCCTTAATGCTAATATTGCTTTTTCTTTAAAAGATAAAGATTTAAAAAATATTATAAGGAGAAGATTTAATAAATAAGCCCAGGTGGTGGAATTGGTAGACACAAGGGACTTAAAATCCCTCGAAGGCGACTTCGTGCCGGTTCAAGTCCGGCCCTGGGTACCAAAAACTTCAAATATTTTTAGATATGGAAAATAAAACAGAATCTCAACTAATATCTGATGAAATAACTTTATTAGATTTGTGGAATATTGTTTACGAATTTAAATTTTTTATTATTTTTTTTACCATCTTTTTTTCGCTTGGCTCCATTTTTTATTCTTTCTCTTTGCCACCAATTTGGAAAGTTAATCTTATGATGATTTCATCTGAAGAATCTCAAAATAACCTTCAAGGAACTAATAATCTTGGAAACCTTGCATCTTTGGTTGGAATAGAGCTTCCTCAAAAATCAAACAAACAACAGACTGCTTTAGCTATTTTAGACTCAAGAATTTTTCTGGAAAAATTCATAGTTAAAAATAATATTTTAAAACATCTTTATAAAGATGATTGGGATGAAATAAATGAAAAGTGGAAAATTGAACCTCCCGAGATTTGGTCGGCTGTAAATCTGTTCAAAACTTTGTGCTCTCATAGATTTGATCCCGATTCAGGGGTAATTAATTTTTCTTTAGAATGGGAAAATCCAGAGTTAGCAACTCAATGGGCAAATAACCTCATTACATCTTTAAATGATTTTCTTCGTCAGGAAGAAATAAAAAACAGTGAATCAAATATTTTTTTTCTGGAAGAGCAAGCTAAGTCAGTTTCTATAAGCAATTTAAGACTAATGCTTGATGGTTTAATTCTAGAAGAAATAAAAAAAATTACTTTGGCAAAAACTTCAAAAGATTTTGCTTTCAGAATTTTAGACCCCGCTGTTATTCCCTTGGAAAGACATGGTCCTCAAAAAAGACTTATTGTCTTATTTGGAACATTGATTGGATTTGTTATTTCAATCTCACTAATCTTTTTTAGAAGATTTATAAAAGTTTTTAGAGAAATTAATACTTAATTTCAAATGTTTATTTATCATAAAATGTAAATTACATTTTTAAGATAAAATTTTTTATGAAAAAAAATTTTTTACCATATAACTCTCAACAAATAGACGAAAAGGATATCAAGTCAGTTATGAGTGCTCTAAGGAGTCCTTATCTGACTACAGGACCTATTGCTGATGAATTTGAAAAAGAATTAGCTCAATATTTGGGAGTTAAATATGCTGTAGTTTGTGCAAATGGCACAGCTGCTTTGCATTTATCTATGCTGGCTTTGGGTATTGGATCCGGTGATAAAATAATTACATCTCCAATCTCTTTCGTAGCTGATGCAAACGCACCAAGATTTTGTGGAGCAGATGTAATCTTTGCTGATATTGACCCTATAACCATTAATCTAGATCCCCAAGAGGTAAGAAAAGTTCTTAAAAGAGAAAAAAATGTAAAAGCCATTATTCCAGTCCACTTTGCAGGCCAACCTTGCCGCATGGACGAATTCAACAAAATTGCTAAAGAATTCAACCTTAATATTATTGAAGATGGGTGCCATGCTTTGGGAGGTTCATATATAAAAGATAATAAGTCAGTAAAAGTTGGTAGTTGTGCGGATTCGCTTCTAACAACTTTTTCGTTTCATCCAATAAAGAACATAACTACTGGAGAGGGCGGAGCAATAACGACGAATGATAAGAACCTTTACAAAAAACTCAGATTGCTTAGGAGTCATGGAAATACTAGAAATTCCGATGATTTCTTAATGCATGATTTATCCCATACAAATTTTAAGCAATCAAAATTACTTAATCCTTGGTACTATGAAATGCAATACTTATCCCATAATTATAGATTAACCGATTTTCAAGCTGCGCTTGGAAAATCTCAATTAAAGAAGCTAGATAAATTTATTAGAAAAAGAAATGAGCTTTCAAGTCTTTATGATAAGTTATTTGAAGAATTAGATCAAAAAAGAATACTTCCGCTTGATAATTTATTTGAGGGAACGCATGGAAGACACTTGTATGTGGTCAGGATTCCTATGAATCAATTAAATGGAGGAAGAGCTAAACTCATGATGGATTTGCTTGACGATGGTATTCAAACTCAGGTCCATTACATTCCGATATATTTACAACCTAATTATCGCGAATACTTTAAAGAAAAATTATATTTTCCATTTTCTGAAGAGTACTACAAAAATTGTTTAAGCTTGCCTTTGTTTGTTGGTATGACCAATAAAGACGTAAAACGTGTAGTTTCCTCACTGAATAATATATTGGATAAAAATTGGAATCCAAGCAGCAAGAAAAAAAAGTAGTCGCTACTATTGAGGCTAGAATGAGTTCGGCCCGCTTACCGGGTAAAGTTCTAAAAAAAATAGGTAAGTTTCCTTCATTAGAATTGCAAGTAAAACGAATCAGAAAATCTATTTTTATTGATGAAATTGTAATCGCAACTACAAATAATAAGGCAGATGATTCAATAGAAAATTTTTGTAATAAAATTAATTGCAAGGTCTTCAGAGGAAGTGAAAATAATGTAATGGAAAGAATTCTCCATGCTGCTCAATCTGAATCTGCAGATATACAAGTACAAATTACTGGCGATTGTCCTTTAATTGATTCGGAAATTATAGATGATTTAATAAAACTAATTCTGTCGAATCAAGACTTAGACTTTGTATCTAATGAGATAGAAAGATCTTTCCCTATCGGTCTTGATTGCAGAGTTTTTAAAGTTTCGGCGCTTGAAAAAGCGAATAAACTTTGCAAAGATCACACTCATAGAGTTCATGGTTCTACTTTTATGTATATAGGCGAAGGAAAAAAATTATTTAAGTCAAAAAACATCTTAGCACCAAAAAAGCTCAATTTTCCTAATTGGAGATGGACTTTAGATACTAATGATGATTTAAAATTTTTTCGAACTTTGGCAAAATATTTTAATGGTGATTTAAGCGATCTGAATTCTGCAGCTATTGTTGAGTGGCTTGAGCTAAATCCAGAAATAGCAAAAATTAATCAATTCGTAAAACAAAAAGCTTTAGAAGAAGGGTAAATCGAAATGTTTAATTGCGCTATTGTTGGATGTGGAAAAATAGGTGTAAGTTTTGATTCTCCAAATGATAATTCTATTAGAACACATTTAAAGTCATACATAGATAACAAAGAATGTAAATTAGTGGCAGTTTGTGATCCTAACTTAAAAAAGGTTAAACAAGTCTCAAGTAATTGGAAAAAAATAAAATCTTATACTTCCCTAGAAAAACTTTTGGAAGAAAATTCTATTGATGTTTTGAGTATATGTTCTCCAACTGAAAAACATTTTGAAAATTTTAGTCTTGCCTGTAAAGCAGGAGTGAAAAAAATATGGTTAGAAAAACCCTCTGCAGAAAATTCAAACCTAATTGAGAAAATGATTCAAATTAAAAATGAATTTGGAGTCAATGTATTTGTTAATTATTTTCGACGATATGACCCAAGTTTTATTGAACTTAAGAATGAATTAGCCGACATAGGAAATCTTGTTAGTATTTCAGGATTGTACACTAAGGGTTTAAGGAATAATGGAAGTCATCTTATAGATCTTCTTATTTGGCTTGTAGGGCCGATAAAAAATCAAAACTTAACTACTGACTTCGAAGGAATGAAATTTCCTTCAGCTTCTTTTAATTTAAGTTTTAAAAATATAGATGCAAATATCAAATCACTTAATTACAAAAATTTTGAAATGTTTGAATTAGATATCATAGGTTCTTCAGGCAGAGTAGTAATAAATGACTCGGGAAGAAATATAGACTTTTACAAAATATCTAAATCTGAAGACTATCCTGAATATGAAATACTGAAATTATCTAAACGCCTAAAATTTAATAGTAATAATTTCATGAAAAATGGACTTGAATTATTTTTGAATTCTCAATCTTTGCCTTCTTTGGAAGAAGATTTTAAAGTTCAGAAAGTGGTTGACTCTCTTTCAGTAGATTAGTGCAAGGATATGCGGAAAGGTAAGAAAAAAATATTAATTTTGGGGGGAAATGGATTATTAGGTTCTCATTGTCACTCAACATTTTCAAAAGATTATGAAACATTATCTACATACAATTCAATCAGGATTGACAGGAAGGATTTTATTAAATTTTCATTTAATAGCTTTAATTCAAATTTTTCAGATATTTTATCCGAGTTCAAGCCTGATTTCATAATAAACACAGCTGGCCTTGTAAGTGTAGACGGATGTGAAAGAGATGAGTTAAAAGCTATGCAATTAAATTCATTTTTTTTAAAAAGACTAATTCACGATCTGAATATTTTGAAACTAAACAAAACTCATTTAATTCAATTGTCTACTCCTGGAGTATATGGAAATTCTTCAACTGGTCTTCCTTGGAAAGAAACTGACTCTACTAACCCAATATCTGTTTATGCTGAAACCAAATTATTAAGTGAATTTATAGTAGAAGATTATCCAGGTCCTTTTACAATTATCCGATCTGATTTTTATGGAATTAATCCTTACTCAGAAAAAAGTTTATTGTGGTGGATAATCAAAAATGCAAAAAAAGAAGTTGAAATGGATGGTTGGCAAAACATATATTTCAATCCAATATCTGCAAGAAAATTAGCGGAAGCAATAGGAAACATTATTGAGGAATCATTATTAGGCACTTTTAATATTGGTTGTTCAGATAGTTGTAATAAATATGATTTTGTTGAAAATTCTTGTAAGTATTTAAATTTAAAAGCGAAGGTAAAAAGAGTGGATCTTGTAAATGACAAAATAAGACCGAATTATTCAATAACTGATTGTTCAAAATTTTTTGATATGACTAGTTTTTACTATTCTTGGGAAGAAGATCTTTCGGAATACATGACAAATTTACCTGAATTTCCTCTAAAATTAACCAACTCCTAATATGAACTTATATGAAGGACTTTCAAGTAGATAAAAAGAAAATTGGGTTAAACCACCCAACTTATTTCATTGCAGATATTGCTGCAAATCATGATGGAGATTTAAGCAAAGCTATTGATTTAATTTACCTGTCAGCAGAAGCAGGTGCAGACGCAGTAAAATTTCAACATTTTAAAGCAGAGAATATAGTTTCAGATTATGGTTTTAAAAATTTGAATACCAAATCTTCACATCAATCAAATTGGAAAAAAAGTGTTTTTGATACATATAAAGACGCTTCTCTACCAAGAGAATGGACAGAAGAACTTCAAAAAATCAGCAATAAAGCGGGAGTTCATTTTTTTTCAGCACCATACGATTTTGAAGCAGTTAATTTACTTGATGACTTAAATGTACCAGCTCATAAGGTTGGTTCGGGTGATATTACTTGGATAGAAATCATTCGCAGGATGTGCAAGAGAAAAATTCCAATTTTTCTTGCTACTGGAGCTTCAAATATTGAAGATGTAAAGAGGGCAATGAATATTATTGAAACCGAACAAGTTCCTGTCTGCTTAATGCAATGTAATACAAATTACACGGGAGAAAATGAAAATTTTGAACACATAAATTTAAATGTTTTAAAACAGTACGCACAAATATGGCCAGATGCCATTCTTGGACTCTCTGATCATACGTCAGGTCATGCAACAGTTCTAGGAGCAGTAGCACTTGGAGCTAGAGCAATCGAAAAACATTTCACAAATGATAAGTCGCAAGAAGGACCTGATCATGGATTCTCCATGGATCCTAAAGATTGGAAAGAAATGGTTGATAGAACAAGGGAGCTTGAATTGGCTTTGGGAGAAGACGAGAAAAATATATGTGAAAATGAAATTGAAACCGTTGTCTTACAAAGAAGATGCTGGAGATTAAAAAAAAACTTATCAATTGGAACTAAGATTGAAGAAAATCACTTGGAGGTTCTGAGACCTTCTCCTTTAGACTCAATTAAACCTTATGAGATCAGAAAAGTTTTAGGAAAAAAAATAAATAAAGATATGCTTAAGGGCCAACATATTTCAATTAAAGATTTTGAATAATAAGGAAATTTTAGTATTCATACCTGCTTATAACGAAGAAAATAGTCTAAGAGAAGTTCTAGAAGACCTTTTAAGTCATAATTATTCTATCTTGGTTATCGATGATGGCTCCACTGATGAGACTTTTAATATCGTAAGTAAGATGCCTGTTGAAGTAATAAAGCATTCTCAAAACAAAGGCTATGAGAAAGCCTTATCTTCTGGACTAAGCTATGCAGTAGAACATGATTATAATTTTGCTATATCTTTTGATGCGGATGGACAAATGTATGCTGATGATATAGAAAAATTTTTTTTTCTTGCCAAAGAAAGAGATGCTGACATTGTTGTAGGTAAGAGAAAAATTAAAAATAGGTTTTTTGAATATTTCGTTGGAGCTCTAACAAGATTTTATTATTCTATTTCTGATCCTTTATGCGGTCTGAAACTTTACAAAATTTCTTCGATTGCAGGACTTTTACCATTTGATACAAAAAATCTAGCTGGCACAGAATTATTAATAAAAGCTTTGCAAAGAAAAAGTTTCAGAATTTTAGAGATGAAAATAGATATTAAGAGAAGATTAGGTAGGGCTAAATTTGGTAACTTTTTGACAGGAGAAATAAGAATACTTAGAGTTTTCTTTATAATTATTTTTTTAATTTTTACTAGCAAATATGAAAAAAAATAAAATTGCATTACTCGGGGGTAATCCTATTCAGGACTCACCTCTAAAACCTTATAACACTATTTCGAGTGCAGAAATAAAAAAAGCAAATGAAGTTCTAAATTCAGGTCAGCTTTCCGGATATATCGCTGCTCCCGGAGAAAATTTTCTGGGAGGAAAATGGACTAAAAAACTTGAGGAAGATTTTTGTAGAAAATTTGAAATCAAACATTCTATTACCCTAAATTCAGCTACCTCAGCTTTACATGCCGCATTAATAGCTGCTGGAGTTGGAGAAGACGATGAGGTTATAACTTCGCCTTATACTATGGCTGCCTCTGCAACAACAGCTGTAATGTGTGGAGCTAAGCCAATATTTGTTGACATAGAACCAGACTACTTTTGTCTAGATGTTGAAAAAGTTAAAAAAGCCATTACTTCAAAAACAAAAGTAATTATGGCAGTCAATATATTCGGACAGCCAGCTAATCTAAAAAAATTGAGAAAAATTGCAGACGAAAAAAACATAATCTTAATTGAGGATAACGCTCAAGCTCCTGGGGCAAAATTCAATAATCTTTATACAGGAACAATAGGACATATGGGAATTTTTAGTCTAAACAGACATAAAACTATTCAGACAGGAGAAGGAGGCGTTATTGTTACTAATAGTAAGTGCCTTGCAGACAGATGCAGACTAGTACGTAATCATGGTGAAGCAGTAATTCCAGAGACAAGCGAGTTTAATGGACACGAAGATATAATTGGTTACAACTATAGATTAACTGAACTTCAATCTGCAATAGCCATTCCTCAATTAAAGCGACTCGATAAGCTTAACAAACGAAGACAGGAATTAGCCTCTTTTCTGTTTGAAGAAATTTCAAAATTTAACTTTCTTAAGCCTCCAAAGATCAGAAATAGATGTACACATGTATATTACTTATTTCCCATGAAGTATGATTCTTCCGTTTTAAAAGTTTCAAGGGATAAATTTATTGAAGCGATAAACGCTGAAGGCTTTCCTGTCGCAAACTATGTAAGGCCTTTAATGGAAATTCCTTTATTTAAAAGAAAATTTGGAAACACAAAAAATTTAGATCTTCAAAATTATCCAATAACTAAAAATCTTTGGGAAGAATCCATGATTATAACTTCAATTTGTAGACCTCCCTTAAACATTACTGATATGAAAAACTTCGTTAGGGCTATTGATAAAGTAGCGAACTCTGCAAATCTTCTGAGAGATTTGTGAAACGAATTCTCCTTCATTCTTCTGAAGCTGGGATGGCAGCACAAATTTATGCGATTAAAAAATTAGTAAAAAACAAATCGTTCAACTTAGATTTTTCTGTTTTTGATGATGCAAAATTGTTAATTAAAGAACCTTCAAGTTTGTTAACAAAAAACCATGAACTTTTAATATGTGGATTTGATAATTTAGAAAAAGATATTTCTTCAAAATTTATAGTTAAAGCTTCTTCTATGAAAGTTCCTTCCTTGGGAATATTAGATTCTTGGAAAGGCATAGATAGATTTTTTAAGAATGGAAAACTATCAAGGAAATTAACAGATTATGTTTTGGTCCCAGACGATTCTTGTAAAAAATATCTAGAAAAGAAAGGTATTGAAAAAAAAATTTTAGTTTTTGAAGATTTTGCCGAAAAATATTTCGTCGACAAATTATCAAAAAATACTGCTTATGTGACCAAATCAAAAAAAAAGGCTAAATTGAGTAAAAATTCCAAGATTGCTCTAATTCTTTCTGAACCGATAGTAACGTCTAGAGGTACTCAGTCCTTATTTGAATTGATAGAAAAACAAAATAAAAATAAAGCTGAAACTTTTTTTGATGAACTTATTCCAAAGTCTTTCACAAAAATATTTAGATTCCACCCTAAAGAAAATATAAAAAAAAGTTTCTATACTAAGAATAACTTAACTATTTATGAAGCACTTTCAATAGCAGATTTGGTTGTGGGTCTTTCAAGCACTCCATTGTTTTATGCAGCTAGTGGAGGAAAAAAAATAATTCAGCTTGAAAATTTTTTATCAGAGTGGATTCCAGAGCAGAGTAATATTCCTTCTGAAATTTGGGAGTCGGTCAAGGGTAGATTGAAATATGATTTCAAAGAAGAAAGAACAAATACAATTAATGTTGATAATTTATTCAAAATTCATGAATCAATTTCTACCAATAATTAGCTTATGACCTCAAAGATTTTTAGATATGAAATTCTTTGGATTTCTTTTCTCACATTCTTTTTTATATATCTTTCTTTCGAATTTCTTGAACATTTTCTTTTAATTGTTTCAATGTTTTCAATTATCGCGATAGGTTTATTTTTTATTTTTTATCAAATCAGGATAGAAGGAAAAATAGAGGTTTTTGACGCAGGAGCAATTCTAATCGCAATAACTATTTTGTATTCTGTTTTTCCACTATTAAGTTTTGCTGTTAATGGATTTGAGGTAAATATTTTTACAGAGGGCAGATTACGAAATTACAGAATATCAAGTAGGGAGATGGCAGAACACTCCCTTAATCACTTGACCTACATCTTAGCTTTAACTTTTTCTTATATGTTTTTTAGGTCAAAAAAAAATATAATTTCATTTGATAGACAAAGTTTTGAGCCTATCAATTCCTCTGAAATATTTATTGGAATATTATTTTATGTTGCATTAAATATAACTCTAACTTTACTAGTCTATGCCTTCCCTGAAAATCCTCCTTACTTTGTAAGGCAAATTTTAAATAATTTTTCTGCTTTGACATTTGTTATGTCTATTTGGTTTTTTGCATTAACTTTAATAAATAGAAAAAATAGATTCTTTTCGTCATTATTATTTATTTATTTATTCTATGAATTATTAAAAGTAATTTTAGGACTTTCTGGCCGTACTTGGTTCTTCATTCACATGTTAGGTTTGTTCTTTCTTTATCACAGAATAGTTAAGCCCTTTAACCGAAATCAGATAATTTATATATTTGTTTTAGCCTTATTAAGCTTTTTATTATTTGGTTATATTAGAACGGGGCAAACTTCAGTTTTAAGTCTTGCGGGTTTTTTCACTGGAAACGAAGAGTTTACATCTTTATTTGCTACCTCATATGACTTAAAAACAAGATTACAAGAATTACCAATCACTGGAAAAGTTCCATTTTCTGTTACAAATTTTGATTACATTGCCTTGATACCAAGTCAATTTTTACCATTTGAAAAAATTGATGGAGCTAGTTGGTATATAAGATTTATTGGATTAGAGGGAACTGGCTACGGTGCAGGATTTGGAGTCATTTCTCAAGCAATAGTTGGATTCGGAAAGTCAGAGTTAATTTTAAGAGGTATCTTGATTGGTTATATTTTTTCTAGATTGCACAAGCTTGTTACGCAAGACCAAATTTCAATTTGGCAACTGGTTATTTATACTTATTTTGCAATCCAAAGTTACCATATCATGAGGAATGGCACTGGATATTTGCTTTATTTTTTTGTTTATTTTATCTTGCCTTGTTTGTTTGTTTTGAAATTCTTTTCTTTCTCTTCAAGAAGATTTTCTAGAGTTTAAATTATCTTTTTTAAATCAGATTAAAAATTAATTCGGCCCTTGACCAATCTTCTAGAGTATCAATGTCTTGGACTCTCCAAGTAGGAAGTTTATAAGCAAAAGAATTTTGATCAAAGTTCATAGACTCCTTTAACCAGCTATCGATATCTCCCCAATAAAATTGTCCAGCATCATGCATCCATTCAGGTAAGTCTTGAGATCTTGTCATATATTGATTAGGGAACAGCATTTCTAATCCCTTGCCAGTATCTTTTTTCTTAAAGCCTCTTTCTATTGGATGAGGAAATTCTGTAGCCGAAAAAACAAATTTATAATCATTCTGTAAAATTAATTCATACGATTCTTTTAAGTCTTTAATCATCAGCAAAGGCGAAGTGGCAAAAATACAACATGCAAAGTTATAGTTATCCGTATCTATGTTGTTGAGTGTATGACTAATTACTTTATTAATATTTGTAAAATCATCTGATATCTCCGGAGGTCTTAGAAAAGGAATTTCTGCTCCAAAATCCTCTGCCACTTTAGCAATTTTCTCATTATCGGTACTCACTACCACTTTATCAAAAAGTCCTGATTCAATAGCTTTCTCAATTGAGTAAGCGATTATGGGTTTCCCATTGAAATCCTTAATATTTTTAAGAGGAATTCTTTTGCTGCCTCCTCGTGCAGGAATAATTGCTATATTCATAGGTATATTCTCAATGATATCAAATAAATGAATCTAGGTATTTTGTATTAAAATTGGATTAAAGGTTAAAAGATGAAAAAAGGTGTTATAAGAGTTGAAGCTAATCCTAATATTGGTTTAGGTCATGCAACAAGAGCTATTTCTTTATGTGAAATGTTGTTACCTGAAGCCTCAATTGCTATAGCTTTTCGAGATATGCCTGAAAAAACCAAACAAGAGTTTATTAAATTAGGGTGCGACTTGATTTGTTTGGATAAGATAAGTACTTCAGACGAATATTCTCATACGAAGAGAATTACAGGAAAAATTGACTTTGTAATTGTTGATGGATATTCCTTTTTAGATACGTTTAAGAAAGATACTAAATCTTGTGGAGATAAACTTGTCCTTATAGATGATAATGCTGATTTGTCTTTTGAAGCTGATTTAGTTATAAACCATAGCCCGGGACTAAAACCAACTAACTACCCATTGATTAGAAAAAGTAATTTATGTCTTGGACTTGATTATGTAATGCTTAGATCTGAGTTTCTTAATCGGACTAAGAACTTAGAGAATAAAAAAGAAATTAAAAAAGGTATTTTGGTATGTTTAGGCGGATCCGACCCAATGAAGCTAAGTAATAAAATAGTAGATTTATTACTGTCTTATACTGATGAAATCATTCATTGTGTTATAGGTGAATTAAATTCAAATTTTGATGGAAATTATACTAGCGAGATTATTAATGAGAGACTTTTCCTTTACAAAGATTTAACATCATTAGAGATGAGAATTCTCATGAGCAGATCTAAAGCAGGAATCTGCACCTCTAGTACTATTTCCCTAGAATGTATAGCAACAAGACTTCCAATAGTTGTTGGGTGGTTAGAGGATAATCAAAAAAACATATACGATGGAATTACTAAAAAAGGACTAGCTTTAGGTATAGGAAAATTTGAGGATTTGAATCAAGATCAAATTTCAAGCTTAATAATATCTTTAATTGAAAATAATAAGATCAGAAAAAATATGATTGATAGTCAAATATCCAATTTAGATCTAAAATCAACTTCAAGAATAAAAGAAGCAATTCTAAAGATTTAACTAAAAAAACTTAAATGTTTGATAAAAGTCATTTTGTTAAAACGATTCTTTTCTTGGGATATGATTCAAGCAAAACAAAAATTATTGACTCTATTAGAAAATTGGGAGTAAGAGTTATACACCAAGATAAAAAAGAAATTGAAGAGTCAAAATTTGAAAGTGTAGATTTAGTTATTTCCTTTGGGTATAGGCATTTATTGAGTGAAACTATTGTGGAAAAGTATTCTCCAATAATAAATTTACATGTTAGCTATTTACCCTTTAATAGAGGATCTTTTGCAAATTTTTGGTCTTTTTATGATGAAACTCAAAGCGGCGTAAGCATTCATCTTATAGATAAGGGAATTGATACTGGAGATATACTTTACCAAAAGAAGATTGATTTTGATCCAAAAAAAATGACTTTTAGGGAGACCTACAACATTCTCTTAGAACAAATAGAGAAATTATTTTTGGACAACATAAGTCAAATATTGTCCTTAAAATATCCTTTAATTAAGCAAAGCCACAAGGGAACTTACCATCATTCAAAAGACTTTCCATCCGAATTTAGGGGTTGGGATGAGAATATTGATAAAGAAATAAATAGATTAAAAAATTTAAGGAAAAAAAATTGAAAATATCAGTATTAAATAAAAAATTAATGCTTAAACATTTAGATGAAATTTTGAAAATTGAAAAAGATACCTCAGATTTAAGAGGAATAGCTTATGGAATTCCCTGGATTAAAGATAACTTTCTAATCGAAAGAGATATGAAATGGGAATTAAGTACCGTTGCTTTTGAAAAAGGATATGTTGCAGGATTTATTATTACTTCTTGTTATGAGGGAGACAAAGCGCATGTTCATAGGGTAGCTGTGACGACAAGCTTGCCAAGTTACGAAAAGAAAAGAATTTTAAGATCTCTTTACTTAAAACTTGATAATGAAGCAAACAAAAAAGAAATAATTTATAGAACTACATCTGTACCTATAGATAATATCTCTACGCAGAAATTTAATTTACAAGAAGGATGGATAGAGATGAATAAAAATGAAGTTGAAGATTTCATTCGACAAAAAAATTTAGAACTAGTTGTTACTGATTCAAATGTAATGTTAGATAAATTTGCACTTAACGGGGATCCCAATAAATTTAAAGTATTTAAGTATTTATACTAATTAAAAATGACTTATATCATTGCAGAAATTGGTAACAATCATAATGGCTCTATAGAAAAAGCAAAATTACTTGTAAATGAAGCAATTAATTCTGGAGCAGATGCAATAAAAACTCAGTCATTTAGAGGATTGGACATTGTTTCACCTAGAGTCCTTATGTCTGATTTACCTGATTGGGACGATGGAAAATTTAAATTCTGGTATCAATTCATAGAAGATTTCGCTCTACCATTAGAAAATCATCAGGAGCTTATTAATTATACAAACTCTTTTGATATTGACTTCATAACAACTCCAGTGTCTGTAGAAATATTAGATGAATTAGAAAGTTTAAAAGGTATTAGCGCTTATAAATTAGCTTCAATGGATCTCACTAATAAAAATTTAATAATTGAATTGTCTAAAACATCAAAACCTATAATAATTTCTACTGGTATGGGATCCATGGAGGAAATAAAAGATGCCATACATATTCTTAGAAAATCAGATTTAACAATCCTTCATTGCATTAGTGATTATCCTCTCAATCCATTAAATGCAAATTTGAGCAATATAAAAATACTCAAGGAAAAATTCAAAGATTATAAGATTGGTTTCTCAGATCATTCTTTAGGACATGAACTTTCCGTGGCAGCAGTATCTTTAGGGGCAGAAGTCATAGAAAAACATTTTACTTTAAATAGAAATGATGAAGAAAGGGCCGAACATCATATGTCTATGGAGCCGAAGGATTTCCTAGAACTCACTAAATGGATAAGAGCTTTAGATGATAATCTTTCAAAAAATACTTGGGGAAGAAGTAGACTTGAAGTATCAAATAAATTTCAGTTTAGAAGGAGTTTTCATTACAAATCTTCCTTACCATCTGGACACAAAGTATCATTAAAAGATTTAAGATTTGTCAGACCATGCGATGGTATTGGATATGATCAAATTAACGATATTTTAGAAAAAAAATTAACTAAGTCTGTAAATTCTTTTGATCCTTGTCTCCTTGAAGATTTTGAAAAATAAGTATTAATTATTTATATCTACTATAATTTCAAAATATCAAATCATGAATAATGTTTTTTTCTGAAAAAAAAATACTAGTAGTTGCATCTCACCCCGATGATGAGATTTTAGGAGTAGGAGGAACTATTCATAAATTCACAACTAATCTTTCATTGGATGCAAGAGCAGTAATTCTCAGTAAGGGAGTTGCTTCTAGAATAAATATTGATGATGAAAAATTTAAAAAGGAAATTAAAAGGAATGAGCGTGATATTAGGGAGGCAACATCCATAGCAGGATATAAAGAAGCAGTTGTTTTTGATTTGCCTGATAATGAGTTTGACAAAGTCAGTCTTCTTTCAATAGTAAAAATTATTGAAGAACAAATATCAACTTTCCAGCCTGATATGATTCTCACACATCATAATTACGATTTAAACATAGATCATCGTATAACTAGTCAGGCAGTTTTTACCGCCTCAAGACCTATTGAAAAGAATATCCAAATTGCATCTTTCGAAACTCCTTCTTCTACAGAATGGCAATTTCCAGATAGCCATTTGAGCTTCAACCCAAATTTTTTTGTAAAACTTGAAGAGAGAAATATTGATGCAAAAAAGCGAGCTATACAAGCTTATACAGGTGAAGTAAGAGATTTTCCTCATCCGAGATCTCCAAAAGCACTTGAAGTCATAGCACAAAGATGGGGAACAGTCATAGGTTCGCCATTTGCAGAAGCATTTAAAATTCAAAGATGGATTTCTTGAAGTGATTTTAAGTGCACATCAGCCAGCATATTTGCCTTGGCTAGGATATCTAGAAAGAATATCCTTAAGCGACAAATTTGTAATTCTTGATCAAGTTCAATTTGAAAAAAACAGCTTCATAAATAGAAATAAAATAAAAACAAAAGAAGATGCTCTCTGGCTCACAATACCTGTGAATTTAAAAAATCATTTAGAGGGCACTATAAAAAATACAACGATTAACACCAACGATAAGTGGAAGATAAAACATTGGAAAACAATACAGCAAAATTACAGTAAGGCTCCTTTTTTTGATTTTCACAAAGATTTTTTTGAAGAAGCTTATAAAAAAAAATGGAAAACTATAAATGAAGTTAATCATTTTTTTTTAAAATATTTACTAAAATTGTTTGATATCAAAACTGAAATCCTCTTTTTAAGCGATCTTAATGTTAAAAAGAAAAAAAACGACTTAATAATTGAACTATGCGATTTATTTTCAGCTGACGTCTTCATATTTGGAAGCCAAGGAAAAAATTATTTTTCTGAAGAAAAATTTAAAAAAAATTCTATAAAAACTTTATTTCACAAGTTTGAATACAAAGTTTATAAACAATTAGGGGAAAAATTTATTCCTAACCTGTCTTCATTGGATTTAATAATGAATGAGAACCCTAAAAATCTTGCAAAATATGTCAAAAAAAATTTATGAGCAAGCCAAAAAAACTTTCTATACTTGGAACATATGTTCCAAGCATGGAAGTAAGAAAAGATGATGAAGAATTATTATTTTTTTCTATAAACTCTTTTTCTGAAATTTCTTATAACAGTCTAGATATTGAAGATTTTTTTTCGAGAGGAGATTTCGAAGACTCTATAGATTTATTTAATGAAAGTTTAATAAAATTACTAAAAAAAATAGATGAAAATTTAAAAACTTGCAATATAGAAGGAAGTTTCTTTGATAGTGGATTTTGGCTTACACATAGATTTTCTGATATCTATTTTCTACATTCTTTAA
The DNA here is from genome assembly GCA_902561325.1 of uncultured SAR86 cluster bacterium. GTDB lineage: Bacteria > Pseudomonadota > Gammaproteobacteria > Magnimaribacterales > AG-339-G14 > MEDG-81. Next base: position 44,352 of record CACEOL010000006.1, on the reverse strand, counting down.
CTGAACAAATAAATTCCTTGTATGAGGATGTAAACCTATACGTTCCTAAAAACTATACAAAATTAAATATAGAAAAATGTAATCTGAAAGATTTTTCTTTCAAAAATCTAGACAGTGGCCTTATTCATTCATTGCAGTTTCTTGAATGTGGATTAATTAATCCAAAAGTTATTCGAGTAGATGAAAAAAATAATTTTTTCAGTTTTAATTTTTTAAGACTTTCTCAACTTTTTCTTAGATCATTTGAAATTTTAAAAAGAAGAGTTTTTATAAAATTTTTCGTATTTCTAAAGTCAATTTTTTCAAGAAAAAAGTATAAAAAAGTATTGATCTTTAAAAATGGATATGATTTAGATTTTTTAATAAATAAATATTCTTCCAAAATAGTAAAATATTTAGATTTGAACAAAATCAATATTAATAATTTTGGAAGCTCAGATTTAGACGAAGATACAACAAGAAAAATTATTGACGAGATAGATTCTTTCTTGAATCATTGGTTACCGTTATATAAAAACGAATTAAAAATTTTTTTTTCAACCTTTTTAGAAGAAATTTCTCTAAAAGTAAATTCCTTAAGAAATTCCTTAGAAAAAGAAATTTTGAGTCATTCTCCTGATGCAATTTTATTTAATTCCGGTGCCACAAGCTTATTTGAAAAAATTATATCTAGGATATCTAATGAATATAATGTTTCTTTATACTATCTTAGACATCAAGGGATAGAATTAAGCTTTTTAAGACCCAGCTATTTAGACTTATTTATTGATAAACAACCTGATATAAAAAGAATTCAATTTTTAAATCATAAACTTGAACACAAATTATTTAATTTAAATAAAAAAGTAGAATTAAAGTACTTTGGATTGATTGATTTCTCTCAACCCTTAATTAGAGATTCACAAAATAAAAAAGGTATTCTTTATAGCGTTGGACCTCCTGCACATTTCTCCTTTAAAAATTTAAGAAACGTAATATCAGATAGAGAAAGATATAATCTTGCAAAGAATTTATTTGAGGAATCGACAAATTCTGAAATAAATTTAGATATTAAAGTCCATCCTGGCGAATTAAAACTTTCATATGATTTATTCAGGAGATTAGTAAGGAGATATAATGAAAAGAAAAATTTAAGAATTATTGTTGATGGCTCGATAGAAAGAATCTTAAAAAATTACGACTTGGTAATTCTAGATATTATTTCATCGAGAGTTTTAACTTATTCGCTATTTTTAAAAAAAAATATAATCTTGTATGTTCCAGAAAATTATTCTGTAAATGAATATTTTTATGAACACTTATTATCAAGGGTCCATATAGTTAAAAATAAGTCTGATCTAGAATCAGTTCTTATAAATTATAAAAAAAATACTTTGCCTAAAAAAGATTTTGAGGGTTTCGATAAAATATTCTTTTCCAAAAATTACCACGATAACATTTTGGAAAGCTTTTATAATGAAATTTTCAAGCTTTAATGAATTTTCTATCATCAGTTTTATTAATAAAAAGACTTCCTAATTATAAATTAGTAATTTTTTTAATGATCTTATCTGGAATTTCGGAAGCATTTGGAATTTCTTTATTGGTTCCAGTTGTTACTTCTTTAATTGGAGAGTCATCAAAAGTTAGTTTAGAAGCCCCATTTAATTACTTGCCAGAATTTTTAACTCTTTTAGGAATATCTCCAAGCTTAAGCTTTATTCTTCCTTTTGTATTCGTTGCCATGATCTTATCTTTTTTAGCAGTCTTTATTCAAGAGAGAGTTTTAGCAATTTCAAGATATAAATTTTTAGCAGGAATAAGAAACGAAGCTTCAAAAAATCTTGTTGATTCAAAATGGGAATATTTAAAAAAAATATCATCTGGAGAGTTAAGTAATAAATTATTGTTAGAATCTGAAAAGGCTGCAGAATCCATTGTTGCAATAGCTCTAATGCTATCATTTTTAATACAAATATTTTTTTACCTTGCCATTTCTCTTATGCTTTCGTGGGAGATGACTTTAATCGCAATTTTTACAATTGTTTTTACAGGATTTACTTCTTACAGGCTTATTAAGTTAGTCAATTCATATGGCATAAAAAGCGTCGAACACAACAATGCTTATAATAGGCAAATTGTGGATGTTTCAAGAGGCATGAAACTAATAAAAGCTTTTTCTATAGGAGAATATGTAAAATCTAAACTTTTGAAGTTGAATTATAAAGCCACAGAAGTTCAATCCAAAATACTTATCAATCAAGCATTGATGAAATTTGAAATTCAGGCTTTGATTAGCCTAGCATTAATTTTTATTTTAATAATTTCTATTGAGTTTTTATCTGTTGAACCTTCAGTATTACTAATTTTTTTATTCATTGTATTAAGAATTACTCCAAAATTTTTTACTTTTCAAGGGCAGTTTTATAGTTTTTATGCCCACAAACCATCCCTAGATGTTTTGAATGAATTAATTGAAAATTCAAAAAAAGAGTTTGAACAAAATTCTGATGATAAAAAAATATTTAATAATTTAATAGAAAAAATAACTTTTAAAAATGTAGATTATAAATTTGATATTAAGGGAGATTCTGTATTGAAAAATATAAATTTTGATATCCCCAAGTATCAATTTACGTCTATCGTTGGCCCGAGTGGAGCAGGCAAGTCAACTTTGATAGATCTAATAATGGGTCTATTGATACCGAGTAAAGGTTCTATTTTTATTGATGATGAGAATTTAAATAGTTTGAATTTGAATTCTTTTAAAGAAAAGATAGGATTTGTTCCTCAGGAAGACATATTTTTTGACGGCTCCTTAAAAGAAAATATTTGTTTTGATAAAGGTATTCCTGAAGGCGAAATATTAGAAGCATTGAATATTGTTCAGCTAAAAGATTTTTTTAATAGTCTAAAGCAAGGGCTTGAATATAACATTGGAGAAGGAGGGAAAAATTTATCAGGAGGACAAAGACAAAGGCTTTCAATTGCAAGGGCGCTACTTAGAAACCCATCAATCTTAATTTTAGACGAAGCTACAAGCTCATTGGATAGTAACTCTGAAAAACTTTTTCAAGTAGCTCTAGATAAAATTTCAAAAAAATATACTTTAATTGTCATTGCGCATAAATTTGATTCGATAAAGAACTCTGACAACATTATCGTGTTAAATGATGGCCAAATATCACAACAAGGTACTTTTGAAAAACTAGTCAATACATCTGGTTTATTTCAAGATTTATATAAAACTCAAACAAAAATAATTTAAAGTGTGCGGAATTGCAGGAATACACAATTCAAAAGTAAATTCTGATGAATTAAAAAATATTGCCAATAAGAACATTGAATTGCTTCATCATAGGGGGCCTGATGACAATGGCTATGAAATATTAACTCAGGCCAATTCAAATAAAACTTTATTTGTTCATACACGTTTAAGCATCGTAGATTTATCAAGAGCTGGTAAGCAACCTATGACAGACACTTCTGGAAATTACTGGATAACATTTAATGGAGAAATATATAACTTTTTAGAAATTAAAAAGGAACTTCTTGGATTAGGTATTAAGTTTAAATCAAATTCTGATACCGAAGTGATTTTAGAGTCATACAAAATTTGGGGATTAAAGGCTTTTGAACATTTCATTGGCATGTGGGCGCTCGCAATTTGGGATAAAAAGAAAGACGAGCTTTTGCTTTCAAGAGATAGATTAGGAATCAAGCCTCTATACTATGCCAATCATAATGAAAGCATTTTCTTTGCTTCAGAGCCGAAAGCCATAATAAATTTCCTTCCAGGTAAAAGGCAATTAAATCCTAATGCACTTACTGACTACTTTTCATTTAGGCAAGTTTTAGGAGAAGAAACTTTTTTTTCTGATGTCTTGTCTGTAGAACCTGGAAATCATCTAATTATAAAAAATGGAAAGATAAAAAAAATTCAGTATTGGGACTTACCAATTGCAGATTTTAAAAATGATTTCTCTGAAGAAGAATTGAAAGACGAGCTTGATGAGCTTTTGTCTTCAAGTGTCAAATATAGAATGATTTCAGATGTTCCTTTGGGTTCTTTTTTAAGTGGCGGTCTAGACTCCAGCATACTTGTTTATAACATGTCTAATTTTACTGATGGACCAATAAAAACATACACAATTGGTTTTGATGGTGAAGGTTATAATGAATTCAGTTACTCGAGAGAAGTATCTAAATTTCTCGGAACTGTTCACAAGCAAGAAATATTATCAGCAGAAGATTACCTAAATCTCTTTTCGAAGATGATTGAGTATAAAGATTCTCCTTTAGCAGTTCCAAATGAAATAGCTTTGCATAAACTTTCAAAATCGTTGAAAGAAGATATCACTGTAGTTCTTTCTGGAGAGGGAGCAGATGAACTATTTGGTGGTTATGGAAGAATTTTTAGATCTTCTTATGATTATCAAAGATTAGAGGCGGGAAATAAAAATGAGGATTTTTTAAAAAACTTAAATATGAAATATAAATCCTTAACTTTTAAAAAGGATTTAGATCACTTCTTAAGCCAATATTCTTACATTTCAGTCTTAGATCAGAAAAAACTTTTCAAAGAAGAAGTTCTTAATAAAATTTCCAATGGATTGAATAACAGAGAGTTTATCACCCCATTATGGAATAGATTAGATAGTTTGTCTTATTTAGACAAAATGATATGGTTTTTTCAAAAAATTCATCTACAAGGCTTATTGAATAGATTAGATACAGCCTCAATGTCTGCTTCTGTTGAGGCAAGGGTTCCATTTGTTGATCATCGTTTAATTGAATTTTTCAATAAGGTTCCCTCAAAATATAAATTGAAGTGGATTAATAAGGAATCAAAACTAAAAGCTGCTAATCTAAATAGCGATCAGATTAGTGAAAATCTTGATATTACAAAATATATTTTGCGAGAAAATTACAAAAAAAACTTGCCGAGCTCAATTAGTTCAAGAAAAAAAGTAGGCTTTCCAGTTCCTTTAAGTATTTGGTTATCGGGGCCCTTAAAGAATCACGCTCAAGAAAAACTTCTCAGCGATAGTTCAAGAACACAAGTAATTTTTAAGAAATCAGGAGTTGAAAAAGCATTGAAAGACGTAGGACAAGATGTTAAGTCAGGCTTGAAGGTTTGGATGATGCTAAACTTGGAAGAGTGGATGAATATATACGACATCAATTCTCCTTAAAAAATGATTATTGGTTACACTACAGGTGTTTTTGATCTATTTCACATAGGTCATTTAAAAATCTTAAATCGAGCAAAAAAAAATTGTGATTTTCTTATCGTTGGCGTAACTACAGACGATTTGATGATGGAATACAAGAAAAAGACATGTGTAATACCATTCAAAGAAAGATCAAAAATTGTAGCTAACATTAAATCTGTTGATAAAGTTGTTGCACAAGATTCAATGGATAAATTAAAAGCTTTGAAGAAATATAAGTTTAATAAAATGTTTGTTGGAGATGATTGGAAGGGTACAGAAAAATGGAAAAAAATAGAAAAGGAAATGAAATCTCATGGCGTTGAAGTAATTTTCTTTCCATATACCAAAGGGACTTCTTCTACGATAATAAATAAAACTCTTGAAAAATTAAGAGGGAAAGAATTGTTTTAAATATCCGAGTAATTTATGGAATCAATTCAAAAGCTTAGAGAAATTTGTCAGTCAACAAGACCTTCTATATTCAGAGACCCTTTGTCGAAAATATATTACTTTTTATCTATTTATTTTACTTGGGCCTTTTTAAAATTAAACTTCTCAGCAAATCAAGTAACTATTTTCTCTGCATCTATAGCTTTTTTTGGCGGGTTACTTATTTCTTTAGATAATAAGTTTTTTATATTATTTGGAGGCATTTGCTTTCATCTGTTTGCAATTTTTGATATGTGTGACGGCGAAGTTGCAAGATATAGAAATCAAAGTGGAGTGGATGGTCACTTTTTAGACTGGTATATGCATTTTCTAGTCCCTAGTTTTTTAGTTATGGGATTATTTATAAGTTCATTCGACAAAATAAATAATTTATTTTTTATTGTCATTTCTACTTCTGCTTTGTTAACTCCAATTTTATTGAAAAGTATACAAAATGCTGGATGGACTGTTATTTCTTGGACAATACTAAGAAATAAATTGTCAAATAAAAAAGGTATACCAGTCTCTTTTGATGAAAAAGATAAAAAAAGTTTTAGTAAATTATTTAAAGTCATTAGGTTAATTTTTACCTCGCCATTTGAGGACAGATGGGCATCCCTACTTATATTAATATTACCTTTACTTGATTTATTTTTCTTTTTTTTAAAATTTGATTTTTTTGATTACAGATTCTATTGGCTAATTTACGTTGGAATTTTTGGACCCATTTTAATTTACCTTAAGATTAAAGCAGTTTTAGATAACTCATCACTTCAAAAAGCTCTATCCCGAATAGAAGATCCTTCTTATCAAGTTAAGTTGCCCGATGATGATTTTATTTAAGCTTTTTTTTTATTTCATTAAAGCATTTGAACTGAGGCTAAAAATATTTTTCTTTGGTCTCTATAATATTATTTGGTACCCCAAGGATATTAAAAGTTTGGTTAAAAGAACCTTACAAAATCATCAAAATAATCAATTTAAATTTAAAGGAGATTTTTTAAAAAAAAAATTTATTAATGAATCCTTTAACCAAAATGAAATAAATTTTCATAATCAAAAAATCAGTTCAGAGAATTTAATCCAAATATGGAAAGGAAAAGATTTAAATTCTTATAACAAAGAAACACAAAATCTATTTTTTCGTTTTCACTGGATTTTAGAACTGTTAACGAAAAATAATAACGAAGGTATTAAGTCTCAAATTGAATTGGTTCGTAAATTTATTGATATAGAAAATAAAAAAACAATTAAAGTTCTAAATGCTCCATATAATATTTCTGAAAGAATAAGTAATTTATCAATTTTTTTTATTTTTTTAGAAAAATTTAATCTAAAAAAAAACGAACTAGACCAAAAGTTTAAAAAATATATATATTCTCAACTTATATTATTATTAAAAAAACTTGAATACCTACCTTCTGGAAGAATAAATAATCATATTCTAAATAATGCAAGAGCTTTATATATTGGCGCGATATTCATCGGGAACAGAGAGATATTAGAAATTTCAAAAAAAATAATTAAAAAGCACCTCCCACAAATGCTCTCAGAAAGTGGCTTTTTAAAAGAAAATTCAACTCATTATCATAATTTAGTCACTAAAAGTATTTGTGAAATTTATTTAGCATCTAAAGATATTGATGATCAAGCATTTATGCTTTGGTTAGAAAATCTTCTCATTAAGATGCTTTCTGTTTCAAAGAAATTTGTTTTCTTTAATGATGTTAAGTTCAACCCACAGCCTAAACTTGGAGATATATCCCCTGACTTTGGTCTGAATTGGTTCGATTTATACTCTCACTCGCAAAAAAATTGGTCCTCTTTGTGGAATTTAGAAAATTTACCTAAATTACAGAAATTTGAGAAATCACTTATAGAAGAAAACATTTTTATCTTAAACATCAATAAATGGAAGCTTATTTCATGTACGGATACCAATTCTAGATTTTTATCTTCAGGACATGGGCATGAAGATTTCGGCAGCTTTATAATTTACTTCGATGGGTTAGAAATCATTTCAGATATTGGTAGGTTTTCGTATGACCAAATTTCAAAGGAAAATAAATTAAAAAAAACAGTTTCAGGAGAAGATAAATCATCTCATTCGAGATATATTTTTTTTAAAGAACAAGAAAAGGATATAAATAAATTTTTCTCTTTATATAGAGATTTATCATTAAAAAAGAAAGTAAAAGTAAAGGAGAATTTAATTACATGGGCTGAAAGGGGAAATACTTATAAGTGGAAGCGAAAAATTGAATTAAAAAATAAAGAAATTTTAATCAAAGATTACTTAGATGCTATTTTTTCAAAAGGGTTTTTGTTTTTTTCTCCAAAAATTAATTTAGAAAAAAAGAGTTCAAATATCATAATCTTAAATTATGATGAAATGCCAATCGGAGAAATTAAATTTCAGCCAAATTTGGAATTTCAAATTGATGATTCGCCTTATTTTTCAGAATTCTTAAAAATGACTAAGACTAAAAAAGTCTCTTGGGAGTCTTCGCATGTTGATAAAGTAGAAATAAAAATTTTAATTTATTAAATGAATCTAGTAAGTGTTATTACGACTTTTAAAAATAGTCAAGAAACTATATCTGACACTATAAATAGCGTTCTAAACCAAACTTACAAAAATTTTGAGTTTATTTTGGTTGACGATGGATCTGAAGATTATTCATTAAAAATTTTAAAAAGCTTCGATGACAAAAGAATAAAAATACTTGAACCAGGCAACATTGGAAGGGCCAATGCTTTGAATGAAGCCATCAAAATATCTAAGGGAGAATACATCGCGATTATAGATGCAGATGACATTTGCATTAATAATAGACTCGAAAAGCAAATTAATTTTTGTTTGAAGAATAACAAGGATTTTGTTGCATCAAATTCTATACTTTTAAATTTTCAAGGGGATATTTCTGGTCAAACAGATTTTGTGGCTAATAAATTATTTTTGAGAAAAAAGCTTTTAGAAATGAATCCTTTTGCACATTCTTCAATATTTATAAAAAAAAATGTCTTAAATGAAATAGGTAGATATGATAACTTTTTTAAAAAATCAATTGATTTCAATATGTATTTACAAATGATCATCGCAGGTTATGAGCTTTATTTTATTGAAGAGCCATTAATTAAACTTAGAGTTTATGAGGAGTCATGGGGAAAATCAGATAACAAATATTCTCAATCTTTTTTCGGTTTTTTTGGTCTTATAAATCTTTACGTTTATGAAAATTACGGGATTAATTTTATGAAAGAAGACCTAAAAAAAAGAGATTTATTATTTAAATTATATGAAAAGTGGTTTTTCAAATTAAAACTTTATAGAAAGCCGGAATCTAAAAAATATCTAAGAAGTTCTCATGAAAATTTTTTCAAGAAAGGGAATATAATCCAGGCCACTTCTTTATTTGTAAGAGCAATTATACTTTATCCATTCTTTTGGAAACTTTACAAAAGTTCTGTATTTTCTTATGAATTTGATGTTCAAAAATTCATTAAATATGCTAGGGAAAGAAACCAGGAAATTAATCTTTTTTTTGAAAAATTAAATGAAAATAAATAGTTTCTTTTCTTCTTTTTGGATTTTATATCTTTTTTTAGGATTAGTATTTCCTTTTATATGGTTTGGAATAATAGGTTTTTATGGCGATGATTTTAACCAAATCCTTGGCATTGAAGAATTTGGATTTTTAGGAAATATCTCACAATGGATATATTCTTATGGAATTTTCTATAGGCCTTTAGGCTATTTTATCCTAACTTCAATATATTTTTTTCTTGGATGGAGTGAAGTCTTAATCTATATTTTTAGTCTCTTTTTGTTTTTTTTGTCCTGCTATTTTACTTTTCTTTTAAGTTATAAATTTTTTTCAAATAAGTTTTTGTCAGTTTTCGTAACACTTTTCTTTGGATTTTTTCCATTCAATGCATCTGCTTATCTTCAAATATCAAGCTCTTACATGATTATTTGCTACTCATTCGTAGCATTTTTCTTTTTGAAATTAATGAGTTACTTAAATGAGGAAAATAAAAAATATAAATTATTTCTTTTAAATACTTCTTGGCTTTTAATCTTATTAATATACGAACAAGCTACTGGCTTAATATTAATAATACTAACTAATATTTTCTATTTAAATTTTTTAAAAAATAAAAATATTTGGTTCAAAAAATCTTGTATTCAATCCTTTGGTTTTGTTTTCATAACAATAGCATTTGTATTTCTTTATTTTGGTTCACCAGGAAATCCAAAAGTAGAAACCTTAATAGAACTGAATAATCAAGAAATTGAAACAATTTCCTCAACAATATCTTCGGAGGAAATTATTCAAAACGAATCTAATAGATTGACTTCATTAGCTTTGAAGATTGTTAATAGTTTCTCTCTCTTCTATATGAATTTTCCATATGTATTTGAAAATTTAGGAACCAATATATTTATATTTTTGATTTTTACGACTTTTCTAATGTCTTATTTAATACCAGATAAGATTTTCGTCCCAAATAAAAAAGAGTTATTAAAAATTTTCTTTATTGGATTGATATGGACAACTTCAACGATGGCTCCATTTTTTCTTTACGATTCTTTTTATATGCCTCCTTATGTGTTTTTATTTCCATCTTTTGGAATAGGCCTATTATTTTTTTCAATTTTTTTTCTCTTGTTTAAATCAACGAATGATTTTTTGAATAATTTATCTTATAAGATTATGGTTTTTTCATTCACTCTATTTTTTGTTGTTCAAAATTATGGGATTTATTTAGGAACAAAAGAAGAAATAAATTTTTGGAAAAAACTTTCGAATGACATTAAGAACAGCAAAATTCTTTATAATAAAAAATCTTTAATTATTGATAAAAATATATCTTTCAATAACAATCATATTTTTTGGTTGGAGGAGCTTTATGGAATTAGATACTTCAAACATTCTTTAGGAGAAAAATTAGATCAAATAAACATAATATCTAAAGGTAAGGAAATCCATATTGAGCTTTATGATTTAAATCAAAATTAATTTTTTAAATTTTATTTAAGATAGAATAAATTCGTGGATATAGATTACTTTATAAATAACTATCCAAAAACAAGACCTTTTCTGGACCCAGAAATTGAAAAAATATATAACTCAATATATTTAAATAATAGACAGGGTTCAACAGGCGCAACATCCATAGCACAGAAACTGGAGAAGTGGATGCATTTAAAAGCTAATAATTTTATAAAAGAAGATAAAGATGTTTTGGAAATAGGAGCTGGAACTTTAAACCATTTAAATTTTAATAAATCCTATAAAACTTATGACGTCATTGAACCTTTTAGAGAACTTTATATAAACTCGAAAAATAAAAATAAAGTTAATAATTTTTATTCTGACATTGGAGATCTTGATAAAAAAAAATATGATTACGTTATCTCTTTTGCTACCTTGGAACACCTTGAAAACTTACCCTATATGGTTTCTTCTTTGGCCAAAGTTCTTAATGAAAGGGGTGAGTTTATTTCTTCAATACCATCTGAAGGGGGTTTTTTGTGGGGATTGGCTTGGAGAATAGGCACAGGTTTGGAATTTAAATTGAGGTATAACTTAGACTATTCTAATCTTATGAGACACGAGCATATAAATTCATGCTTCGAAATTCTAAAATTTTTAAAAATAGTTTTTGAAAAAGTTAAGGTTTATAAATTTGGATTAGGAAATCATCTTTCTTTATATCAATGCATAAAGTGTTCAGGCCCAAGGCAACAAATCGTAGATAAATTTATTTAACTTATGAAAATATCTGGAAAAAAAATTTTTATTACAGGTGCGGGAGGATTTATTGGAAGTCACCTAAGCGAGGCTTTGGTTGAAATGGGAGCAGAAGTCACAGCAATGCTTCATTATAATTCTAGAAGTGATTGGTCAAATTTAGATTTCATTCCCTCAGACATAAAAAAGGAATTAAAGGTAGTGAAGGGCAATGTAGAAGATTCTAGTTTCATGGATAGTGAAACAAAAAGTCATGATATCGTTTTACATTTAGCAGCTCTAATTGGAATACCTTATTCTTATGTTGCTCCTCTAAGTTATGTGAGGACGAACGTACAAGGTACAGTCAATGTATTGGAATCTGTTAGAAAGAATGATATCGAACTTATGATTAATACATCTACTTCAGAAACTTATGGAACAGCAATTTACAGACCTATTGATGAAAAACACCCACTTCAAGGCCAATCTCCTTATTCTGCTTCGAAAATCGCTGCAGATAAACTATCTGAGAGTTATTTCAACTCTTTTGAGACCCCAGTCATTACAATCCGTCCCTTTAATACATTTGGTCCGAGACAATCTTCAAGAGCAGTAATTCCAACTATTATTTCTCAGCTTCTAACAAATCAAGACCTAAAGCTAGGTGAATTGAAAGCAACTAGAGATTTCACTTTTGTTGGAGATACTGTTAAGGGATATATCAAAGCAATAGAAAGTAAAAAATTATATGGAGAAGTTATAAATTTAGGTTACGGCAAGACCATTTCTATATTAGATACAGCTAAGTTAATTATGAAAATTTTAGGCAGGGAACAAGAAATTTTTGTGGATGATAAAAGAGTTAGACCTGAAAATAGCGAAGTATTTGAATTAGTAAGCGATAATTCAAAAGCAAAAAAAACACTTAACTGGCAACCTAAACTAACTTTTAAAGAGGGCCTGTTGGAGACGATTTCTTTCGTAGAAAATAATTTAGATTTTTATAAGTCTAATTTATACAATATATAAATTATGCAAGCTTTAATTTTAGCTGGAGGAAAAGGCTCTAGATTATTACCCTATACTAAAGTAATTCCAAAACCTCTAATGCCTATCGGAGAGATGCCAATATTAGAAATTATTTTAAGGCAATTAAAAAATTCCGGATTTGATAATGTAATTTTGGCTGTTAATTACTTAAGCCAAATGTTTGAGCTTTTTTTTCAAAAAGGAGAAAAAATAGGGTTAACTATTGATTATTCATATGAATCAAAACCTTTAGGCACTGCCGGGCCGATTGCAAATGCTTTCAATTTACTAGAAGACGATTTTCTCGTAATGAATGGAGATATTTTAACTAGTTTAGACTTTAAATTTTTTTTTGAAGAACATATATCGTCAAAAGCATCCGCATCAATAGCTACAAGTAGAAGAAAAGTGGAAATTGATTATGGAGTAATTCATTCAAATGAAAATAAAAATTTAATTGAATATGAAGAAAAGCCAAATTTAGAGTATATGGTTAGCATGGGAATAAATGTTTTTAAGAAAAATAAAATCTCACAATATTTAAAAAAAGATGTCTATTTAGATATTCCCGATTTGATGAAAATGATTCAAGAAAATGAACCTGATTCTATTAAATGTTTGCCACAAGACTGCGAGTGGCTTGATATGGGAAGAATCGATGATTATTCATTAGCGGTAGAAAATTTCGAAAAAAACAAGTCTTTATACTTAAAAGACTAATGAAAATTCTTTTAACCGGATCAGGAGGCTTTACTGGTACATTTTTTAGAAATTTCTTAACGAAAAAAAAAGTAGATTTTTTTACTTTAGGAATCAAAGATTCTCGAAATGAGAGTCATTTTAAAATTTCTCCAAATTTTAGACTTGAGGAAATAAAAGCGGTTATTTTGAATGTTTTACCAGATTATATATTTCATTTAGCAGGATCTCCCAAGAAAAGTTCAAAAAACTCTTTAATGGATTTGAACTTTAAATTTGCAAAAAACATAATCCTTTCTGCTAAAAGTTTAAATAAAGAAGTAAATATAATTTTAATAGGTTCTGCAGCAGAATATGGAAATATCATGCAGGACGATTTACCAATTAAAGAAACCTTTATACCGAAACCACATACTCCCTATGGCGAGGCTAAATTAAAACAAACTGAATTTGCTTTAGAAAATCATGCTCAAAATTGTAATATTCTTATCTTAAGACCCTTCAATTTGTTTGGTCCAGGAATGCCCAAGTTTCTTGCGTTAGGAAACTTTGCAAATCAAATCATTGAATTTAAAAAAAGTTTTGATAATTCAAAAAAACATATTTTAAAAACAGGAAATTTAGACGTAACTAGAGATTACATATTCATAAAAGATTTTATAGAAATTATGTGGTTACTTTCTCAAAAGAAAAAAAATTATGGAAAAATTTTTAATGTTTGTTCGGGTGAAAGTAAAAATATTAGAGAAATTCTAAATAAGATGATTTCAAACTCAGGATTAAAAATTGATTTGATACAAGAAGTTTCAAAATTAAAAAAAAACGACATTAAAAACCATTATGGTTGTAATAAAAAAATGATATCTTCCTTAGGAGGCTATGATTTTACAAATTTTGAAGACTCTTTAAAAAGCCTTATCTAAAAAATGAGCAACAAGAAAACAGTTACAATACTTTCTCCTGTTTATAATGAATCTGAAGGTATTGAATACTTTTATAAGGCTTTAAAACAGGAAATTAAAAAAATTTCAACCTTATATGATTTTTCTATTTTATTTATTGCAGATAAAGGAAGTGACGATACATTTTCAAAACTTGAAGAAATAGCTGAAGAAGATAATTCTGTAAGTTTAATATTTCTAAGTTCAAGATTTGGACATCAAATGTCTTTAGTTGCTGGTATAGACCATTCTTATTCTGATGCAATCATTATGATGGATTGTGATATGCAACATCCACCTGAACTGATACCTGAGCTTCTTAAGTCTTTCGACGAAGGCTATGAGATTGTTTATACAATTAGAAATTCTCCAAAAGATAATAATTATTTAAAAATTCTTGGCTCTAACTCTTTTTATAAGTTGATGAGTATGATTGGAGAGATTCAGTTGGCTCCAGGTGAAGCTGATTTTAGACTTATTTCAAATAAAGTTGCAGAAGTCTTTAGAACACAAATAAGAGAAAGGAATCAATTTCTTAGGGGTCTATTTAACTGGGTAGGATATAAAAGAAAAGCTATTTACTTTGATTCATTCCCAAGAGAAATTGGTAAAAGTAAATATAACTTTTCTAGAATGATAAGTTTTGCATTTCAAGGAATAGTTTCATTCAGTAAAAAACCTCTTCAATATGCAATATTTATAGGACTTTCTTTATCAGTACTATCTTTAGTATTAATCCTCTATTTAATACATGCATACTTTATTTCAGAAGAAATAGTTTCAGGCTTTACAACTATAGCTGTATTAGTATCCTTTTTTGGGGGAATAAATTTACTCTTTCTTGGAATTATAGGCGAATATATAGGTTCAATTTTTGATGAAGTAAAATCAAGACCTCTTTATCTAGTAGAAAAATTCGTTAATATCAAACAAAACGACTCTATAAATAAATAAAAAAAATATGTGCGGTATTTCTGGAAAAGTAAATTTTCAAGAAAAAATTGATTCAAGAGATTTATTGGATTCAATTTCTCTTATTCAATCTAGAGGGCCTGATAAAGAAAGTATTTGGACAGATGGCCCATGCGGACTCGCCCATGCAAGATTATCAATAATAGATTTAAGTGAAACTGGAAATCAACCCATGGTATCTTCCAATGATCAGTTTGTATGTGTTTTTAATGGAGAAATTTATAATTTCCAAAAATTAAAAAGAAAACTTGAAAATAAAAAAGTAATTTTCAAAGGTTCAAGCGACACAGAAGTTCTCCTAGAGTCTTGGAATATTTGGGGTTCAAAAACTTTAAGATATCTTAATGGCATGTTTGCTTTTGCTATTTGGGATAAATTAAATAAAAAATTGTTCATAGCTAGAGATAGGATTGGAGAAAAACCTTTATATTATTCTCTAGAAAAAAATGGGATAAATTTTGCATCAAGACCATCATGTCTTTATAAGCTTGATAAAAAAATTAAAAAAGACTTTTCTATTCAAGGTATTAGATATTTTTTAGAGTCCGGATACTTCCCTTCTGAATTTTCTGTAAATGAAAACATCAAAAAACTTAAAGCAGGACAAATTTTAGAATTTGATGAAAAAGGGTTAATTGTGAAGAACTACTGGAATTCAAACACCATTAAAACCAACTATAGTTTCAAAGAAAAAGACGAAGAAAAAATACTAGATGAACTAGATTCTCTTCTTTACAACTCAGTAAAAGAAAGAATGATAAGTGATGTTCCACTTGGAGCCTTTTTATCTGGAGGCATAGATAGTTCTATTGTTGTGGCTATGATGTCAAAAATTTCCAGAAATCCCGTCAAAACATTCACGATTGGTTTTAAAGAGAAAGATTTTGACGAAAGCTCTTATGCTGAGATGGTAGCAAATTATTTAAATACCGAACATACTTGCAAAATTTTAGAAGTAAGTGACCTGCTTGCTTTACTACCTGATTTTCTTAAGAATTTTGATGAACCTTTCTTTGATACTTCAGCATTTCCCACTATGGCCGTCTCTAAATTAGCAAGAGAAAAAGTTAAGGTTTGTCTTACGGGTGATGGCGGAGATGAGTTATTTGGAGGTTATCATTATTATAGAATCATTTATTTTTTAAATATTTTCTTTAAATTACCCAAAAACATAAGATTTTCCTTTGCAAAAGTTATTAGCCTTTTGCCCAATCACAGTTTTAAGTTATTAGGAGCAGCTTTAAAAAAATCTTCAATAGATGAATCCTTTGCTTTTAGCAGAAGTATAGCTAAAGATTTTCATAGTTTATTGAATAAAGATGTCCTTAAGTCTACCTTAGGCTTAGAAGGCCTTTTTAAAATGGAATCCAATAATTTTCCAGACAATTTACATGCTGTTGAAAGATCTATGAGGTTGGATAGTAAATTTATTTTGTGTGATGATTATTTACAAAAAACTGACTTGTCAAGTATGGCTTATTCTTTAGAAACTAGGACTCCCTTCCTAGAGAAAAGTTTGATCGAATGGTCCATGGAACTTCCACACCAATTAAAAGTTAACGGATCTAAAAGTAAATATTTGCTTAAAAAACTTCTTTATCGATATGTTCCAAAAAGTTTAGTTGACAGACCTAAACGAGGCTTTGGAGCTCCTATTGGATCATGGCTTAGAAATGAGCTTAAAATTTGGGCAAACGAAAAAATAACTGATAAAGATAATTATAAAAATTTACCTTTAAATCAAGAAGCGCTCACAAAACTTTTCCATTTACATCTTTCTGGTAAAAGAGATGCTCACCCCTTGATTTGGGCATCCCTGATGTTATTAGAATTCAATAGAAACTTAATAAGTGAAAAATAAAAAAATTTTAGTTAATACATTTCCTTTAAAGGATGGTGGAGGACAAACCCATATTTTAAAAATAATTGAATATTTTAAAGATGAGAAATTTTTAGAAATAATAATTCTAAAATCTAAGTTTTCAAATTTAAATTTTAAAAAATCTAGAGTAAAACTTCACGAAACAACTTTTCCAGTTAATAATCCAATATTGAGAGTTTTTTACGAAATTTTTTATATTCCAATTTTGTTATTTAAAAATGAAGTTGACGTGTTTTTTTGTCCGGGAGGAATTTCAATATCTTGGACTCCCAAAAATTGTAAGAAAGTAACAATGTTTAGAAATATGCAACCATTTGTAAGGGAATTAGCAAGGAATGAAAAATCTTTTTTAAAAAAAATAAGAATTTTTTTAATAAAATTTTTAATGTTAAGAAGTTTTAAAAATTCAGACTTAGTAATTTTTATTTCAAATTATGCTAGAGAGGAATTAAAAAAATATTTAAAAAAACCACTTAAAAAATCAGTTTTAATAAATCATGGCGTAGATATGAGTGCTAGCAAAACTGATGATGAGGTTACTAAAATATATAATTTTAGAGAGCCTTTCATTATTTATCCTTCATCTATTGAATCTTATAAGTCTCAAATCGAAGTGATTAAGGCTTATTCGCTGGCTAAGGAAAAGTTACTAAAAGACTTGCCTAACTTATATTTGGTTGGATCAATAAATAATAAAAAATATTTCCAAGATTTAAAAAAACTAATAAAAAAACTTAATCTAGATAGTAAAATATTTTTTACAGGTAAAATTGAACATGAATATATGCCTGCAGTATATAAACATTCGTTAATGGTAATTTTCGCGTCCAAAATAGAAAATTGTCCCAATATACTTTTAGAGGCGATTGCCATGAATAAATTAATTTTATGCTCAAATACTAAACCTATGCCAGAGTTTGGTAAGGATTCAGTTATTTACTTTAATCCAAATAGTCCATTTGATCTTTCGGAAAAATTAATTGAAATTTTATCTGAGAATCAATTATTTAAAACTTATGAAGAAAAAACAAAAAATGTAAAAATTTTTTCTTGGGAAGATTGCGCAAACAAAACATGGAAAGAACTTGGCTCAATTTAATATGACAGACTTAAATAAAATTCTTGTTCTGGGGGCTAATGGAATGATTGGAAATTCAATATTTAATGTATTGAGTAAAAAAAAGGAATTGAATGTATATGGCACAGTCAGAAAAAAAGGGAATTTAGATTATTACCTACATCCTGAAAAAATAATTCCTAATTTGGATGTTACTAAAAAGGAAGAATTTCATAAATTTTTAATAAATTTTGAACCAGAAATTGTTATTAATTGTATTGGCATTACAAAGCATAATGAAAAAAAAAATCACGAATTATTTTTGAATGTAAATTCAACTTTTTCTCATAATTTAAAAAACTTTGGAGATAAATTAAAATTCAAAATCATACATCTAAGCTCTGATTGCGTTTTTTCTGGAAAAAAAGGAAATTATAATGAAAAAGACTATCCTGATTCTAATGAAATTTATGGAGTTTCTAAATTTCTAGGTGAAATTACATCGGATCCTCATTTAACTATTCGCACTTCTATTGTTGGGCATGAGTTAGAGACTTCTTTCGGACTACTCGAATGGTTCTTATCACAAAAGGGAGAGTGTAAGGGATTTAAACAGGCATATTTTTCTGGAGTTACAACTCTATTTCTAGGTAATATCATAGGAAAAATTATTTTAGAAAAACCAAATCTATCTGGACTTTTTCATTTGAGTGGAGAAAAAATTTCTAAGTTCGATTTACTTAAGTTATTTTCTAAGTATTATTCAAAAGAAATTAAGATAATACCTGATAAAGACTTGAAAATTGATAGATCTTTAGATTCAAGAAGGATTTATAAGGCATTAAATATAAAGTCTTTATCATGGGAAGAGATGCTTTCTGAGATGTCATCACACTAAATATACAAATGTTTGCAAATAAAAAACTATTGATTACAGGGGGTACAGGATCTTTTGGCAATGCTGTAGTTGAAAAGTTTTTAAAAGAAGATATAGATGAAATAAGGATTTTTAGTAGGGATGAAAAAAAACAGGACGATATGAGAAAACAAATTAATAGGGACAATGTTAAGTTTTTTCTTGGAGATGTCAGAGACAAAACATCTATAGACAGAGCCATGAAAGGGGTAGATTTTGTATTTCATGCCGCAGCTTTAAAGCAAGTACCTTCATGTGAATTTTTTCCTCTAGAAGCAGTTAAAACAAATATTTTGGGAGCAGAAAACGTTATTAATTCTGCTTTTGAAAATGAAATAGAAAAGATAATTCTTTTAAGTACAGATAAGGCGGTTTACCCAATTAATGCCATGGGTTTATCAAAAGCAATGATGGAGAAACTCATGGTTTCAAAAGCAAGAGTTACTAAAGGATCAAATACAAAAATTTGCGCAACCCGTTATGGAAACGTAATGGCATCAAGAGGTTCAGTAATTCCTTTATTTTCTGATCAGATACTATCTGGTAAGCCTATCACTATAACTGATCCTAATATGACTAGATTCTTGATGTCTTTAGAGGAGTCTGTAGATTTAGTCATGCATGCGTTCTCGAATATGGACTATGGAGATATTTTTGTTCAAAAATCTCCATCCTCTACTATATATGACTTAGCTTTAGCCCTAATGAAAATATTCGAAAAGGAAGTTGAATTAAAAATAATTGGAATAAGACATGGAGAGAAGATATACGAAACACTTCTTGGTTCTGAAGAAAGATTAAATGCTGAGGAACAAGATAAATATTTTAAAGTTCCTATGGACGAGAGAGACTTAAATTATGATAAATTTTTCGATAAGGGTAATGTAAATAATGATTCATTAGAGGACTATAACTCTCATAATACGATTAGACTTAATGTCGATGAGGTTGTTGAGTTACTTTTAAAACTTCCATATATTCAAGAAAAACTCGATGATTAAGGTAATGACAATTTTGGGTACTAGGCCTGAAATCATAAGATTATCGAGAGTAATACCTAAGCTAGATGAAAATTTTGATCATCAATTAGTCCATACAGGTCAAAACTATGACTACAACTTAAATAAAGTTTTTTTTAATGATCTAGAATTAAGAGAGCCTGATATCTTTCTTGAAGCGGCTTGCGATTCTCCAATAAAAACAATATCCCTAATTCTAGAAAAAATTGATCCTTTTTTTGAGAAAATTAAACCTGATGCTGTTTTAATATTAGGAGATACAAATAGTTCTTTAGCTGCCATACCCGCCAAAAGAAGAAAAATACCTATCTTTCATATGGAAGCTGGTAACAGATGTTTTGATTTTAGAGTTCCAGAAGAAATTAATAGAAGAATCGTTGATGTAATCTCTGACGTAAACCTGACCTATTCTAAAATTGCTCGCCAGTACTTAATAGATGAAGGTTTTTCTAAAAATAGAGTGATTAATACAGGAAGTCCCATGAAAGAGGTTTTAGATTTTTACGCTAACAAAATAAAGAAATCTAACATTCTGAAATCTTTAAATTTAAAAAAGAACAAATTCTTTTTAGTAAGCATCCATAGAGAAGAAAATTTGGATAATGAAAAAAGATTTAAAAAGATTCCTGAAATACTTAACGTACTATCAAAAAAGTTTTCAATGCCTGTGATTGTTTCTACACACCCTAGAGCGAGAAAAAAAATTGAATCATCAAATCTTAAATTCGATGAAAATATCTTATTTTCTGATCCATTTAGTTTTACAGATTATTGTAATTTACAAATAAATTCTCGGTGTGTTCTTTCTGATAGCGGAACAATTTCAGAAGAAAGCTCTATTCTGAATTTTCCTGCAATCAATTTAAGAGTTTTTCATGAAAGACCTGAGGCAGTTGAAGAAGCTTCTGTTATCTCGGTAGGTTTAAATTTAGAAAATATAATTAATGCTATTCATATCACTGACACTCAATCAAGAGGTGAAAATAGAAGTCTAAAAATTGTAGATGATTATTATGTAGATAATGTCTCTGAAAAAATTTCTAGAATAATTCTTGGAAACATTGATTTAGTTCGACAAGATGTTTGGAGAGAGGGCTAATAATTTTTTAAGTTAAACAAAAGGATTTAAAACAACATTTAATAGATATTTCTACATAAATTAAAAATGCCGTATCTTCTGAAGAATGCTTTTATCCTCCTATCAACGCATTTTTATTGTTGATTTTGTAAAAAAAAATATTTATGAAAATTGGAGTTTTCACAGAATTTTTCGAAAGTGAAAAAAATTCAGCTGGAAAGGTCATGTCAGAACTTGCTGATGAGTTGAGTAACCATGCCGAATTAGTAGATGTTTATACTCTCTATAAAAGACCCGATTCTTCATTTCTTAATAAGAAAAATATAAATATTTACACCTTAAATTATGATTTTAGAAAGGAAAATATTTCATTTATAAATAGATTTATTTTTGAACTACTAATTAGTTTTCGTATTTTCTTTCTTATTTTTAAGGTGAAAAAAACTTAAACACTATGACGTTTTAATTTGGTACTCACCAACTATTTTTTGGGGACCACTAATATTCACACTAAGTTTTTTCAGAAAGTCTTATAAATATTTGATTTTAAGAGATATCTTTCCTCAATGGTCTATAGACCTAAATATTATAAAAAAAGGAAGTTTTTCACATAAACTTCTAAATTTTTTTGAAAATTTACAATACAGAGTAGCAGATAAAATAGGTCTAAATAGTGAAGGTAATCTCTCTTATTTTCAAAATAAAACAAATTATTTGAAAAAAACAGAAGTGCTTGAAACTTGGTATAAAACTGATTTTAACGAAAAATTGCTTCCCAAAAATATTCTCCAGAAAATTCCTAAAGATAAAAAAAATTTTACTTTACATAGGTAATATGGGATTGGCTCAGGATCAAGATTTTTTCATAAAACTTGTAAAAAAAATGAGGTTTGATGAAAGTTTTGTTTTCCTTGTTGTTGGAACTAAAGAAAAAGATAAAAAAAATCTAGAAGCAGAGAAACAAAAAAATGGTTTGAATAATTTAATTATTTTAGATTCTATAGAACAATGTTTTGTTGAGGCAATATGTAAAACTTCATTTATAGGAATATTTTCCTTAGATAACAGACACACAACCCATAATATTCCTGGTAAATTTTTACAATATTTAAGTTCAGGGTTACCCGTTTTAGGGCTTTGCGGAAAAGGGGATGTGTCAAATTTAGTTATAGCTAATGAATTCGGGAGAGTTTATGGAGGAAGAGATCCTGATGAAGCTTATGAAATAATAAAGCTTTTAGACCATGATATTGAATCAAAAAAAATTAGTCCTGAAAAATTAAAATGCTATGTTAGAGAAAATCTCTCAGTAAAGTTTGCTGTAAAAAAGATTTTAAATAATTTAAAAGAGTAAAATCTCTTGCCCTTAGGTGTATGATTAAAATGGAACTTCAGATAAATGAAAAGATTATTGCTGATAGAGCTTAATGAAATAAACTTCAATTTAGTTAATAAATATACTAAAAAATACCCAAAAAATTTCCCAAATTTTATAAAGTTAGGCAAGTTAAAAAATTTTAATACTTTTTCTGAATTTGAATATCACGAGTTAGAACCATGGATTCAATGGGTTAGTGCTCACACAGGAAAAAAATACAAAGATCATAAAATTTTTCGTTTGGGCGATATTTCAAAATCTAATCTCGAACAAATTTTTGAAAAAGTTGAAAGTTATGGGTTTAACGTTGGTTCTGTTTCTTGCATGAATGTTAGAAACTGCTTAAAAACTCCTTCTTATTTTATACCAGATCCTTGGACACAAACCGAAACTGATGGAAGCATTTATAGCAATTTTATTAAATCTATCCTTGTTCAAACAGTAAATGACAACTCCATCTCGAAGATATCTTTTAAAAATATTTTTTTAATTATTTTTATTTTTTTTAGATTTATAAAAATTAAAGACTACTTTTCTTTCATCAAATTAGCTTTTTCTAGCTATAAAAAATCCTGGAGAAAAGCTTTATTTCTTGATTATTTTATTCATAAGATTCATTTAGGACTTTTTAAAGAAAAAAAGACTGATTTCTCATCTATATTTTTTAACTCTGGAGCACACATTCAACACCATTATTTTTTCAATAGTGAATTCTCAGAAAAATCAAATCCAGACTGGTACTTAGACAAAAAATATGACCCTTTTTTTGAAATGCTCCTTATATATGAAAAAATTATAGGCGATTACCTTGAATTTAAAAATGTTGAATTAATCTTTGCTACTGGTTTGAGCCAAAAAGAATTTGAAAAGCCGGTTATTTATTGGAGACTTAAAAGCCATGCTAATTTCTTAAAAAAATTAAATATAAGTTTTTTAAACGTATTTCCCAGAATGACAAGAGACTTTTTAATAGAATTTAATTCTGAAAAAGACCGGAATGAATGCTTCGAAATTTTATCTAAAATTCAAGATGAAAATGGTCAAAAATTATTTGGTGAAATTGACAAACAGAACAACTCTCTTTTTGTAACACTTACTTACCCAAAGGATATTAAAGGGAAGACCTTCTTAGGTATTGAAAAGAACTTATTGTTAGAAGATGAATTAGTTTTCGTTGCA
The DNA here is from genome assembly GCA_902561325.1 of uncultured SAR86 cluster bacterium. Classification (GTDB taxonomy): domain Bacteria; phylum Pseudomonadota; class Gammaproteobacteria; order Magnimaribacterales; family AG-339-G14; genus MEDG-81. Next base: position 20,837 of record CACEOL010000006.1, on the reverse strand, counting down.
ATGAAAAATGGAGAACATGTCTCTGATGGAAAAATTTTTACAACCTTAAGCGACCTTAGCTTTGAAAAAAAAGAGTTTGATATAACTGAACTTTTTTTCATTGTGGATACGTTTTTCAAAAAACTCTTAAAATAAGATTTTCCAAGAAGAAATGTATTTTTTTAGCATAATTGATAAACTTGATGAAATTTAATTCTAAAATTTTTAAGTTTTTCCATTATTCCTAACACCATGAATAAGCTTTAAAGAAAAATAGAATATTAATTAAATCAATGATTAAGAGTTTGTTTAGTTTTCTCAGAAGTAAAAAAAGAATTATTTTTGTAGAATCTCTTGAAGATCAAAATTCTTTTATTGAGAAAATCAAAAATCAAAATATTTTAGGATTGGATACAGAGTTTGATTGGAGATCAACTTATTTTCCTGTTTTAAGCCTCCTGCAAATCTCCACAAACAAAAATATTTTTCTAGTTGATTTTTTAAATTTTAAAAAAGTTAAAAAGCTTAAAGAAATTCTAGAAAATAAAGATATTTTGAAAATCTTACACTCTTCAAGAAGTGACTCTACTGTACTTTCAAATTGTTTAGATATATTTATAAATAATGTTTTTGATATTCAGCAAGCAGAAAGATTGATTTCAAATGGAGAAATTTTTAACTATGGCAATTTAGTTCAGAAATATCTTGATATTAGATTAAATAAAAGTGAAACGAATTCAAATTGGCTTAAAAGACCTCTTTCAGATGATCAAATGAAATATGCTTCTGAAGATGTAAATTACCTAATAGAAATATTTAAGGCTCAAAAAAAAATATTAATGACTAATCAATTAAAAAAAATTTTTGAATTAAGCCAACAAGAGATATCAAATGGGAATGAAAGACTAGATAAATCAAGATTTAAAAAAAGAAAAAATAAACTATCTCCTTTGGGAAGAGAAATTTTCTTGTGGAGAGAAAATTTAGCAAAAAATGAAAACATTCCTCCTAACTATATTTTTAAAGAAAATAATCTCAGCAGCTTAGTAAAGTTAACAAAAGAAGATAAAAAAAAATGCGAGAAAAAAGTTTTTAAAATTATTGGGGATTCAAAATATTCCCGAGAGTTTATTTCAAAATTTGTGTAATGTTTTGGTTTTTATATTATTTTTTGGTTATTGGAATAAGTTTAATTTCTTTAAAATTATTTGATAAGAAGATTTTAAAAGTTTTATTTTTTAGTTTCTTCTTCTCAATAATGTCTACACCATGGTTTATTAGTCCTGGATCAGAATCTCTCGCTCCAATAATATCTATTTTAATCCTAGAAAATTCAATTTTAGAAAATCATGGCATTCAAAGAATTTTTAGGCCATTTTTTGCAATCTTTTTTATCACGTTCGCTGTGGTTTATTATTTTTATTATTTTAGGTTTAAAAATTAATAATCTTGGGATTCATTTTTCTTAAGTCAACCAAGCCTATACTATTTTTATCTTTCATAAATCCTGCACATTCACCAGGATTAAAAATGATACAGTTTTCAAGTTGTTCAAGCCTAAATCTATGAGTATGTCCATGAAGAATCAAATCGTTATTCAAGATCATCTCTTCATCAATTAAATCTGGATGGTGAAGAATAGAAATTTTCCTATTGTCTATTTCAATTAAAAAGGGCTCTTCATAAATTTCACAATTAAATTTATTCGAAACCTCTTCAAGGTCTTTCTTTTCACCAATATCATTATTTCCCAAAACCACTTTAATTGGGCAATTAAGACTTTTGAATTCCAGTAAAGATTTAGGCAAAGATATATCACCCGTGTGTATAACTAAATCCACTCTATTTTTATTAAAAATAGAGCAGATTTTCTTTATGTTTTTGAGATTATTATGCGTATCTCCTGTTACGCCAATAATCACTAATTTATACTTTTTCTAAAATATGGATTCCGCAAGCTGTCCCAAGGCCAATAACATGAGTCATTCCAAGTTTTGCCCCTTCAACCTGTCTTTCTCCAGCTTCACCTCTCAAGTGAGTACAAACTTCATAAATATTGGCAATACCAGTTGCGCCAAGAGGGTGACCTTTGGAAAGAAGTCCACCAGAAACATTTACAGGAACTTTTCCTCCAAGCTCAACGTGACCCTCATCAATCATCTTTCCTGCTTCTCCATCTTTACAAAGACCAAGATTTTCATAATGAAGCATTTCAGCAGTCGCAAAACAGTCATGTAATTCAACAAGGTTTATGTCCTCTGGCCCAACACCAGCCATTTCATAAGCTTGTTCAGCAGCCAACCTAGTACAAGCATTAACATCAGGCATGACCAAATCTCTGTCAGTATATGGATCACTTGCAAGTGCAGAAGCTTTGACTCTAACAGCACGTCCCATTCCTAATTCTTTTGCTTTCTTTTCAGAGACAAGGACTGCAGCAGCAGATCCATCAACATTTACAGAACACATAAGTTTTGTATTTGGGTAAGAAATCATTTCGGCATTCATTACAACATCCAAAGGAGTTTCTATTTGATACATTGCCTTAGGATTCATTGTCGAATGATGATGATTTTTTACTGAAATCTTTGCAAATTGTTCGAAGGTTGTTCCATGATCTTTTGAATGTTCCATTCCAGCTTCAGCAAATACGCATGGCATAGTACCAGAACCTAAAAGTCCTTCTTTTGGAATACCATCTCCGCCACCTGCACCACCTAAGAGACCTTTGCCCATTTGCTCAACTCCTACAGCAAGCACTACATCATAAATTCCAGCTTTAATTGACATCCAAGCTTCTCTAAAAGCTGTAGCACCTGTTGCACAAGCATTTGCACAATTAACTACCGGAATACCTGTTTGACCTATCTCTTGAAGAATTCTTTGTCCAACCATAGCATTTGCTTGACCAAGGTTTCCACAATACATAGCTTGCATATCCTTAATAGTTAAGCCGGCATCGTCTAAAGCCATCAATGCTGCTTCAGCACCAATATTTGGAACAGTTCTGTCTGGAAATCTTCCAAATTTAATCATGTCGACCCCTAAAACGTATACATCACTCATAATATCTCCTTTTTTTTGTATATTTTATGCTGGTTCGAAGAAATAACTCAAGTAGGAATTACCTTCTTTATCCTTTCTTCCTAAAGCGTCTTGATATGTCAATTTTACTTTCATACCAAAGTCTATTTTTTCTGGATCAGGTTCAATATTTATAAGATTTCCTTTTACAGTTCCGCCGCCATCTAAATCAACAATTGCAGATACATAAGGAACATCGATTCCAGGAAAAGATCTGTAAACGACTGAGAAGGAATGTAGAACTCCTGTTTCTTGAAGTTTTACAGCTGACATTTTGTCCCTAGAAAAACATTTTGAGCAAACTGATCTTTCACCAAGAAAAACCGCTCCACAATTTTCACATTTATGACCCTCTAGATAAGGATTTCCCTCATCAGGAATTTTTAAATAACTAACTGCTGGTAAACTTTTATCTGACACTTGTTCATCTCCCTTTTTAAAAGTACATTGAACCAAAAAAAAATAGAAATTTAAACACTTAAATTATGAGTATTTGGGGCGGAATTACTGGTGGGTTACTTGGATTTGCAGTTTTTGGACCAATCGGAGCTTTAGTAGGAAGTGTAATTGGTTCAAATATATCTTCTAGATCGAAAAGAAGAAGGCCTAATAATTTTGATCAACAAGTTTCTTTTTTTGCAGCTTTATTTGCCTGCCTTGCAAAAATAGCTAAAGCTGATGGAAGAGTTGATGAAGCTGAGATAAAAAAAATAGAAGAAATAATTTCAAGCAAGTTAAACCTAAATAAAGAACATAGACATTTTGCAATTAATATATTTCAAAAGGCAAAAGAGGATAACATTAGTTTTGAAGCTTATGCATCAAATCTTTACCAGATTCTTTCCTCAAGCCCGAATTCACTATTAGTTTTTTATGAAATGCTATTTGAGCTAGCTCTTGCTGACGGCATCCTCCATCCTAACGAAGACGCTCTTTTAAAAAAGATTCCGAGAATTTTTAGGTTTGATGAAAAAGTTTATAAGTCTCTTTATGAAAAATTTGTAGATAAAACAAACGATTACTTTGAAACTTTAGGAGTAAATGAAAATGCCTCCTTCAACGAAATAAAAAAAGCTTATTTAAAAAAAAGAAAAGAGTTTCATCCGGATACTCTTATAGGTAAAGGACTTCCAGAAGAGTTTATTGAAAAAGCCAAGGAAAAATTTATTGAAATACAAGAAGCTTACGAAGAGTTAGAAAAAAGATATCAAAAATGATAATTTAAGCCTATGAACTTATTTAAAACCGTTCTCTTTAAAATTGATGACTTTCTCAGAAGCCTTGGTTTTCTGGATTTTGCAATTTTATTCATTATTAGGATTTATCTTTTTTTTGTCTTTTGGGGAGCAGGGACTTCATCTAATAAACTTTCCTGGAATGACGGAATACCAAGTGTAAATCCAAGATTTGCTGAATTCTTAGGCCCTGGAGGAACTGACAATTTAAACTTTATTTTTCCTACTTTTTTTGCTTGGCTTGTAATTCTTGCAGAAGCTGGGGGCGCTGTTCTCTTATTGCTAGGCCTTTTCACTAGATGGGCTAGCGTTCCTATTATCTTTGCTATGTTTGTCGCGGCTTATTTTCATTTTCCAAATGGTTGGAATGCAGATGCAGGTGGATATGAAATGGCAGCTACGTATATTGTAATTCTGGCAATACCTCTTATTTATGGAGGTGGAAACTATCTGTCTTTAGATTATTGGGTTAGAAGAAGATAAGTGATTGAGAAAGGCAAAGTTTCTCAAGAACCCTTCGTCGAGATATTAAAGATTCTTGAAGAGGCAGAATCTGCAAATCTTGTTGATTGGAATGCTATGAATATTGCATCCGTAGACCAGAAGAATCAACCTAGTTCAAGAATTGTTCTTTTAAAAAAAATATCAGATGAGGGGCTTGTTTTTTATACAAATTATAATAGCCGCAAAGGTAAAGAAATCGAGTTGAATCCTAAAGTAGCAGTTAATTTTTGGTGGAGAGAATTAAAAAAACAAGTCAGAGTCGAAGGAATTATAGAAAAGGCTTCCGAAGAAGATTCTGATAATTATTTTAATTCAAGACCTCTTAAATCAAGAGTTTCAGCTATCATTTCTAATCAAAGCTCAACAATTTCTTCTTATAAAGATTTAACAAATCAAATAGATATTTACTTGGACCAAAATGATGAATCTTCAATCAAAAGACCAGATCATTGCGGCTTATTCATTGTAATTCCAAATGCAGTAGAGTTTTGGCAAGAACGCGATAACAGAACTCATGAAAGACTGAAGTACATACTTGAAGATAATCAAAAATGGAGCAGCCATCTTTTATCACCCTGATATTTTGTTTATAATAATCTTTTAGGCCCCTCGTATAGGTCAAAACTATGGTCACGATTACACTTCCAGATAACAGCAAAAAATCTTTTGATTCATCAATTTCAATTGAGGATGTTGCTGCCCACATTGGTAAAGGTCTTCTTAAAGCTACTGTTGCTGGAAAAGTAGATGGAGCATTGAAAGATGGTTCAGATCTTTTGGAAAAAGATTGCTCTTTAGAAATCATAAGAAATTCCGACCATGAAGGCTTAGAAATCATTAGGCATTCCTGTGCTCATTTATTTGGCCATGCACTCAAACAAATTTATCCAGAAGCAAAGATGGCTATAGGGCCAGTTATTGAAGACGGTTTCTATTACGACATTGATTTTGAAAAAAAATTAACTGAAGAAGACTTACAAAATATAGAAACAAGAATGAAAGAGCTTGCCTCAACAGAGTACAAAGTTATAAAAAAAATAGTATCTAGAAAAGAAGCAATTAAAGTTTTTAAAGATAGAAAAGAAGAATACAAGCTAAAAATTATTGAAGATATTCCTGAAGATGAAATTATTGCTCTTTACTATCACGAAGAATACATTGATATGTGCAAGGGTCCTCATGTCACTTCAATGAGACATTTAAAAAGTTTTAAATTATTAAATGTTTCTGGAGCATATTGGCGAGGTGATTCGAAAGGAAAAATGCTTCAAAGAATATATGGAACTGCATGGAATACAGATAAAGAATTAAAGCAGTATATTTCTAATTTGGAAGAAGCTTCCAAAAGAGATCACAGAAAATTAGGGCAAAAATATGACTTATTTCATTTTCAAGAAGAAGCTCCTGGAATGGTTTTTTGGCATCCAAAAGGCTGGACTATTTTTAGGATATTAGAAGACTACATAAGAGAGAAGCTAAGAATTTCAGGATATGAAGAAATAAAAACTCCTGAAGTTGTAGATCGTAAACTTTGGGAAAAATCTGGCCATTGGGATAAATACCGAGAAAATATGTACATAACTGAAATTGACGAGGAGCATGCCAATGAAAAAAGAGTAAATGCTTTAAAGCCAATGAGTTGTCCTTGTCATGTCCAAGTTTACAATCAAGGCTTAAAGTCCTATAGAGACTTACCTATAAGATATTCAGAATTTGGTTCTTGTCATAGGTATGAACCTTCAGGTACTTTGCACGGCTTGATGAGAGTGAGACAAATGACTCAAGACGATGGCCATATTTTTTGTTCCGAAGATCAAATAGAAGAAGAGGCAGGATCCTTTATAAATATCCTCTCAGAAATTTACAGGGAATTAGGTTTCGATAAGCTGGATATAAAGTTATCAACAAGACCTGAGCAGCGGGTAGGGGCAGATGAAATATGGGATAAAGCTGAAAAAGCTTTAGAGGCTGCTATAAATAAGCAAAGCATATCTTATGAAATTGCAGAAGGAGAAGGAGCTTTTTACGGTCCAAAAATAGATTTTGTTCTTACCGATTCTTTAAACAGAGAGTGGCAGTGCGGTACATTGCAAGCAGATTTTAATATGCCGGAGAGATTGGATGCGTCTTATGTTGGAACAGATGGCGAAAGACATGTTCCGGTAATGTTGCATCGAGCTTTTTTAGGTTCATTTGAAAGATTTATAGGAATACTCATCGAACAATATGCAGGAGAGTTTCCTTTATGGTTGGCACCAATTCAGGCTATTGCAATAAACATATCGGAAAAACATGCTGAAAAAACCAAAGAAATTACAGATATTCTTAAAAATAAAGGATTTAGAGTAAATTCAGACTTGAGGAATGAGAAAATCGCTTATAAAATCCGCCACCACTCTATGCAAAAAGTTCCTTACATCATAGTTTTAGGAGATAAGGAAATAGAATCATCGACATTGGCAATTAGAGACAGAAAAGGATCTGATTTAGGCTCAATGTCCTTAGATGCATTTAGTGAAATTTTAATAAAAAAAATTAAATCTAAGGAGGTTTGATTGGTACATAAAAGATTTTTTTCTTTTTCAGCTGAATAGATATGGCTTTAGCAAAGAGAAATTACAAAAAAGAAAATAAACAACCTATAAATAAGTTTATAAAAGCGGCTAAAGTTAGGTTAATTTCAAGTTCTGGAGAACAATTAGGTATTAAAAGTATAGATGATGCCTTAAGTATCGCTTCTAAGGAAAATTTAGATTTAGTTCAACTTAACGAAGATAAAGATACTCCAGTATGCAAACTTATGAATTATGGAAAACATTTGTTTGATAAGAAAAAACAGAAATCCGCTTCTAAGAAGAAACAAAAGAAAACACAGATAAAAGAAGTTAAATTTAGACCAGGAACAGAAGAAAACGATTATCAAATTAAACTCAAAAAAATCATTAAATTTTTAGACGAAGGAGATAAAGCAAAAATAACTATGAGGTTTAGAGGAAGAGAAATGGCTCACCAAAACATTGGTCTTGATCTTCTCAAGAGGGTAGAAGAAGATCTTGATGGCCGAGGTTCGGTAGAACAAGCACCTTTGTCTGAAGGAAGACAGTTAGTTATGTTATTATCCCCATCCAAAAATAAGTAGATAATCATGCCAAAAATTAAAGTTCACAGCGGCGCCGCAAAAAGGTTTAAAAAAACTGGTTCAGGCTTGAAAAGAAAGCAAGCCAATAAAAGACATATCCTTACTAAAATGTCGACTAAGTCTAAAAGGCAACTGCGAGGAACAACTTTACTTGCAGAAGGAGATGAAAAGTTGGTAAAAAGGATGTTTAGGGAGAGATCTTAATGGCTAGAGTTAAAAGAGGAGTTGAATCTCGAAGAAAACATAAAAAAGTTTTGAAACTAGCTAAAGGCTACAGGGGAGCTAGGAGTAGAACTTTTAAGGTTGCAAAGCAAGCGGTGACTAGAGCGGGACAGTATGCTTATAGAGATAGAAGAGTTAAAAAAAGAGACTTTAGGTCTTTATGGATTATAAGAATTAATGCAGCAGTTAGAGAAAACGGTTTAACTTATAGTAAGTTCATGTCAGCCCTTAAGAAAATGAATATAGATTTAGACAGACGTGTTCTTGCTGAATTAGCTGCTGAGGATAGTGAAGCTTTTTCTAATTTAGTATCTCTTGCTAAGGAAAATGCAGCATAATGAAGCATGGATTTAGATGCTTTAAAAGCAAATCTTAAAAAAGATTTTAAAAAAATAGTCTCTCAAGAAGAGCTAAATCAATTCAAAGTTAAGTATCTCGGAAAAAAAGGGCAGATAACTGAGCTTTCAAAAAACATAAAAAACTTATCTTCAAAAGAAAAACCAACTTTTGGGAAAAAAATTGGTGAATTAAGAAGTCTTTGCGAAGACTTTTTAGGTTTCGCTCAAGAAAAGATTGATTTACAGATTATCAACGAAGCTCTTGAAAAAGATAGAATTGACGTTACCCTTCCAGGCTCATATAAATCTCAAGGGAAGCTTCATCCTTTGACTATTACCACTAAGAAGATAGCAGATTTCTTTTCCTCTAAAGGATATTTGATTGAGGACGGCCCTGAGATTGAAAGCGATTATTACAATTTTGATGCTTTGAATATTCCTAAAGATCATCCTGCTCGAGATATGCACGATACTTTTTATTTAGAAAATGGAAATTTATTAAGAACACATACCTCTCCTGTTCAAATCAGAGCCATTGAAAAGAGAGGTGCTCCACTAAAAATTATTTGTCCAGGAAAAGTATATCGAAGTGATGCAGACAAAACACATACACCAATGTTTCATCAAGTAGAAGGATTGGTTATTAGTGAAAATGTTAATTTTGGCCATCTCAAAAATGAAATTATGACTTTCATAGATTTCTTTTTTGGACCAGATACCAGATTAAGGTTTAGACCTTCTTATTTTCCCTTCACAGAACCTTCCGCTGAAGTGGATATTATGGATAAAAAATCTAATAACTGGTTGGAAATCATGGGTTGTGGTCTTGTACATCCTAACGTAATTGATATGGCTGGATTGGATTCAAAGAAATTTTCTGGCTTTGCTTTTGGAATGGGAATTGAAAGAATGGCTAAGCTTTTATATGGAATAGAAGATATGCGTTCTTTATTTTCAAATGACTTAAAATTTCTATCTCAATAGCTATGAAAGTTTTATATTCAAGGATTACTGAAGCTATTAAGGCCAAACCTAAAATTGAAAATCTTTGCGATGATCTTACATTAATCGGTATAGAAGTTGATGAGATAAAGTCTTTTCAGGGAGATAAGATAATTGATTTTGATTTAACTCCAAACAGAGGAGATTGTTTTTCTGTAAAAGGTCTGGCGAGAGATTATTGTGCATACAAAGATAAGAAATTTTCTTCTGTAAAAAAAATCTCTTTCAAAGGGGAAAACAAGTTTAATAAAAAAATTCAATTATTAGCGAGAGATGGATGTTCAGCTTACTCAGCGGTTTCTATCTCAAATTTAAAATTAAAAAAGAAGTTTCCAGAATATATAAAAAAGACTTTAAAAGCAGCTGGTATTCAATCCATTCATCCCCTTGTAGATATTGTAAATTTTGTAATGTTAGAAAGTGGTCAGCCAATGCACGTTTTTGACCAAGATAAAATTGAAGGAGATATTGAAGTTAGATTTGCTAAATCAAGAGAAAAAATAAAAATAATAGGTGAAAAGAATCTTAAACTTACTAAAGACTGTCTTGTTATTGCTGATAAAAGAACGCCTATAGCTTTTGCAGGAATCTCGGGAGGCATAAATCACTCAGTCTCAAAAAAAACAAAAAGTTTTCTTATTGAATCAGCTTTTTTTAATCCAAGTACTATTAAAGGAAAAGCAAGAAGATATGGTTTTCAGACTGATGCGTCACAAAGATTTGAAAGAGGCGTTGACTTTAATCTTCATGAAGATGCCCTAAAAGAGGCTATCTTGATTATTAAAGAAATTTTTCAAGCAGACATTTCTAAAATAGAAACAACAAAAAATAAGTATTTTCCCAAGAAAAAGCTAATTAGCATTTCTTTAGAAGATGTGAATCAGAAACTTGGTACCAATCTTAAGGAAAATACAATTAAATCTATTTTAAATAGACTTGAAATCAAATTAATCAAAAAAAATAAAAATAATTTATCTTTTGAAGTACCTAGTCATCGTTTTGATTTGTCAATCAAAGAGGATTTAATTGAAGAGGTTGCGAGAATAGTCGGTTATGACAATTTACCTCAAATTAAAAACGATCCAATATCTCAGCATTATGAAAAATCAGATTATGATTTTATCAATCGGATTAAAACTTTTATGACAAACAAAGGATTCAATGAAGTCATAAATTATTCTTTTCTTGATAGGCAGGCTTTAGAAAATTTAGGGTTAGATAACAAAAGTATTTCTTTAAAAAATCCTCTTAATAACTCTTTAAGAACCTTGAGAACTTCTTTGTTGCCAAGCTTAGCAATAAATTTAGAATTTAATATCAATAGAGGGCAAAATTTTTTAAATATTTTTGAAATAGGCAAATCCTTTTCAAATGATAGTCATATGGAAGTCTTAAATCTTGCTGGACTAGTTTACGATGATGAAAAGTTTAAAAATTGGAATACTGATCAAAATTATGATTTTTACTATTTAAAAGGAATCTTGGAAAACCTCTTCGAAGAATTCAGAATTGATAAAATTTCATGGAAAAAATCTCAAAATGTTTTACTACACCCATTCGCGTCTGCAGACATATTTCTTAAAAATAAGCTCATTGGCTCAGTTGGCAGCATCAATCCAAGATTTTTAAAGTTACTTGGACTAAATAAAGAATTTTTATATTTTGAAATAAAGGTTGAATCTCTGCCAAAAAATGATTTAGGAAAATTAATAACTCCTTCAATTTATCCTATATCTCAAAGAGACTTTTCTTTTGAAATTGATAATAAAGTCTCCTTTGAACAAATAGAAAATTGTATCCATATATCATCAAAAGATTTTTTAATTGGTTTGCAAATTTTTGATGTTTATGATGGAAAAAATATTCCTGATGGCAAAAAAAGTGTTGCCTTCAGAGTTTCATGGGGCTCAAATAAAAAAACTTTATCTGAAGAAGAAATCAATAAAGAAGCTAATCTTATTATTTCCGGCATGCAGAAAAAACTAAGCGCAATTTTAAGATAAATGACTCTAACCAAAGCAAACATTGTTAATTTATTAAGGGAGCAATTAGGCCTTCCAAAAAAAGACTGTTTAAAAATAGTTAATGCTTATTTCGAAGAAATTAGTAAAGGCTTAGAAAAAGGGGAAGAAATAAAAATTCCAAAGCTTGGAAATTTTGTTGTTAAGCATAAAAAAAGTAGACCCGGAAGAAATCCTAAAACAGGTGAGCCATATAAAATTTCCGATAGAAATGTTGTTTCTTTTAAAGCATCAAAAAAACTTAGAGAGTCTCTGTAAAATTGGAAATAGACCTAGCCAGCTTGCCTGATAAAAAATACTTTACGATGGGAGAGGCTAGTGAAATTTTAGCTGTCAAAGATTATATTTTGAGATATTGGGAAAAAGCATTTAAAAAATATTTTTCTGTTAAAAGAATTTCCAATAGAAGAATGTTTCAGAAATCAGACTTGATTACTTTCTTAAAAATAAAAGAACTCTCCGAGAGAGGCTTAAATGTTAAGGCAATTAAAAAAATCTTAGAAGAGGGAGACCTTTCTTTAGAGCTTGATATAGAAATAATAGAATCTCTTAAAGAGGTTCTTAAAATATTAAAAAATTAACGGGGTGTAGCGCAGCCTGGTAGCGCACTTGACTGGGGGTCAAGTGGTCGTGGGTTCAAATCCCGCCACCCCGACCAATTTCTAATGATTTTAAGCTGCTTTTGTGGTTTGATTGTATAGGTAAAAAACTTTAGGAGAGAAAATGAAAAAGATATTTTTAATATTTTCGATAGCTAGTTCTTTTGTTATTAATGCAGAGGCAAAAAATGGCGGAACTACTGATGGAGCATTTACTACATTGATGCTTTCAACAATAGATGTAAATAGGTATGTAGAGACTTTAAAGTCGAATACTGCAGCGTTCAAGGCAACCGGTGCTACAGATGCAGGGGTTTGCATAACCAGATCGGGTAATGAATACGATGGCCAAATGATGGTTTGGAGTGCATTCACAAGTGTGCAAGCTGCTTTAGAAGGCTCTTTAAAATATGATCCTCAACAGGCTCCTCCTTCCTTTGCTAGACTTAGAGATGCTAAATATGGAGTTACTTGGAAGCCTTTAAAGCCTTTTAGGTTAGATCCTGGGTATGAGAGAGTCCAGCGGGTAATTGTTCAAGGAAATAAACTTCAAAATTTCATAGCTGCGATGACAGCTTTTGAAGAAGCAGTCATCGATGCAGGAAATGATTTCTTTGTGGGTATTTTCGCTCCCTTAGGAGGAGGAACTCATGAAGCGAAAACTTTAATGGTAAGAGCAATTACTCCTGATGCTGCGTCACATGGAAAAATCTTTGATGATTATTTTGATGGAAAAGCACCTTGGGCATCTGAATGGGCAGCTCTTCAAGCTGTTGGATACGAAGTAGTGTCTGATAATTTCGAAGAATGTGAGCAAACTTACTCTGCCAATTAACAAAAAGGGAGTTAATTACTCCCTTTTTTAAAAAAAATTATTTAGGAGAGATATGTTATGGAAAGGCAGTATCAAATAATTTTGTATGGTGCTACAGGTTTTACAGGAAGACTATGTGCTGAATATTTTCAATCCAATTATCCAGATTTAAATTGGGCTATATCGGGAAGAAATAAAGAAAAGTTAGAAGACTTGAAACAGGAATTAAATCTGGATTGTGACATTTTCATTGCTGATTCTGATGACTATGAAGCAATTCAAAATTTTGTAAAACAAACAAAAGTTGTACTTTCAGCTGCAGGACCTTTTGCAAGATATAGCACTAAAGTAGTAGAAGCTTGTGTTGAACATAAAACTCATTACACAGATATCACAGGAGAAAATCACTGGGTAAAAGGCTTGATTGACAGATTTCATGAAAAGGCAGCTTTAGATGGAACAAGAATCATTCCATCCTGCGGTTATGATTCGATTCCTTCAGATATGGGTGTTTTCTTTTCAGTGACGAGATCAGAAAAACCAGTTTCACACGTAACGGTTTACCATTCAGCAAAGGGAGGAGCTAGCGGAGGAACTACAGAAACAATGTTTACTATGGGACCTTTACCAAAGGAGATGAGAGACCCTTTTTTATTGAACCCTGAAGACACAGTATCTGACGTACAAAAAAATAAAAGTACAGATGGTTTTTCCATTAAACCAATTCCAGGTACTGATGCATTTTCAGGAATGGGATTAATGGCATTTGCCAATACAAGAGTAGTCAGAAGAAGCGCAGCATTGTTTGATTTAAATCAAAAATCTTATGGCAAAGATTTTACCTTTAAAGAGCTAGGAAGTTATCCGTCAAGGGCCGCAGCTAGAATAACATCCTTTGTTTTAATGTCAGCTTTTTTAGTTATTGCTACTCCTTTACGCCGTCTTGTTAGACCTTTTCTCCCTAAACCTGGTGATGGTCCAGATAAAGAAACTAGAGATAATGGCTGGTTTAAGGGTTTGTTTGTAGCAAAGCTCCAAGATGGTAACGAAAAACGTTTTGAAATTTATGGTTCTGGAGATCCAGGTTATAAATCAACTTCAAAAATGGTTTGTGAATCTGCTTTAACTTTAGCCTTTTCAGATGATTTACCATTTGGAAGTGAATTTGGTGGAGTATTAACTTCTGCAGTAGGATTGGGTAACCCTCTCATAAGTAGGTTAATGAAAGCAGGAATCACCTTCGAAGAGCTTTCTTGATATAACTAAATTTAAGTATTTTATAACCCAATATAAATTTTATTTATATATCATAGTTAAATTCAGATTTTCATTTTCTCCCAAAGAAACTCTCCTAAATCTGAATTTAGCGAGTCTTTTCCCCATAAAAGGCTCGCTTTTTTTGACGAGATGATGTGTGTTAAATTTTATGTTGGGCGCAACTATACATATCGTCTTGTCACCATAATATGACCAATTTATTTATTTTTAATACTGATTTTAGGTTAGCTGATAATCCAGCACTCTTTCATGCTTCTGAAAGTGGTGAGTCTTTGGTAACAATGTTCATTCACAATCCCAAAAAATGGCAAGATCATAATGAAAGCGATATAAAAATTGCCTTCCAAATTGAGCATTTAAAAAGTCTCAAAAAAAAATTAGGTGAATTGAATATATCTTTGAAAGTAATACAGGCAAATGGAATAGATGAAGAATATAAAAAAATTATTGAGTTCGTAAAAACTAACAACATTAACGAAGTATTTATAAATAAAGAATATGGAATCAACGAAATAAAGAGAGATCAAAATTTAGAAAAAGAATTAGTAAATATGGATAAGAAACTTAATATATTTGATTCTTCTGTTTTCTTTCCTGACAGTATCAAAACTCAAAGTGATACATTTTTTAAAGTTTTTACTCCATTTTCGAAGGTATTTAGATCCAAGCTTGTCACAAAAAAAATTGAAATCTTAGGTTTCCCAAAAAAACAAAAAAACAAGATTCTTGAAAGTGATGAGGTTGAAAATATTTCTTTAAAAGCTGAAAGAAAAAGTATTTTAGAGCTTTATGCTATAGGAGAAGAATACGCATTATACAAATTAGATGAATTTATTAATCACAAAATACTTTTGTACAAAGAGAAGAGAAATTTTCCTGCAATTGATGGGACAAGTTCGCTTTCACCTTATCTTTCTTCAGGAGTTTTATCTTCAAGGCAATGTCTCTTTGAGGTTTTCAAAAAAGCCTCAGAAGAAGATGAAGGAGTCAAAATTTGGATTAATGAAATCATTTGGCGAGAATTCTATAAATACATTCTTTTTCATAACCCAAGAGTAAGTAAAAATTTATCTTTTTCAGAAAAATATGACGATTTTCCTTGGTCAGATAATCAGGATTATTTTATTGCTTGGTCAAATGGCGAGACCGGAGTTCCAATAATTGATGCTGCAATGAAACAGTTAAATTCAACTGGCTGGATGCACAACAGACTAAGAATGATAGTCGCGATGTATCTTTCAAAAAATTTACTTATTGATTGGCGACAGGGTGAGAAATATTTTATGCAAAATTTGATAGATGGTGATTTTGCTTCTAATAATGGCGGTTGGCAGTGGAGCGCATCAACAGGAGTAGATGCTGCACCATATTTTAGGATTTTCAATCCTATTACTCAATCTGAAAAATTCGATAAAAAAGGAGTTTTCATAAAAAAATGGCTTCCAGAACTATCATCCGTAAAAAATATTCATAATCCTACATCTGATGAAAGAAATGACATAGGGTATAGTACTCATTTGGTTGATTTAAAAGAATCTAGAAAAAAAGCCATTGAAGTATTTTCAAACTTTTCAAAATAAATAAAAATGAAAAAAGATCACACTCCAGTATATATGAAGCAGTTATCTGGAAAGGTCTTAGAGATTAATTTCAAATCTCAGTCCTTAAAAATGTCATTTCTAGCTACCGAAGACATTTGTCATTCAAATGGAACGATTATTCAAGGAGGTTTCACTACAGTTATGATGGATTCTTGTATGGCTTTTTTAGTAATGGAGTTAACTGATTTTATTTATACACCAATGTCGATTGATATAAATGTCTCTTTTTTGGCTGCTGGAAAGCCAGGACAATTGGATTGTGAATCTAAAATTATAAAATTAGGAAAATCAATTGGTTTTGCTAGTGCAGAACTTCATCAACAGGGAGAAATAATTGCTACCGCCTCATCCAGTTTAAAGCTGGTTAAAATTGAAGGCTCTCAGAAAGATTTTCTAAAGGACAATATAGCTAAAGACGCAAAAATAATTAAAGCTTAAATTCCAAAATCCCAAGACAAACCTTGATGATATTTTTTCAATACTTGCTTAGCTATTAGAATCCTATGAACCTCATCTGGGCCATCGGCTAATCTTAGAGTTCTAGCTCCTTGGTACATTCCAAATAAAGGCAAATCGGCTGAAACTCCTTTCCAGCCATAAACTTGAATAGCTCGATCGACTACTCTGTGCATGGCCTCAGGTACATAGATTTTAATTGCCGAAATATCTACTCTAGGATCATTTTCACTGTCCATTACTTCCGCACAATGAATTGTCATTAATCTAGCAGTTTGAATATCTATGTATGAATCAGCGATAAAGCCTTGAATCAATTGTTTTGTCTCAAGCTTTCCACCATGGACTTCTCGTGTGATTGTTCTTTGCAGCATTAAATCAAAAGCTCTCCACATCTGACCAATACTATTCATACAATGAAAGACTCTACCAGCACCCAATCTATCTTGTGCTGCAGCATGTCCTGTCCCTCTTGCACCCAATTGGTTTTCTACTGGTACTCTGACATTTTCATATTTAATTTCAACGTGATCTCCTCCTGTATGTCCCCAAATAGGAACAGAACGAATGACATTAAATCCCGGTGTATCAGTGGGAACAATTATCTGCGTCATTCGCGAATTTACTTCTCCATCTTCGCCTTCTTCTTCTGTTCTGCACATTACAATTGCGAAGTCTGCCTTTATTCCATTCGACGTCATAACTTTATGACCATTAATGACCCATTCATCACCTTCCTTCTTTGCAGTAGTTTGAATAGACCTTGGATCAGAACCTGCATTATCAGGTTCAGTCATAGAAAATGCTGATTCCATTTCTCCTGCTATTAATGGTTCAAGCCATTTCTTTTTTTGTTCTTCAGAACCATATTTAAGCAGGACCTTTTGATTGCCTGAATTAGGAGCAATTACTCCAAAAAGTCTGTTAGATAGTGGTGACCATGCAAGTATTTCATTCATGTAAGCATGAGCCATAAAACCGATTCCCATTCCCCCATATTCCTCTGGAAGATGAGGAGCCCATAGCTTTTCTTTCTTTACCTGCTCTCTTATCTCTTTTCTTACTGAAGCGGAGTTTTCGCTTTTTGAATAAATTTCTCTTTCATTTGGAATGATTTTCTCAGCAACTATATTTGCCGTTCTTGTTCTGATGTCATTAATATCGTCAGATAAAGTTGGTATTGGTGAAATTTGCATTTTCCTCTCTATAATGTTGTTAACAAGTTAAATTCTTAAGTTTTACTATATACTTTAATTTAAAATTCAAAAATCCTTTTTAATAGCACTTATGAAAAAAATTTCTTTATTATTTTTAACAATTCTTATCTCGGCATGTGCCATAGATGCAACAAAAAAAGAGAATTTTAAAGAAACTAAACTTATTTCTTCAATCTCAGATAAATATGTTGGCATTGAACTAAACAATAGCTATCAATGGCTTGGCATTCCTTATGCAGAACCTCCGCAAGGTAGTTTACGTTGGAAAGCTCCAAGAGCGCTTAGGTCTCAAAAAGAAATAGTTAAGGCATTAAAGTTTAGCGATTCATGTCCACAAGTTCCTTCAATCTCTTTAGATAGAGGCGGTAAGGGTGAATATACAGGATCGGAAGACTGCCTTTATCTAAATGTTTTTACTCCAAAAAAATTAAGCCTAGATAAAAAACTTCCTGTAATGTTTTGGATTCATGGGGGCGGTAATACTTCTGGAGAGGCAGCTTCATATGACTTCAGTAAATTGGCTTCTGCTCACGAACTAGTAATTGTCACTATAAACTACAGATTAGGTTTCCTAGGATGGTTTTACCATCCTGCATTTGCTGCAACATCCAATAACCTAGAAGATAAATCTGGAAATTTCGGGACACTTGACCAAATCATGGCATTAAAGTGGGTTAAAGAAAATATTGAGGATTTTGGAGGAGACAAAAATAATGTCACTATATTTGGAGAGTCAGCTGGAGGGCATAACGTATTTGCTTTATTAAGCTCTCCTCTTGCTAAAGGTCTCTTTCACAAGGCAATTTCTCAAAGTGGGGCAACAAATACATTTAATCTAAAAGAATCATCCAAATTTTTTGATAATAAAGAATCTTCTTTATTAACTTCCTCAAAAGAAGTTATCAGTAAATTATTGGTTTCATCTGAAAACTCTAAAGATTTGTTTGAAGCAAATATAGCTCAAGATTCAATGAATGAATTCAAACTTTTAGAGCAAATGCAAGGAATTGATTTAAGCCAGATTTTCAAAGTTTACAAAGCGATAGATAAGTCTAAACAAGTTGGAAAAAAAATGATTCCAAGAGTTTTAAGCGATGGTCATGTTATACCCAAGCGGGGCATACAGTTTTCTAGAAAGAGTTTTTATAACGATGTACCTGTAATTTTTGGTACCAACCGAGATGAAACGAAACTTTTCGCCGCAATGGAATCCGATTATTCAACAAGTCTTTTCAATAGATTAATTGTAGTTCGCGATCAAGAGATGTATGACTTAACAGCTGAATATGCTTCAAACAATTGGAAAATATCGGCGGTTGATAATCCCGCAAGAGATATGATTGCCTCAGGCAAAAAAAATGTATTTGCCTATAGGTTTGACTGGGATGAACAAGGAAAGCTCTTATGGATGGATTTATCAAAAATCTTTGGAGCAGCCCATGCCATGGAAATACCATTTATTACTGGCACCATGAAGCTTCTTGGAATAGAGAGATTTATGTTTAATCAAGAAAATCTTCCAGATGCTATTAGATTATCCATTGCCATGCAGTCCTACTGGGCCGAATTTGCCTATACTGGAGACCCAGGCAAAGGCAGAGACAATAATTTGCCAAAGTGGAATTCTTGGTCAAACTCAGGCGAGAAACTTTTGATATTAGACTCTCAAAATGACCAAGGAATTATCATGAGTAATTTTGAATTGAAAAGAATTGATGAATTCAAAAGATTATATGCGGACTCAAGAATCAAAAAAGATAAAACCAAGTGTAAATTCCTAAACAATTTGGTCCAAAATGCCTATGAAAAAGATGCTATTTCTTTTTATAATGAGAAATGTTTACAAGGAGAGTGAGAAATGAAAAAAATAGATTTTTACTTTGATTTTGCCAGTCCAAATGCTTATTTGAGCCACAAGGTTATTAAAAAAATTAAAGAAAGTACCGGGGTAGAAATTAACTATATTCCTGTTTTGCTTGGTGGAATTTTTAAAGCAACTAACAACAAACCTCCGATGGAACAATTTTTTGGCGTTAAAAATAAAAATGAGTATCAAAATTTAGAAATGCAGAGATTCATTGAAAGACATCAATTAAATGATTTTAATATGAATCCGCATTTTCCAGTTATAAGCCTTCAAATTATCCGAGGAGCTATTGCAGCTGAAATGGATGGCTATTTAGAAGACTATATTGATAAAGTTTTAGTCCATATGTGGGAAGAGCCAAAAAAAATGGATGATCCCGAAGTCATAAAAGCTGCTTATGAAGAGTCAGGCTTTGATGGTGAAAAATTAATGGCTCAAATGCAAGATCCAGAAGTAAAAGCAAAATTAATTTCAAATACCGAGGCGGCTGTGGAAAGAGGAGTGTTTGGTATTCCTACATTTTTTGTTAATGACGAAATGTTTTTTGGCAAAGATACTCTTTGGCAAATAGAGGAACTTCTCTCAAAATAGTTTTTTATTTTTAAATCTTCCTTTTAAATTGGAACTCAAAAAACTCCAAATAATAAAAGCTGAGATGAAGAAATAAAAAGATATATAGTCTGATATTTGATTAATTTCAAACATCACCCCAACAAAAGTTAGAAAAATACTTATCAAGGTTATTATTAGAAGGCTTTCACCTTTTGAATAGCCATTTTCTAAAAAGAAATGGTGAATATGCTCTCTGTCTGATCTAAATAAAGAAACTTTAAGAAGCGCTCTTTTGTACATAACCCTTAAGGCATTCAGAAGAACTAAAGCTACGAGCCAAGGTGCAGTTATAGGGCTAATCACTTCAGACTCAGCCGCACTAATCAAGGACCACGCAGAAGTATAGCCAATGGCCATAGCCCCATGATCTCCTATGAAAACTCTATTTTTTTTGCCAAAAAAACTTAGATTCATCAAAAGATATGGGAGGAAAGCTATCAAAAAAATTACATAAAAAATACCATTTCCTCCATTGAAATAAAATATTGCAGAGGCAAGAATTAAAACTTGAGTTGAAAAAAGACCATCCAAGCCATCAATCCAATTGAAAGCATTTGATACTCCTACCACACAAAAGATTGTAAAAATTATACTAAAAATGGAGCTTAGCTTTATTTCTCCAAAACCAAAAAGATTTCCAAGTGAAGTAATACTTAAATCAGAAACTCCGATAACTATCCCGGAACACAAAATTAAAGTCATAAATCTAAACCAAACAGGTAACTCCAAAATATCATCAAAAAATGAAACAGCGGCAACAATTAACCCAGTTATTCCAAATAATAATCCAGTTTTAATATCCAGATTCCAAGAAATCAGTTTTAAAGATTGCGTTTCAAAAAAAATTTCTAAAAATTGCGAGTACACTA
>CACEOL010000005.1 GCA_902561325.1 uncultured SAR86 cluster bacterium | reverse complement strand
TGGTAAAGTTTCAAATATCAATCCAGGTCCGGCAGATATTTCTAAATATTCATTGCTGAAAACAATAGGAAATATAGCTATTCCAGCAGCAATGGCAACAAAAGTATCTAAAAAAATAATTGTTAATACTGTTTTACCAATAACTTGTTTTTCTGGCATATATGCTCCATAAGCCATAATTGCTCCCATTCCAATTGATAATGAAAAGAAAGCCTGTCCCATTGCGCTTAATATTACTTCGGGAGTTAAAGCAGAAAAATTTGGAAAAAATAAAAAATTTAAAGTACTTTTCAAATCTCCTACATATCCTGAATAAATAGATACCGCTAATAGAAAAATAAAAAGAAAAGGCATTAAAATATTTACTGATCTTCCAATTCCTTTTACAACTCCAAATCCAACGATTAAGCATGTAAACAATAAAAATATAGAGTGCCAAAAAATTAGCATCATTGGAGATGAAGATAAACTTCCAAAATAATTGGAAGAGTAATTTGATGGATTTTCTAAGCCAGAAGGAAATATTTTAAAAATATATGAAAAAGCCATCCCAGCAAAAACACTATAATATGAAAGTATTAGCAGACCAGCTACTGCTCCTAAGACGCCAAGGTAATGCCACTTTTGATTAAGTTTTAAATCCTTAGATAATTTTTTTAAAGAATTAATTGGACTTTTTCTACCATACTTCCCTATTAGTATTTCAGATGCCATTACAGGCAATCCTATAACCAATATACAAATTAAATAGACAATAACAAAAGCACTACCCCCATTAGAACCTACCATATATGGAAATTTCCAAATATTTCCGAGCCCTACAGCAGAACCAGCTGCTGCGAGAATGAAAGTCGAATTACCTTTCCAAATTTTTACATCGCTCATTCGATATGATTCTTAAAATTTTCTAACAAGTTATACTAGTCTAGTAAAATGGCTAAAGACAAGAAAATAAATAGAAAGCCGGTCATTGAAAATCGTCAAGCAAAGTTTAACTATAAGCTTTTAGAAAGTTTTGAAGCCGGAATTTCTCTTTTAGGCTGGGAAGTGAAATCTATTAGGGCCTCTAGTTTGGAATTAAAGGATAGTTACATCTTAATGAAGAAAGGTGAGGCTTATATAATTGGATTGTCTATTTTGCCACTTAAAGAAGTCACTTTTTCTGTAGATCCTCTAAGAGTTAGAAAGCTATTACTAACAAAATCTGAGTTATCAAAAATTTTCAAAGCTACTCAAGAGAAGGGTCTAACTTGTATTCCTACTAAAATTTTCTGGAAAGATAATTTAATCAAGTTGAAAATTAGTTTAGGTCAAGGAAAAACTAAATTTGATAAAAGAGAAATTATTAAAAGAAAGGAATGGGAAAGAGAAAAACTTAAGACAAAGAACTTTAATAGCAACTTATAAAAAAATTATTACAATAAGACAACTTTATGGGGGCGAAATGGATTAGACATCTGTTTTTGAACTTAATGTGCATGTCGAGCTGGTAACAATCTCGTAAAAAAAAGTTGCAAAACAATTAGTTGGCAATAAAGCAAACTACGCTCTAGCCGCTTAATTAGGCTAGCTTTCTTTACCTGATATCTATTAAGGTAAAAGAAAGTCGATTAATAGGTTGCTCAAAAAAATATTTCTGTGATTTTTTTGAAAAGCTTTATACAGAATACTTTTTATCTATCCTGCTCATCGGAGAGTTAAAAAAGGAATGAAAAAGATGAATCTAAACATGTAGAGCTGATAGGGAAAGATTGATGGACGCGGGTTCGATACCCGCCGCCTCCACCAAATAATTTTGTTGTGATTACTTACTTAATAAATTTAAAAAGAGCAAATGATAGATTGGTTTCAGCAAAGGAAACTTTTGATAAAGCAGGAATAATTTTTAATCTCGAAGAGGCTGTAGATGGTAAAGACTTATCTTTGCCTCATAAAAATTATTCTGAACTAAAATATAATTTACTACATGGAAAAAAAACAAATCTAGGAGAATTAGGTTGTCATTTGAGTCACTTAAACGTCTTAAAAAAGTTTCTAAGCACCAAAGAAGATTGGGCTCTTGTCTGTGAAGATGATATTGAATTTAATGAAGATATCGTTGAAATAATCAACGATGCACTTAGGTCTGAGATTAGTTTTGATTTATTAAGACTCAGCGGAGGAAGTAATAAAACTAAAGAAATAGGATTGCCCTTAAAATTAAAAAAAATTCGTAATGACTTCTTTTTGTCATTAAATTTTGGATTTAAATCTGGTACAGGTTGTTACTTAATCAATAGGCTTGCAGCCAAAAATATTATAAAAAAAATTAATAAAATGAGTCTTCCCATTGACCATGCATTGGATAGAGATTGGATTTTGAATCTAAGATCCTTAAGTGTTTCACCCGCTCCTGTATATCTAAAAGAAGAACTGCATCTAGAAAACTCATATATTCAAGCAAAAAGTGAGTTCAAGTTTCCATTCTATAAAAGATATTGGATTATGGTTCCTTATAGATTAATAAATGAGCTAATAAGGCTAATCTATAAGCTAGTTTTATTCATAAAAATCAAAATAGAAAGTTGACAATAAACTAAATACTCTTCATCATCGCCTCCTATGGCGAATATCCAATCAGCTAAAAAAAGGTCTAGGCAAGCAGACTCTCGTAATTCTTTAAAGAGTTCTCAAAGGGCATCCATGAGAACGATGATTAAAAATGTTGAAGATGCTATTGCAGAAAACGACGCTACGAAGGCTAAAAACTTATTTATTTCAACTCAAAAAGTTTTAGATAAACTAGCCAACAAAAAAGTCCTTCCTAAAAATGCAGTTGCTCGTCAAAAGTCTCGATTAAGCAAATCTATAAAAAAATTAGGTTAAGTATATCTTTGTTCCAATTGGTTTTCTTTGCATTACCTTTTCTATAATCCTTTTTTCATTACCATTTAATATCCAAACCTCATTATTCTTGTTGAGATAATCTCTTGCAGCTTTTATTTTAGTCGTCATTCCTCCTCTTCCCAAAATACCTGATTCTCCTAAAGATATGCTTTTAAAATCAAATTTGTTCAAATTAATTTTATGAATTAATTCTGCATCAGTATTTTGATCAGGATTTTTATCATAAAGACCATTTTGGTCTGTCAAAATGAATAGTTTTTTTGAGCTTAATAATGTTGCAACTTTCCCGCTTAGCCTATCATTATCTCCGTTTAAAATTTCTTCTGTAGATATTGAATCATTTTCATTAATGATTGGGATAGCACCTAGCTTTATAAGGTTAGAAATACTATTTTTAGCATTTTCAGAACGGTTTTTTACGCCAAAATCTGAATGGCTTAGTAAAACTTGCGCGGCAATTAAATCATATCTCTTAAACTCTTTTTGATAGTTATTTATAAGTCCAATCTGACCAGATGCAGATAAGGCCTGGAGAAAATCAACTGACTTAGGTTTGGAAGATAAATTCCATATTTTCATTCCTTGAGCAATTGCGCCAGAAGAAACCAGAACAATATGAAATCCTTTTTTGTAAAGCCCAAAAATTTGCTCAGAAATTGATTTTATAAATCTTAAATTAGGCAGTCCTGAATTCAAAGTTGTTAGGCTTGATCCAACTTTGATTACAATTAGTTTTTTAGGATTTATTATTTTCATTTGCCAGTCTATTTCCTATGCTTTGAATTATTTTCTCTAAACCTGATCCAGAAACCGATGATACATAAAAGACATTTTTTCTGCTAAAAAGTTTTTTTGATTCTTTTTCTATCTGTTTTCTTTTATCTTCAGAAATTTTGTCAATTTTACTGATTACAACCCACTGTTCTTTTTGGTTGAGCTCTTCAGAAAATTCTTCTAATTCCTTATTAATATCGTCAAAATCTTTTATAATCCTTTTAGAGTCTCCTTCCTCAACATCAATAAGATGTAAAAGTATTTCTACTCTAGAAAGATGCTTCAAAAATTCTATTCCCAGCCCGATACCTTTTGATGCTCCTGGAATTAATCCCGGTATATCGGCTACGACAAAACTTGAATAACTATTTATTTTAACTACACCTAAATTAGGACTTATAGTTGTGAAAGGATAATCGGCTATTTTAGGTTTAGCTGAAGATATTTTTGAAATTAAAGTTGATTTTCCTGCATTAGGCTTACCTAGAAGACCTACATCTGCTAAAACTTTTAATTCCAATCTTACTTTTACTATTTCGCCTAATTTTCCTTCTGTAGTTTTTCTTGGGGCTCTATTGGTTGCTGTCTTAAACCTAGCATTTCCAAGACCTCCTTTCCCTCCTGTTACAGCTGTGTATAACTGGTTAGATTTAGTAAGATCGCAAAGAAGTTCATCTGTTTCATCATTTATTAAAATGGTTCCTAAGGGCACCTCAAGAATGGTATCTTTACCATCCTTCCCGTGCATATTTTTACCTTTTCCTTGACGGCCATTTTGGGCTTTATACTTTCTCTTAAGTTTAAAATCTTGCAAAGTATGTAAAGATTCTTTTGCAATAAATTCAATATTTCCGCCTTTCCCACCATCTCCGCCGTCTGGTCCTCCTTTTGGAATGAATTTCTCACGACGGAAACTAAGGCAGCCATTGCCGCCATCTCCAGATGATATTTCTATTACTGCTTCATCAATGAAGCGCATGACATTATGAGGTAGATTCTATATTGACAAATTGCTTGAGGTTTTTTCCTTTTTTATTAAAGAAAACTTTTCCATCACATTTTGCAAAAAGAGTATGATCTTTTCCGATTCCAACATTCTGTCCAGGATGAAATTTTGTCCCTCTTTGCCTGACAATTATTTCTCCTGCAGAAACTACTTGGCCACCATATCTTTTAACTCCAAGTCTCTTCGACTCAGAATCTCTTCCATTTCTTGAGCTTCCGCCAGCTTTTTTATGCGCCATAACTTATAGATTCAATTTTTACTTTTGTTAAATTCTGCCTATGTCCCTGTTTTTTTCTATAATCTTTTCTTCTTTTCATTTTTATGACAGTAATTTTTTTTGTCTTGAGATGGTTTATTACCTTGCCCTTAACAATTGCTCCTTCTAGGAGTGGTTTACCCAAGTTTAAAGTGCCGTCTTTGTTTACAGCTAAAACTTCGGAAAATTCAATGATTTCTCCTTCATCTAGAGATATCTTTTCAAGTAGAATTTCTTCTCCTTCTGAAACTTTATGTTGCTTTCCTCCGCTTTTTATTACCGCGTACATCGTTACAAATTACAAAATAGATGCGAATAGTATAGGATAAAGTCTTCCATCGCAATCTTTAAGAAGAGTATGATAATTAATTAAAAATGGATTTAAAAAATAAACATAATTTTTCTAAAGATGAGCTTATAGCTTGCTCAGATGGAAATTTATTTGGGCCAGGAAATGGAAGATTGCCAAATAATGAAATGTTGATGATGGATAGAATTGTTGAAATCAATAATTCTAAAGGTGATTACAATAATGGAGAAATTCAAGGTGAGTTAGATATAACTCCTGAGCTTTGGTTTTTTGACTGTCACTTTTCAACAGATCCAGTTATGCCAGGTTGTCTTGGACTTGACGCAATGTGGCAATTATTAGGTTTTTATCTTTTGTGGGAAGGTAATAGTGGCATTGGAAGAGCTCTAGGTTCAGGACAAGTAAAATTTTATGGTCAAGTTCTGCCAAAAGCTAAACTAGTTGAATACAAAATCAGTATAAAAAAAATCAGAAAACAAAAACTTGTTATTGGATTCGCTGATGGATTAATGTTTGTCGATGGAAAAGAAATTTATTCTGCCAAAGATTTAAGAGTTGGTTTATTTGAAGATCCACAAAATTTCTAAAATGACAAAAAAAAGAGCAGTTATCACAGGAATGGGTTCAGTTTCCTGTATTGGAAATAACTTAGATGAAATATCTGAATCTTTGAGAAAAGGTAACTCGGGAATATCTAAAAATGATGAATACGATGATTTAGGATTTAGAAGCAAAATTTCTGGATCCATTTTAATTGATCTTAAAGATTTAATTGATAGAAAATTATTTAGATTTATGGGAGAAGCTGCAGCATATTCCTATTTAAGTGCTTTAGATGCATTAAAAGACTCTAAATTACCAGATAGTATCTTTGAGACTGACAGGATAGGAGTTATCGCGGGTTCTGGCGGCGCATCTTCCAGAAGTCAAGTTGATGCAGCAGATATTTTAAGAGAAAAAGGAGTCAAGAGAGTTGGTCCTTATAGAGTAACTCAAACTATGGGAAGTACAGTTTCGGCTTGCCTGGCTACTTCTTTAAAAATCAAAGGAGTAAATTTCTCAATCTCCTCAGCCTGCTCTACTAGCGCTCACTGCATAGGTTCTGCTTGGGAGCAGATTCAACTTGGTAATCAAGATGTGATTATTGCAGGAGGAGCAGAAGATGAACATTGGACACAATCCGGATTGTTCGATGCCATGGGAGCTTTATCCAGTAATTACAACGAAAATCCAACTGCAGCGTCAAGGCCTTTCGACGAAAATAGGGATGGTTTTGTAATTTCTGGTGGAGGAGGAATTTTGATAGTTGAAGAACTCGAACATGCCTTGTCAAGAAAAGCAAAAATATATGCAGAAATAAAAGGATACTCAGCAACATCGGATGGAGATGATATGGTTGCTCCATCTGGTGAAGGAGCGAAAAATTGTATGAAAAAATCTCTGGAAATGAGCGGTCTAAAATCTATTGATTATCTTAATGCCCATGGAACATCCACTCCTGCTGGAGATCCTATAGAGTTGAATGCTATAAAATCAGTATTCAAAGATGATATTCCAATAGTAAGTTCAACAAAATCCCTTACTGGACATACTTTAGGTGCAGCAGGTGTACAAGAGTGTATTTACAGCATACTTATGATGAACGGAAACTTCATCGCTGGAAATAAAAATTTAACTAATCCGATTCCTGAAGCAGATGGCATAAATATTCCTGAAAAATCTTTGGAAAAAGAATTTAATTCTTTTATGAGTAATAGTTTTGGTTTTGGTGGAACTAATGTGAGTTTAGTTCTTTCTAAATACGAAAATTAAAAGGGTATATCTTCATCGTCCCATGGGACGCTTTCTTCTTGAGAATTTTGTGGAGACTGATCTAATCCTGAATCCTGATTTTGCTGGTTCATCTCTCCTCTAGAACTAAGCATTTGCATTTCTCTTGCAACAATTTCAGTTCTAAATTTCTTTTCTCCAGTATTTTTATCTTCCCAGGAGTTAGTTCTTAATTGCCCTTCTACATAAATTTTTGAACCTTTTTTAAGGTATTGTTCAACGATTTCTGCAAGGCGATTAAAGAAAACAATTCTATGCCACTCGGTTTGTTCAACAGTCTCTCCAGAATTTTTATCCTTCCAGCTATTTGAGGTAGCAATAGATACATTTGCTATTGGCACACCTCCAGCAGTGTATCTAACTTCAGGGTCCTGTCCTAAATTTCCAAGTAATATAACCTTATTTATTCCGCTTTGAGCCATAATTGATATCTGATAAGTTAGTCTAATCTAAAAGAAAAATTAAATAAATGAAATTTATCCATGTCAAAGGTGCCAAGCAGCACAATCTTAAGAATATCGATTTAGATATACCTAGAGACAAACTGACTGTGATAACCGGCTTATCGGGTTCAGGAAAATCCTCGCTTGCTTTTGATACCTTATATGCTGAAGGACAAAGAAGATATGTAGAATCTCTTTCTGCTTATGCCAGACAATTCCTTTCTGTCATGGATAAACCAGAGGTTGATACTATAGAAGGATTATCTCCCGCGATATCCATTGAACAAAAATCAACTTCTCATAATCCTAGGTCGACTGTTGGCACTGTGACAGAAATTTATGATTATCTAAGGCTTCTTTTTGCTAGGTCAGGCACTGCAAAATGCCTAGATCATGATATCTCTCTTGAAGGACAAACCATTGATCAGATAAGTAAAAAAATACTTAATACTTTTAATAAAAAAAGAATTTTTATTTTAGCTCCTTTAGTAAAAGAGCAAAAAGGTGAGCATTTGAACTTATTTAATGACCTTCTCATGAAAGGATATGTAAGAGTAACAGTGAATGGAGCGGTTTATGATTTAAGCGATCAAATCAAACTAGATAAAAACAAAAAACATTCTATATCAATAGTGGTTGATAGACTCACCGTTGATTCAAAAAATAATAGTCGCCTCATACAATCTTTAGAGACATGTGTTTCTGAATCTAATGGATTGGTAGAAATTCAAGACATGGATGATGAAAAAAGCTTTGATACATTCTCGACTAAAATGGCTTGTCCCAAATGCGGTTTTAGCATTCAAGAATTGGAGCCAAGATTATTTTCATTTAATAGTCCATCAGGTGCTTGCCCATCTTGTGATGGTTTGGGGTATAAATCAAAAATCGATCTTTCTAAATTAATTGTTAGACCAGAACTAAGTCTTAATCAAGGAGCGATAAAAGACTGGGATGCAAGTCACACCTATCATAATAGATACCTCTTAAATAGAGTCAGTCAAACTTTTGGATTTTCTCTAGATACACCTTTCGAAGACCTATCAGAAAAAGAAAAAAAGATTGTTCTTTATGGAAGCAATATTGAAGTTGATTTTAGCTATGTTTCTAAAAGAGGTTTCAAAAGAGAGATATTTAAGCCATTTGAAGGCATCGTAAGAAATATTGAAAGGAGACTTAGTGATACAGATTCCAATTTTAGACGAGAGTATTATGCAAAATTTATGACCAATACTCTTTGCGATGAATGCTGTGGAACTAGATTAAATTTAGAAGCAAGAAGTGTCTTTATAAATAAATATTCTTTACCTGAAATTGTAGGGATGACAATTGGCGACGCTCTTAATTTTTTTAAAAAGCTCTCTTTAACAGGAGTAAAAGGTCAAATAGCAATAAAAATTATTAAAGAAATAAAAGAACGCTTAACCTTCCTTTCTGATGTTGGTCTTAACTACCTGACACTTTCTAGAAGTGCAGAAACTTTAAGTGGAGGTGAAGCACAAAGAATAAGACTTGCCTCTCAAATTGGTGCAGGCTTAGTGGGCGTAACCTACATACTTGATGAACCTTCTATTGGCTTGCATCAAAGAGATAATAAAAAACTTTTATCTACTCTTAAAAGGCTGAAGGACCTGGGTAATACTGTAATAGTCGTAGAACATGATCAAGAAACAATTGAAGAAGCAGACCACATTATAGATATAGGACCAAAAGCAGGGATTCATGGAGGAGAAGTTTGTTTCTCAGGTGATATTAAATCACTTAAAAAGGCTAAAAACTCTCTTACGTCTCAATATGTTTTTGGAAAAAAAAGAATTCAAATAGAAAAAAAGAAAAAAATTACAGATAAAGGAAAAATTAAGTTATCAGGATGTTCAGGAAATAACCTCAAGAATGTAGATTTAGAAATTCCGCTAGGGAATATAATATCCATAACAGGAGTCTCTGGCTCTGGAAAATCTACCTTGATTAATCAAACGCTTTACCCCGCTCTATCAAATATTTTGAGTAAAAGCTCTTTGAAGACTGAGGCATTTGAAAAAATAGAAGGAACAGAACTTATCGATAAAGTAATTGAAATAAGCCAAAGCCCCATTGGTAGAACTCCTCGATCTAATCCAGTAACTTATACAGGTATTTTTACACCTATAAGAGAACTTTTTGCTGGAACGCAAGAGGCAAGAGCCAAGGGATACAAACCTGGCAGATTCAGCTTCAATGTCAAAGGAGGAAGATGTGAAGCCTGTGAAGGAGATGGAATGATAAAAGTAGAAATGCATTTTCTTCCAGATGTTTATGTTAAATGTGATGTATGTAATGGAAAGAGATATAACAACGAAACCCTAACGATTAAATATAAAGGTAAAAATATCTCAGAAGTTTTAAATATGACTGTTGAACAAGCAACTATATTTTTTGAAGCCGTCCCAAAAATTAAGAAAAAACTCGATACTTTAAATCAAGTGGGGCTTGGCTATTTGAGGTTAGGACAACCAGCTACTACATTGTCTGGAGGAGAAGCTCAAAGAGTAAAATTAGCTAAAGAACTCTCCAAAACTTCTACGGGAAAAACAATCTATTTATTAGATGAGCCTACGACAGGTTTGCATTTTCATGATGTCCAGCTTTTGATGGATGTTCTGCAGAAACTAAATTCCCAGGGAAATACAATTGTAGTTATTGAACACAACCTAGATGTAATTAGAAACTCTGATTGGATTATTGATATTGGACCCGAAGGTGGAAACGGTGGCGGACAAATAGTTGCTACAGGCAACACTAGTCAACTAGCTAAATGCAAAAAGTCCTATACCGGTAAGTTTTTATAAATTACTTAGTAAAAAAATCAGACTATGCTTTTTCAGGCTCTGCTGCTGGTACTTCAGTAACAGTTTCGCCCTCTATAGATCTGTCTACAAGTTCAATAAAGGCAACAGGAGCAGCGTCTCCTTTTCTGAAGCCAATCTTAATTATTCTTGAATAGCCTCCAGGCCTATCTTTGAATCTTGGACCTAAATCAGAAAAGAGTTTTCCTACTGCAGACTTATTTCTTATTTTTGAAAAAGCGAGTCTTCGGTTACTTACAGAATCATCCTTAGCAAGAGTTATGAGAGGTTCAATGAATGACCTTAATTCTTTGGCTTTAGGCAAAGTTGTTTTAATACCTTCATGTTCTATAAGAGAAATAGCTAAAGATTGAAATAATGCCTTTCTTCTGGAGCTATTCCTACCAAAGGTTCTGCCTCTTTTTAAATTGCTCATTAACTTTCTATATTTGAAGGCGGCCAGTTATCTAACTCTAATCCTAAAGATAATCCCCTAGCAGCCAATACATCTTTAATTTCATTCAAGGACTTTCTTCCAAGGTTAGGTGTTTTTAATAAATCAGATTCTTTTCTAGTAACAAGATCACCAATGTAATAAATTTTCTCTACTTTCAAGCAATTAGCTGATCTAACTGTAAGTTCTAATTCATCAACAGGTCGGAGCATGATTGGATCCACTGGAGGTATCTCCTCTTCTTCTTCCTCTTCAGTTTCAAACCCTAACTCAGCAAATGCAATTAGTTGTCTTTGTAAAATAGTTGCAGCTAATCTTAAAATTTCTTCTGGGTCAATTGTGCCATTAGTATGAACATCTAAAATAAGCTTATCGAGGTCTGTTCTGTTTTCTACCCTTGTATTTTCAACTTGATAAGCTACTTTCTCTATTGGTGAATAAGAAGCATCTAATCTTAACAATCCAACTTCTTTACTTTCTCCTTCCTCAGTAGCAGAAATTATTACTGGGTCATAACCTCTTCCTTTTTTAACTCTAATAGACATTTTTATACTACCGTTGTCTGCTAATGTTGCAATTTGATGATCTGGATTAATGATTTCTACACCAGCAGGAAGTTCAAAATCTCCTGCAGTTAATTTTCCAGTTCCGGATTTCTCGACAGATAATTCTGCTTCTTCAACATCCATCATTCGAACAGCTATACCTTTTAGATTTAAAAGGATATTTATCACGTCCTCAGCAATTCCATCAATTGTTGAGAATTCATGCAAAACTCCGTCAATTTTTGCTTCTACAACACATGAACCAGGTATGGAAGATAAAATAATTCTTCTTAAAGCGTTCCCTAATGTATGGCCAAATCCTCTTTCTAAGGGTTCTAATATAATTTTTGAATGATTGGGATTAACCTCCTCAACAATAATTTCTTTTGGAGTTAAGAAGTCCTTGATAATGTCAAAATTGTCTGTCATATGATCCTCAAATTTAGATTTTTTACCTTGAATAAAGCTCTACTATATAGTTCTCGTTTATTTCACTACTTAGCAACTCTCTCGTAGGTAAATTTTTAAAAGTACCTGTAAATTTAGATTTATCTACCGATACCCATTCACATTCTTCTCTTTGTTCACTTAAAGATAAAGCCTGTGTAATTCTTTTTTGCGATTGAGATTTTTCTGCTATAGAAATCTCATCGCCTTCAGCAACCTGATAGGAAGGAATATTTACTGTTTTTCCATTCACTAGGACAGATTTATGACTGACAAGCTGTCTTGCCTCGGCTCTAGTTGAAGCAAAACCAATTCTATAAAGAACGTTATCAAGTCTTTTCTCTAAGAAAAGTAATAAATTAGTACCGGTTTCACCCTTCTGACGAGCTGCTCTTTTGTAATAATTTCTAAATTGTTTTTCTAAGACGCCATACATTCTTTTTACTTTCTGCTTTTCTCTTAATTGCATACCGTAATCAGAAAGCCTGCCTCTCCTTAATCCATGAACCCCCGGAGGGTTTTCCGACCTAGCTTTAGATTCATAAGATCTGTATCCGCTTTTAAGTTGAAGATCAGTACCTTCTCTTCTAGAAAGCTTAATTTTTGGTCCTCTATATCTTGCCATAATTACACTCTTCTCTTTTTTGGCGGTCTACAACCATTATGAGGAATTGGTGTTACATCTGAAATTTTCGTGATTTTTAGACCACAACCGTTTAAAGCTCTAACCGCTGACTCTCTACCTGACCCAGGACCAGAAACTTCCACTTCTACCTCTGATAGACCTAAATTCATAGCTTGCTCTCCAGCTTTAGTTGCGGCTATTTGGGCGGCAAAGGGAGTACTTTTTCTTGAGCCTTTAAATCCATTTGCTCCAGAACTTGACCAAGAGATAGTATTTCCTTTTTTGTCCGTTATATTAATAATTGTATTATTAAAAGTTGCTAGAATATGAGCTATACCCTCACTAGCAACAGCCTTAGCGTTTTTTGTTTTCTTTCCTTTTTCTTTTGCCATTATTATCTTCTAATTGGTTTTCTAGGCCCCTTCCTAGTCCTAGCATTTGTCTTTGTTCTTTGACCTCTTACGGGTAGTCTTTTTCTATGCCTGATACCTCTTAGGGTACCAAGGTCCATTAATCTTTTGATGTTGGTACTTACCTCTCTTCTCAAGTCTCCTTCTACGAGAAAATTACCCACTTCTTTTCTTAACTTTTCTAATTCTTGATCGTTTAATGCAGAAATTTTTGTATCAAACTTAATTCCTGTAGTTTCACAAATTTTTAGAGCAGTTGTTCTACCTATTCCAAAAATATGTGTTAGTGATATCCAAGCCTGCTTCTTATCAGGTATGTTTACTCCAGCTACCCTTGCCATTATCCCTGCCTCTGTTTATGTTTTTGATCAGTTTTGCAGATTACATAAACTGTGCCTCTTCTTTTAACAAGCTTGCAATCTTTGCATATTTTTTTTACTGATGCTCTTACTTTCATTTTATCTTTTAAACCCTTTCAAATTAGCTTTCTTCATCAAAGACTGATATTGACTCGATAAAAGGTGAGATTGTACCTGAGCCATGAAGTCCATTACCACTACTACTGCAATTAAAAGTGAAGTTCCTCCCAAGTAAAAAGGAACGTTTGCAGAGACAATTAAAAATTGGGGTAATAAACAAATCATTATCATATAAATAGATCCCCAGACTGTCAGTCTGGACATAACATTATCAATGTATTCTTCCGTGTGACCTCCCGGTCTAATTCCAGGAAGGAAGCCACCAGACCTTTTCAAATTATCTGAAATATCTTTTGCTGGAAACTGTATAGCAGTGTAAAAAAAGCAAAAATAAGCAATCAAAATAGAAAACACAACTACGTATAAAGGTTGTCCAGGACTTAATGCCAAAGATACTTCTTGCAGCCACTCCATCCCTTCACTTTGTCCAAACCAAGAACTAATTGAAGCTGGAAAAAGAACTATACTGCTTGCAAAAATAGCAGGAATCACTCCTGACATGTTTACTTTTAATGGAACATGCGAAGCTTGTCCCATAGCCATTTGGTTAGGATTTCTTCTAGCGTAATTTACAGTAACTCTTCTTTGTGCTCTTTCTACCCAAACTATGAAAGAAATGGCAAGTATCGCCATAAAAGCAACTGTAAGAAGCAAAATGAGACTTATTTCTCCTTGTCTCGCCCCTTCAAAGGATTGTCCAATTGCACTTGGCAAACCAGATACAATACTTGCAAAAATAATTAGCGAAATACCATTTCCAATTCCTCTTTCATTTACTTGCTCTCCAAGCCAAACTAAAAACATTGTTCCTGTAACGAAAGAGACCACCGCAGTAAAAATGAACATGGTACTTGGGTCTATTGCCATTCCTTGAGAAGAGAGAGCAATTGCAAATCCCATAGATTGAAATATTGCTAGAAGTAAAGTTCCTAAACGCACATAGTGGGTTCTTTTTCTCCTACCTTGTTCTCCTTCTTGTCTAAACATTTTCTTTAAACTTGGAGTAGTTGCTTCTAAAAGATTCATCACAATAGCCGCAGTAATATAAGGAACTACGTTAAGAGCCATGATGCTCATTCTTTCCAAAGCACCCCCTGAAAACATATTGAACAAGCCAAGCAAGGTTCCTTGATTTTGGTCAAATAAAGAAGAAATTTTTACAGGGTCTATTCCAGGTACAGGTATGTGAGTTCCAATCCTGTAGATGATAAGTGCTAGTAAGACAAATCTCAGTCTTGACCAAAGTTCTGAAAGCCCAGAGGATTTGGGATTAATAGCCGCCATTAACCTACCTCGCCTCCAGATTTTTTAACTTCTTCTGAAGCAGTTTTTGAAATTTTTAGACCTTTTATTTTGATGGCTTTTTTCAACTCACCAGAATTAATTACCTTAACTTCTTTTGTTATTCTTGAAATTAGTTTATTTGCCTTTAAAACATCTAAATCAATAACGTCTTCAGATAAATTGTTTAAATCACCAAGCTTGATATGTGTTTTGTATTTTGATGATTTAGAGGTAAAGCCAAATTTAGGTAATCTTTGTTGAATTGGCATTTGTCCACCTTCAAATCCAGGACGAACCTTTCCTCCAGATCTTGCTTTTTGACCTTTATGCCCTTTACCAGAAGTTTTGCCTAAGCCAGAACCTGCTCCTCGACCAACTCTTTTAGTGGGTTTATTTTTTAAATTAGGATTTAATTCATTAAGTTTCATTATTCTTCAATTACCTCTATTAAATGCCTACATTTATTTATCATGCCAAGATTTTCTTTAGTGTTTTTAACTTGCACAACGTGATTGATTTTTTTTAAGCCCAGTCCTTTTAAAGAGAGTCTCTGGTTTCTTTTAGAGCCAGTAACGCTTTTAATTTGTTTTACAGAAATTGTTTTTTCTTCAGCCATAATTATTTTGATCTTCTTAATGCAACTTTTTCTGGTGATTCTATTTCCGACAAGCCTTTGAATGTAGCTCTTACAACATTAATTTGATTTGTCGAGCCGTATGATTTTGCTAATACATCTTTTACGCCAGCAAGCTCTAAAACTGCTCTCATTGCTCCTCCAGCGATAATTCCTGTACCGGGTGATGCAGGCTGCATGTAAACAGTTGCCGATCCATGTTTAGCTTTTACTGCGTAATGAATAGTTGATCCGTTAAGGTCGACATTAACCATATTTCTTCTAGCACTTTCTAATGCCTTTTGAATTGCTATAGGAACTTCCCTTGCTTTTCCTCTACCAAATCCAACCTTTCCCTTTCCGTCACCTACTACAGTTAAGGCAGTAAAACCAAATAGTCTTCCTCCTTTAACAACTTTGGCAACTCTGTTTACGCCAACTAGTTTTTCTTCTAAAACTTCTGTGGTTTGTTCAAAATTTTCTTCCATATTCTTCTCTAAAATTCTAATCCCTGAGACCTAGCACCATCAGCAAGCGACTTCACTCTTCCATGATATTTATAGCCAGATCTATCAAAAGTAACTTTTTTTATCCCTTGCTCAATTGCTCTTTTTGCAACTAATTCTCCGACCTTCTCAGCTGCTTCAACGTTTCCTCCGTTAGTAGCTTTTAACTCTTTATCTAGTGAGGAAGCCTGTGCAAGTATTTGTTTTCCATCAACTGAAAAAACTTGTGCATATATGTGTTTTGCAGATCTAAATATAGCAAGCCTATTAACATTAAGGCCCTCAGATAGACTTCTTAGTTTTCTTGCTCTTCTATTTCTTGCTTCAATCTTTTTCATCTTAGGCAGTTTTCTTAGATTCTTTTCTTTTTATATGTTCATCGGAATATTTAACTCCTTTTCCTTTGTAGGGTTCCGGAGGTCTAAAAGCTCTTATCTCTGAGGCTGTATCACCTAGAAGTTGTTTGTTAGTAGACGTCAAAACTAATTCTGTATTGGTAGGAGCTTCAGCAGTAACTCCATCAGGCAGTTTGTAGTTAATTGGATGTGAATAGCCAAGTGAGAGTTCAAGATTTGCTCCTGATACTTTTACCCTGTAACCGACGCCATTAATTTCAAGTTTTTTTTCAAAACCTTTAGTGACACCTTCTATCATATTCAAAGTAAGAGATCTCATGGTACTTGTCATTGAAACAGAGGTTTTGTCCTCCAAGTCTTTCGGGTTGAAGAGAATTGAATCGTCCTCTAAAGAAACTTTAACAGTATCGTGCACATTAAGAGAAAGCTCTCCCTTTGCTCCAGAAATCGATAGAACGTCTTCAGCTATTGACGCTTTTGCGCCATCAGAAAGAGGTAGTTTTCTATTTATATTTCTTGCCATTTTAAAATACCGTACAGATTAGTTCGCCACCCACTTTTTCTTTTTTTGCTTGATCGCTAGTAATGATTCCCTTACTGGTTGTCATGATGGCTGTACCCAAACCCCCTTTAACAGGAGGAATTTGATCAAAGGAAAAGTACTTGCGAAGCCCTGGTTTGCTTGCTCTGTCAAATTCTTTAATAACAGGTAAATCCTCGAAATATTTTAGAGTAATTTTAATTTCCTGCTTGGGCTGTTCTCCTACTAGCTCAACTTTTTTGATATAACCTTCTGATTCGAGAACCTTGCATATACCGAACTTAATTTTAGAGGAGTCAAGAAGTACTTCTTTGTGACCTCTAGATTGAGCATTTTTAACTCTTGCTATCATGTCTGAAATTGGATCTTGCATACTCATAATTCTTACCAGCTTGATTTTACTAATCCTGGGACGTCTCCTCTCATAGCTAATTCTCTTAATTTATTTCTTGAAAGACCAAATTTCCTATAAACAGCATGAGGTCTTCCTGTTATTTGACATCTTCTTTGAAGACGAATTGGATTTGCATCTCTTGGAAGTTTTTGTAATTTCTCCCTAGCAGCAAACTTATCTTCATCAGAAGATTGAGAATCGGCAATTATCTTTTTAAGCTCTGCTCTTTTAGCAGCAAAGCGTTCAACTGTTTTTTGTCTCTTTAGTTCTCTTGCTATCATTGATTTTTTTGCCATTTTTTTACCTCAGCTAACAAATGGAAAATTTAGTTCTTTAAGTAAGGACAAGCCTTCTTCATCGTTTCTTGCAGAAGTAGTAATACTTATATCCATACCTCTGATTTTTTGGACTTTGTCATAATCAATTTCCGGGAAAATAATATGCTCTTTTATTCCCATGGTGTAATTACCTTGTCCATCAAAAGACTTGACGCTAAGTCCTCTGAAATCTCTTTCTCTTGGAATTGCGATATTCAAGAGTCTGTCTAGAAAATCGTACATTCTTTCCCCTCTTAGGGTTACTTTACAACCTATAGGATAGCCATCTCTAATTTTAAAACTTGCTACTGACTTTCTTACAAGTGTTTTTACTGGCTGCTGACCAGAAATGAGTCTTAAATCTTCGATTGCAGTATCAATAACTTTTCTGTCGTTTACTGCATCGGGCCCTAAACCCATGTTAAGAGTTACTTTAGTAATTTTAGGTACTGCCATATTTGACTTACAACCTAAAGATTCCTTTAAGTTTGGAACTGCCTTTTCAAGATAAGTTTTCTTTAAAATTGAAGTGCTCATTTGATTTCTTTTCCATCCGATTTAAATACTCTTATTTTTTTATCTTTTTTAATTTCAATATTAATTTTGTCTGCTTTTTTTGATTTCTTGTTGTAGATAGCTAAATTAGAAACATCAATTGGTGATTCTTTTTCAAGAATTCCTCCTTGTATATTAAGTTGAGGATTAGGCTTCTGATGTTTTTTAGCGATTTTAACTCCAGAGACAATGCATTTTGTTTCTGAGATAAATTTAGAAAGAGTTCCAGTTTTTCCTATATCTTTTCCGGATATCACAATAACCTCGTCTCCAGTTCTAAGTTTTTTCATAATTAAATGACCTCCGGAGCAAGAGAAATAATTCTCATAAAATCTTTACTTCTAAGCTCTCTAGATACGGGCCCAAAAATTCTAGTTCCAATTGGCTGTTTTTGAGTATTAACTAAAACTGCTGCGTTATCATCAAATCTTATACTCGAACCATCTTCTCTTTTAATATCTTTTTTAGTTCTAACTACGACTGCTTCAGCAACCTGTCCTTTTTTTACTCTTCCAGTTGGAATAGCTTCTTTTATAGCGACTTTGATAATGTCCCCAACTCGAGCATATCTTCTTTTAGAGCCACCAAGAACTTTTATACACATAACTTTCCTTGCTCCACTGTTATCCGCAATTTCTAAAATGGTCTGAGTTTGAATCATTTTTATTCAACCCCCTCAAATACTCTAAGCACTTCGATAAGTTTCCAAGATTTAGATTTTGAGTAAGGCTTACATTCCATAATTTTTACCTTATCTCCTAAATTGCTAGAATTATCTTCATCATGGAAGCTAATTTTTGACGAGCGTTTTATAATTTTTCCTAATGTTTTATGTTTAACGCTTCTCTGAATAAGAGCTACCCTAGACTTATCTCCAGAAATACTAACAACTGATCCAACCAAAGTTCTTTCAATTACTTCGCTCATTTTTCTATTCCCATTCTTTCTTTAGTTTTTAATCTTGCAATGTCTTTTCTCAATTCCGATAGTTTGTGAGTCTCTTTAAGCGAGCCCGAACTATTTTTTAATTTCAAATCTAAATACTCCATATTGAGTTTTTCAATTTCAGATAAGTTTGCTTTTTTCTTGGCCATTAAACCGATCTCCTTTGAACAAATTTTGTTCCTACAGGTAATTTTGCAGCTGCTAAAGTCAAAGCTTCTCTTGCAATTGATTCATCAACACCTTCCATCTCATAGAGGATTCTTCCTGGTTTTATAGGACAAACCCAATACTCAACATTTCCTTTTCCTTTACCTTGTCTAACTTCAAGAGGTTTTTTTGTAATTGGCTTGTCGGGAAAGATTCTTATCCAAATTTTTGCTCCCCTCTTAACATGTCTTGTCATAGCTCTTCTTGCAGCCTCAATTTGTCTTGAAGTAATTTGTCCTCGAGACGTGGCTTTGAGACCGAAAGCACCGAAATCCAAGGAATTACCCTTTTGGGCAAGACCTCTATTGCGGCCCTTCATTTGTTTTCTATATTTTGTTCTTTTAGGTTGAAACATAATTTTTAGTTATCTGTTTTTTTAGGTTTAGTAGATACTTCACCTCTACAAATCCAAACTTTAACTCCAATGATTCCATAAGTTGTTTTTGCTTCTGCAAGACCATAATCTATATCTGCTCTAAGAGTATGAAGAGGTACTCTTCCCTCTTTATGCCATTCGGCTCTCGCAATTTCTGCACCCCCTAATCTTCCTGCAACTCTAACTTTTACTCCTTGAGCACCTTGACGCATAGTATTTTGTGCGGCTCTTTTAATAACTCTTCTAAACATTGCACGTCTTTCAAGTTGAACCGCAATATTTGCAGCAACCAGTTGAGCATCTAAATCAGGTTTTCTTATCTCTTGTATATTTAAGCTAACTGGAACTTCCATTAACTTTGTAAGCTCATCCCTTAAACGATCTATGTCCTCACCTTTTTTTCCAATGATCATTCCTGGCCTTGAAGTATGGATGGTTACTTTTCCACTTTGTGAAGGACGTTCAATTTCAATTTTGCTTACAAAAGAATTATCAAGTTCTTTTTTAAGGAACTCTCTTACGGCGAAATCATTAAGCAAAAGTTCTTGATACTTATCTTTTTCAGCATACCAAGTTGAATTGTGTTTTCTTGAAATTCCTAATCGAATTCCTATCGGGTTTACTTTTTGTCCCATTTAGTTTTTTTCACTCCCTAAAGTTATGTTGACATGACAACTGCGTTTTTGAATTCTGTCCGCTCTTCCTCTAGCCCTTGCCTGGATTCTTTTGAGAATAAAAGATTCATCAACTTTAATTTCTGAAACAAAAAGATCGTCGATATCCAAACCTTTGTTGTTTTCGGCATTTGCGATTGCTGACTCCAAAAGCTTAAGTACATTTGAGGCAGAAGATTTCTTGCTAAAAGATAATATGTCTATGGCCTCTTCAACGCTCTTTCCTCTAATTTGATCAGCTACCAACCTTACTTTGTAAGGTGAAACAGTTAATCTACTAAGCTTTGCTTTTACTTCAGTCATAATTAACCCGCTTGTCTATCTCCTGAGTGCATTTTGAATGTTCTTGTTGGGACAAATTCTCCTAACTTGTGTCCAACCATGTCCTCTTTAATAAGAATTGGTACGTGAGCACGGCCGTTGTGGACTGCAATAGTCAAGTTCACCATTTCAGGCGTAATCATTGATCTCCTTGACCAAGTTTTAATAGGTC
This sequence comes from uncultured SAR86 cluster bacterium, assembly GCA_902561325.1. Classification (GTDB taxonomy): domain Bacteria; phylum Pseudomonadota; class Gammaproteobacteria; order Magnimaribacterales; family AG-339-G14; genus MEDG-81. The sequence goes on along the minus strand of CACEOL010000005.1, from coordinate 50,422 downwards.
TTTTGCTCTTTTCTTCAATCGCCTTTTGAACTTTTTCTTCAAGATGATGATCTACAAAAGGACCTTTTTTTACTGATCTAACCATTACTTCTTCCTTCTTCTAACAATTAATGAATCTGTTCTTTTATTGCTTCTGGTTCTGTATCCTTTAGTAGGAACTCCCCATGGAGAAACAGGATGTCTTCCTCCAGATGTTTTTCCCTCACCACCTCCATGAGGATGGTCAATGGGGTTCATAGCTACTCCTCTAACTGTGGGTCTCACTCCGATCCATCTTTTAGCGCCAGCTTTACCGAAAGATTTTAGAGAATGTTCTTGATTTGAGACTTCTCCAATTGTTGCTCTGCATTCAGTCAGAACTTTTCTAACCTCACCGCTTTTAAGTCTTAGCGTTGCGTACTGACCTTCTTTAGCGACAAACTGTACGTAGGTACCTGCGCTTCTTGCGAGTTGTGCTCCTTTTCCTGGTTTAAGCTCCACACAGTGAAGAATTGTTCCAACAGGAATATCTTTTAAAATCAGGGTATTTCCAATATTTACCGATGCCTTTTCTCCAGAAATTACCTGGTCATTTACTTTTAGGTTTTTAGGGGAAATTATGTATCTTCTCTCCCCGTCGTTGTAAAGCAATAAAGCTATAAATGCTGACCTATTAGGATCATATTCAATTCTTTCTACCTTTGCGGGGATATTATCCTTGTTCCTTTTGAAATCAATAATCCTATAGTGTTGCTTATGCCCCCCACCAATGTGGCGTGTTGTAATTCTTCCCGCATTGTTTCTACCGCCAGTTTTACTTTTTTTAGTTACAAGAGAGGACAAAGGCCTACCTTTGTATAAATCTTTTCCAGTTTGAAGGCTTCTAAATCTTCTTCCTGGTGACGTTGGTTTTGCCTTTACTACTGCCATTTTATTCTTGAATAATCTCGATTTGTTGTTCTGGTTTTAATGAAACGTAAGCTTTTTTCCAATCAGATTTTTTTCTAATCTTCCCCCTAAGATTCATCATTCGTTTTGTCTTACCTTTAACATTCAAAATATTCACCTTCGTAACATTTACATCAAATTTTGCTTCTATAGCTTTTTTTACTTGATTTTTTGTTGCAGAAGTATTCACTTTGAACACGTATGTATTTGAGTTTTGTCCAACCAAAGAAGATTTCTCAGAAACTAAAGCTGATTCGATGATTTTGTTTGGAATAATAGTACTCACGACAATTTCTCTTCAATGAGGTTAAGACAATTTTCTACAATCACTACTGACTTAAATTTCAATAAGTTAATAGGATTCAAAGTATTCAAGTTGGTTACATTCACATTTGGAAGGTTTCTTGAAGCTAAAGAGAGATTGTTTGAAATTTCGTCAACAATAAATAGGCCTTCTTTAAGTTCATTTTTCTTTAAAAACTCAACAAAATCTTTAGTCTTTGGGTTTTCTATATTTATTTGGTCAGATAAAAAGACTCTATTTTCTTTTGCAAGAGACGAAAAAATTGATCGCATGGCAGATTTATACATTTTCTTGTTAAGTTTTTTTGGTTTTGCTGACTTAGTTGAAGCAGGAAATACAACTCCTCCACCACGCCAGAGAGGACTTCTAGATGTTCCTGCCCTAGCTCTTCCTGTTCCCTTTTGACGCCAAGGTTTTTTTCCACCTCCTCTAACAGCAGATCTGTTTTTTTGAGCCTTTGTACCGGGGTGGCTATTTTCAATATAGATTTTAATGAGTTGAGCGATAAGATCTTTATTTATCTCAACTCCAAAGATTTTTTCTGAAACTTCAGCATCAGTTGTTTTAGAAGATTTTAAAAAAGGTAATTTCATGATTTTTTAGTTGCCGGTTTAATGGTAACTTCTGATCCATTTGGACCAGGAACAGCTCCCTTGATTAAAATGAAGTTATTTTCCAAATCAATTTTTTGGACTTTCAAATTTTGTGTAGTTTGTCTTACGTTACCCATGTGTCCTGACATTTTTTTTCCTTTCCAAACTCTTCCAGGAGTTTGACATTGTCCAATTGAACCAGGTTTTCTATGTGCAAGAGAGTTTCCATGAGTAGCATCTTGAGTTGCGAAATTCCATCTTTTAACTGTACCCGCAAATCCTTTTCCCTTTGTCGTTCCTATTACATCAACAAATTGGCCTTCCTCAAATATATCGGCCTTTATTTCAGAACCTATATCAAGATTTTCTTCTTCACTTATATTTGAGGAAAATTCTTGAGAAAGTTTTTTGAAGGAAATATTATTTTTTTTCAAATGACCTATTTCGGCTTTAGATTGATTTTTTTCCGATTGCTCTACTGCTGATATTTGAATGGCATCGTAACCATCTTTTTCAGAAGTTTTAATCTGAGAAACAACATTTGAATGAATTTTTAAAACCGTAACAGGAATAGACTTCCCTTCATCAGTGAAAACCCTGCTCATTCCTTCTTTTCTTGCAATTAATCCAATCATTTTCTAGTTGAGTTCATCCAGAGATATTTGTACGTCTACACCAGCAGAAAGATCTAGTTTCATGAGTGCATCCACTGTTTTTTCAGTAGGTTTGATTATGTCCATAATACGTTTGTAAGTTCTAATCTCGTATTGATCACGAGCATCCTTATCTTTATGGGGAGAAATTAAAATTGTTGTTTGCCTTTTTCTCACAGGCATGGGAATAGGCCCTTTTACAACTGCGCCAGTTCTTTTAACAGTTTCCACAATTTCTTTTGCAGACTTATCTATCAGCTTGTTATCAAAAGCTTTTAGACGAATTCTTATATTTTGGCTTTGCAAAGCTTACCTCTATTTAAACAACAAAATTTTTAAAGAACGTTCCGAAAAAATTCGGTCTTTTATGTATAAATACGCAAAAGAGCGGCAATTCTATGCCTGCCCTTAGAGACTGTCAATAAGAAATTAACCTTTATTTATAAGTACTTCTGCAACATTTGCAGGGACTTCTGAATACTTCAAAGGTTCCATGGTAAAAGTTGCTCTTCCTTGAGTAGCAGACCTTAAATCAGTTGCATAACCAAACATTTCAGCAAGTGGAACTTCTCCATCTAGAACCTTTCCAGCATGAATATCATTCATACCTTGGACTATTCCTCTTCTTCTATTCAAGTCTCCAACAACATCGCCCATATACTCTTCTGGAGTTACAACTTCCAGTTTCATAATTGGTTCAAGGATGACTGGATTAGCTTTCAGTGCTCCATCTTTTAAAGCCATCGAGGAGGCAACTTTAAAAGCAATCTCTGAAGAATCTACATCGTGAAAAGATCCATCATAAACTGTTACTTTTACATCGATTAAAGGAAAGCCGCCTAATATTCCCGATTGCATTTGCTCGAAGGCACCTTTTTCAACGGCTGGAATGAATTCTCTGGGAATAGTTCCTCCAACAATTTTATTCACAAATTGGAATACTTCATTTTCATCTTCTTTTTCAGATTCTTCTAAGGGTTCTATTTTTAACCAAACATGGCCATATTGACCCTTTCCTCCAGATTGTCTGACAAATTTTCCTTCAGACTCAACATCTTTCTTGATTGTTTCTCTATAGGCAACTTGAGGCTTACCAATGTTAGCCTCAACATCAAATTCTCTTTTCATTCTGTCAACAAGGACATCAAGATGAAGTTCTCCCATACCTGAGATAATTGTCTGACCCGACTCTTCGTCAGAATTTACCCTAAATGATGGATCTTCTTGCGCGAGTCTACCTAAGGCTGTTGACATTTTTTCTTGATCTGTTTTTGTTTTAGGTTCTACCGCAACTGAAATAACAGGTTCCGGGAAAGTCATTTTTTCCAAGATAATTGGTTTTTTGAGATCGCATAATGTATCCCCAGTAGTTACGTCTTTTAAGCCAATAACTGCAGCTATATCTCCTGCTCTTACTTCTGATATTTCACTTCTATTATTGGCATGCATTTGAAGCATCCTTCCAATTCTCTCTTTAGATCTTTTAGCTGGAGAATAAACAGCATCTCCAGAATTTAGAACGCCTGAATAAACTCTCACAAATGTTAAGGTTCCAACAAAGGGGTCTGTGGCAATTTTGAAGGCTAAAGCAGAAAAAGGTTCTTCATCGCTTGATGATCTTTGATCAGTTGTTTCTTCATCTTCTAAAATACCTTGTATTGCTTCTACCTCATCAGGTGAAGGAAGAAAATCAATTACACAATCCAACATAGGTTGAACACCTTTATTCTTAAAGGCAGAACCGCATATAGTAGGGACTATTTCATTATTTAAGGTTCTAATCCTGATACCTTGAATTATTTCTTCAAGAGATAAATCGCCATTTTCTAAATATTTTTCCATTAAATCTTCACTAGCTTCGGCTACTGTTTCGAGCATAGCCTCTCTATATTTGTTTGACTGCTCTAGAAGGTCTGAAGGAATATCTTCTTCCTTATAAGATGTTCCCATATCGTCTCCATCCCAGTAGAGGGCTTTCATTCTCATCAAGTCAATAATTCCTTTGAAATCATCCTCTGCTCCTATAGGAAGTTGTATCGGAACGGGAGTAGCACCTAACCTGTCTTTGATTTGGCCAACAACTCTCAAGAAATCAGCTCCAGCTCTATCCATTTTATTTATAAAAGCTATTCTAGGAACTTTATATCTGTTTGCTTGCCTCCAGACAGTTTCAGATTGGGGTTCAACGCCAGAGCTTCCGCAGAAAACTACTACAGCGCCATCCAAAACTCTTAATGATCTTTCGACTTCGATAGTAAAATCAACGTGGCCAGGAGTATCAATTATATTTATTCTATGTTCGTTGAATTGACTCCTCATACCTTTCCAAAAACAAGTAGTAGCAGCTGAAGTAATTGTAATACCTCTCTCTTGTTCTTGTTCCATCCAATCCATTGTGGCGGCACCGTCATGAACTTCACCTATTTTGTGTGATATTCCAGTATAGAAAAGCACTCTTTCAGTTGTTGTAGTCTTGCCAGCATCCACGTGAGCGCAAATACCAATGTTTCTGTAAAGGTTTAATGGAACTTTTCTTGTAGACATTTATTAAAATCTAAAGTGAGAGAAAGCTTTGTTTGCTTCAGCCATTTTATGAGTATCTTGACGTTTTTTTACTGCCTCTCCACGTCCATCGGCAGCATCAATTAATTCTCCGGCCAGTTTTGTAGACATGTTTTTTTCAGATCTTTTCTTGGCACTTGAAACAATCCATCTCATAGCTAAGGCAAGACGTCTTGAAGTCTTTACTTCTAAAGGAACTTGATAAGTAGCACCACCAACCCTTCTCGATTTAACTTCAACTTGAGGGCCAACCTGATCTAATGCTTCTTCGAAAACTTCAAGCGGATCCCTTTTTGATTTTGAAGAAACTTGATCTAAAGCTGAGTAAATAATTTTTTCAGCTGTACTTTTTTTGCCTCTTTGCATTAGGTTATTTACAAACTTAGCAAGTTTTACATTCCCATATTTTGGATCGGGGATTACATCTCTTTTTGGGACTGGTCCTTTTCTAGGCATTATTTAGGTCTCTTAGATCCATATTTGGATCTGCGTTGTTTTCTATCATCGACACCCGTAGTATCGAGAGTGCCTCTTACAGTGTGATATCTAACACCAGGAAGGTCTTTTACTCGACCACCTCTTATTAAAACAACGGAGTGTTCTTGAAGGTTATGCCCTTCTCCGCCAATGTAAGAGATTACTTCATATCCCGAGGTTAATCTTACTTTACAAACTTTTCTTAAAGCCGAATTAGGTTTTTTTGGAGTTGTTGTATAAACCCTAGTGCAAACTCCCCTTTTTTGGGGAGAACCTACCAAAGCAGGAACGTCACTTTTTGCTTTCTTAACCTTTCTTGGTTTTTTTATTAATTGATTTACTCTTGCCATAATTAAGTGCGCGATTTTAATGAGACATTATCATTTGGTCAAACTATTCTTCGCTTGAAATTTCACTTTGATCGGCTTCAGTATCTGCAATTACTTCACTTAGTTCAGATTCAATATCTGAGACTAAATCTGCTTGTCCTTGAGAAGCTCCGTATCCAGTACCAGCAGGAATAAGCCTTCCTATTACTACATTTTCCTTTAACCCTCTTAGCTTATCTACCTTTCCAGTTACTGATGCTTCAGTAAGAACTCTCGTGGTTTCTTGGAAAGAAGCAGCTGAGACAAAAGACTCGGTAGCAAGAGATGCTTTGGTAATTCCTAATAAAAGACGCTTGAATTTAGCTGGAATTCCACCATCTGAAGAAGCTTTTTTATTTTGTAGTAGTACCTCTGAAAGTTCGAGTTGATCGCCTATGATTAAATCTGTATCTCCAGACTCAGTAACTTCAACTTTTCTGAGCATTTGTCTGAGGATACACTCGATATGCTTATCACTTATTTCAACACCTTGTAAGCGATAAACATCTTGAATTTCGTTTACTACATACTCTGTTAGCTCTTCGACTCCTTTTAAAGAAAGAATATCATGAGGGCTCAAGGAGCCTTCGCTTATAACATCTCCTTTATTAACTGTTTCTCCTTCAAAAACATTAATACTTCTTGTTTTAGGTATTAAAGTTTCACGAACAATCTCTTCTTTGCCTTCCTTTCCAGTTAAAACAAGTCTTCTTTTTCCTTTAGTCTCTTTTCCCCAAGAAACTGTGCCGCTTATTTCGGCAAGAATGGCTACTTCTTTTGGTTGTCTTGCTTCAAATAGATCAGCAACTCTAGGAAGTCCTCCGGTAATATCTCTTGTTTTAGATGATTCTTTTGGAATCCTTGCAAGAACATCACCAATTTCAATAGATTGACCATCAGTTACATTCACAAGAGATTTTTGTTCTAACTTATATTCAGCAGGTCTTTTACCTCCAGGAAGCATAACTTCTTTTCCTTTTGCATCTGTTATGACTACCATAGGATTCATATCTTTCCCAGCAGAGGTTCTCTCAGATGCATCCAAAATCTCCACACTTGATAAGCCTGTTAACTCGTCAGTTACCTCTCTAATGGTTATACCATTTTCCATATCTTTAAGATTTACCTTACCCTTAACTTCAGAAATTATCGGGTGATTTAATGGATCCCAGGTAGCCAACAATTCTCCAGATTTAATCGCAGCGCCTTCGTTGACGTTTATTTCTGCTCCGTAAGGGATTTTGTATCTTTCTTTTTCAGATTCATTTTCATCAAAAAGAACTAATTCGGCGGATCTAGAAATACAAACTTGTTTTTTAGATTTATTTTGAAGTGAATTCAGATTTCTAAATTTCACAGTTCCATCATACTTAGCTTGAATTCTATCTTCTTCTGAAGATCTAGAAGCAGCTCCTCCAATGTGGAAAGTTCTCATTGTAAGCTGAGTACCTGGTTCTCCAATAGATTGGGCTGCAACAATCCCAACGGCCTCGCCAGGATCTACTAAATTTCCTCTTCCCAGATCTCTTCCATAACATTTTGAACAAATTCCAAAACTTGTTTCACAGGTTATTGGAGATCTTACTTTTGCAATATCTATATTGTTTTGTTCAATTTGTTCAGCTAATGCTTCATCAATTAGAGTGCCTTTGGGAATTTTGAAAGTCCCATCTTTTGAAGATAATGGTTCGGCTAAAACTCTACCTAAAATTCTATCTTTTAGATGCTGAACAACTTCACCACCTTCAATAATTGATCTTAATTCTATACCTTCTTTTGTTTCACAATCTTCTTCTCTAATTACTAAATCTTGTGCAACATCTACCAATCTTCTTGTTAGATAACCTGAGTTAGCAGTCTTTAAAGCAGTATCTGCCAAACCTTTTCTAGCTCCATGAGTAGAAGTGAAATATTGGAGTACTGTTAAACCTTCTCTAAAGTTTGCAGTAATTGGAGTCTCAATTATTGAGCCATCTGGTTTGGCCATTAGCCCTCTCATTCCTGCAAGTTGTCTGACCTGCGCAGGAGAACTTCTTGCGCCAGAATCAAGATACATGAATACCGAGTTAAAGGATTTTTGATCTATAGAATTTCCTTCTCTGTCTTCAACTTTTTCTGTTGAGATTGTATCCATTAATGAGCTTGCAACTTTTTCATTTGCTCTTGACCAAATATCAATAACTTTATTGTACTTTTCGCCCTGAGTTACAAGTCCAGATGAATACTGAGATTCAATTTCTTTTACTTCAGACTCAGCACTTGAGATGATTTCTTCTTTATCTGTAGGAATTTGACAATCATCAACACAAATTGAAGAGCCAGATTTTGTAGAGTACTCGTATCCTAAATACATTAATTTATCTGCAAATATTACTGTTTCTTTTAGACCGCTGTGTCTGTATGCCATGTTAATAAGAGAAGATATTGCTTTACTATCTAAAGGTTTGTTTATGAGTTCAAAATCAAGTTCTTTAGGAAGAATTCCAGAAAGAATTGCTCTTCCAACAGTTGTATCAACAAGACTTAATTCAGACTCTTTATTTGTCAATCTAACCTTTACTTTTGCCTGAAGATCAATATTTCCACTTTCGTAAGCCCTATGAACTTCATTTATATCAGCAAAAATGGAACCTTCACCTTTTGCTGAAATCTTTTCTCTTGTCATGTAATAAATACCCAAGACAACATCTTGAGAAGGATCAATTATTGGTTTTCCGTTAGAGGGCGAAAGAATATTATTACTTGCCATCATTAAAGCCCTACACTCTAGTTGAGCTCCTAAAGTAAGAGGGACATGTACAGCCATTTGATCGCCATCAAAATCTGCGTTGTAAGCTTTACAAACAAGAGGATGAAGTTGAATGGCCTTTCCTTCGATTAAAGTCGGTTCAAAAGCTTGAATTCCAAGCCTGTGCAAAGTTGGCGCTCTATTTAGAAGAATAGGATGCTCCCTAATTACATCAGCTAAAATATCCCAAACTACTGGCTCTTCCCTTTCAACCATTCTTTTGGCGCCTTTAATAGTTGTTGCTAACTCCAGTTGTTGAAGTTTTCCAAAAACAAATGGTTTGAAAAGCTCTAAGGCCATTTTCTTGGGAAGTCCACACTGGTGAAGTTTTAATGTTGGACCTACAACAATTACTGATCTTCCGGAATAATCTACTCTCTTGCCAAGTAGATTTTGTCTAAATCTTCCTTGTTTTCCTTTAATCATATCAGCCAGAGATTTCAAAGGTCTTTTGTTTGAACCAGTTATGGCTCTGCCTCTTCTTCCATTGTCAAGTAATGCATCTACTGATTCTTGAAGCATTCTTTTTTCATTTCTCACAATTATCTCAGGAGCATTTAGCTCTATTAATCTCTTAAGCCTATTATTACGATTGATAACTCTCCTATAGAGATCATTCAGGTCAGAAGTTGCGAACCTTCCACCTTCTAGAGGCACTAGAGGTCTTAAGTCTGGGGGTAAGACAGGCAATACGTCCAAAATCATCCACTCTGGCTTGTTGTTTGAGGAAGTAAAAGCCTTCAGAATTTTCAGTCTTTTGGAAAGCTTCTTTTTCTTGGCATCACTATTTGTAGAATCTATTTGTTCTTGGACTTCTGATATTTCATTATCTAAATTCATCTCAGAGAGAAGAATTTTTACCGATTCTGCACCCATGCCAGCGGAAAACTCCTCTCCAAACTCTTCTAGTTTTTCAAAATATTCTTCTTCATCCAAGATCTGACCTTTTTCGAGATCAGTCATACCTGGATCCGTGACGACAAAAGACTCAAAGTATAAAATTCTTTCAACTTCTCTTAGTGTTTTATCCAAGAGAAGAGATATTCTAGAAGGTAGAGATTTTAAAAACCATATATGCGCAACTGGAGCTGCTAGTTCTATATGCCCCATTCTTTCTCTTCTGACCTTAGCTAGTGTTACTTCAACTCCGCACTTTTCACAGACAACTCCTCTGTGCTTCATTCTTTTATATTTGCCACAGATACACTCATAATCTTTCACTGGTCCAAATATTTTTGCGCAAAATAGACCATCTCTCTCAGGTTTGAAAGTACGATAATTTATGGTTTCAGGCTTTTTTACTTCTCCAAAAGACCAAGATCTAATTTGCTGACCGGAAGCTAATCCAGCTTTGATTGCATTGAAATTGTTTTCTTCTTCCTGTTTAAAAAGTTTTAATAAATCTTTCATAAATTTAATCTACCTCATCAAAGTCTATGTCGATTCCTAATGACCTGACTTCTTTGGTTAAAACGTTATAGGATTCGGGGATACCAGCTTCCATTTCATAATTACCATCTACAATGTTTTTGTATACTTTTGTTCTTCCAGGTACGTCATCTGATTTTACAGTTAACATTTCTTGTAAAGTATTAGCAGCACCATAAGCTTCTAAAGCCCATACTTCCATTTCTCCAAGTCTTTGTCCTCCAAATTGAGCTTTTCCTCCAAGAGGTTGTTGAGTAACAAGACTGTATGAACCTGTAGACCTTGCATGCATCTTGTCTTCGATTAAGTGATTTAATTTTAGGATATACATGTATCCAATTGTTACTAACCTGTCGAAAGCCTCACCTGTTCTTCCATCGTATAGTTGAGCTTGGCCAGATGATGGTAAATCAGCTAGTTCAAGCATTTTTTTAATTTCTTCTTCTGAAGCTCCATCAAAAACTGGTGTAGCCATTGGCACTCCGGATTTTAAATTTTCACATAGCTCTTTAAATTCTTTATCGGATAGTTTTTCTAGTTCTTCTTTTTTTCCAGTTGAAGAGTAAATTTTTTGAACAAAAGGTTTTACTTCGGAAAGGCTCTTAGACTTTTCAACTAGCTCGCCTATTTTTTTACCTAGTTCTTTTGAAGCCCAGCCTAGATGAACTTCAAGAAGTTGTCCTACATTCATTCTTGAAGGGACTCCTAAAGGGTTTAGAACTAAATCAACTGGCTCTCCATTTTCATCATAAGGCATATCCTCAACAGGCATAACCACTGAAATCACTCCTTTGTTTCCATGCCTTCCTGCAAGTTTATCTCCCGGTTGAATTTTTCTTTTTACAGCTAGGTAAACTTTAATTACTTGCTGAACTCCAGGAGGCAAATCATCGCCGGAAACTATTTTTCTTTTTTTAGCTTCAAAACGTTCTTTGAGCATATCCTCATATTTTTTGAGATTATCTTTAGATTCTTTTATCAAATCGTTAAGCTTGTCGTCTTGTAATCTCAATTTAAACCACTCTGAAGATGGCAAGCTTTTTAAGAAATCTTTTGTCAAAGCTTCTCCTTTAGAAATATTTCTGCCACTGATAACTTTTTTGCCTTCAAGTGAAGGCATAAGAGAATTAATAGTTGCTTCAGAAACTATACTAAGTTCCTGATCAATATCTTTTTGGATTTCTGCTAAAGAAACCGATTCTATTACTTCAGCACGGGAATTTTTTTCTAAGCCTTCTCTAGTAAATACTTGAACATCAATAACAGTTCCATCTTGTCCAGCCTTAACTCTTAAAGAAGTGTCTTTTACATCAGATGCTTTTTCTCCAAAAATAGCTCTTAAAAGTTTTTCCTCCGGAGAAAGTTGGGTTTCTCCTTTTGGTGTTACTTTACCAACAAGAATATCTCCTGCATTTACTTCAGCTCCAATGTGCACTATCCCGCATTCATCGAGTTTTGATAGGGCAGACTCACCAACATTAGGAATATCAGCTGTAATTTCATCCGGACCTAGCTTTGTATCTCTTGCAGTGCAAGTCTCTTCAATAATATGGACACTTGTAAGCTTATCTTCTTTTACTAATTTATCTGAAATTAAAATTGAATCTTCAAAGTTATATCCATGCCACGTCATCAAGGCTATTTTTATGTTTTGTCCAAGAGCCAATTCTCCTAAGTCAATGGACGAGCCGTCTGCTAATATGTCTCCGGAAGAAATCTTGTCTCCCTCACTTACAATAGGTCTCTGATTGATACAGGTATTTTGATTTGATCTTGTATATTTAATAAGATTATAAATATCAACAGCTGAATCGGTTGCGCTTATCTCTTTGAGGTTTTTTCTTACAACTATTTTTCCTGAATCAACTTTTTCAACCGTTCCAGAATTTTTAGCAATAATGCAATCTCCAGAGTATTGTGCTACCAGTCTTTCCATACCGGTACCAACTAGTGGAGCTTCTGTTGATAATGTTGGAACTGCTTGACGTTGCATGTTTGATCCCATCAAAGCCCTATTTGCGTCATCATGCTCTAAAAATGGTATTAAGGCTGCAGCAATCGAAACTACTTGTTGGGGAGAAACATCCATAAGATCAACCCTATCTACAGTCATCAACTCAAATTCATTTCGATATCGAACAGGTACAAGTTCTTCAATAAATTTATTGTTTTTATCTAGTTTTACCGAGGCTTGCGCTATTACAAATTCTCCTTCTTCTATTGCAGACACATATTTAATCTCATCAGTTACTTTGCCGTTTTCAACTTTTCTGTAAGGAGTTTCAATAAAGCCGAAATCATTTACTTTTGCATACACAGACAAGGAATTAATGAGACCAATATTTGGTCCTTCAGGAGTTTCAATTGGGCATACTCTTCCGTAATGAGAAGGATGAACATCTCTAACTTCAAAACCAGCTCTTTCTCGGGTCAAGCCTCCAGGACCAAGTGCTGAAACTCTTCTTTTATGAGTTACCTCGGATAGAGGATTATTTTGGTCCATAAATTGGGATAATTGACTTGAGCCAAAAAACTCATTTATTGCTGCTGTTATTGGTTTTGCATTGATTAAATCTGCTGGACCAAGTTCTTCAGCTTCTGCAATATTTAACCTTTCTCTTACAGCTCTTTCTACTCTCAATAAACCTACTCTAACTTGGTTAGCTACCATTTCTCCAACTGATCTAATCCTTCGATTTCCAAGATGATCAATATCGTCACAATTTTGTTTTCCATTTCGGATATCCACCAAAGTTTTTATAACCTCCAAGATATCATCATTATCAAGAGTTCCTTTCCCAATTAATTCTTCCCTACCAAGCCTTTTATTGAATTTCATCCTTCCTACGTCAGAAAGGTCATATTTATCAGCATTAAAGAATAAATTCTCGAATAAAAGAGTTGCTGCTTCTTTAGTAGGTGGCTCACCTGGTCTCATCATTCGGTAAATCTCAGCAAGAGCTTCCAGTGAATTTGAAGTAGTATCTGATCTTAAGGTATCTGAAATATACGGACCTGATTCAAGCTCATTGATATAAAGAACATTAATTTCTTTAAGTTTTAATTCATGAAGCTTAAGAAGAACTTCTTCATCAATCAAAGTATTGCAAGCCAGAGCGATTTCCCCAGTTGAAGAATCAATAATATCTTCAGCGATAGTTTGATTGAAAAGACTTTCTTTTGGAACGTCTAAGGTTTTAATCTTGCTTGATTCAATAAGTCTTATATGTCTAGCAGTGATTCTCTTACCTGCTTCGATTATTACACCTTGCGTACCTTTAATATCTGATGGCGCAATCTTACCAACCATTCTTCTAGGAACAACTTTCAAAGAGTAATTATTCGGACCAATTAAGTAAGTTTCTTTTTCGTAGAATTTTTCTAATATCTCTTGCGAAGAGAAGCCTATTGCTCTTAATAAGATGGTTGCATAGAGTTTTCTTCTTCTATCTATACGAATATAAACAAGATCTTTATGGTCAAATTCAAAGTCTAGCCAAGAACCTCTATATGGAATAACTCTAGATGAGTACAAAAGTTTTCCTGACGAATGAGTTTTACCTCTGTCATGATCGAATATCAAACCGGGAGACCTATGAAGCTGCGAAACAACTACTCTTTCAGTTCCATTGATTACGAAAGTTCCATGTTCTGTCATCAAGGGAATAGTTCCCATGTAGACTTCTTCTTCCCTAGCACTCTTTAGGTTTTCTTCGCCAGTAGTTTTATCAATAAAGATAATTCTGCATCTTATTATTAGAGCCGCTTCATAAGTTTTTCCTCGCGGAAGACACTCTTGAACATCAAATTCGGGGTCTTGTAATTTATAACCTAAATACTCAATCCTTGCATTTCCAGAGACGCTGTTGATTGGAAAAATCGATTGAAAAACGCTTTCTAAACCTTGATTTTTTCTTTTTGTCGCATCAGGGATATTTTGTAAAAAATAATCATATGAATCTGTTTGTATTTCAAGGATGTCGGGTAGAGACATCGCACTAGAAATCTTTTCAAAACTTTTTCTTATTCTCTTTTTTTCTGCAAATGTGTAAGTACTTGCCATATAAATTTAGCCTATAAATGATGTTATTTTAGTTCTACTTTCGCGCCAGCTTCTTCAAGTTGAGACTTAGCTTGCTCAGCCTCATCTTTATTTGCGCCTTCTTTAACAGAAGCAGGAGCACCATCAACTATTGCTTTCGCTTCTTTCAAGCCCAAGCCAGTGATTGCTCTTACAGCTTTGATGACATCGATTTTCTTTTCACCAACATCAGCTAAGAAAATTTCAAATTCACTTTGCTCTTCAGCGGCAGCTGCTTCGCCACCTGCAGCAGGAGCAGCAGCGGCAGCAACTGGAGCTGCAGCAGTGACACCAAATTTTTCTTCCATAAGTTTTACCAAATCAACTACATCCATAACGCTCATTTCTGATATCGCATCAAGTATTTCTTCTTTAGTAATAGCCATTATTTTTCTCCGTTATACCTAGATTATTAAGATTTAGTTTGGCTTACTGCATTAACAGTCCTAACTAACTGTGACGGAACCTCATTTAAAGTTCCGGCAAGTTTATTAAGTGGAGCCTGCATTAATCCTAAAAGCATAGAAATTGCTTCTTCTTTTGATGGAAGAGAAGCTAGGGCTTTGAGCTCATTTGGCTCAAGAAAACCTTCTCCTATGGAAAGTCCTTTTACTTCAAACGATTCTTCTTTGGCTGCAAAGTCTTTTACAAGTTTTGCTGCGCTTTGAAAATCATTCATAGAAAAAGCCAACAGGGTTGGACCTGTGAGAATTTCATTTAGAGAATCAAATTTAGTATTCTCCAAAGCTCTTTTTGCTAAAGTATTTTTTATAACTTTTAATTGAACAGACTGTGATTTAGCTTCCTTTCTAAGTTGAGTTAATCCAGGAACGTTAGTTCCTCGATAATCAACAGCAATCACAGAAAATGCTTCTTGAGCAATCTTATTTAAATCCTCAACTAGAACTTTCTTAGTATCTAAGCGTGACATTAATTAAAACCCTCCTTTGATTAAATTTCCAAAAGAGGAACCTTTTGCCCAAAAAGAAAAATCTTTTTGAACTATCTGCGTAGGAAACATTAAGTTTAATGAAGTTAAACTCCTACGGTCTAAGACGGTTGTAACGAAGTTACAACAGCTTAAAATTCTTATTTTTCCAAACAAACTCATCTATAAATTAAAAATTAAGTTTTGCAGTATCAATTTCAAACCCTTTACCCATTGTGGAAGAGAGGGTTACTTTTGAAATATAAACCCCTTTTGCAGAAGGGGGTTTTGCCTTCTTAACGTCTGTTAAAAAAGCTTCTAAATTATCTTTCAATTGTTCTTCTGTATAACCTATCTGTCCAATACGGGCGTGGATTATACCTTGTTTATCTGATTTGTACCTAATTTGTCCTGATTTTGCATTTTTCACTGTATTTGGAATATCCTTAGTAACAGTTTCTGATTTTGGATTTGGCATCAATCCCTTTGGGCCAAGAATTTGTCCTAAGGGAGAAACTACTCTCATAGTATCTGGAGTTGCAATCACTACATCAAAATCCATGTTGCCTGCCTTTATTTCATCTGCCAGATCTTCCATGCCTACTTTATCTGCTCCCGCTTCTTTTGCTTGAGTTGCTTCATCTCCATCGGCAAATACTGCGACTTTGAAAGATTTACCGTTTCCATGAGGAAGATTTGAAGCTCCTCTAACATTTTGGTCTGATTTGGAAGTATCAATTCCTAAGTTAATTGAAACATCCAAGGATTCAATGAATTTTTTTGAAGCCTTAGAATTAAGTTCGCCCAAAGCTTCCTCAATCAAATATTTTTTAGTTTCTTGAGACATTAAATTACCTCTATTCCCATGCTTCTTGCACTTCCTTCAATAATTTTTACAGCTTGATCCATGTCAGTAGCATTTAAATCAGACATTTTTGCCTCTGCAATTTCTTCTAATTGTTTCCTAGATACTTTTCCGACTTTTTCTGAATTTGGTGTTGGGCTTCCTTTAGAAAGACCTGCTGCTTTTTTTAAAAGAACACTCGCTGGAGTTGTTTTTACAATGAAATCAAAACTTCTATCTTCATATACTGTAATGACTACTGGTACAGGAAGATTTTTTTCCAATTCGTTGGTTTTAGAATTAAATGCGTTACAAAAGTCCATTAAATTTACTCCGTGTTGCCCTAAAGCCGGACCAACAGGAGGACTTGGAGATGCAGCTCCAGCAGGTACTTGAAGTTTTAT
The DNA here is from genome assembly GCA_902561325.1 of uncultured SAR86 cluster bacterium. Classification (GTDB taxonomy): domain Bacteria; phylum Pseudomonadota; class Gammaproteobacteria; order Magnimaribacterales; family AG-339-G14; genus MEDG-81. Next base: position 34,065 of record CACEOL010000005.1, on the reverse strand, counting down.
ATATGTCATTATTTTCTTTTCAGCCATCTTTATCCTCTTTCAATTTGAGAAAAGTCCAATTCAACAGGAGTAGATCTTCCAAATATCATTACAGCAACTTTTACTTTACCTTTTTGATTATCAGCTTCTTCAACAACGCCACTGAAGTCATTAAATGGGCCGTCTATAACTCTAATCATTTCTCCAGGCTCATAAACAGTGCCTTGTGATGTCTCCTCAATTCCATGTTCCATTTGATTTAAAATCTTTGCTGCCTCAGTATCCGAAATAGGCTTAGGATTATTTTTTGTTCCGCCAATGAAACCGAGCACTCTAGGAGTCTCTTTAACCAAATGCCAAGTTTCGTCATTCATTTCCATTTCAACTAAAATATATCCAGGGAAGAATTTTTTTTCTGTAATCTTTTCCTTTCCTCCTTTAAGTTCAACAACTTCATGTACTGGAATTTCTATTCTTCCAAATTGATCTTCCATTTTTTCTAATTTAATTCTCTCTAAGAGTTGCTCTTTAGCCTTATTTTCGTAGTTTGAGTAAGAATTTATGATGTACCAAGCTTTAGACATTATTTACCCTAAGATTAAACTCATTACAAAAGAAAAAAGAGAATCTAAGCCCCATAAAATGAGAGCAGCTATGATAACTACACCTACAACAATAAGAGTAGTTTGAGTTGTTTCAGTTCTATTAGGCCAAACTACCTTTCGGATTTCAGTCGTAGACTGCTTTATAGTTTGGAAAGCAACAGATCCAAAATCAGTAAATCTTAAAACAAACAGGCCTAATGAAAATAAAACTATAACTCCTATAACTCTGTAAAGAAGACCAATATCGCTGTAAAAGGAATTACCCCAAACTGCGGCAGCAATAATTGTCAATCCTACCAACCAAAGACTTTTACTTAAAATCATCTAGCTCCTCTTATGCCATGCTCTTTAAGAAGAGGGCTTCTCTTTCTGGCAGGCCAGGAGGGAATTGAACCCCCAACCTGCGGTTTTGGAGACCGCCGCTCTACCAATTGAGCTACTGGCCTATTGAATAATTTTAGAAACTACTCCGGCACCAACAGTTCTACCACCTTCACGGATAGCAAACTTCATACCATCTTCCATTGCTACTGGAGAAATAAGCTCTACAGTTACCGCAACATCATCTCCAGGCATTACCATTTCTACGCCATCAGGAAGAGTCACTTCACCGGTTACGTCAGTAGTTCGTACATAAAATTGAGGTCTGTACCCTTTAAAGAAAGGAGTATGTCTACCTCCCTCTTCTTTACTTAGAACATATACTTGAGCTTCAAATTTGGTATGAGGAGTAATTGAGCCAGGCGCAGAAAGAACTTGTCCTCTTTCCACATCTTCTCTTTTTGTGCCTCTTAAAAGCACTCCTACGTTTTCTCCAGCTTTTCCTTCATCCAAAAGCTTTCTAAACATTTCTACTCCTGTGCAAACAGTTTTCTCAGTATCTCTGATACCAACTATTTCCATTTCGTCATTAACCTTGACTTCTCCCCTTTCAATTCTTCCTGTGACAACAGTTCCTCTTCCTTGAATCGAAAAAATATCTTCAATTGGCATTAGGAAAGGTTTATCAGTTTCTCTGGTTGGCTCTGGAATATAAGAATCTAGAGCTTCAACAAGTTTTTGCACAGATTGAATACCATGTTCTGAGTCATCACCTTCAAGAGCTTTAAGAGCTGAACCTATAATTATAGGAGTTTCATCACCAGGAAATTCGTATTCGTTCAATAAGTCTCTGACCTCAACTTCAACGAGATCGATAAGTTCTGCATCATCAACTTGGTCAGCCTTATTTAGATATACCACAATGTATGGAACACCCACTTGTCTGGCAAGAAGAATATGCTCCCTTGTTTGAGGCATTGGGCCATCTGCACAATTTACTACAAGAATAGCTCCGTCCATTTGCGCAGCTCCTGTTATCATATTCTTAATATAGTCAGCATGGCCTGGACAATCTACATGAGCATAATGTCTTGCAGCAGAATCATACTCCACATGAGAAGTCGCAATCGTAATTCCTCTTTCCTTTTCTTCAGGGGCATTATCGATACCATCAAAAGCTACTGCTTCACCAGTACCTTGAGCTTCGGCACACACTTTTGTTAAAGCGGCAGTTAGAGTTGTTTTACCATGATCTACATGACCTATAGTTCCCACATTTAAATGCGGTTTGGTTCTCTCAAATTTTTCTTTAGCCATTTTTTATTCCTCTCTAAAAAACTTTTATTTAATGGAGCTCATAACCGGACTTGAACCGGTGACCTCTTCCTTACCAAGGAAGTGCTCTACCAGCTGAGCTATATGAGCATTTCCTTTAATAATGCAGGAGACGGTATAAGAAAAGTAGAAAAAAAAATAACCCTCAACACCCGTTGCTCCGAACGGCTTTATACTTAAATTTTGCTTTAATTGCAACACTTTTGGTGGAGGGGGCAGGATTCGAACCTGCGAAGCCGAAGCGTCTGATTTACAGTCAGATGGGTTTGACCGCTCCCCAACCCCTCCTATAGAGTTGTGTATTCTCTGAGTACATATGGAAGATGTCAAACAAAATACTTTAAAAGAAGAAAAAATCCGCCACTTTCTTAAAAAAAACTCCAATTTTGAGTGGCAATTATCAATTTTTGAAGAACTAGAATCGACTAATGATTACCTTATTGAGTTTGCAAATCCAAATGAATACTGCCTTTGTTTATCAGAGAGCCAAACAAAAGGAAGAGGAAGAAATTTAAAAAAATGGCAGAGTCCTAAGTATGAAAATATTTATATGTCTATAAGCTTTTCTACCAATCATGAGTTAAAAAATTTTAGCTCATTCAGTTTGGTATCAGCTCTAGCAGTTCACAATGTTCTTTTGAAGCAAAATATTTTTACGGAAATTAAATGGCCTAATGATATTTACTTGAATAAAAAGAAAATTGGAGGAATCTTGATAGAAACTCTAACAAGAGATGCAGAAAACTTAATTATTGTAGGAATTGGCTTAAATGTTTTTATGGAAAACAATATAGAAATTGATAGAGATTGGACATCTATAATATTGGAACTAGAAAATATTGTTTTGGACAGGAATGAAATAATATCCGACATAGCAAACGAAGTTATATTATTGAAATCCAAGTTTGAAAAAAAAGGTTTTGATAACTTTGTAAAAGATTTTAATAAATTGAATTTTTTGAAGGATAAAAAAGTCTTTCTCTCTAATTCAATTAATAAACAAGGAACTGTTTTGGATATTAATTCGGATGGTTCTCTTAATGTGAGAATAGGTAACAAAATTAAGAAAATATCTTCTGGGGAAGTTTCAATAAATATAAATTAATCTGCATTTTATTTTTTAATTAATATATTATCTTCATCTAATTTGTAATTAGCTGGCGTAGCTCAGTTGGTAGAGCTCCTGATTTGTAATCAGGCGGTCGTTGGTTCAAATCCAATCGCCAGCTCCATCTTTTTGATGAAATATTTCGTTGAAGTAATATTTATTTTTTTCGTAAAAATCCTCCTTTTTTTTGAAAAAGTCTTAATTACGTTGATTTGTTTTTATAGGGAAAGTGGGCAAACTTCTGATCCTCAGGGAATTAAAATATCCCACATGTATGTTTCTATTGAGGGCTACGAACATCTTGTCTCAAAGTGTGGTAATCCTCATGCTTCTGAAGAGAATACAATTGTAATGATGGGAGGGTTTCCTACGAATCCCAGTGAATCCATGTATTGGATGGCAGCTGAACTATGCAAAAAAGATAAAGAGCTTTTGATTTATATATTTCAATTACCTTTTTATGAAGAGTATTCAAAAATTAATCCAGCTGAAAACATATTTGCTGAGTTCAATGGACAATTATTTCCTTTTGATAGAGAAGTAAATTTAAAAAAAATAAAAGTTGACCCCAAATTTAGTCACGAAGCTCAAGCCAAAGTGGCTTTAAAGATTTTTAAAAAGTTAAATCTTAAAAAGGCACATTTTGTAGGGCATGACAGAGGGGTGGTAGTTTTTGAGTATCTTTTGGTTTCAAATTCTGAAATTTTTAATAGCTTTAGTAGGGGTGCTCAAGTTTGGGATTTTTATAAAGAAGAATGGGCAGAATTGGCACCAGCGATTTGCGTAGGTCCTCCTCATAGATATTTTCCATTTCCTCATCAAGTTAGATTTCTTTTTTTCTTGTGTTTCTTTTTGAAATTTCCCCAATCTATAACTGAAATTTCCGAGCATTTAAAAGGTGCTAAAAAAGGGAGTGAAGAATATGATCGAGTAACACATTTAGTTTATAAAGCTAACATCCCCTCAAAAAAATATCTTTTAAAGATGAGACAAACTATGCTTCAAACTGACATGAGTAAGGAGATTATTAATAGAGCGAAACTAAAAAACACTAATGTCAAAATAATGCAATTTCAAGGAGAAGACGAATTCAAAATAGGAAAATACGGAAAATTAATGTCGGATCAACCATATTTTGGAATCTACAATCTATTTAGAAATGAAGTTGAAGATATTTATCCAAACTGTAGTGGCCAAAATCCAGAAAAAAAGAAAGAGCAGTTTATTGAGTATAGGGATGAATATTCAAAATTAAAAATTTTGCCTTCAGCTAGATTTCATTCTTTTGCTCTTATTCCAAAATCAGCTCATTTTAATGTGATTGAAAATCCTATAGGTTGTGCAAATGCAGTGTATGACTTTATAAGAGATATTTAAATTTATTTAAATTTATCTTCCTCAATTATCTCGGCATCTTCTATATCTGAATTTCGACTATTAGAGTTATGGCTTCTAAGGCTTTTTTTTCTCAAGGAGAAAAATATAAACCCTAATAGATAGGGCCAAAAAAACAATAGTGCGGAAAATAAAATATTCCACTCCCAAACAAAAGTAGCTCCAATTATTCCAAGAATTGGACCTAGAAAAGGAGTAAATGTCAGAAAAAGAGAAATGATAAATAAAATGCCTTCCAAAAAAGTACTTTCAACCATGAAGATAAGTTTTAAAGCATCAGCAACTGCACTGATTTGATAGATAGAAATTGTGATGTAAAAAAATAAAACAATAAAAAAAGGCATTCTCAAAAAATGTTTTTACAAAGTATACTCTCAACTCTGTTATGAAATTAAAAAAAATAATTTCCAACTTATCTCTTGAGGAGAAAGTTTCTTTGTTATCAGGTTTTGATAACTGGCATACCCCAGATATTAAAAAACATGGAATACCAAAAATTAAAATGTCTGATGGGCCAAATGGGGTAAGAGGAGACTCGAGTTCTCCTCAAACTTCAGCTTGTTTTCCTAGCCCTATTCTTTTGGGAGCTACTTGGAATGAAAAATTAATTAAAAAAATCGGCTCAGCCACAGGTGAGGAAGCCCTTTTTAAAGATGTTGATGTTCTTCTTGCCCCTACTATAAATTTACATCGCCACCCACTTGGAGGTCGTCATTTTGAATGTTATTCAGAAGATCCCGTTCTAACTTCAAAAATTGCTTGTTCTTATGTTTCTGGAGTTCAAAGTAAAGGAGTTGCTGCTTGTTTAAAACATTTTGCCGGAAACGATACTGAATTTGAAAGGCACATGGTTAGTTCCAACATAGATGAAAAAACATTAAGAGAGCTTTATTTGTACCCTTTTGAAATGGGCATAAAAAAAGCAAAAGCTAAAGTCGTTATGTCAGCCTATAACAAAGTAAATAACATTTATTGCAGTTCTCACGATGAATTAATAAATCAAATTTTAAAAAAAGAATGGAAATTTAATGGCTATGTTGTAAGTGACTGGGGAGCTGCATTAGAAACAGTGGAAAATGCCAATGGTGGTCTAGATTTAGAAATGCCTGGACCAGCTAAGACTTGGGGGGAAAAACTTGTCGAAGCAGTTAAAGATGGGTTTGTTGAAGAAGAAAAGATTGATGAAAAAGTAAAGAGAATTCTTAACGTTGCAAAGTTTACAAATAGATTCAACAAAAAAAGAGTTGCAGAGAAAAGTATTGATAAAAAGTCTCATCGCGAACTTATTAAAAAAACTGCTACCGAAGGCATGGTCCTTTTAAAGAATGAAAAAATCCTACCTTTTGATAAAACAAAAATTTCCAAAATTGCTCTAATCGGTCCAAATGTTAAAGATAGTCAAATAATCGGTGGAGGAAGTGCGGGTTTGAAACCTCATTATGAGATTCATCCTTTGGAAGGAATTTCAAATTTCTTAAACGAGGAAAAAGTTAAAATTAATTATGCAAAAGGCTGTCATGTTGATAAGTATCTGCCTGCTTTAGAAAAAGAAAGCTCTTACATTCCAGGAAGAAAAGAAAATGGATTTGAAGTAGAGTTTTTCCGAGGAAAAAATTTTGAAGGAGTGCCAATAGCAAGACAAATTTTAAATGGAAACAGATTTTGGGCATTGCAAGGATTTGCAAGAGAGTTTTTAGATGAAAAAGAGAGACCTGAATTGTCTGTTAAATTTTCTACTATTTATAAGCCATCAATTTCCGGAGAATTTGAATTTGAGATTTTTAGTATTGGCTTGTCCAGAATTAAAATCGACGGAAAGGAGTTAGTTGATAACTGGTCATCTCAAAAAAAAGGAGAAGCTTTTTTTGGTTTTGCATGTGCTCCCAAGAGAAACAAAATAAAACTTTCTAAGGGAAGAGAATATCTGGTTGAGGTTGAGTATGAATTTGAAGGGAGATTTCCTGCCATACAATTTGGCTGCAGACCTCCTGACCCAAAAAATTTGCTCGAAGAAGCAGTAAAAATAGCAAAACAGTCTGATGCTGTAGTTCTCGTTGTAGGTACAAATTCAGATTGGGAAACTGAAGGCAATGATAGAAAAAGTTTAAGCCTTCCAGGCGAACAGGATAATCTTATCAAAAAGATTTTAGCTGCAAATAAAAATATAGTTTTAGTAATAAATACCGGTTCTCCTGTAAGCATGCCTTGGATAAAATCTTGTCCAGCAATTTTACAAACTTGGTTTCCAGGACAAGAATTTGGAAATGCTTTAGCAGAAATATTATTTGGTAAAGAAAGTCCAAGTGGTAAATTACCTACAACTTATCCCAAAAAACTATCTGATACGCCAGCATATTCTTGTTATCCAGGTAAAGACCTCCAAATGGACTACAAAGAAAAATTATTGGTTGGTTATAAATGGTACGAAAAGAAGAAAATTGAACCTCTTTTCCCTTTCGGTCATGGTTTATCTTACTCAAAATTTAAATTAAAGAAGGTTTCTATTTTGAAGAAGAAACACGAAATCAAAATTAAAGTGAAACTTAAAAATATAGGCGACTTTTCTACATTTGAAACTGTGCAATGCTATCTAGAAAGAAAAAAAGTAAACGCTGAAATACCTGCAAAAAAACTTGTAGATTTTAAAAAGTTAAAAATTGCGAAAGACAAATCTAAAGAATTGAATTTAAAAGTTTCTAAAAGAGATATCTCAGAATGGGATGTGAAAAAATCTAAATGGGAAATTGCTAAAGGGGATTACGTCATCCATGTAGGGACCTCTGTAAAAGATATTTCAATTACAGAAGAGCTAAAAATCTAATCTAAATCTAACTGTTCTTTAGAAATTAATATCCCGCTTTCATCAGCATAAGCCCAATTTCCAGATTCAATTGAAATGCCTCCAAAATTAATGTTGATTCCTATTTCGCCTTGATTCTTTTTTTCACTTTTTTTAGGAACCGAGCCTAATGCAAATATTCCAAGCTTGAAACTAGACAATGCTTCTACGTCCCTGACGCAGCCATTTATGATGACAGCTTGCCAATTATTCTTTTCCGCAGACTCTGCAATCATGTCACCCATTAAAGCAACCTTAGAACTTCCTTGGCCATCTACAATCAAAATTTTTCCATCGCCCTCTTCGCTAAGAATTTGCTTAACTTTTGAATTATCGTTTGGGCAAATTGCAGTTTCAATTTTTCCTGAAAAAAAACCTTTTTTACCAAAGTTTGTAAACTGTAAATTCAAAAAATCTACGTGAGGATACTTATCGCTTAAGTCTGGAGTAGTCATATATTTCTATAAATATACATTAAAAAATTAAATCGCTTTATAGATTATCAAGGGCAGTATAATTAAATGAATGAATGAAAATTTTAAAGCGAAAGTATTTTTAAATAAATCAGGTAGAGGAAGAGTTAAGTATTCAGATGAAGAATTTCTATCTTTATCGAGTAGAGAAATGTTTAAAGTTTTTCCAGGAGATGAAGTTGTTTGTCAAAAAATGCATGGAAGAAAGGCAAAAATTAAGGAAGTCTTAAAACGAAATACCACTGAGCTCACAGGTATTATTAAGAAGTATAAAGGCAAGACTTATCTAACCAGTTTAGATAAAAGTTTTCATCTTGATATCTTGTTAGAAGGCAAGAATTTGAAGAACTTCAAATCAAATGATATTTGTGAAGTAAAAATAACCTCACAACCATCTTTAAAGTACAAGCCTAAAGCAAAGCCTATAAAAACTTTAAAAAGCAATGATGTTTTTGAAGAGGCTTTTATTTTTGCTACTAATGGAACTGAGCTATCTACAGAATGGTCTAAATCTGTTGTAAATGAATGCAACAAAATTAAAAGAGAAATTTCATTAAATGACATTGACTCTAGAAAAGATTTAAGAAGCTTAAATTTTGTTACCATTGACGGAAGCAATGCAAAGGATTTTGATGATGCTGTGTATGCTGAAGAAAGTTCTGATGGCTTTTATTTATACGTAGCAATAGCAGACGTCTCCGAATATGTACAAGAAGGTTCTACGCTAGATAAAGAAGCTTTTTCCAGAGCAACCTCGGTATATTTTGAAAAGAAAGTTATCCCTATGCTTCCAGAGCTTATATCAAATAAGCTTTGTTCATTGAGGCCTAACGAGGATAAATTGGTTTTAACTTGTAAAATTTATCTCGATAGAGAGGGAGAAATAAAATCCTTTGAATTTTTCAATTCTGTTATCTGCTCTAAAAATCGTCTCACCTATGATGAGGTTGAAAAATTTTATCAAAAAGGTCAAATCGCCATTTCTAATGAAATTGTCTCAAATTTAAGTACTCTAAAAAAAATACATGGTTTGAGAAGAAAAATAAGAGAAGAAAGACAAGCAATAGATTTTTATCTTCCTGAATACAGACCTGTTGGGAAAGACAACAAAATAATTAAGTTCAAATCGATAAATCATCTATTGGCAAATGAAGTTATAGAGGAATCTATGATTCTGGCAAATATTTGTGCTGCTAAATTAACTAAAAAACTTAAAACCCCTATCCCATTTCGACACCACGATAATCCGGATTACAACGAATTGGAAAAACTTAAAGAATTTCTAAAAGCCAGAGGTCTTCGTAAGGGCATGACTGAATCCAATCCAAGAAAGAAACTCAGCAATTGGCTGAAAGAAATTTATCAGAAAGAAAAATCCTTTTCTTTGATTTATCAGATTTTAAGAAGTATGAAGCTTGCAGTTTATTCAGGAAAGGAAAGCAATCATTTTGCTCTAGGGCTTGATGAATATTGTCACTTTACCTCTCCAATAAGGAGGTACTCAGACTTGGTAACGCACAGAGTTATTAAGTCGATAATTGAAAAAAAAGAAAGTTCCTATTCTCAAGATGAAATAGATGAAATTGCCTTAGTTTGTAGTGAAAAAGATAGAGAAGCAGAAAAAATCGTAAGGGAATCTTCTAAATATTTAAGTTGTAAGTGTGCCGAACAACATATTGGTAAGGAATTCACTGGAGAAGTTGTATCGGTATTAGAATTTGGAGTTTTTATGCATATCGAAGGACTGAATATTGAGGGATTTTGTCATATAAAAAATCTTAAAAGATCACCCTATTATGTACATGATGCTAGAACGCATTCTCTTATGTCAGCAAACAAAAATAATGTTTATGCGTTGGGAGATAAATTTAAAATTAAAATAAAATCTGTGGAAACTTCTAGGAAAAGGATAGATTTAAAAGTTATAAATTAGGCGTGAAAAAATTGGAAACTCTTGATCAAAACTTCATCAAAACTTTGCTTGATAACCTACCTCAAAATATTGAAGAACTTTCTTTTCCAAAAGATAAAAATAATAAAAAAATCTTGGAATTGATTTCTCTTGCAGAGCAAAAAGATATACCTGTCTTGTTTAAAAAAGATAAAAAACTATCTGCCACTTTTAAACCGGCCCAAGTTAAAGACGTTAATTTTTTAGAAAAATTGATTGGCCAAAAAAAGAATTCTCTAATACTTATTTTAGATCATGTTATGGACCCACAAAATGTAGGTTCGATATTAAGAAGTGCTTTAGCTGCTAATGTAGATGCTGTAGTAGTGAGTAAAAATAGAGCATGTCATCTTACTGAAACAGTGAGAAAGGTTTCTAAAGGCGCTTCGGAGATAGTACCTTTTGTCATTGTTAACAACATCAAGTATCTACTGAAAAATCTTAAAACTTTAAATTTCAATATTCTTGGTTGTGATGGAGCTGCTGAAAAAAGCTATTATGAATGTGACTATAACTTGCCTACGGCTATTATAATGGGTTCCGAAGGCGAAGGTATAAAGCCTAATCTGAAAAAAGATATAGATGAAATGATTAGAATTCCTATGAACGAGAAAATAGAAAGTCTTAACGTATCCAATGCTTGTTCTGTTATCCTATTTGAGGCCAGAAAACAAAGAATTAAAAAGTAATGTTGGTACAAAGAACACTTACAAATCCTATTAAAGCCACTGGTGTTGGGCTTCACTCAGGAAGAAAAATTACTATAAATCTTCTTCCTGCCGAAGAAGATCAGGGAGTAATATTTAAGAGAGTTGATTTAGAGCCCAATGTTGAAATAAAGGCGGTAGTTGAAAATGTTGGGCCAACTTCAATGGCAACAACATTAAAAGATGGCGAAATTGAGATTGCTACTGTGGAACATATGATGTCAGCCTTTGCTGGCCTAGGAATTGACAATGTCACCGTGGAGATAAATGATTGTGAAGTCCCAATTATGGACGGTAGTGCCAGTCCTTTTGTCTTTTTGATTCAATCCGCAGGAATTAAAGAACAAACTAAACCAAAAAAGTTTATAAAAATTAAAAAAGAAATTTCAATAACTACAGATAATGGTGCTTACGCGAAATTATCACCCTATGATGGTTTCAAAGTAACTCATTCTCTTGTCTATGATGATGAAGCACGCAAAGGTCATTCTCGAACTACGACAATTGACTTTAACTCAACTACTTATTTGAAAGAAATAGCCAGATCAAGAACCTATGGTTTTATGGAAGAATTTGAAGAATTAAAAAAGAATTCTCTTGCCTTAGGTGCTAGTCAAAAAAATGCTATCGCTATTAAAGATAATGAAATTTTGAATGAAGAAGGCTTACGATCCAAAGACGAATTGGTTAAACATAAAATTTTGGATGTAATTGGAGACTTGTACTTATTACAACACAATCTCATTGGAGAATTTGAGGGTTATAAATCTGGGCATACACAAAACAACTTGCTATTAAGAAAACTAATTGAAGTTCCAGATTCTTGGGAACTTATTTCCTCTGAAAGTGATAATCCCATAATTGATTACATAGAACCTATCATCGACCCCAGTCTCGGATAAAAATGTCCTTTTTGTCATTCTTATTTGGAAACAAAGATAAGCGAGTTTTACGTAAGCTTGGAAACGTTGTTCAATCAATAAATAATTTAGAACAAAAGTTCGAGTCTTTTACAGACGAAGAACTAAAAAATACAACAAGTAAATTAAAAGAAAAACTTTCAGAAGGTTCAAGTTTAGAAGACCTCATGACAGAAGCGTTTGCGGCTGTAAGAGAATCAAGCAAAAGATTTTTAGGTCTTCGTCACTACGATTGTCAATTAATTGGTGGTGCCATTTTAAATCAAGGCATGATTGCTGAAATGGCAACCGGAGAAGGCAAGACTTTAGTTGCGACTTTGCCCTGTTATCTAAATGCACTTACTGGAAAAAGTGTCATTGTAGTTACTGCAAATGAGTACTTAGCCAAAAGAGATGCAAACTGGATGGCTCCAATATTTGAGGGTTTGGGAATGAATGTTGGATTTATTACTCCGGAACTCAATCCTTTAGAGAAAAAAGAAAACTACACCAAGAATGTTGTTTATGCCACAAACAACGAGCTAGGCTTTGATTACCTGAGAGATAATATGGTTCTTAGAGAAGAAGATCGTCTTCAGAGAGATCCTTATTTTGTAGTGGTAGATGAAGTTGATTCCATATTAATCGACGAAGCCAGAACTCCTTTAATTATAAGTGGCGTTGCAGAAGATAATGGGCCTTTATACAGAAAACTTAAACCAGTTGTAAACAGTCTTGACGAGGAAGAGTTTGATTTTGAAAAAGAAGAAGTTATAAAGGCAGGAGATTTCACTATAGATTTGCAATCTAGATCAATTGAAATTACCGAAAATGGGCATGAAAAAATAGAAAATTATCTTAAGCAAAATAACCTCCTTGAAGATTCTGTGAGTCTCTATGCCAGTGAAAATTTAAAACTTCTAAATATGGTTCAAGCTCTTGTTAGGGCTGAAACTCTGTTTGAAAAAAATACTGATTACATAGTTCAAAATGGAAAAGTCATTTTAATTGATACAAATTCAGGTCGAGCCATGCCAGGTAGGAGACTCTCTGATGGGGTACATCAAGCTCTGGAATTAAAGGAAAATCTAGATATTCAAGTTGAAAGTCAAACACTGGCATCTACCACTTTTCAAAATTTCTTTAGAATGTTTGAAAAGCTGTCAGGAATGACAGGAACTGCCAAAACAGAAGAAAGAGAATTTGATGAAATTTATTCTTTAGAGGCAATTTCTATTCCCACAAATCTCCCAATGGTCAGAGAAGACAAAAACGATAAAATTTATCTAACAGAGGATGAAAAAAACGATGCCATAATCGACGAGATAAAGACTTATCACGAAAAAGGCAACCCCATTCTTGTTGGCACCATATCTGTTGAAAACTCTGAAGTTTTATCTAAAAAACTAGATGCTCTAAATATTCCTCATCGCGTTTTAAATGCCAAACAAAATCAACAAGAAGCTGAAATTATTTCTCAAGCTGGGAAAGAAAAAGCTGTGACCATAGCAACAAATATGGCTGGAAGAGGAACGGATATTGTCCTTGGAGGGTTCCCTGAATCTGAAACAGCTAGAAAGGAAATTGTTGAATTGGGAGGATTACATGTCATAGGTACTGAGAGACACGAATCTCGAAGAATTGACAATCAGCTTAGAGGAAGGTCAGGACGACAAGGTGACCCAGGTTCTTCCCAGTTTTTCTTATCACTAGATGACGGCTTGCTCAAGATATTTGCTCCTGATCGTATGAAAGCTCTTATGCAATCCTTTGGTGGAATGAAAAAAGGAGAATCAATAGAACATAAAATGTTAACTAATTCTATAGAACGAGCTCAACGAAGAGTTGAAGGCAGGAATTTTGACATTCGTAAAAGAATTCTAGAATTTGATGATGTCTTAAATGAACAAAGACAGGTAATTTATAAGCAGCGTAAAGAAATATTAGAAGATAAAGATTTAGACGACTTAATTTCAAATATGCGAGCTGATGTTTTGAGCTCGACTTTTGAAGTTCATGTTCCTGAATATGAAATAGAATCCAATTGGAAAGTTGATGAACTAACAAACATCCTAGAATCTGAATTTAATCTGCAATTTAATTTAAAAGGTGAATTAGAAAATAGTGAATCCAACACACAAGAAGTTCTGAATAAACTTTTGGATTTTGCTGACGAAATTTACTTAGAAAAAAGAAATAAATTTCCAAACGTTTATTCTCAATTGGAAAATCAAATCATCCTGCAAGTCATAGATCAAAGTTGGAAAAATCACATCAATCAGCTTGATTCACTCAGACAAAATATAGGATTTCGAAGTTATGCAGGAAAAGACCCTCGTCTCGAATACAAAAGAGAAGCGTTTGAGATGTTTGAACAACTTCTTGAAACAATAAAAAAAGAGTCTATAAGGTTCCTTTGCCGTGTCGAAGTCAAGCCAGAAGACGAACAAGAAATTGAAAAGATGAAATCTAGAGAAGTCCTAGAAAAAACTAAAACTATCCATGAAAATTCTCCATCAGCATTTATGGATAATTCTGTGTCTAACCAACAAGCATCCAATAACAATCAGCCAGTAGAAGGAAATAGACGTTTAAGAAGACTGCAAGCAAAAGCTAATAGAAAAAAGAAAAAAAGATAATGTTGAAAGATATAAAAATTGGTTGCGCATCCTCAAATACTAAATATGGAACTAGATTAGATTCCACAATCATAAAACTTGAGAAGAAAGCAATTTGGTCTGGCTTGTTTACTTCAAATAAATTCAAGTCAGCGCCAGTTGAAATATGTTTAAAAAAAATAAATAAAAATATCTCAGAACCAAAAGTCTTAATGATCAATGCTGGAAATGCGAATGCTGCAACCGGCAAAAAAGGTATAAGAGACTCTGAAAATCTTATTGGCGAAGTTTCTTCTTTATTAAGCGTACCCAAAAACAATATCCTCCCCTTTTCTACAGGCGTAGTAGGAGAATTGCTTGATACTAAAAAGCTATCTTTGGCTTTTAAAAAATGTACTGCTCAGTTAGGAAAAAACTCCTGGAAAGACTTTGCTAACGCCATAATGACTACAGACACTCGTTATAAATTTGTAAAGAAGGAATTCAAACTAGGGAATCAAAAAATAAATGTAATTGGAGTTGCAAAAGGAGTTGGAATGATTGAACCAAATATGGCAACAACTCTTAGTTTTGTTTTTACGGATCTAAAACTTTCAAAAATTCAATTAAAAAAATTACATAAAGATATTTGCGATGAAACATTTAACGCTATCTCAATAGATGGAGATCAATCTCCAAGTGACTCCAGTATTTTTGCAACAACCTCAGAGAAAAAAAGTGATTTTAAGAAATATCAAAAAAAAATTAAGAATAACTTTTTTGCAGTGTTTAGAGAATTAGCTGAAAAGATGGTTTTAGATGGAGAAGGTGCAACCAAACTCATTAAGATTAAAGTTTCGGGATTGAGCTCTTATAAAGCTTCCAAGAAAGTCGCCTTAAAAGTTGCAAACTCCCCTCTAGTTAAAACAGCTGCATACGGTGAAGATCCCAATTGGGGGAGAATCATTACCGCTGCCGGAAATGCCGATGAAAAGGAATTTGATATGAAAAATCTATCACTAAAAATTGGGGGTCATCCGGTTTTAGTCAATGGAAATCTAAGCCCAAAATATTCCGAAGCAAAGGGTAAAAAGGAATTTAGAAAAAAAACAATCAATATTGAAATCAATCTTGGAAAATCTAAACAATCAGCTCTTGTCATGACTTCAGACCTATCCCCAGAGTACATATCAATCAATAGTGATTACAGAAGCTAGATTTATTCCAATAACTCCAAAAAAAATTCCAGAAAACTTCTTTTCTTTGATAGAAAAACTATCTGATACTTCAAAGTACTTAGTCTACAGAGTTGATGTAACTGATTTTTCATTAGAGCACTGGAATAGAACTAAAGAAATTTATGAAAATAAGGGAGGTAAAGTGATTTTGAATTCGAGGTTAAGAAATATTATTTCTGATTATGAATATCTTCATCTGACCTCTAGAGATTTAATTGAAACAAACCAGTTAAGCTCCTGTATAACAGGAGCTTCCTGTCATAATAAAAATGAAGTTATTAAAGCTGCGCAACTTAAGCTGGATTATATTTTTATCTCGCCAGTTAAAAATGTTGCAAATAAAAATCCTTCATTAGGCTGGGAAGACTTTTCTAACCTTACAAAATTATTTCCAGGACCTAGCTTTGCTTTGGGGGGTTTGAAGCAAGAAGACTTTGAGATTGCAAAAGAAAATGGTGCTCAAGGTATTGCAGGTATTAGTGAGTTTTTTCAATCCTCTGAGTGAGACAAATCCGAAGAAATAACATTTCTTTCATTAAGCCAATCTGATAAATCTAGAGAACGACATCTTTCTGAGCAGAAAGGTTTAAATTTTTTATCAGCACTTTCTGAAATTTCTTCTTTACAACTTGGACATTTCATTTGGTTTCTATCTGAGTAATTATTTTTTGATGTAATTCTGTAACAGCTTTTTTTAGATCATCTAAAGTATTCTCATTTTCAATGATATGAGTTGCTAACCTAAGTCTTTCAGAACGATTGATTTGCGAGAGAATAATTGTTTTGACTTGTTCTTCAGAAACATCATCTCGTGTCTTTGTTCTTAAAACTTGAGTTTCCTCAGACACATCAATAACCAATACTTCATTGCAATAATTGGACTGTTTAGTTTCAAACAATAATGGAGAAGCAAGGATTGTATAAGCGGAAGTAGAAGATTTTAATTCCTCTTTTATTAAATCTGCAATTAAAGGGTGAAGTAAATTTTCTAACCAATCTTTTTCTTCTTCTTTTTCAAATATTATTTCTCTTAACTTTTTTCTATCAAGTTCGCCTGTAGAAAGAAGAATTTCAGAGCCATATCTTGTTTCTATTTCTAAAAGACCTGATTCCCCTTTTTGAACAGGAACCCTGGATAAAACATCTGCATCAACTATTTTAATTCCCAATGAAGAAAAAATTTCAGTTGCGGCTGATTTGCCAGACCCAATTCCACCTGTTACGCCCAAAACAAACATTTTTATTATTTTTTAAAAATCCTATACTATGATAATTCTTTCACAATATCCTATAAGTATGAATCCATATAGACTTCTTTTTTTTCTGACTGTACTAAATCTTCTAAACATTACTGACAGACAATTAATTGCAAGTTTTGCCAACTACATAGTTCCAGAGCTGGAACTTACAGGATGGCAATTTGGACTGCTGACTTCTCTAGCGTTTATTTTCTTTTATTCAATAATGGGTCTATTTATGGGAGCTTTGGCTGATCGTGTAAATAGAACTAAGTTGATTGCTTTTGGAGTTGTTCTTTGGAGTATTTTTACAATGGCATCAGGTGCAGCTAAAGGATTTATAACTTTAGCTCTTCCTAGAATGTTCATTGGTGTAGGAGAATCAATTCTTACTCCAACTTCAATGTCTCTTTTGGGTGATGCCTTCCCTCCAAAAAGAATGGGTTTTGCTTCAGGATTTTATTACTTAGGAGTACCTATAGGCGTTGCGATAAGTCTTTTATTGGTTGGATTCGTAGCAGATATAAAATCACCAGTTTTTTTAGAAGGTCTTCTTGGAGAAACAATTGGCTGGCGAGGTTGTTTTTACATGCTAGGAATTGTCGGTGTCTTCTTAGGGCTCTGTATGTTGCTCTTTAAAGATAAGAAAAGAATAGAGATTCAAAATTCCACAAATTCACAAGAAGAAAAACTTGCTTTTGCCGAAGTAATGACAATTTTAGTCAACGCTTTGAAAAAATCACCTGCCCTAACTCTTACCATTTCTGGAGGCGTTTTTTATCACATCATTCTTGGTGCAGCTGCCTTTGAACAAATTTGGTTGGTTGAGGAAAGGGGTTTTGATAGAAGTGTAATCGCTCAAATATCAGGAATAATCGCTGTATTTGCAGGGCTGGCAGGAGTTTTGTTCGGCGGTTTAGTAAGTGACTGGTGGTTGGAAAAGACGGATCAGGGAAGACCTATTTTCTTGTTTTGGTTATCTCTTATTTTATTGCCTATAGGCATAATTTATAGATTTGTAGAACCGACAACAGTAATTTTTTGGGTTGGAGTAGTTGTAGGATACTTTCAGTTGGGATGTTTTTATGGCCCTACTTTTTCAACTGTTCAAGAGTTAGTTCCAGAAAAAATTAGAGCAACAATCGTCGCTTTCTATATCCTTTGTATAAATTTAATTGGTCTAACAATAGGATCTCTTGGAGCAGGAATTTTAATAGATTTAACCAAGGGCTCTATTGCAGAACCTTACACTTGGTCTTTATTAATTTTCGGTTTCATCGGATCTCTCGCCATTCCATGCTATTACATTGCCGGACGAAGATACGCTAGAGATAAAGCTAATCTAGAAACTACTGTTTAGTCGTCAGAAACAACAGTAGTTTTAAAAGGACTTTTTCTAAAATTCCAAAGTAATTTGAAGGCTTTTACAGACATCAAACGAAAGGTTCGATCAATGAAAGGAACCCTTTCCTTTTCTGTTTTTACTTCACAAGTTTGTTTTCCTCGAATTAATTTTCCTGGAAGAACTCCGGTAGCTTCGCCAGCTTCGTAGACTACTTCGCCGCTTTTAACTGTTGCCAAGTAACCAGAAGAAGTTTGAATTAATCTTCTTCCTCCTAAAGGTAGGTCATAAACCATTTTTGGATGAGTAACATTAAGCTTTTCGAAGTCAATAATATTTAGGTCGGCTAACATTCCTGTCTTAATTTCTCCTCGATCGAATAAACCATAAGTTTCCGCAGTATCCTTGGTTTGTTTTCTTACAATTAATTCAATTGGGATTTTTTTACCAGCTTCTCTATCTCTTGCCCAATGTGACAAATTAGTTGTTGGCATACTTGCATCACATATCAATCCACAATGAGCACCGCCATCACTTCCGCCAGCTACAGACGATTTAAGACCATAAGCTCTTTCTACAAAATCTAATTTATGATTTTCATAAGGGGTAAAGCATGCATAAACCAGATTAGTCCCTTCGTTTTTAAGAAATTCATCATAAATGACCTCAAGTTCAGATATGCCTTTAGACTCCGCTAAAGCTGCGATACTGTCTTCTTTTCCAGGCTCATAATTAGGAGGATCTCCCAAAATAAACTGCGTATCATAATTTGAAATAAGTTTAAGGCCTAAGTTAGCTGCTTCTTTAATTTCTTCTTGAGATTTAGTACTACCTTGATTATTCATTGATTTTTCTATCTCAGAAGCAAAATTTGGTTTTTCGTTAAGTAGTTTTTCCTTAAAAGCAGGATCTTTCATAATTTGAACCCTCTCAGATAAAGGAAGGTCTGCTATTTCGCGATAAGAAGGATGGCCAATAAAAGGATGCAAAGAACTTTCCAAACCAAACATCATTCCCACATTCCTACCTGGAAATTGAGGTCTAACGTTTTTACCTTTTAGAAACTGTTCTTCACAGAATAAGATTGTTTTTACTGCATCTCCACTTGTCTGAAGGACTGTTAGTCCACAATCGCTTTTTTCAACGTATTCTCTCATCCATGACATTTCAATTTCTTTATCAAGCCAGTCGGAAACAATTTCCAAAGTTCCCTCGCCTGCTTTATCTATGGCAAAAGCCAGAGACTTCATTTCGTCTGAGCTTGCTTCTGTCCCAGGAACATAAACTCCGTGAACATCTCGATGTAAAATTGTTCTAGAAGTACTAAACCCTAAAGCACCAGATTCAATAGCCTCCGTGACAATATCCGACATTTTAGAAATTTCTTCTTTTGAGGCATCAACTTGACTTTGACATCTCTCGTATCCCATGACGTAACTTCTCAAAGGACCATGTCCAATCATAAAACCTAGATCCATGACAAAATCCTTTTTTTCTATTGCATCTAAAAACTCTGGAAAAGTTTCCCAGTTCCAGTCAACTCCTTCATGAAGAGCCGTACCAGGAATATCTTCAACTCCTTCCATCAATTGAATTAAAAATTCCTCGTCACCAGGTTTAACGGGAGCAAAGCCGACTCCACAATTTCCCATCACTACTGTTGTTACCCCGTGCCAACTTGATGGAGTCAAATATGGATCCCAACAAACTTGACCGTCATAGTGAGTATGTATGTCTACCCACCCAGGAGTAACAATGTTACCTTTTGCGTCAATTTCCTTTTTACCAGGATTCTCAACGATTCCTACTGCAGATATCTTTCCATTATCAATAGCAACATCGCCGTGGAAGGGTTTTTTTCCGCTGCCATCTACAATTTTTCCATTTCTAATAACTAAGTCGTGTAAAGCTCTCATAAAAATTATTATATAAACAAAAGAAGAAGAAATGTATAAATTTTGGTGGAGCTACGCGGGATCGAACCGCGGACCTCCTGAATGCAAATCAGGCGCTCTCCCAGCTGAGCTATAGCCCCAAAGGAAATGGATTATATAAGAAGTTTACAAATAACTAAACCGATACGAAGCTTGGACTATCTGAAGGATTAGGCAAATTTGCTTGGATTTTTTCTACAATATCTTGTTGAAAAACTTCTTTTGTTTTTTGGTACATAGGATGACCTAAAGTTGCCAAATCTTCTGCTTTTTCCATTGCTCTTGTCATAAGATCTTCTGGAGAAGATACAACTTCATCAATCCAACCAGCACTGACAGCATCAGACATTTTGTAAGGATCTGCGTGAAAAAGAGCTCTATAAATGTGTTGCTTATCTACCCTACTGGCTGCTATTTCCATAATAGGTACGGGAATATCCATGTTGTTTCTTACTTCGTTTGCTTGAACCACAAATTCCCCATCTATCCCAATTCGGTAGTCACAACAACAAACTACAAAAATACCAAGTGCTACAGCATGGCCAGAAATTGCCGCAACTACAGGCCTTGGAAAGGTATACAAATCAAATAAAGTTTTGAAACCCAAAGACGACATATTTTTAATGAGATCAACATCCCCAGAGGCAAAAGTTTTTAAATCAAAACCTCCAGAAAACATTCCATCTCTTCCAGTTATAATTACTGAACCTTTATCTTTGGGTATTTCGGAAAGAATTTTTTGAAGGGTTTCCAACATTGGATAAGAAAAAACGTTTGCCTTCCCATCATCCAAAGTAATTATCGATACATCTCCTTCTGTTTTTAAAGTTGCTAACTCTGACATTTTTTATCTCCTATATTAAGTCGCATGCTTCTGCAGGCATCCAATGTGCTTCCTTGCCTTCCCATTTAATATTACAGCCAATAGGATTGGTAACTGGCACTGATATTTTTTTATCTTCTTTGAGTTCTTGAAGAACTCTTTCTAAATCGTTAACTTTAATATTAGATGAATCCTTAGGAGAATCAACTCCTCGTCCGGTATAAACCAACTTTCTTTCCCGATCAAAAACAAAGAAATGAGGTGTTTTTAAAGCCCCATAATCTTTAGCTGCTTTTTGTGTCTCGTCATAAAGATAAAGCCATGGAAATTTTAAGTCATCTATTCTTTTAACCATATTTTCAAAACTGTCTTCTTCGTAGGTATTTTTGCTATTTGAATTAATTGCAACGAACTTGAATCTAGGTCCTTGGAATTTCTCTACTGTTTTTCGTGTGACTTCGTCTGATCCGGTGACATACGGACAGTGGTTGCAAGTAAAGAAAATAATTAGATTTTCGTATTCTTGAAAGGAATCCAAAGAGTAATAATCTACATTAGTTCCTACCAGATCAAAGTCGGGAGCATTTTCACCAATGCTTAATGTGTAAGCCAATATTATTTGTAAGTAAGAAGTTTATAAGAAATCTTATCCGGGAGGTCATCAGCACCAGGGATACCTCTTGCAACCATAAAAGGTTTCAAAGCCTCTATTGCTTTAGGTTCGTCAAAATGACAAATGTTTGGGTACATATGATGCATTACATGAATTTGCATAGAATGATTAAAAAATCTAGGAATCCCATTTACCCAAAACCTAGTATCTTTATATCTCCCCTGCGGCAAAACTTTATGAGGTTCATGAGAAAAAATAATTCCTAAATATGAAGTGACAATTTTTCTCGGAAGCCACCATAGAAACAACGTCTCCAGAGGAAAATAAAAGGCTGCAATCATTTGACCGAAAAAAAACATCAATGCAAAAGGGGTTCCTTTTTCTATATCGGATTTAAAGTTCTCATCTTCTTCGGTATACATCTCCATCATTTTTTGTAGTCTTGAATCTCCACCATTCGTCTGACCGTGTACATTTATAGCTGCCTGCCACCAGTGATCAACGTGAGTATGAAAAAAATCGGGATCTCTTTCAGGGTTATTGGTGTAAGCGTGATGCTTCATATGAATCGCTTTTAAAACATGGTGCGATTGCGCAAGAGGAATTAAAGAAATCTGGCCGACAAATGCGTTTAACCATTTTAATTTTTTATTCTTTCCAGAAAGGTGACCGTGCTGACCTGCGTGAGACGGTAGATATGAGAATGAAGTTGATAATGTGCTAAGCACAAATCCCGCCCAAAGCGATAAAGATCCCATTAAAACCATTGCCCAAATCCCCAGCCAGACTAAAAATTGTCCTAATCCAATGACAATCATTTCCCACTCTATTCTGCCCATGAAGGTTCTGGCAACTATACGTTCCTCATCAATAGAGAGAAGTTTTTGGTTATCCAAAATAAATTGATTCATCCTAACCAACCCCAAGCTTTGTATTTAGCGAATATGCCAAGAATAAGTCCTGCAAAGTAGCCTAAATAATTTAGATAGAATTCTGAATTGAAGTTAAAAAAATTAAGAAAAATTGCGTTGAATATACTTCCCCAAAAAATTAAACAAAACCAAACTAGTCCCCAATTTTCGAGATGGGTTGAAAAATACTCAGCTAATTTTTCCATGATAAAAAGTCGTAAGTTTTTAACTAATTATGATATTTTCTTATTTGAGGAGAAATAATACAACATAAAATTTGTATTCAAAGATACCATGTCAAAAATAAAAGATTTCTCAATAGATATTCCTGAAAGTAAGCTTGAAGATTTAAAAAAACGTTTGGAACTCACAAGATGGCCTGAAAAAGAGACGCCGGACGATTGGACTCAAGGCATTCCTTTGTCTTACATGAAAGAAATTCACGAATATTGGGTGAATGATTATGACTGGAAAAAAAATGAAAAAAACATTAATGAATTTCCTCAATTCATAACAAATATAAATGATTTGGATATTCATTTTATTCATTACCCCTCTCCTCACAAAGAAGCCAAACCTCTCATCATCACTCATGGTTGGCCAGGTTCCATTGTGGAATTTCTAAAAGTGATTAAACCTTTAGCAGATCCGACAATTGATGGTGGAGATCCTAAGGATGCTTTTCATGTGGTAACACCCTCATTACCTGGATTTGGATTTTCAGGAAAACCCACAAAACCAGGGTTTGGTGTAGAAAAGATTGCAGATACTTTTTCTCAACTCATGAAAGACCTTGGTTACAAAAAATATTTTGCTCAAGGTGGTGACTGGGGTTCTGCGGTTACCACTGCTCTTGGCACACAAGATCCTGACTGTGAAGCTATTCATTTAAATATGGCAGTGGTTTCTCCTGATATGGATACCATGAATGATTTAACTGAATTTGAGCAAAACGCTCTAGCGGGATTTCAATTCTACCAAGAGTGGGACTCTGGCTATTCCAAACAACAATCCACAAGACCGCAAACTTTAGGCTATGGACTGACAGATTCGCCTGTCGGTCAAGCAGCCTGGATTCTAGAAAAGTTTTACCAATGGACTGATTGTAACGGCCATCCAGAAAATGCCGTATCAAGAGATGAGTTGCTGACTAATGTTATGTTTTATTGGTTAACGGAAACTGCAACATCCTCCGCAAGATTATATTGGGAAAGTTTTGGCGAATTCAATGGCGGAGAAGTTAAAACACCCACTGGAGTAAGTATCTATCCTAAAGAGATTTTCAAAGCATCTGAACGTTGGCTTAAAAAACGCTACAGCAACCTAAAGTATTACAATGTTTTAGATTCAGGCGGGCACTTTGCTGCTTTGGAAAAGCCAGAACTTTACGTCCAAGAACTAAGAAACTTCTTTGGCTCTCTATAAGTTAGTCTGGTTTAGCTGAAGGCTGGTAATCGTAATAACCTTCCACAGGAATCATCAAATGAGCGTAAACAGTTCCTGGAAACATGACATAAGGTTCTCCATTTGTGAAATCAGTAGTGAAATTTTTCAGGCTTTTTGGATCTTTTGGCATCAGCATTAAGTGTGGACCTGATTCAATCCATTGTCCCGGGGTTGAATCACTTTTGTTTAAAACACCAGGTACTAAATTGTCTTCACCAACATCGCCATGAAGCATCCACATATATGTGTCTCTGGTTAAATTAGGAGCCTTTCCTTCAGCATAAGCCATCATCCATTTCATCCCTTCTTCATCGTGACATGCTGGCATAGCTTCATGAGCAGATTTCCATCCTTCTTTTGGATAAGGTCTTGGATTGCCTTGTTGGCAAATCCAGCCGTTGGTACCTTCTCTCAATATTTCTCCGTTACCGCCTATCACAGTAGCAAAATCTCCAATGTATGAAGGTGCAGCAGAAGAATAAGTTTTAATTTGCCACTCTGCTGAATTATGAGAAATTTCTGAACACGAAATAAAAAAAGCTGTTAATAAAATAAATGACAATCTCATATCTTTCTTCCAAAAATTAAATGAAAAGTGTAAAAAATCTTTTTTTATAATACAATCTCTCGCGTGTTAGGGAAAGGAAACAAACTAGCAATTCTTTTTAGCTTGGTTTTAGCTTCAAGTGGCTTACTTGGAGAGCTTTCTCATGATCATTCTCACGAAACTCATGATGTCGAGCATCATGAATTTGAATTTCAAAATGAATGTCATTCTTGTATCGGCGATCAAGTAAGTAATGAACTTGAATTTACTTCATATCATCTTTTTTTCTCTGACAACATAGAAATTGAACAAATCAGTTTTTATGAAAAAAAGAATCAGTCTTACTTTCTTTCTAGAGCCCCGCCTCAATAAGACCAACTTTTAAACTTTTTTAATTTTAATTTTTTAATTTCTTAGGAGGAGATTATGAAAAAATCTTTGTATTTTATTTTGTGTTTCGCATTTCTAAATGTGCTTTATGCAATGGATGAGGAAGTCATTGTTACTTCATCTCTTGGAGGAGCAACACTTGCTGAAATAGATTCACCAATATTTGTTATCACTGGAGATGACATTAATTATACAGGTTCAACAAATCTAGGAGACAGCATTGACTATTTGCTAGGAGTAAATTCATCCGGCTTTGGTCCTGGAGTTGGACAACCAATTATCAGAGGAATGGGCGGGACTAGAGTGAGAATTCTATCTAACGGTAAGTTAGTCAGAGATGTCTCTGGCCTAGGTTCTGACCATTTAAATGATGTCGATGTGAACGACTTACAACAAATCGAAGTGGTTCGTGGCCCTTCATCCTTGTTATATTCCAATGGAACAATGGGTGGAATCATCAATATCGTTGATCAAACTATTGCCAACAAAGACTTTGAAGGTAATGACTTTAATATAGGTCTTGAAAGACAAACAGCAAACATGGGAACTACCGGAAGTTTTTCTTATAAAGGCAATGTAGGTGGTATAAATCTGACTTATGCTTTAAAAGAAGTAAACTTTGAAAGTCACGAGGTTCCAAGCGGTGCCATCATTCACGAAGGTTCGCCTGAAGCAGAAACAACTTTAGCAAATTCTGATTTAGCAACTTTCAGTCAAAAATTTGGTCTTTCAACAATTGAAGACTGGGGTTATTTTGGTTTTTCTTTAGGCAAGATTGAAAATACTTACGGTATTGCTTTCCATGGTGAAGAAGAAGAGCATGAAGGAGAAGAGGAGCATGAAGAAAGAATTCAAGCAGATACTTCTTCGGAAAATGTGACCATAGAAGGAGCTGTGACCAATCTAAGTGGGTTAGATAAACTTAGCTATTTCTTTCAAGCAAATGATTATTCCTTTACTGAAGGTCATGTAGAGTTGCATCACGAAGAAGAAGGAGAGGAAGAAGAGGAAGAACATGGTCCAACAACTTTCACTAACGAATCTTTCGAATTCGGTATGAAGCTTGATATCGGAAACCAAGATGGTGGTAACAGACAGAATGTGACAATCAATGTCAGCCAAGAAGATGTGGCGATTATTGGAGAGGAAGCGTTCATGAAACCAGTAGATTCTCAAATGTTAAGTGTTGGCTACTTCATCTGCAGGGAGCTAGACGTTGTAGACCTAGATTTTGGTGTTCGTTTGGATCAGGTTAATCGAGATGGTGCAATTGGCAACACTCTTCATGATATTAGCGAAAGTGATTTGAGTACTGCGCTTACAATGGGTTGGGACTTAGACAATAATGTTGGTCTAACTCTAGGTATTTCAAGTGTTGCAAGAGCTCCATCTGAAATAGAACTGTTTATGAATGGTACTCATTTAGCAGCAGCTAGAAACGAGTTTGGTAGCGTAAATTTAGAGTCCGAAAGGTCCAATAATTTAGATTTTAGCGTGAGCTATGAAAATGATGGCTACTTTGTGAATGCCTCAGTTTATGCAAATGCAGTAGATAACTACATTTACATTAAAAATAGAGGAACAGTTACCAGTGGCAGGCCAAATGTAGATTACAAGCAAGCTGATGCTGACTTCAATGGATATGAAGTAGAAGTTGGAAGATCTTTTACAACCAATAATGGAGATTTTGTAATCTCTTATGGTAGAGACGAAGTTGTAGGAACTTTTTCTAGTGGTGGAAATGTTCCAAGAATTACGCCAATTAAAAACGTCTATCGTTTTGCTCTAGAACAAGAGGATGTTACTTATGACATCAAAGTTATGGATATACAAAAAGAAGATGATATTGGTTTTGGTGAATCTTTGACGGATGGCTACACCATGGTCGATTTCGATATCAGAAGATCTTTTGCTATCGGTAGTGACGAAGAACTAGTTTTATCTGTTTTTGGAAGAAACCTTATGGACGAGAAAGCTAGAAATCACACTTCTTTTGTAAAAAATGAAGTGCCTTTAGCTGGTCGAAACTTCGGTATCAAATTGAACTTTAACTTCTAAGTTAGAGAATCCCCCTAGAGCACCCCTTCAATTCCGGAAGGGGTGTTCCCCAAAAAAACTCAGGATTAAGTTTATTTAATTAGACCAGTAAATATATTCGTCCCCTGCTTCATATTCTTGTCCGTCATATTTATCAATCATTATTGGGGCTTCAAAAGCTGACGGGAAAAGAGGATCACTTTGCTTATCGTTGAATTCAACCAATAAGCTTTCAATAACCTGGGCCTGTTTTGGATATTTATCAATAACATTATTTTTTTCAAAAGGATCCGAAGAAGTATCAAACAACCATCGAGCATTTTCTTTAATGCTAATTAAATATTTCCAGTTTTTATGTAGAACCGATTGGTGATTGCCAGAGCGCCAAAAAAGAGTTTCATGAGGTTTATTAAAAGTCTCTTTATTAATGAAAGGTAGTAAATTTACTCCGTCAATAACGAGTTTATTGTTTATTTCTACATTTGCCGCTGCAGCAATCGTAGAAAAAATATCGAAGTGGTGAATAGCATCGTCGAATTTTCCACCAGCTTCAATGCGATCAGGCCAACTAAAAATAAAAGGCACTCTGATACCGCCATCAAAAAAAGATATTTTCCAGCCACGATAAGGTTTATTGATATCTTCTAATTCGATGTAGTTAGCACCGCCGTTATCGCTGGTAAATATGATTAAGGTTTTCCCATAGATTTCTAGTTCTTTAAGTTTTTCTATAATTTTGCCAACACTACGATCAAGTGCTCGAATCATGCCTGAATATACTTGAAGGTTATGGCCGGACATATGTTGCATTTGCTCAACATCAGATCTTAAAGCTTGTAATGGATTATGAATTGCCCAATGACTTAAGTATAAAAAAAAGGGTCGGTTCTGGTTATTTTCAATCACTTTCAATGCTTCATCGGTATAGTAATCCGTGACGTATTTATCAGGAGCAAAAGGTTTGCTGCCATTAAATCTAGCCGCATACTGAGAGGAAGACCAAACCATCTTATCAATGCTTGTATCAAATTTGGCATTTACAACTTCAGGGTCATTCTCAGAAAGATAAGAACTCCCTGCAAGCGACAAAGAGTCAACAAAGCCCTGACTTTGAGGATCCATGCCATTGGTAATTCCTAAATGCCATTTACCAATGTGAGCGGTGTAATATCCTGCATCCTTAAGAACTTCAGCTATAGTAATTTGTTCAGTTGGCATGCCCATATCGAAATAAGAAGGTAAGTTATTTGCGACTTCTCGATCAATTCTCCCTCTCAATTCAGCATCGTCTTCTTCAACCAACCAAGTGAGAATAAATCTTGCCGGATCGGGTACTGGAGTAAATTCATAACCAAATCTTGTAGCATATTTGCCTGTCATGATTGATGCTCGAGATGGAGCACAAGTCGCATTAGCAGCATAACCTCTTGAAAACCAAACACCACTTGTAGCCAATTCATCAATATGTGGCGTTTGCAATGAACCATCAGCAGCTCCACCATTGTGGAGCGAAATATCGTTGTAGCCCATATCATCAGCAAGAATTAAAATTATGTTAGGTCGGTCGTCCTTCGCTGCTTCTTCTGGCCCAATAGACCAAGATGTTGGGATGTTTTCTTGAATCGGGCTAAGAAAATTCATCATCTTTGGTAAGGACCAAATTAAGATATTGACTTTGTATTCCCAAGCAATAACCCCAATAAAAACAATTGCAATCAGTGAGTACAGCGTCTTCTTAAGCATTTTGAATTTTCCCTTGAAAAAAGAATATAGGATATGTCAGTTTGACTGTCAAAAACCTTTAATTGAGAGTGACAATACCTATGGTGGGTCTGGCAGAACTCGAATCTGCGACCTCACCCTTATCAGGGGTGCGCTCTAACCAGCTGAGCTACAGACCCAAAATTAGAAGTAAAAATCTTATCTTGCTGATCTTGGAAAAAGGATTATAGGTTTTTTTTCTAGTAGATACTATGTAAAGTAAAAAAACTTTAAGAAATATTTGTTTGGGAGAAAGATGGAAAATTTTGATGGAAAAATTGCGGTTATCACAGGCGGTGGAACCGGTATGGGAAGAGAACTTACTTATCAATTAGCTGCAGAAGGCTGTCATGTCTCTATTTGCGATGTAATTGAAGAAAATATGGAAGAGACCTTCCAAGAAGCAACAAAAAAATATCCTCATGTAAAAATCACTAAGCACTTATGCGACGTTTCATCTGAAGAAGATGTCTTACGTTTTAGAGATGAAGTTTTAGAGCAACAAGGAACTGAGCATATCAATTTACTTTTTAATAATGCTGGTATTGGTGGCGGTGCAAGTTTTGTTCTATCTGGAATAGAAGAGTGGGAAAGAACTTTTAAGATTTGTTGGGATGGAGTTTATTTATGCTCTCGAGCATTTATGGACGCCCTACTTAAAAGTGAAGAAGGCCATATGATCAATACCAGCAGTGTAAATGGCTTTTGGGCGACTCTTGGACATTCTCAACCTCATACTTCTTACTCTGCAGCAAAATTTGCCGTTAAAGGTTTTACCGAAGCCTTGATCAATGATTTTCGTATCAATGCGCCACACCTTGGTGTATCTCTGGTGATGCCAGGACATATTGGTACTTCAATTAGCGAAAATTCTGGAAAAGTATTGGGACAAAAAGACATTGCTGATTTGAATGATGAAGAGCTTCAGGAAATGAAAGATAGATGGATTAAAGTGGGTGCGCCAGTGCACAACCTATCTTTAGAAATGTTTCGTGAGTCGGTCATGAATAGACAAAAAGATTTTAAAGAAAAAGCCATTACCTCTGCTGAAGCTGCTGCGAAAGTAATTTTGGATGGTGTCAAAGCCAAAGAGTGGCGGATTCTTATTGGGCCCGATGCTAAGGCCTTAGATAGAAGAGTAAGAGAGAATCCAGAAAAAGCATACGATCATGATTTTCTACCTATGAGAGATGACAGTCACTTCAATTTAATGAAGCAACTTAAAAATCTCTCTGAAGAAGAAAACTAAAAAATCTAGTTTTTGGTTTTATCGACCAATTTATTGGCTTCAATCCATGGCATCATGCCTCGAAGATCTGCACCAACTTTTTCAATAGGATGTTCTCTGGATTCGCGACGATACCTTTCCATTTCTGGCCCTCCTTCAGGACCATTACTCTTTCTGGCATCGGTGACAAATTCGTCGGCAAATTCACCGTTTTGAATTCGATCTAGAATTTTTTTCATAGCTTGCTTCGCTTCTTCAGTAACTACTTTAGGACCAGAGGTATAGTCGCCATACTCTGCGGTATTTGAGATGCTATAACGCATGTTTGCTAAGCCGCCTTCATAAATCAAATCAACGATAAGTTTGACTTCATGAACACACTCAAAATATGCCATCTCAGGTGGATAACCAGCTTCGACCAAAGTTTCATAACCAGCCTGAATGAGAGAAGTTAATCCGCCACAAAGAACTGCTTGCTCGCCAAATAGATCGGTTTCAGTTTCGTCTTTGAAAGTAGTTTTGATGATTCCAGCTCTTCCCCCGCCGATAGCAGAAGCATAAGCCACCGAGTTATCCAAAGCATTGCCAGATGCGTCTTGATGTATAGCAACTAAACAAGGTACGCCTGCCCCAATTTGATATTGGCCTCTTACAGTATGTCCAGGACCTTTTGGAGCAATCATCACAACATCTAAGTCAGCTCTAGGTTTAATTTGACCGTAATGAATATTAAAACCATGGGCGAAAGCCAAGGTTGCGCCCTCTTTTAGATTTGGCTCAATTTCTTCTGCATAAGTTTTTCCTTGTTTTTCATCGGGAATAAGCATCATGACAAAATCAGCCGCTGCAGCAGCAGCTTTGTTGTCCATTACTTCAAAACCAGCGCCTTTTGCTTTTTCTGCTGAACTTGAACCTTCGCGTAAACCAATAATAACTTGCATGCCAGAATCTTTAAGATTGTTTGCATGCGCATGTCCTTGGGAACCAAAGCCAATAACCGCTATTGTTTTATCTTTTATAAGATCCAACTTTGCATCTTTGTCGTAATAAACTTCCATTTGTTTCTCCTCTAATTAATCGTAAGAAATTTTAGTCTGATCATTAGTTGCCAAAGACTCATTGCCTTTAGTAATACCTAAGGTACCAGACCTTGTCACTTCTAAAAATTCTTCTTTCTTCAATTCAGACAATAAATTTTCAATTTCTTGAGTATCTCCTAGTACTTTGAAAACTGTGTAATTATCTTTTTCATCTAAAATTTCTCTTTCAAATTCATAATTTTTTATAAGACCCTCTACATCTGCCTTGGTCTTATTTAACTTAATTATTGCAAGTTCTAAAGTTAAGGCGTCAGCTTCACTTAAATTTTGCACCATCACCACATCAACCAATTTATATAGCTGTTTTAGAATTTGATTGATATCAGCTCCTTCCTCACCAATAGTCATGGTCAATCTGGAAAGTGTTTCATCTTGCGTAGGAGCTACCGATAAAGAATCGATGTTGTAGCCTCTTTGAGAAAATAAACCTATCACCCTGGATAAAGCTCCAGGTTGGTTTTCCATTAGCAAGGCAATATGATTCATTCGAAAGTTTTTTCTGTTTTGCTTAAGTACATTTCTGACATGTCTCCACCAGCTTTCAACATAGGATAAACGTGCTCATCCGGATCAACATAGACATCAAGAAAAACCAATTTGTTTTTTAAAGCAAAGCACTCTTCCATTGCGGCCTCTAGTTCTGAAAGCTTTTCTACTTTCATACCAACATGTCCATAAGATTCAGCAAGCTTGATAAAGTCAGGCAAGGAGTCTTCGTAAGAGATACTTGAATATCTTCCACCATATTGCATATCCTGCCATTGTTTAACCATTCCAAGCGCTCTGTTGTTGAGATTTATAATCTTGATGGGCAAACCATATTGTCCGCACGTAGATAATTCTTGGATACACATTTGAATGCTGCCTTCTCCCGTGATGCAAGCAACCGTTTCATCAGGAAAAGCAAATTTAACTCCCATTGCAGCAGGCAAACCAAAACCCATAGTTCCCAATCCGCCTGAATTAATCCATTTTCTTGGTTCGTTGAAGTGATAATACTGTGCCGCAAACATTTGGTGCTGACCAACATCTGAAGTAACAAAAGCCTTACCATCAGTCGCTTTATATGCAGATTGAATAACTTGTTGGGGCAAAATGATATCTCCTGGATTTTTTTGATCCAACATATTGTGATTGAGTCCGTGGTCCGCACGCCACTGCATGGCTTTTTTCATCCAAGGATCGAATTTTTTATTGTCAAAATTCATAGCCTTTAATTCTTTATTGATTTGAGAAATAACTTTTTTTGCATTTCCAGTCATTGCTACATCTACGTCAATAATCTTATCAATTGAAGACGGATCGGAATCAATATGTATTTTTTTAGCTTGTAGACCGAATTTGTTTGGATTGTTGGTAATTCGATCATCAAATCTTGCGCCAATTGCCATAATCAAATCCGCTTCATGCATCACCATGTTTGCCTCATAAGTACCATGCATGCCTAACATGCCAACAAACTGCTCATCTGAAGCTGGATAAACGCCAAGACCCATTAAGGTATTGGTAACAGGACAGCCCATCAACTTTCCAAATTCATAAATTTCTTCTGCAGCATTGGAGTTGATAGCTCCACCACCGGCATAAATGACAGGTCTTTCTGCCTCGGTAAGCAATTTCACAGCTTTTTTTACTTCACTATTTTCTGCTTCGTCATATAACGCAAACGATCTCAAATATAAATCTGAAGGGAACTTATATTCAAATTTTTCATTAGGATCGGTTAAGTTTTTCGGAACATCAATAACCACTGGTCCAGGTCTGCCACTGGTTGCAATGTGAAATGCTTTTTTGACGATAACTGGAATTTCTTCTGGCTTTTGTACAAGAAAACTATGTTTAACAATAGGTCTAGAAATACCCATCATATCGGTTTCTTGAAAAGCATCAGTACCTATTAAATGATTTGGTACTTGACCAGAAATGACAACCAGAGGAATGGAATCCATATAGGCAGTTGCAATACCAGTAATTGCGTTTGTTGCTCCAGGTCCAGAAGTAACCAAACAAACTCCAGGCTTTCCAGTAGCTCGAGCAAAGCCATCAGCTGCGTGAGTAGCAGCTTGTTCATGTCTAACCAAGATATGTTGTACTCGGTCTTGCTGGTAAATTGCATCATAAATATGCAAGGCAGCACCTCCGGGATAACCGAAGATGATATCTACATTTTCATCAGCTAAAGCCTTAATTAAAGCTTCGCCACCAGATGTCATTACTTTTGCCATTATTTTAAAAAAATATGAAGAAATCTCTCAAGGGAGCGAATTTTGACAGTACTAGAAAGCAAGTCAAGGAAATTATGCTTGATTTAAAAGGTTTTCCCTTAATTCGACTAAATCAGAAGGTAATTTAGATTGGAAGCTCACTTCTTTGGATGTAGCGGGATCTATGAAACTCAGTTGAGTAGCATGAAGTGCTTGTCTGGAAAAACTTTCTATTATTTCTCTAAGTTTTTGATGAGTATTTTTAGCAAATCTTCTTCGCCTGCCATAAAGAGGATCTCCAATTAAAGGAAAGCCTAAATGATTCATATGAACACGTATTTGATGAGTCCTTCCTGTTTCTAAGGAAACTTCAAGATGAGAATAAGAGCCAAAATTTTCTATGACCTTGAAATGTGAAATGGCTTCTCGACCAGAATCAATAATTGCTTGTTTTTGTCTATTTTTTGGGTGTCTTCCTATGGGTGCTTCAATTTTTCCAGATCTATCAATTCTTCCTACTGTGAAAGCTTGGTAAATCCTTTTTATAGAGCGATTGGAAATTTGTTCTGACAAGCTTTGCATTGCAGGTTCGTTTCTGGCTACTACCATTAGTCCCGAAGTATCTTTATCTAGACGATGAACAATCCCTGCTCTTGGTAATTTTTTTAATTCAGGATATTGATGCAATAAGGCATTCAATAATGTTCCTGATTTATTTCCTGCACCGGGATGCACTACCATTCCATGACTTTTGTCGATTACTATATATCCTTCTGTAGACTCAACTATATTCAGGTCTAATTGTTCTGGTAAATCTTCTGTGAGATTTTCGTTTGGTACACTAAGTTCCAGTTTTGCCGGAAAAATTATTTTATGACTGGGTTTATTTATAACTTTCTTGTTTACAGTTACCAAATCGTTTTCCAACCATTTTTTTAGTCTACTTCTAGAGAATTCTGGAAAAGTTTCAGCCAAAACTACATCCAGACGTTTATTAGTTAATGCTTCGCTTATCTCTTTAGAGATTAAATTCTCCTTCTTAAT
>CACEOL010000004.1 GCA_902561325.1 uncultured SAR86 cluster bacterium | reverse complement strand
AAAAAGAAAGTGTCGCTAAAATACTTGTTTTTTGTGCAGCATCTTGACCCGAAATATCAAAAGAAGGATCGGGTTCAGCAAATCCTTCCTTTTGAGCCAAAGCCAATGCCGTATCAAAAGATAACTTTTCGTCAGCCATTTTAGAAAAAATAAAATTGGAAGTGCCGTTTAATATTCCTGCAAAGGAATTTATTTGATTACTAATTAAACCATCTCTAATGGTTCTAATAATTGGAATACCCCCAGCTACAGAAGCCTCAAAACCAATGTGAACCTTATTTTCCGTTGCCAATTCAAAAAGTTCTTTTGAATGAGCAGCAATGAGAGCTTTATTTGCCGTAACAAAATGTTTTTTATTCTTAAGTGCTGAAATAGCAAGCATGTAAGCGTCTTCAACCCCGCCAATCAACTCCACAACAACATCAACATCATCTGACTTGGCAACTTCTTGAATATCAGTAATAACTGAAATATCAGAGACACCGGATACCTTGCCTTTTCTTGCACCAATCAAAGATATTGAAATGTTCAAACCATAATTTTGATTTATAAGAGATTCCGAAGAAACGATACTTTCAATAAAAGCTGATCCGACATTTCCAGTGCCGCATAAACCTATTTTTAAATTTGGCATTATAGATACTCTTTGAAGGCTTTTTTTATACCTCTGACTGCTTGGTTCGTTCTTTGTTCATTTTCAATTAAAGAAAATCTAACAAAGTCGTCTCCATACTCTCCAAAACCCAAACCTGGAGAAACGGCAACTTTAGCCTTTTCCAATAAGAATCTAGAAAACTCCATAGACTTCATTTCAAACGATTCAGGGATTCTTGCCCAGACAAACATGGTTGCTTTGGGTTTTTCAATACTCCAACCAAATGAATTCAAACCATCACAAAGTACATCTCTTCGGGATTTATAAATTTGGCAAATCTTTTCTACTTCTTTATCGCCATTATTCAAAGCTTCTATTCCAGCTACCTGAATGGGTGTGAAGTGTCCGTAATCAAAATAAGATTTTAATCTTGCTAACGCAGCTATAAGTTCTTTATTGCCACAACAAAAGCCTAAGCGCCAACCTGGCATATTGTAGCTTTTTGAAAGAGTATAAAACTCAACAGCTATATCTTTTGCCCCTTCTACTTGAAGAATTGAAGGAGCTTCATAACCATCAAAACAAAGATCAGCATAAGCCAAGTCATGAACAACCCAAATGTTATGCTCTTTAGCAATAGCGATAACTTCTTTAAAAAAATCTAAATCTACGCAACTCGTTGTTGGGTTGCTTGGAAAATTAATGAGTAACATTTTAGGTTTTGGAAAAGAATTTTTTATTGCATCTTTTAAACTTTTAAAGAAATCAATGCCTGGACCGATTGGCACGTGATGAATATCAGCTCCAGCTATTACAAATCCAAAAGGATGTATTGGATATGCTGGATTTGGTACCAAAATAACGTCTCCCTTATCCATTGTGGCAATGGCTAAATGACTCAAGCCTTCTTTAGAACCAAGAGTGGCTATTGCCTCTTCTTCGGGATCCAATGCAACATCAAATTTTCTGTCATACCAATCGGTTATAGCTTGTCTTAATTTGGGTATACCTTTTGATTGAGAATAACGATGGGTATCGGGTCGCATGACAACCTCTTTAAGCTTCTCGACAATAAAATCAGGAGTTGCGCCGTCAGGATTTCCCATTCCAAAATCAATAATATCCTCACCCCTTCTTCGAGCCGCCATTTTAAGTTGGCCAATTTCCTCGAAAACATAAGGAGGTAGTCGATCTATTGAAGCAAAGTTTTTATCCATATTTATTTTTTTAAAAAATTCAATATCTCTTTAGCAGAGTGATAACCTGCTAATAAGAAACCGTTCTCAAGAATTATAGTAGGAGTTCCTCGGGCATTAAATTCTTTGGCTAAATTATAATGTTTTGAAACAATTTTTTTAGTGCAATCATCGCTTTTGATAGTTTTTCCAAGTTTTAAAGTCGTCAAACTTACTTGAGGATCTTTCGAACACCAGGCAGTCTTCATTTTTTGATAAGTATCACTTTCCAAACCTTCTCTTGGATATGCTAGATAATTAACTTGTATGCCATTTTCTAGATAGCTTGTGATTTCAGAATGCAATTTTCTACAATACCCACAATCAACGTCTGTAAACACATAAATGT
This sequence comes from uncultured SAR86 cluster bacterium, assembly GCA_902561325.1. Classification (GTDB taxonomy): domain Bacteria; phylum Pseudomonadota; class Gammaproteobacteria; order Magnimaribacterales; family AG-339-G14; genus MEDG-81. Next base: position 74,543 of record CACEOL010000004.1, on the reverse strand, counting down.
CTGTTTTCTTTTCTTTGGGCTCAAAGGTAATAAACTCACTTGGATTTATTTCAAGTATTCTATTAATTCTTTTCCTAGAATCTCGCATGTCTGAAAAATTTATCAAAGAGTTTTTTTTGATTTGATAGAGATCTCCATTGATGATGAATTCACCATCTGCCGTTACGTAAAATAAAGATCCGTCAGATAATTCAACCGAAAAAAAGTTTGGGGAATAAGTATCTTCAACCATATCTACCGATATCTCATCAGGAATGATTTCATTTAATTTTGCTTTTATTTCGTCTTTATCTAAAACAAAACTCTGCAAAGAAAACAATAAAACAATAAACCTAAAAATAATCATATCTTAGCCTCGTGGGTGGTGCTCAGTATGAAGTCTTTTCAGTCGTTGTCTAGCAACCTCAGTGTAAATTTGCGTTGTATTTAAGTCGCTATGCCCAAGTAAAAGTTGTACCACTCTTAAGTCAGCTCCATTATTTAAAAGGTGGGTTGCAAAAGCATGTCTAAGCACGTGAGGCGAAATTTTATCTGACTCAAAACCTGAGGCTAAACAATAGTGTTTTATCCTATGCCAAAAGGATTGACGAGTCATTCTTTGTCCTCTTGTTGATAAAAATAAAAAGTCAGAGTGTCTTTTGTTGAGAAGATTTTTCCTTGAAGAGGAAATGTAGAGTTCTAATAAACCAATAAGCTGATCGCCCATTGGAACCAATCTTTCTTTTTGGCCTTTTCCAATTACTCTGATTACACCTTGGCGCAAGTTAAGATTTAATAATTCTAAATTTGTTAATTCTGAAATTCTAAGTCCGCAGGAGTATAAAGTCTCAATCATGGTTTTATCTCTTAGCCCAATATCTGTCTTTTCATCAGGTGCAGCTAACAATGCTTCAACTTCTTTTTCTGAAATAGATTTGGGAATAGACTTTAATAATTTTGGTGTTTCTACCTCGCTTGATGGGTCGTTTGGAATAATGGATTTAAAGACCAAATAGCGAAAGAAAGATTTTAATGAAGAAAGTTTTCTGGCAACTGTTTTACTTCCCAAGCCTTTCTGAAAAAGAAAAGATAAATAAGATAGAATTTCTTTCTTGGAAGTTTTTATATAACTAAGGTTATTTTTTTCAAGCCATGAGGAAAATTGCTCAAGATCACTTCTGTATGAGTCTAGTGTATTTTGACTCAATCCCTTTTCAATCCAGATATTATCGATAAAGGCATCAAGAATTTGCCTATCCGAATCACTCATTATGTGATTATACTTTTTCTTTTATTCTTGCGGATCTTCCAGAGCGTTCTCTTAAGTAATAAAGTTTAGATTGCCTAACCTTACCCTTCCTTTTAACTTTAATGGATTTTATTAATGGACTGTGAGTTTGAAATGATCTTTCAACTCCAACACCGCTCGAAATTTTTCTTACTGTAAAAGCAGAATTTAGACCTCTGTTTTTGATGCTAATTACTACACCTTCAAAAGGTTGAGTCCTCTCTCGGTCTCCTTCTTTAACTACGATCTCAACTAAAACAGTATCCCCCTGATTAAAATCAGGAATCTTATCTTTAAGTTGTGCTGCCTCTACGACTTGGACAGATGTTCTTTTGCTGCTCATTTCAATTACTGCTTATCTACAAGGAAAAGAATTCTATCAGATTATTACTCAAGTTCATCAAAAAATTCTTCCAAAAGAGCTTTTTCTTCAGGTGACAATTTGATTTTTTCTAGAAGATCTTTTCTTTTCGAAGCGGTAATTCCTAGCATCTGTTTCTTTCGCCATTGTTCTATAGCCGCATGATTTCCAGATAATAATTCTTTTGGCACATCACCCAATTTCATTTTTTCAGGCCTAGTATATTGAGGATACTCTAATAGTCCTCCGGAAAAAGATTCTTGCTCAAGAGATGCGTCGTCTCCTAAGACTCCCTCAATATTCCTGGAGATAGCATCAAATACTACTAAAGCTGGTAGCTCTCCACCGGAGAGAACATAATCACCAATGCTTATCTCGTCATCCACATAATGATCAATTATTCTCTGATCAATTCCTTCATAACGACCACAAATGAATATTATATTTTTCTCTGAAGCTAGAGTCTCAGCAGTTTCTTGAGTAAATGGCTTGCCTTTTGGAGATAAATAAATAATTTTGCTTTCTGATCTATCAAATTTAGAAGTTGCATCGTCTATGGCTTTCATTAAAGGTTCAGATTTCAAAAGCATTCCCGGACCACCGCCATAAACTTTGTCATCAATCCTTTCTTTAGTCTTAAGATAATCTCTAGGATTTATCGTTTCAAAAGAAATCAAAGACTTTTCGATAGCTCTTTTTGTTATGCTTTCATTCAATGCAGATCTTATGATTTCAGGAAACAAGGAAATAAAAGTAAAATTCATTTAAACCTCCCAATCTACATAAATGCTTTTTTCTGTTACCTCCAGAATTACTTGCTTCAGTATAAAAGGAATCAAAATATCTTCTTGATTGGGATTTTTAATTATTAGCACATCGTTAGAGCCTGTTTCCATAAGAGAATGGACCTTCCCAAGGGTTTTTTCTGAGCTTCGTACGATTACCTCTAATCCAATTAGATCATTCCAATAAAACTTATCCTCTGTTTCAGGTAGATCTGATTTAGGAATAAATATTTCTCTACCTTTAAAAGTTTCTTCAGCCTCTTCAAGGGAATTACAGTTATTCAAGAAAATAATTAAATTTTTTCCAGAAGTAGTTATTTTTTTTACTTCTAATTCAACAAATTGAGAACCCTCTTTCATAAAGAAAGAGTTGTAAGATGTTATGTTTTCAGAAGGTCTTGTGAAGGAATTTAATTTGATACTTCCTTTAAGACCGATTGGACGACCAAAATTACCTACCAAAATGAAATCATCATCTTGGTAGGTCATTTTGATAATTTATTTATCGTCTTTAGAGTCGTCAGATGTGAATGCGTCTTTTACAGCATCAATTGCGTCTTCGACTGCATCAGCAGCACCTTCAGCAACGTCTTTCACAGCATCAACTGCATCTTCAACAACATCTTCAGCAGTTTCGACAACGTCTTCAACTACATCAGCTGCTCCTTCAGCAACGTCTTTCACAGCATCAACTGCATCTTCAGCAACATCAACTGCAGTTTCGACAACGTCTTCGGCAACATCGACTGCGCCTTCAGCTACGTCTTTTACTGCTTCAACAACATCACCTTCGGCAAGATCGCCTGTCACTTCTTTTGCAGTGTCAACAACATCGCCAGCTACATCAGCAGCACCTTCAGCAACATCTTTAACAGCATCAACTGCGTCTTCAACAACATCTTCAGCAGTCTCAACAACATCGCCACCAACATTAGCAGCGCCTTCAGCAACATCTGTTACCGCTTTAGCAGCATCTTCATCAACATCTTCTGCTGTTTCAACTACCTCTTCAGCAACATTAACTGCGCCTTCAGCTACATCTGTTACAGCTTCAGCAGCACCTTCAGCTACGTCTTTTGTACCTTCTGCAACCTTATCGATAATATCTTCAGTTTTTTCCATTAGATTATCCTCATTGTTTGATTGGTTATTATTATTGGTACTTTTTGGTTTTGTATTTTCTGTCTCAGCCGGGACCTCTTCTCCTTCGGAAGAACTTTCTTCAACATTAGTTTCAAGTGCTGAAGATTTTTTCTTTTCCAGTTTCACTAACCTGAGTTTTTCTTTCTTTGCAATTAATTGATTGAAATCTTCTGTTGAAAGTTTTGACTCTTTTATCAAAGTCTTAACCCTCTCAGTAATTTGAGCTCCTTTGCTAACCCAATAGTCTAGTCTTTCATGATCAATGTTAAGTCTGTCATTTTGGGCTGAGGCAATAGGATTAAAAAAGCCCACCCTTTCGATATATTTACCATCTCTAGCTCTGCGCGAATCCGCGACTGTAATATGAAAATAAGGACGCTTTTTGGCGCCTCCTCTGGCTAGTCTTATAGTTACCATAAATCTCTTTGAGAAGCGTATTCTAAGTAATTTAATTTTGTATTCAAGTAAAACCTTCCTATAATTGTAAAAAAATGCAAACAATTCATATAATTCCTACAATTGGCTGACGTTAATCCTTGGATGCTTTTTTCAAGCATCGTTTTTCTGCTATTTCTTTCTGCTTTTTTCTCTGGAGTAGAAACGGCTATGATGTCCTTAAATAGGTATCGTCTTAAACATTTGGTTAAGGAAAACGATAAAGGAGCTATAAGAGCTGACAAACTTTTAAAAAGACCCGATAGATTGCTAGGTGTTATTCTCATAGGCAATAATTTTGTAAATATTCTTGCAGCTTCACTGACGACTGTCCTTTGTTTAAATTTATTTGGAGATAGTGGCGTTGTAATAGGATCAATTGTTTTAACTTTAATAATTTTAGTATTTGCTGAAATTACTCCTAAGACTTTCGCGGCATTGAATTCAGAAAAAGTTGCTCTTCCGGCATCTCTAATCCTTAAATATTTGCAAAAGATACTCAGGCCATTGGTTTTGTTTGTTAACTTCTTTTCAAACTTTTTTATGAGGCTTTTGGGAACAAAAGAAACTTCAATTAAAGAAGATTTGTCGCCTGAAGAATTAAAGAGCGTCTTGGAAAACTCTGGAGATTTGATTCCCAAGAAATATCAGGACATGTTAATTAGTGTTTTGGAGCTAGATAAAGTTTCCGTTGATGAGGTTATGACGCAAAGAAGTGAAGTAATTGGTATTGATATAAATCAGCCAATAGAAAATATTCTGAGTAATCTTCAAAATAATCAAAAGGATTTTTTGCCTGTCTATGATGAATCTCTTGATGATCTAAGAGGGGTTATAGACCTTTATGGAATTACTGCCTTTCTTTCAAATGAAGATAAATCTATTGAAAGTTTGATTGAATCATTAGAGGAAGCTTACTTCATTCCAGAAAATACTCCTTTGAGTACACAACTTTTCAATTTCCAAAAAAATAAAAAGACGGTTGCTGTAATAATTGATGAATATGGATCCGTTAAGGGATTAGTTACGATTAAAGATGTTCTTGAAGAAATTGTTGGTGAGCTTGCTACAGATATAGATAGAGAGACTGTAGAAATTATGGAGCAAAAGGATGGAAGTTATTTAATTGATGCCTCGATACCCTTAAGAGAGCTAAACAAAAAATTAAATTGGCAGCTTCCAATAAATGGAGCTAAAACCTTAAACGGATTAATTATTGATCAGGTTGAAACAATTCCTGAAGACAATATCAAAATAGAAATCGGCAATTACGCTATCGAGACTGTATTGATTAGAAATAATATGATTAAAATCGCGAGAGTTCTTCAAATCGAACAAGAAGATGAAGAACTCAGCGATGATTGACTTAGATATAAAAAACTAAGCCAGAAAAAATAATAGTTAAGACAAAGCTTGAAGTTATAACTGATCTTACAGATGCAATAACGGGAAACATTTTTCCATAAATTGCATTCAACTCAATCAAAAGCACCGCAGCCACTACAATCCAAAAATCATAACCTAAATATCCTGCAATGGGTCCCCCCGCAGCAGATTGATCAATTAAAAGATATGATTTTGGGTAAGAAGCCGTTCCGCCATGAGCTGAAGAAACCATGAAATAAAGCATTGGCAAAGAAAGTAAAGTATTTGTCCTAGAGGCTAGACCAGCCTTAGCTCCTGCTGCTGCTGCATCTCCTTCTTTTAGACCGATAACAATCTTTTGATTACGCCAAATGATTCCCCAAACATTCAACATCATGATTATTCCCATTAATGACCCTAAAGTTATAGCTGTTGTAATCGCTCGTTCTTGAACATATAAAAGATATAAACCTGTTAAAAAAGTTAAAAAAGCAGCCCATCTAAACCACCAAAGCGCATTGGGTGCTAATTTTTTCATAACATCTGCCTTAGCATCAGGATCTGCGACTTTTACGTATTCTGTTTGCACAAAATTAAAATAATATAAAAGCCCTATCCAGGCTATACCAACTAAGATGTGTCCCCATCTCACTAGGACATTGTATAAATATAGTTCTATTTCCATTAAATCTCCCTCTTTAAAGCTTTATTATATTCTAAAACCGTAAAATAAAAAAAAGAGGCCTAACATGGCCTCTTTTTTTTCGACAGAATATTTTTACATCATTCCGTCCATACCACCCATTCCTGGAGGCATACCGCCTGGCATTCCTCCACCAGCATTTTCTTCAGGTATGTCAGAAACCATAGCTTCAGTGGTGATCATCAAACCAGCAACAGAGCCTGCTGCTTGCAGTGCAGTTCTTGTAACTTTTGCTGGATCTAAGATACCCATCTTAATCATGTCGCCATACTCAGATGTAGCAGCATTAAAACCATGATTGCCTTTTTCGGATTTAATTTTATCAACTACAACCGATGCTTCTTCACCTGCATTGAGTACGATTTGTCTGATAGGAGCTTCCATGGCTTTTAAAGCAATTGAAATACCTATGTTTTGATCTTCGTTATCTCCTTTAAGGCCCTCGGATGACTGCAATGCTCTAATCAAAGCAACTCCTCCGCCTGGAACAACTCCCTCTTCGACAGCTGCTCTGGTTGAATGCAAAGCATCTTCAACCCTGGCCTTCTTTTCTTTCATCTCAATCTCTGAGCCTGCTCCAACTTTAATTACAGCAACTCCTCCGGCTAACTTAGCTACTCTCTCTTGAAGTTTCTCTCTATCATAATCTGATGAAGTTTCTTCAATTTGAGCTCTAATCTGGTTAACTCTGCCAGAAATGTTGTCTTGAGAACCCGCACCATCAATCACGGTAGTATTTTCTTTTGATAGGACTACTTTTTTAGCTGTTCCTAGAGATTCTATAGTTGCTCCTTCTAAGTTAAGGCCAACTTCCTCAGAAATTACTGTTCCTCCTGTAAGAATAGCTATATCTTCCAACATAGCCTTTCTTCTGTCTCCAAAACCTGGTGCTTTACAGGCAGAAACTTTTACAACGCCTCTCATATTATTAACAACTAATGTTGCTAAGGCTTCACCTTCAACATCTTCTGCGATAATAAGAAGGGATTTTCCAGCTTTTGCTACAGCTTCTAACAAAGGCAAAAGTTCTCTGATATTTGAAATTTTCTTGTCGTGAAGAAGAATCATAGGATCTTCTAATTCGGTAATCATTTTATCTTGGTTGTTTATGAAATATGGAGAAAGGTATCCACGATCAAACTGCATTCCTTCAACAACTTCTAATTCGTTTTCAATACCGCTAGCTTCTTCGACAGTTATAACGCCTTCTTTTCCAACCTTTTCCATAGCTTCAGCAATGATGTCTCCAACTTCACCGTCACTATTGGCAGAAATGGTACCAACTTGAGCTATAGCAGTACTGTCTGCACAAGGCTCGGACATGCTTTGTATGCTTTCAACAGCTTTTGTTACTGCCTTGTCTATGCCTCTTTTAAGATCCATAGGATTGAAACCAGCCGCAACAGATTTTAAGCCTTCATTAACAATTGCTTGAGCAAGAACAGTAGCAGTTGTAGTTCCATCACCAGCTGCATCTGAAGTTTGCGAAGCAACTTCTTTAACCATTTGAGCACCCATGTTTTCAAATTTATCTTGTAGCTCAACTTCTTTTGCTACAGAAACTCCATCTTTTGTTACTGTAGGAGCTCCAAAAGATTTATCTAAAACTACGTTTCTTCCTTTAGGGCCTAGTGTCACCTTTACTGCATCAGCAAGTACATTGACTCCGTCAAGCATCAATTGTCTAGCTGAATCGCTAAATTTTACGTCTTTTGCCATTTTTTACCTCGTATTAAAAAAATATTTAATTGTTTACTTGGAAACCGTTCCAAGAAGATCGCTTTCACTGAGAATTAGTAATTCTTCACCATCAACCTTTATAGTATTGCTTCCCGCGTATTGGCCAAAAACAACTGTGTCTCCGACGCTCACTGGAACTTCAACTTTTTCTCCTGAATCAAGAACTCTTCCTGGTCCAATAGCTAACACTTCACCTTGGGAAGGCTTTTCAGCTGCAGATCCAGGCAAAACAATACCTCCTGCAGTGGTTTCTTCCTCTTCACTTCTTCTTACAAGAAGTTTGTCTCCTAGTGGATTAAATTTCATATTAGCACTCCTTTAAAATAACTAAACAAATGTGAGATGCGCATTCTATTAAACGAATGACCAATTCACAACACTTATTTATTTATGTTCTATAGCTCTTTTTTCAAGGAAAAAAATAAAAAAAATTGCAAAAGTTATGCCCAGAATGTCTGAAACAAAGTCAAAAATACTGCCGGTTCTATAATTAAGAAAAGTTTGAACAATTTCTGTAAACAAAGCATACAAAATACAGAAAATTAGAGCGTAATTCTTTTTTAGTCTTCCAACTATTAAAAAGATAGTCATGAAGAAAAATATAGAAAAATGTGCAATTTTATCTGAGTGAGGAAAAATTTCTGGACCATCATCTTCGAAAGGAGCAAAAAATAAATACAAGGAAATTAAAAATAGAATATAAAAACAATTTAACCATCTATTTGAATATAGACTTCTATTCAAAACCCAGTTCCTGTCTTCTTTTATGGGCCATTATCGAGAAAATAATTGCAGGAATTCCAAGTAAAGCACAAATTATGAAAAACTCATGAAACCCCATATTATCAACAATTATTCCTGAGCCTCCTGAAATAATCCTTGGAGGTACTGAAACCAATGCCACTAAAAAAGCAAACTGCGTTGCGGTAAAACTTTTTGAAACAATTGTACCGAGAATAGTAACGCCCATCACATTCACAAATCCCTGAGTAAAGTTGTCTAAAGTAATGGTGACTATGAGGAAATTTACATCATGACCAATCATGTTTAGATAAATAAAAGGGAGATTGGTTAAAGGAGTTAAAATTGCCCCTGCAACCAGATTTTTTGAAAGACCGTAACGATATACTGAAGCTCCGGCAAATAAACCGCCCAAGATAGTCATGATTAGCCCATAAAAATTAGTTATTTCAGCTACTTCAATTTTTGTAAATCCTGTTTCTCTATAGAACGGCATGGCCATTGGGCCTAAAAACATATCGCTAAGTCGGTAAGTAAATATTAAAAGCAGTAAGAGCAGCAGATGGTTCTTATATCTTAAATAAAGGTCCTTTAATGGAGCTAAAAAAGAATCTTCAAACCATCCAAGAGGTTCCTTGAAAAAATCTTTTGGCGGTCTAATCTCTCTCGTTGGCTCTCTTATGAGTATTAAAAAAATAAAAGACAAAAAGATTACGATTATGCCTATCATTTGGTAAGCAAAACTCCATCCAAATAATTCAGCTAGGTAAAAAGTAGCTACCCCGGAAAGCAAAATAGCTCCGATTCTCCAACCAATAACAAAAACTGCTGATGCCTCACCTAACTCCCTTTTTTCAACAAGTTCTATTCTTAATGCGTCAGCACATATATCTTGTGTGGCAGAAAAAAACCCAATTGCAAGAATCAAATAAACAAAGATATTTAAACTTTCTTTTGGCTCAACAAAACTAATTAATAATATGATTAAACCAGTTACAAACTGTGATAAAAATAACCATGATTTTCTTTGTCCTAAACTATGAAGTCCTGGAATCTTCAAACGGTCTACTAATGGAGCCCAAAATACTTTTAAGGAGTATATTAAAAAAACTAGAGAAAGCAGGCCAATGGTAGATTTTTCAATACCCTCCTCTGATAACCAATAATTCAGGGGGTCCATTAAAACTCCATATGGCACTCCGGAGATGAAGCCTAAGCACAAAATTATTAAAATTTGAGGGCTTAAATAATTCCTCAAAGAATCTATAAAAGTCATTTTTAGTCTCTAAAATTTTGAAACTGTAAAGGAATATCGAAATTTTGTTCTTTTATTAATGTGATTGCAGCTTGAAGATCATCTCTTTTCTTTCCAGAAATCCTTACGGAGTCTCCCTGGATAGAGCTTTGTACTTTCATTTTTTTTGATTTTATAAGCGCATTAATTTCTTTGCCTATTTCGCTGGAAATACCTTTTACGAGTTCTATGTTTACTGAGGCTGAATTGTTAGCTTCATGAGTCTCTCCTATTTTTAAACTCTTTAAATCAATTTTGCGTTTACTTAAATTTTCTTTGAGAATTGGGATAATTTGATCTAATTGAAAGGATTCATTAGAAGAAACTCTAATTTCGTTCTCTTGCAATAAAACATTAGCGTTTGCATCTTTAAGGTCGTATCTATTAGTGATAACTCTATTAGTTTGATCTATTGCGTTTGATAACTCATGGTTGTCAATTTTGGATTCAATATCAAAGGACGGCATTAAGCTATTTTATCTTATCTTTGACCAATCAAAAAAGGGTCCTGGATCAGTCTTTCTGCCTGGTGCTATCTCAGAATGACCTACGATATTTTCTTTTTTTATCTCTGGAAAAGAACTACATAGAATTTCAATAAGCTTATTTAAGGAATCATATTGATTATCTTCAAAGGGAGCATTGTCACTACCGATGAGTTCAACTCCTAATGAAAAATCATTGCAATTTTCTTGGTTTTTAAAAGATGATACGCCAGCATGCCATGCCCTGTCATAAACCGAAACGAATTGATAAATTTTTCCTAGTCGATCAATTACAAAGTGGCTAGATACTTTTAGGCCTCTTATCTCATGAAAAAACTCATGAGACTCGAAATCAAGTTCGTTCTTGAAGAATTTTTTGACATTTTCAGGTGCAAAGTTTTCTGGGGGCAAGCTAATGTTGTGAATAACGATGAGTTTTATCTCAGAATTTATTGGTCTTTGATCACAGTTTGGAGAAATATGTTTTTCCGCTTTTGTAAGCCAGCCTTCTTTATTGATCATTACCCATCTTTTCAGCCAATATTTCGCCAGTAGCTGCTCCTAAAGTCCAGCCTAAATGACCGTGTCCCGTATTGTAAAATATTCCCTTCACTTTACTCTCAAATATTAAAGGCATCATGTCAGGTGTCATAGGTCTCAAACCAGCCCAGGGCGTATAGTTTTCTGTGCTTACAGAAGGAAAATATTCTCTTACCCAATTAAGCAAAGGACGGATTCTATCTTGTCTGATATCTTTATTCTTTCCAGCCAATTCTGCAGTTCCTGCAACCCTAAGTCTATTGCCAAGCCTACTGGAAACAATTTTTACTGGATCATCCAATAAAGACACCTGAGGAGCAGCTTGTTGAGAAATCATATCGTCGAGATAGATGGTTACACTATAACCTTTGACAGGATAAACTCTCATACTATCACCTAATATATCTGCAAACTTTTGAGTTTCAACGCCAGCACAAACTGCAACTTGATCGAAAACATATCCTTTTGAATTGGCTTGATCTGTCGCAGAAAGAATTACTTTGTCTTTATCTTTGTAGATTGTTTCTATTTCGGTATTGAAAAAAGTTTCAACACCATATTTTTCTTCCAGGGTTTTAATCATATTGGTACAAAATTTATGAATATCGCCACTTGCATCGGATTTAGTATAAATTCCCCCGACTATTTTCTTTTCGTTGCTTGCAGACTTGAATGCAGGTTCCAAATCTTCAATTTCATCTAAAGATAAAGCCTCCCATTCCATGCCTTCCTGATCTAGCCAAGAAGCTTTGTCTGCTGCAGAACTAAATTCTTTTTCGTCGTTATAAAAATGAAGAATGCCTTTCTTTAAAAGATCAAACTTAATACCTTCGGAGTCTGCTATATCGAAGTATATTTCTCTGGCTCTTTTGGCTAACTCGATAGTTTGTTGAGTATTAGATTTATGTTTGCCATTAAATGTAGCTAGAAGAAAACCAATCATCCATTTGTATTTTTGAATACTGGGCGAAGGATTAAAAAGAAGCGGAGCATCTTTCTTGAACATCCACTTAATTCCGTTGAGTATGTTTTTTGTAGTATTCCAAGTTTCGGAATTACTGGCACTTAATTGACCTCCATTAGCATAACTAGTTGCCATTGCAGGATATCTTCTGGAATCAATTAAAGTAACTTTATGACCTTTTTTGGCAAGTGCGTAAGCTGTTGTTATGCCAGCGATACCAGCTCCAATAATTGCTATGTCACTTTTCATCTAAGCTCTTTTGGTAGTTTGAAGGATATATTTTCTTTAAGGCCTTGGATTTCTTCAACTATAGAAAACCCAAAACCTTTGCAGTAGGAAATTATTTCTTTAACAAGTTCTTCAGGAGCTGAAGCTCCTGATGTAATTCCTAATTTACTGATGTTTTTCAAAGAGTCCTCAGAAAGTTGCGAAACATGGTCTACCAAGCATGATTCCGTTCCCATGAGCTCTGCTAGTTCCTTCAATCGATTTGAATTTGAGCTATTTTCAGAACCAACAACAATTATAAAGTCTGTTTCTAAAGCAAGCTGCTTTACAGCATCTTGTCTATTTTGTGTTGCATAACAAATATCATCTGCATTTGGTGATTTTATTTCAGGAAATCTTTTCTTGAGTATTTCAATAATCTGCTTCGTATCATCTACCGAAAGAGTTGTCTGAGTAACTAAAGCTAAATTAGAGGGCTGAGAAATATGTATATTTTGAGCATCCTTTTCATCTTCAACGAGATATATTTTTCCTGAACTTTCATTTGGAAACCTGCCAAGAGTTCCCTCAACTTCAGGATGATTTTTATGTCCAATCATGATGACGTCTCTTCCTTGCTGAGCATATCTAATAACTTCCATATGTACTTTAGTAACAAGTGGGCAAGTAGCGTCAAAAAAGTTTAAATTATATTTTTTTGCTTGAGATTCTACTTTTTCAGATACTCCATGAGCTGAAAAAATTGTGACAGATCCTTCTGGAACCTCATCAAGATTATCAACAAATCTAGCTCCACGAATTTTTAGGTCTTGCACAACTTTTCGATTGTGAACAACTTCATGCCTTACATAAACAGGAGGCCCAAATTTATCCAAAGCAATATTTACGATATCTATTGCCCTATCTACTCCAGCACAAAAGCCTCTAGGATTAGCTAGCTTAATGGTCTTACTCTGCATCAGGTTTATGCACAAAAAAGGAATCAAATAATAAAAAAATTATACCTAATGTCACAAAGCAGTCAGCTAAATTAAATACATAAGGATTAAATGTTATATCAATAAAATCTACAACATAGCCTCTTGTGATTCTATCTAAAAGATTTCCCAATCCACCAGCAAGAATAAAGCTCCAAAAAACCCTCTCTTTAAAAAGAATTTCTTTGAATGCAAGATTGGTAAAAATTGCTAAAAGAAGATAAAGACAAATTAAAGAAACTAACAAAATAAATACCAATCCTAAGTTAAGAGAAGCATCGTTAAATAAATTAAAAGCGCCGCCAAAATTTTTTATAAAAGTGAAATTTAAGAACGGAATTATGTTTGTAGACTCATAAAGATCAAAGTTTGCCTCAATTAAGTATTTTGAGAATTGATCAAAAAAGACCAAAGATATAATTAATGCAGTCAGAAAGAATAATTTTTGTGTTTTAAAAAAACTTCCTTTTTTCACCCTCGCCCTCTACGTTTTCTATACACCTTGGGCATAGATTTGAATCTAAAATCTTTTTGAGATTTCCCGTATGGTGCCAGCAACGATCACATTTTTCTTTATCAGAGGGTTTTACTTCAATTGAAATAGAAGATTGACCATCATCATCTGCTACCTCCAAGGAAGCCTCTGAAACAATTAAAAGAAATTTCAACTCATCAATACAAGGACTTAGTCTTAAAAATGTCTCAGAGTTACAGAAGATTTTTACTTCAGCGTCTAAGGAAGAACCAATAATTCCATCATTTCTTTTTTCCTCCAAAAGTTTATTTGCCTCAATTTTTATTTCGTTTAACACTTTCCAAGAATCTTCGTCTAAAGTTAGGGATATGTCTTCTGGAGCTGATGTAAAACTTTCTAGAAAAATAGACTTTTTGTCTTTATAGAACTCTCTGAAAGCCTCTTCTGCAGTGAAACTTAAAATTGGTGCAATCCATAATAATAATTTATCCAATAAGCTTTTTATTGTCTCTTGTGCTGAAATTCTGGCAATACCAGATTTTTTTGAGGTATAGAGTCTGTCTTTGAGAATATCTAGATAAAAGCTTCCCAATTCGTTAGTACAAAAATTTAGAACTTTTTGATAAACCAAATGAAACTCATAATTTGAATAATCTTCAATAATTTCATTTTGGAGTTTTTCTGCCTCTTTAAGAATCCATATATCTATTTCCACTCTTGAATCTAAACTGACTTCTTGCTGATGATCAAAATCATATAAATTAGATAACAAAAATCTAATCGTATTTCTGATTCTTCTATAAGAATCCGCTGTTCTATCGAGGATTTCATCAGAAAAATAAATTTCATTTCTAAAATCTGATGAAGCTACCCATGCCCTCAGAATATCAGCTCCTTTCTTGTTCCAAACTGATTGAGGTGAGACAGTGTTACCCAGAGATTTAGATTGTTTTTTTCCTTCGCCATCAACTACAAATCCGTGTGTGAGAACTGATCTATACGGAGCTTCGTTATTAATAGCCATGCCAGTCAATAAAGAAGATTGAAACCACCCCCTGTGTTGATCTGAACCTTCTAAATATAAATCAGCAGGATAAGATAAATTTTCTCTTTGTTCTAAAACACAATGATGAGTTACGCCAGAGTCAAACCAAACATCTAAGATATCAGAAGATTTTTCATATAATTTATAGTCATCAATTAACGAACTTGGTTCCATATCATACCAAGCTTGGATGCCTATTTTTTCTACCTCTTGTGCAACTTTTTCAATAATTTCAAGAGTTTTAGGATGAAGTTCTCCAGTTTCTTTATTTGTGAACAGAGGAAGCGGCACTCCCCAAGAGCGTTGTCTTGAGATACACCAATCTGGTCTTTCTTGCATCATTCCTTCAATTCTTGATTTTCCCCACTCTGGGAGCCAATTGATCTCATTTATTTTTTCTTCGGAGTTTTGCAAAAGGAAGTTCTTTTCCATGGAAATAAACCATTGTGGTGTTGCTCTAAAAAAAACAGGAATTTTATGACGCCAACAATTTGGAAAACTGTGTCTGTAGGTACTTTTACTAAGCAATAAAGATTTTTCAGCCAATAATTCAATAATTTTATTATTTGCCTCCTCTAAATTTAGTCCGCCAACGAATTCTTGGCTTGTGATAAATTCACCCTTTTCGTCAACCGGACTCCGAAAATCTAAGTCTTTACCTAAGCAAGCATGATAATCATCCATGCCATGAGCAGGAGCGGTATGAACAAGTCCTGTTCCCATTTCATCGGTTACATGCGTTCCAGAAATAAATAAAGATCGTCTCTTTAAAAAGGGATGATTCGCTTCAATTTCGTTTAATGCATTTCCAGGTAACTTACCTAAAACATTGTGTGAACCAACATCTATTCTCTCTAAAGTTCTCTCCTTTAAAGTGGAAGCAACCAATACAGCTATTTGATTATTTTCATGTTCAAATTCTATTAATTCATATTCAAACTCAGGATTAAAAGAAATTGCTTGGTTGCTTGGAATTGTCCAAGGAGTAGTAGTCCATGATGCAGCAAAAGTTGGAGAATTAATTTCTAATGAAAGTAAATTTTCAAGGACTTCCCTTTGCATTGGAAAGAGAAAATCTATCGCTTTAGATTCTTTGTCATAATATTCAACTTCAGCTTCAGCAAGTGCGGACTTGCATTCTGAACACCAGTAGACGGGTTTTTCTCCTCTTACTAAATGATTGGCTTCAATTATTTTACCAAGCGCCCTGATGGTATTAGCCTCATAATCAAAAGACATGGTTTTGTAAGGATTTTTCCAATCCGCTTGAATCCCAAGCCTTTTAAAATCATTTCTTTGGATAGCAATTTGTTGGTTAGCGTATTCTCGACACTCTTCTCTAAATTTATCAGCGGGAACTTCAACATTTACCTTTCCAATCTTTTTTTCAACATTCAATTCTATTGGAAGTCCATGACAATCCCAGCCTGGAATGTATGGAGAGTTGAAACCTTGAAGTTGTTTAAATTTAATAATGATATCTTTCAGTACCTTGTTATTTGTTGTTCCAAGATGAATCGGACCATTTGCATAAGGCGGTCCGTCGTGTAGTAAAAAATTTGGTCCATCTTTATTTTTACTTTGCAGCAAGTCATAAAGCTTAATTTCTTCCCAATACTTAATCATCTCTGGCTCTTTCTGAGCCAAATTGGCTTTCATGGAAAATCCTGTTTTAGGCAGATTTAAAGTATCTTTAATTTTTTTCATCAAGTAATTGTTCTTTGGCAGTTTTTACGTCTTTTGCAATTTGTTTTTTTAGATCATCAAGGCTGTCAAACTTTTTTTCATCTCTTATTTTTTTAACGAATTCTACTTTTATACGCTTCCCATATATTTCTTTTTTAAAATCAAAAATATTTACTTCTAGTACTGGAGAGGTGCCTCCAACCGTAGGTCTGATTCCAATATTGGCAATACCCTCAAATTCTGACATATCTATTGAAATCTTTACAGAGAACACTCCCTTTATAGGCAAATTATTTTTCGGTAGCCATATATTTGCGGTAGGGAACCCTATTGATCTCCCTAATCTGTTTCCATGAACAACTTTACCCTCAAATGAGTAAGGTCTGCCCAATAATTTCTTTGTTGTAGAAAAATCACTCAAAGATAGTGTCTCTCTAATCCAAGTACTACTAACACGACGATTATCAATTGAAAAAGTAGGTAATTTTGATAATGAAATACCCTGACTCTTACTCCAGTCTTTAAGCATCAAAAAGTCTCCTTTTCTATCCTGTCCAAATCTGAAATCATCTCCTATCATTAAATTGCTAATATTTAATGATCCTAAAACTTTCTCAATAAATATTTCTGGACTCATTGTTTGAAGAGACTTATTAAATTTTAAGAAAAAGGCAAAATCTATATTTTCATTTTCCAAATTTTTAAACTTGTCACGCCAAGGGGAGATTCTTGCTGGCTGTTCCATGATGTCTTTATCCTTAGAAAAGAATTCCTTCGCATGAGGTTCAGTAAATATCACCATTGTTTTAGCACTAGAATTTTGAGAAATATTTTTCATTTCCTGAATAATTTTTTTATGGCCTTGATGAAGGCCATCAAAGTTCCCAATAGTAACTACAAGCTGTTCTTCGCTAAATCTCTCATTAAATAGCGATAAGTTTTTTAATCCTCTTATCAAATACATTTAATTTTTAAAAAAACTAATCCTTAAGCCGAGTACAAACATTAAACCAAAATATATAAATGCTCCAAAGAAAATGATGGAGAGTAAATTAAAAATTTGAACTAATAAACTCCAGTCAGAAAAGTTAGGAAACAATGTTTGAAAGCCAACGAGTCCTAAAAGTAAACCTATAGAACTGATAATAATTTTTATAAGAAAAATCACTGAATCTCCTTCCAGAGTTAATATTGATCGTTTAATAAGTATAAAACTTAGAATAAAAAAGCTTACTATTGCAGCTATAACACTTCCAATTGCTAAACCAACATGGCCATAACCAAACTTAAAAGCAAAAAGCCAATTGAAAATTATATTTAGAATCAAGGATACTAGAGCGACATACATTGGGGTTTTGGGATCTTGTCTTGCAAAAAAACCTACATTAAGAATTTTTATAGCCATAAATGCAATCAACCCAAAACAAAATGCTTTTAGACTGTAACTTGTCATAAGAGCATCTGAAGTTGAAAACTCACCTCGCAAAAATAAAATGCTAATGATTTCGGAGCTTAAAAAATACAGCCCAATTGCTGACGGAATACCTACAATGAATATGAATTTTAAAGCCCAATTAAATTTTTCGTTGAATTCAAAATCATTTTTTAAAACAGCAGCATTTGATAAAGCTGGTAAAATGACTGTAGCTGCAGCAATGGCAAAAATTCCTAAAGGTAATTGAATTAATCTATCTGAAAGATATAGCCAAGTTGGGCTTCCGGTTTTGAGTAGAGATGCAAAAATTGTATCGACGAGGATATTAATTTGAATTATTCCCCCGCTTAAGATTCCTGGAAGCATCAATATTGAAATTTTTTTTAACCCGGGATGATTAAAATCAAATTTTAATTTTGGAAACAGCTTGAGTTTGAGGATAGGAATTATATTTATAAAAAATTGAATGAGTCCCGCAGCAAACACTCCCCAGGCAATAGCCAAAACCGGAAGTTGGAAGTAATCTGTAAAAAATATCGCTCCGATGATTATGCTTAAATTAAAAGCTATAGGAGTTGCAGCTGGAATGGAAAAGAGGCTAAAAGAATTCAGTATAGCTCCAAAAAAAGCGACCAAAGATACAAAAAATAAGTATGGAAAAGTAATTCTTAAGATTTCTATTGCAAGAATTTTTTTTGCTGGATCAAAATAAAACCCTGGAGCAAAAATAAAAACTACGATTGGAGCAAAAATCATGAATAAAATACAGAGAAACAAGACCAATGACGAAATTGCAGTAAAAGTTAAATCTATAAGCTTCTTTAGCTCTTCCCTTGATTGATTATTCTTATATTCTGTAAAAACTGGAATGAATGCTTGGCTAAAAGCACCCTCAGCAACTAGCCTTCTGAATAAGTTGGGTATTTTTAGCATCACCACAAACACATCGTGAGCAACTCCGGCTCCCAAAATGTATGTGGTTGCTATGTCTCTTAAAACTCCAAATATTCTTGAAATAAAGGTCCAAAATGAAACAACTAAAGTCTTTAGGGAAGTTTTAGTCTTTTGACTTTGTGAGGAATCCAACTTTACTTATCAGATTTTTTAAACTGCATTGCAACAGAATTCATACAATACCTTTTTCCTGTGGGCATCGGTCCATCAGGAAACAAATGTCCTAAATGAGCACCGCACTTTTGACAATGCACTTCTGTTCGAATCATTCCATGACTTTTATCAATTTCTTCACCAACAGAATTTTCATTAAGAACATCCCAAAAGCTTGGCCATCCCGTTCCAGAATCATATTTTGTATTTGAGGAAAAAAGCTCATTGCCACAACAAACACAAGTAAAAATACCTTCCTCTTTTGTATTCAAAAGTTCGCCAGAAAAAGGTGCTTCAGTTCCATGCTCTTGAGTCACTATGTAAGAAGCTTTAGAAATCTTACCTTTGAGATTTTCTTTATTCATTTTAGATAATTACTTTTTTAAAAACGTTTAGGTAACTGTTTTCAATTTCTAAATCTTTGAAGAAATCTTTTTCTTTCAGCATTTCGTGAGCTTTAGGAAGGTTATACCATGGACAAAACATAAATAAATGATGCTCAAGATGGTAATTTACATTCAGAGGTGCAATGAAATATCTTACAAAATTTGAAGATAAAGTTGTTCTGGTATGAGTAAAGTCATCTTGTCCAGATGTACAAGCGTGCTCCGAGATACTTCTCAATCTGTAAAACAAACTGAAAATTGTTAATTTTGGTATCCACCACAAAAGTAAATACAGCCATGGCACGTTAAAAAAAGCTAATGTCGTAAAAATTACTAGCTGACAAATTAAAAAACCATAAAGCGATGAAACAAAATGTTTTAGGTGTCCAAATAAAGAATTTTCATTTACGCCCCATGCTGAATACAAATATCCAAAATAACGTCTCAAACCAGATATGCCAGTTAAATCTCTTAATACTTTTCGAGAAAAGCTTTTTTTCGAAACGGGAAAAGGATCGGTTAGACTTTTATCAGGATCTAAATCGGTTTCCGTATGTTTGTGATGTTTTAAGTGATATTTTCTATAATTTACAGTCTCTGTCATCATCGGATAAGCGCAAAGCCACTGAGAAATAAAGTCATTAATCTTTTTATTTTTCGAAATCAAATTATGAGCGCCATCGTGCATCATTACTACCAGGGCAAACTGTCTGGTTCCAATGATAAGAGCGGCAACTAGAAAGGTTAAGACACTTGGTGAAAAAGAAAAAATAACAAAACCAAAAGCAATTTGAGTCCAAATACTAAAAATAGCTAAATAATTCCTCCAATCCTTAGGCTCTCTCAAAATGGCTATTTCTTCTTCAGAAAGAAGAGTATTTGGGTTAATCATCAGTTTATTATACTAGACAATTCATGCCTTTCTTAAAGTCTAAATCCAAAAAGCTCTAATTTTGTTTTGGCTGCAGCGCCCAAATCACCAACTATTTTATGATTACTGATACCTAGCCTTTTGAGTGAAGTTCTTAATTCCTGAAAATCCCTTGGATCTTGTTTTGTTTTGAAAAAACTTTTAAAGGCGAAGTCATCTCTTTTAACATCATAAATTTTTAGAAAGATTGAAGGTGGAATTCCGAAGACATCCATTTCCTCTTCTATGGAATTATCTATTGTAAAATCTATAAATCTCTTTGGTTCTATTGCCTTTATATTTTCATCAAAGAAATTATTAAATTCACTTAAAGCTTTTTCATTAAATTTGTTTTCCGCGCTTATTGTTTTTCCAGCAATATGGGGAGTCGCGATATAAGGTTTTTTAAACTTTGTTAAGTTAAGATTAGGTTCATTAGGCCATACATCAAAAACAAAATTATCCGATTTTTTTGATAAGTAGTACTCTTCACTTAAAACTTCGCCCCTAGAAGAATTAATTAAAAATTGGTCATCTGTCATTTCATTCAGAAAATTTATATCTAAAAGATTATGAGATGGAAATTTCCCAGTTTTTGAATAAGAACAGTTTAAGGAAATTACTTCCGAGGATAAAACTTCATCAAGGCTAGAGGATACTTTGGGAAAATATGGATCATAAATACAACAAGGAAAATTAATTGCATCCAAAATGTTTTTGAATCTTTTGCCAATGTTGCCATAACCGATAATGCCAAACTTTGTCTCATAGGGCTTAATTTTATTGCCAATAATCAAAACAGATAAAACACTCAATAAATATTCAATGACAGCTAATGCATTTACACCCTTTCCTGTAGATAGATGAATATTTGATTTTTCAAAGTAATCTTGATCTATGTGATCTTCTCCTGAAGTTAAAGAAGCAACAAATTTTACATTTGTGTTATCTAACAATTCTTCGTTAATTTTCGTCGTAGATCTCAAAAAGACAGCATCGGAATCTTTAATTGCTTGATTCGAGATTTCGTGTGAGGCAAGGCTTCGAACATTGAGTTTAGAATTACTTTCAAATGTTTTAGTTAACTCTTGCAAGTCTTTGTTAATAACAACATTCATCAATTGTTTTTGTTAGGCAGCAATTTACTTTTTATCCAGCCAAAAAAAGAATTGTTTTTAAGACTAATTTGATCGATTTTGAGATATAAATCATCTAATTCTTTAGGTGAAGAAAACATATCTGCTCTAGAAATCATTTTTTCATTCTCATCTAATTCTTTTACTACTTTTGCCGGATTACCTGCAACTACTACATTTGGAGGAACATCTTTAACCACTACCGATCCAGCGCCAACAATGCTATTTTTTCCAATTCTCACCCCTTTGTTAACAATTGCACTATCTCCTATCCAAACATTATCTTCTAAAACTACTTCTAAAGACTTGCCAACAGGCAAAGCTCTATCATAAATTCCATGCCAATCAGAGTCAGAAATATATGCCCCATTGGCAAACATACATGAATCTCCAATTTTTATTGATGTAGCTGCAGAAATTCTTACTCCTGGACTAAACAAACAAAACTTGCCTGCTTCTATTTTTCCATCGTGCTTGTCTGCATTCCATGTAGTTATGTGAACATGAGCATCTGGGGATGTTATGAAAGTTGCAAAATCTCCAACCGATATGTTTTTACCAGATACGTGAAGATATTTAACTCCCAAAATAAGAGGACTGGTCCCTAAATTATCAAATTGAGGAGTGATAATTTTTTTTATGTATTGTTGATCAAACCACCAATGAATTCTTTTAAGCCAAAAAGGTCTATTGTCTTTTCTAATTTTTAATCTCCAGATATTTTTACATCATGTATGATACAGCGATTCTATGAAAGAAACCTTCAACACTTCTACAGAAGATAGCATTATAAAAAATTCAGTAGCTTCAGAAGAAGCAAAGGAATATTTTAAATTAGCTACTCCAATGCTTTTGACTCAATTAGCAGCTCACGCTACTGGAATAATTTCTGCTTTAATGACTGGTAATTACAACACTGTTGATCAGGCTGCTGTTGCTATAGGCAATATGCTTTTTTGGCCTGCTTATTTTGGGATTGCAGGAGTATTGTTTATCGTTACTTCTTTTGTTGCTCAGTTTTATGGCGCAAAGCAAATTACGCAAATTGGACCAATCGTAAAGCAATCCTATTGGCTAGCAATCCCTTTGATTCTTCTTTTTGTCGTTTACACCATAAATGCTGATTCACTTCTTAATATTTTAGGTACTCCCGAAGAAGTAAAAACCATTACAAAGGATTATTTATTTGGGTTGATGATTGGTGCTCCAGCAATGTTTTTATTTCAACCTTTGAGATCCATGTGTGAGGGCATGAAAAAACCACTTCCAATTACTTACATAAATGTTGTGATGGTTTTAATAAATGCTCTAGTGAATTATGTTTTGATTTTTGGTAAGTTTGGCTTCCCTGAATTGGGTGGTAAAGGTTGTGGAATAGCATTTTTAATTTCTTCGTGGTCTTCTCTTCTAATCATTCTTGGATACATTTATTTTTCAAAGTTTTTTAAAGAAATTAGATTTTTTGAGAGTTTTGAAGCTCCTAATCCAAAACAAATTTCTGAAATCATAAAACTTGGGATACCAATTGGAGGTACCTTATTCATAGAAATTGCTGTTTTTAGCGGAGCGGGTTTGATTTTAAGTAGGCTTGGTGAAAATGTTATTTCTGCTCATGCAATTGCCATGCAAGTAACTACTTTAACTTTCATGTTACCCCTATCAATAGGCTTAGCAGCTAATGTTAGGGTTGGAAATTTAGTAGGGTCAAACTCATTAGACAGAGCAAGATATTCTTCGTTTTTTGCTATGTTTTTTGCCTTGTTTTTGGCAATTATAAATACCTTCATTCTTATAGAGTTTGGTAATTACCTTGCTAGCTTCTTCAATCCAGATATTGAAATTGTGAATTTAGCAGCTACATTATTAATAATTGCTGCCATATTCCAAATTGCAGATGGGCTTAACTTCGCTGGCGTAGGAGCTTTGAGAGGTTTTAAAGATACTCAGATTTTATTCTTTTTTATGTTTATCGCTTATTGGCTTATTGGAATGCCAATTGGATATACCTTATCAATGACTGACTTCTTTTCTGATCCTATTGGGGCACAAGGTATGTGGATTGGTTTGACCGTTGGTCTTTTTGTTTCGGCAGCTTTTGTTATTGCAAGAGTTAATTATACTACTGGAAGAGGAAGAAATAGATTTGTCTTAAATTCTTGAATGATTGAAATAGATGCCAAAGGTCTTAAATGTCCTGAGCCAATAATGCTTCTTCATCAATCTATTCATGAAGCTAAAAAAGGTGATGAAGTGACTCTCATAGCCACAGATCCTACTGCAATTAAAGATGTTAAAAAGTTCTGCGAATATCTTAATCATTCGTTGATTTCTTTTTCTGAAGAAGATGGAATCATTATATTCAAAGTAAAAAAGGGAGAATAAGGAATATGGAAAAAATTAATAAGAGATGGGTCTTAGCAAAAAGACCTGAAGGAATGCCCGAAGATGAATGTTGGAAATTAGAAGAGGCCTCTATAAATGATCTTGATGAGAATCAAATCTTAATTAAAGTGATGTACCTCTCTATTGATCCATACATGCGAGGCAGAATGAATGATATGAAATCTTATACCGAGCCTGTTGCAATAGGAGAGGTGATGACAGGTGAAAGTGTTGGGCAAGTAATTCAATCCAGATCTGAGAAATTCCAAATTGGAGATTACGTTGCAGCCCACTTGGGTTGGCAGTCTTTCATTAGATGCAATGATGATAATCCTGCATTAATGAGAATTTATCCTGACTTGGCTCCAATACAATCTTTTTTAGGGCCAGCAGGCATGCCAGGTAGAACTGCTTATTTTGGGCTTCAAGAAGTAGGAAAGGTAAAGGAAAATGATACTGTGGTTGTATCTGCAGCCTCTGGAGCTGTGGGCTCTGTCGTTGGTCAAATGGCCAAACTTATTGGTTGCAAAACTATAGGCATCGCAGGCGGAAAGAAAAAATGTGATTTTGTTAAGGATGTGATGGGATTGGATTATGCCATTGACTATAAATCAAAAACTTTTAGAGATGATTTATCTAAGGCTTGCTCAGATGGAATAGACATTTATTTTGAAAACGTCGGTGGAGAAGTTTCAAAAGCAGTTGCCGAGCTTCTCAATACTGGAGCTAGAGTTCCAATTTGTGGCTTTATCTCAGCCTATAATTCCTTTAATTCAAGTATCTCAGAAAGCAGCGAGTTGCCAGAAACTCCCTTTGATATCTTTGGAAAATTAGATCCAGTGCCTGAGCATAGATTTTTTGTGGTTACAGAATTTAACGAAAAGTGGGAAGAAGCAACACGTGAGTTAGCTGAATGGATGCGTCAAGGTAAAATAAAATACAAAGAAACCGTCTTAGAAGGTATCGAGAATGCTCCACAAGGGTTAAGAGATGTATTAAGCGGTAAGAATTTTGGAAAACAACTTATAAAAGTGAGTGACTAAAAAGTTTTCTTCAGAAACCAACCTCCCTTGGTGGAAAAAGGGAGTTATTTACCAGATTTATCCACGTTCTTTCAATGACACCTCTGGAAATGGCGTTGGTGATCTGAAAGGAATATCCAAAAAAATTTCTTACTTATCTTCATTAGGTGTTGATGCAATATGGCTTTCTCCAATTTTTACTTCTCCTATGAAAGATATGGGTTACGACGTTTCCAATTACACTGACATTGACCCCTTATTTGGAAATATTCTCGATTTTGAAAAACTCATAGAAAAAGCCAAAGAAAACAAAATTAAAGTAATAATTGATCAAGTTTTATCACATAGTTCTGATGCTCATCCTTTCTTTAAGATTAGTAAATCAAATAGAAATAATTCAAAATCGGATTGGTACGTCTGGGCCGACCCTAAACCTGATGGCTCTCCTCCAAATAATTGGCTTTCGGTTTTTGGAGGTTCTGCATGGGAATGGGATACTAGTAGAGAACAATATTACTTACATAATTTTTTAAAGTCACAACCGGACTTTAACTTTCATAACAAAGATGTTCAGAAATGGTTACTCTCAACTGTTAAGTTTTGGTTAGAAAAAGGTGTTGATGGCTTTAGGCTTGATACTGCAAATTATTATTTTCATGATAAGAAATTCAGAAATAATCCTGCTATCAAATCAAAACCTTCTGGAAAAAATCCTTATTATTTCCAAAATTTGAAATATTCAATTAATCAAAAAGATAATTTTGCATTCCTAAAAAAGCTAAGGAAGCTAACAGATGAATATAAAGAAACGACGATGATTGGAGAAATTTCAAATGTTGAATTACAAGCTAAATACACTGCGAATAATGACAAGCTTCATATGGCTTACAGTTTTGATCTTCTCAGAGATGAATTTTCTCCAAAACACATAAGGAATACTGTTTCTAAATTTTTTAAAGAAACTAAAGATGGATGGCCGACATGGAGTTTTTCTAATCACGATGTAGTAAGGCATTTGTCTAGATGGAACAAATCAAGAAAAGATAGACAAAAATTTGCAAAATTAACCTGTACATTACTCATGTCATTGAAAGGAACACCATGCATTTACCAAGGCGAAGAGCTTGGTCAAACTCAAACCAAAATTGAATATGATGAAATTAAAGATCCTCCTGGAAAAAAATTCTGGCCTATGGATTTTGGTAGAGATGGATGTAGAACTCCTATGATTTGGGATGAAAGCCAAAAATTTGCTGGCTTTTCAAATGTAAAACCATGGCTTCCAATTAAAAAAGAACAAATTATCAACTCTGTTAAAAAGCAATTAAAAAATAGAAACTCAACCTATCATTTTTATAAAACATTTATTTCTTTAAGAAAAAAAATATCCCTCTTTACCGAAGAGATTTATTTTGAAAATAATAATGAAGTTTTGATTTTTTATAGAGGAAATGAGAAAGAAATTTGTTGTATGTTTAATTTATCGCAAAGAGAAATTGCGATAGATAATACTTATGGAAAAATCATACCTTTTCTTCCATCTCAGCAGGTCAGGCAAGACTCAAAAAAATTAAATCTATCTTCTTAAGGATTTTGTTTCTTGTCGAAAACAGATTTTAAGATTTCGGATAAAAAATCTTAAGAAGGCATTTCTTCTAAAATAGATTGTCCTATTTCAGATGGGCTTTTAACGGTCCTTACACCAGCACTTTCTAGGGCATTAAATTTGTCTTCTGCTGTTCCTTTGCCGCCAGAAATTATCGCACCTGCATGGCCCATTCTTTTTCCAGGAGGTGCGCTTACTCCTGCAATATAACCTACAACAGGCTTTGAGACTTTTTCTTTAATATATTCTGCAGCTTCTTCCTCAGCTGAACCCCCAATTTCTCCTACCATAACAATTCCCTCTGTTTGAGGATCCTCTTCAAAAAGCTTTAAAACATCAATAAAGCTTGTACCAGGAAGTGGATCGCCGCCTATGCCTACACAAGTAGATTGTCCAAGGCCTACTTTAGTAGTCTGATCAACTGCTTCATAAGTAAGAGTACCCGATCTTGAGACAATTCCTACTTTGCCAGGGCTATGAATGAAACCCGGCATAATTCCTAATTTGCATTCACCTGGAGTAATTATTCCTGGGCAATTTGGACCAATAATTCTTATGCCTTCCTTATCTGCTAATTCTTTAACTTCTAACATATCTAAGGTAGGAATACCTTCGGTTATACAGATTATCAATTCAATACCGCTTTCTATTGCCTCAATTATTGAAGGTTTACAAAATTTGGCGGGAACAAAAATTATACTGGCATTTGCCTCGGTAACTTGTTTTGCTTCTTTTACGGAATTGAAGACTGGAAGATCTAAATGGGTTTGCCCGCCCTTCCCAGGGGTGACTCCACCTAAAAGATTTGTTCCATAGTCTATCGCTTGGCTGCAATGCAATGTGCCTTGTGCTCCAGTAAACCCCTGACAAATTACTTTAGTTTCTTTGTTAATTAAGATACTCATCCTGAATTTTTAACTGCTAATTCAGCTGCTTCTGAGAGATCATCCGCAGAAATAATATTAAGATCGCTTTCAGATAGAATTTTTTTAGCCTCTTCTGAATTATTACCTTTGAGTCTCACAATAACAGGTATATCAACTCCAACTTCTGAGACAGCTGAAACTATCCCAGAGGCAACGACATCGCACCTTACAATTCCACCAAAAATATTTATCAAGACCGACTTAACTTTTTCATCAGAAAGAATAATCTTAAAAGCCTCGGCTACTCTTTCTTTATCTACAGTACCCCCAACATCTAAAAAATTAGCTGGAAATCCCCCAGAAAGCTTAATGATATCCATTGTTGCCATTGCAAGACCAGCTCCATTCACCATACATCCTATATTTCCATCCAGGGCCACATAGTTAAGATCCCATTTTGCTGCTTCGATTTCTTTTTGATTTTCCTGCGAAGAATCTCGCAGTTTTAAAAGATCTTCTTGTCTAAACAATGCATTTTCATCAATATTTATTTTTGCATCCAAACATTTTAGAGAATCATTTTGATCAACAACCAAAGGATTGATTTCAATCAAAGAAAGATCTTTTTCAAAAAATAAATTTACCAATCCAGAAACTATTTTTTTAAATTCTGCGGTTTGGTTAGAAGACAACCCAAGCCCATTAACCAAAGGGAGAACGTCAAATTCTTCTTTCTTATTTTTGCTGACATTTATCTTAAAAATCTTCTCAGGACTTTCCTCAGCAACTTTTTCAATATCCATACCGCCCTCTGGCGAGGCCATCACCACTAAAGATTGAGAACTCCTGTCTATCACAGCGCCAAGATAAAATTCTTGTTGGATTGTAGTGCTTTCTGCGATCATTATTGCTGAAACTGGCTTTCCCTCATTGCCAGTCTGGTGATTGACAAATTTCTTTCCAAGCCAATCTTTAGCAAATTCTATAATCTCATCAATGTCATTTGTTATTTTAACTCCACCTACTTTCCCTCTTCCGCCTGCATGAACTTGGACTTTGACAACAAATTCTTCACCGTCTAATTCACTGATAAGACTGGAAATTTCTTCAGATGAAAAAGCCACTACAGACTTAGCTGTTGGTAGGTCGAAATTTTCTAAAAGTTGTTTGGACTGATATTCGTGTAAATTCAAAGTGTTAGTATTATAAAGCTCTTTTAACTAACATTTTTTTAATTTCACCAATTGCTTTTGTAGGGTTTAAGCCTTTAGGGCAGACTGAAACGCAGTTCATAATTCCATGACATCTGAAAACGCTAAAAGCATCTTCTAGTTGCTCTAATCTTTCTTCTGTAGCTGTATCTCTACTGTCAGCAATAAATCTGTATGCTTGTAATAGAGCTGCTGGTCCCAAAAATTTATCAGGGTTCCACCAGAAGGATGGGCAGGCAGTAGAGCAGCAACCGCACATTATGCACTCGTAAAGGCCATCTAATTTTTCTCTTTCCTCGATTGTTTGAGGAATGGCTTTTCTAGTATCGACTTTTTTATCAGTAATTAGATATGGTTTCACTTTTTTATACTGATCAACAAATTGTTTCATATCAACAATTAAGTCTTTTATTACAGGTAGCCCTGGTAGAGGTCTGATGGAAAGCTTATTAGATTTGACTGCATCAGATAGAGGCGTAATACATCCAAGCCCATTTTTACCATTTATGTTTAAACCGTCAGATCCACAAACTCCCTCACGACAAGATCTTCTGAAAGAAATTGATGGATCTTGTTCCTTTGCAAGCATCAAGACATCTAAAACCATCAAATCTTTTTCTGCAGGTATATCAATATCAAAGTCCTGCATGTATGGCTTTTCTTCCTTCAGAGGGTCGTATCTGTAGATACTCAATCGAAGAGTTTTGATTTCACTTGCTGAAATTGCATTCATTAATAAGTCCTGACAATTGGTTGGAAAGCTTGAACCTGTTTAGGTCTAAAATTAACTTCTCTTTTAGATACTTGCTTAGTATCAGAAAAATAAATTGAGTGTTTGAGCCAATTTTCATCATCTCTATCTGGGTAATCTTCTCTGGAGTGAGCTCCTCTACTTTCTTTTCTTTCGTTTGCACTGATTGCAGTGGCTTCAGCGACTTCGATTAGATTGAGAAGTTCCAAAGCTTCAACTCTGGCTGTATTAAACTGAGAAGATTTGTCAGCAAGATGAATATTTTGAGATTTATCTCTAAGATTGGAAACTTCTTTAATGCCGTTTTCCATCAATTCTTCAGTTCTAAATACTCCAAAATTCATTTGCATTGTTTTTTGTAAGTCTTTCTTAACTTCTACAAAGTTTTCACCAGATTGGCTGATGTTCACTCTGTTGAGATTTCTAAGAGCATAGTCGACATCATCAGGTGAAGGATTATCCATTTTTATGCCTGACTTGAAACTTTCTTCTATGTGTAATCCAGCGGATCTTCCAAAAACAATTAAATCTAGAAGAGAATTTCCTCCTAAACGATTACCGCCATGAACGGAGACACAAGCTGCTTCTCCTGCAGCATATAGACCATCTATGATTTTATCCGTACCGTCAGAATTTTGAGAAATAACCTGGCCATGTACATTTGTTGGAATGCCTCCCATTGCATAATGACATGTAGGAACAACCGGAATAGGATGTTCTGCAGGATCAACATGAGCAAACCTTTTTGATAATTCTGTTACTCCAGGTAGTCTTTTGTGAACAATTTCTGGCCCTAGATGATCGAGTTTTAAATAAACGTGATCAGCATCTGGACCACAGCCTCTACCTTCAAGGATTTCAGTAAACATTGATCTTGCAACAACATCTCTGCTAGCTAAATCTTTATAATTAGGCGCATATCTTTCCATGAATCGTTCACCATCTTTGTTCACCAAGTAACCACCTTCTCCTCTGCAGCCTTCAGTTACTAAAGTTCCATGACCATGAATACCTGTTGGATGAAACTGCCACATCTCCATATCTTGTACTGGAAAGCCTGCTCTCAATGCCATTCCAGTACCATCACCGGTGTTGATAAGGGCGTTTGAAGTTGTTTGATATATCCTTCCTGCTCCTCCGGTGGCTAAAACAGTAGCTTTAGATTTTAAAAAGTATGGTTCACCCGATTCAATTTCAAAAGCAATAACTCCAACAACCTGCTCACTTTGATTTTTTACAAGATCAACTGCAAACCACTCTGAAAGAAAGTTAGTTCCCGCTTTAACGTTTGCTTGGAAAAGAGTGTGCAAAAGAGCATGCCCTGTTCTATCAGCAGCAGCACAAGTTCTCTCAGCCTGACCTCCTTTTCCATAATCTTTTGACTGACCTCCGAATGCTCTTTGATAAATTTTGCCTTCTTCAGTTCTAGAAAAAGGCAATCCCATATTTTCCAATTCAAATATTGCTTCAGGACCTTCTTTACACATGTATTCTATGGAGTCTTGATCTCCGATGAAATCAGAGCCTTTGACTGTATCAAACATATGCCATCTCCAGTCGTCATCTGGATCTGCACTTTGAATTGAACAAGTGATACCGCCTTGAGCAGAAACGGTATGAGAACGAGTTGGAAACACTTTGGAAACAACAGCCGTATTCATTCCCGATTTAGCGAGCTGAAGAGAAGCCATCATTCCAGAACCGCCACCACCAACAATAATTCCATCAAATTCCTTCACGGGTAAAGTTGATGCATCTAAAAGAGTGCCTTTTCCATTCATTGCCATAATTACTAACCTAAAATATAAAAACTACAAACAATTAATCCAAGAGCTTGGAACCAGCTAAAACCTATAACTGCAGGTCTAAGAACTTTAGCCGTAGCACCAATCTGCGCTTGGGTAAGATAATCCGTTGCAACATTCCAAATTCCTTGCACAGAATGATAAGCAATTGAAATAGCAACTATTACCGTAAAAATTTCTATGATGAGAATATCAAAAAAGCCAGATAGTTGTTCGTATTTAAAGTCTCTATTGACTAACCAATAGAAGGTTATAACTGAAAAATATACTGCCTGAATTACTGCCGTGATTCTTACAAAAACATAATCAAAGATTCCTGTTTTCTTTAATTTATATAACTTCGTTACCATGCTAAAAACAGAAAAGAAAAGAAAAATAATCCAGTTGAAATAAAAGTAGCAAGAGCAGACATCCTACCAGCTCTAAGAGTTTCCCAATATCCAAAATCCATTACTAAATGTCTTAGGCCAGAGACAAAATGATAAAAAATTGCCGTAATGAAAAGGAAAAACAAGCTCTTAAAAAGAATATTTTCAAATAATAAAATAATGATTTCGTAATTCGCTTTAGAACTCAATGAAAAAACCAAAATTCCCATCATTGGAAGAGATAATACAAAAATAGCAACTGCTGAAATTCTATGCAAAATAGAAGAAATCCCTGGCAAAGGTAAAGCGATTTTAAATAGATTTAAATATCTAGGCGAATTCATCTCAAAAAGTGCATTATATTGTAAAATCTATCTTATCAGCGCCTAGCTATCCTTTTTCTCTTAGCTAATTGCTTTTTGGTAAGTTTGTTTTTCTTAGCTCCAAAAGGATTAGTATTGTTTTTAAACACTAACTTGATAGGAATGCCTTCAAAGTTCATTTTTTTTCTTAAATAATTTTCTAAATATTTTTGATATTGTTTTGTTAACTTATCTAAGTTGTTACCCTGAACTCTGATAATTGTAGGTTGGGAAGAAAGCAAATTTGCATATTTAATTTTTGGCCTAAACCTTCCAGACATCTGAGGAGGATTTAACTTCGAAGCTTCTTCTATCAAGTTATTCAGCTTTGAAGTATCAATTTTCTTAACGCTTTTTTTTATAAGCTTTACAAGCTCTTTAAATATTTTAGCAGTACCTCTATCTTGTTTTGCTGAAATATAATGAATGGATAAACCGGACATGAATGCTAATTTTTTATTGATGGACCTAGTTAAATTTGATTTGTCATACTGAGATAGCTTGTCTGATTTGTTGATTCCTAAAATCAAAGGTTTTCCAGCAGAAACGATTAAAGATATAAGATGTAAATCTTGATCAGTAATATTTTCTTTTCCATCAATTAAATAAAGGACTCCAGAAGAAGATCTCATACTCGAAATAGCTTTGGAAACAGAAAAAATTTCGATTGCTTGATTTACTTTTGATTTTTTTCTTAAGCCCGCAGTATCAAAAAGTTCTATCTTGTCGTTTTTAAAAAAAATTGATTTAGAGATGGCGTCTCTAGTTGTACCTGCCTTAGCAGAAACAATAGAGCGATTTTCTTTAACTATAGAATTAAATAAAGTAGATTTTCCGGCATTTGGTTTTCCTAAAATACTCAACTTAATGTTTTTACTATTAATTTCTTTTTCAAGGTTAGAGGTTTTTTCGACATGAAATTGATTGAATAATTCTTCTTTGAGGTTTTTTATACCTAAACCATTTTTAGCAGATACTTTTATGAAACTGTTAACTCCAAGCTGATAAAAGTCATTTATGTTTTTTTCTGAAGACTTTAGTTCAGATTTATTAAGGGTAAGAATATATTTTTTTCCAGATTTTCTGAGAATTTCATGAATCTTATAATCATCTTGGCTTAAGCCATATTCAGCATCTACTAAAAAAATAAAACCATTAGCTTCTTCTATAGCCTTTTCTATTTCTTTAAGTATAAGAAGATTTATTTCTTCTCTTTCATCTGAAATTCCTCCTGTATCTATGATTGAGAAATTTTTAGATTTAAATGAAAAATTTCCATAAAGCCTATCTCTAGTTAATCCTGAAAAATCAGCAATAATGGCTTTATCTTCTCCGATTATTTTATTAAAAAGGGAAGATTTACCAACATTCGGCCTTCCGATTATGGCTATTATGGGTCCCATGGTGGGGACAATATCATTGCAAAGTAAAGAGTGAAAGTTTTCCTTTTGAATCCAATGTTAAGACATTTCCATCTTTCGTGGATATTGAAACAATTTTTGATCTAGAGACTTTTTTTCTTGCGACTTGTTCACCCTGAGAAATATCTAACGCATGGAGAAAGCCCTGAAAATCTCCATAAACAATCAATGATTTTAATCTATTTGGAGAAGTAAGTTCTCTCAAGAAAAAATCTTTATTGAACCATTCCAAATTTCCAGAATTTTGAGAATACGCAAGTACTTGATCTTTTTCATCAATTAAAATTATTTTTCCTCTGGAAGAAAGCAAGTCATTTGCAGTAGAGGTCTTTTCTTTCCATATAAATCTTCCCGATCTAGTATCCAGCGCAGCAACATCTCCTTGATATGTTGCAACAAAAGCGATGCCGCTAGAAAAAACAAAATTTCCATCTATGTCTACAATCCTTCCAATTTCTGATGATTCTTTGGATGTCGTTATGGGTATTTCCCATTGAGTTACTCCAGACCTAGGTTCAATTTTTGCCAAATTACCGTTTGCAAAACCAATATATAGGAAGCCCTCATAAAATGATGGTTCAGAAGTTCCTCTCAAGGTTAGGTTTGGAATAACGGTTCTATAATCCCATCGAAACTCTCCTGTTTCTAAATCAACTGCCGTTACTCTGCCATCGATATTCTGTATTGCAACAATATCTCCATTTGTAGCTGGTGGAGATAAAACTTCTCCCGAAGATGAATATTGCCAAAGAGTTTCTCCTGAATCTTTAGAAAGGCAAAATACTTCTCCGTTTGAAGAACTCAACAATAGCTTATTAAAACCTAGGGTTATCCCAGTAGAAATATCAACATCTAGTTTCTTGTTCCAAATTCTTTTTCCATTATTGGAAAATGCTTGAATTTCTCCCTTTGAATCAAATATAAAAATGCTGTCTTGATCTGAAGCAATATTAATTTTTCCCATAGGTAATGACTTAAATGCATTTACTGACCATCTTCTATCAAAAGAAAACTTCTCATTAATTTCTTTTTTTAACTCATTAGGTTTTTCTACTTCTTTTGCTCCTGTCTCACAAGCAATAAGAATTATAAATAGAAATAAATAAAGTAAATTTTTAAATTTCATCCTTCTGTCAACGTAGAAATTTTTAAATTAATAAGATTTTTCTGAGTTTCATTTTCTGATTGTTCTAAGGCATCAATATATTTCTGCTTGGCTTCATCAAATTTTTTTTCTATTGCTGAGATGTCTCCTTGAAGAATGAGTTTGTTTGTTTGATAGGTTGTAAAAGTATTTTTAAGAATATTGTTAGCCCTTTTTAAATCTTCTAAATCAATAAAAATATTTACCATTCTTAAATCAATTATTTCTTTTAAAAAATTAAACTCATTTCCTTTCGAACTTAAAATTTCTCTTGCATTTAAAAGTTCAGTTAAAGCTTTTTGCAGATTATTACTTTCTACTGACTCTGTCGCATAAATTGATTTAAGCATTACCAAATAAATTGAAGCATTATCAATTTGAGAAATTTCATCTATAACAACTTTATATTCTTGTTCATTGAATTCAGATGCCGAATATGAATTATAAAAATTTAGAAATAAATCTCCTGCCTCTTGGTCTTTTTTTTGAGCCATAAAATAGAAATAAATATAAATTCCATAGGCTAAACCTAAAATTAAAAGAAATGAAATCACCTTAATGTAATTTTTAAGAATCCAACTATAGATTTTATTAAGAAGACTCATTTAATTTATTTCAGATTTTTTAATAAAGAATCAAAATTATCAATTTTCATTTCTTGATTCATTGAAAGTTTTTTTAAGGTATAAGAATTATTTTTAATCTCTTCTCGGCCAATTATAACCATGAAATCAGTATTTTTTTTGTTTGCTTTTTTTAGGAGGGTTTTTAAATTTTTTTCTTTCCCAGAAAATTGAATTGAAAAGTTTTTTAATTTCTTTCTCAGAGACGAAGCTAGTTTCATTCCATCTAGGAAAAAGGAGTCTTCAAGAGATACTATTAATAATGATTTTGTATCTTCTACCATTGAATCTTCAATTAACAAACATAGTCTTTCAAGGCCTATTGATAAGCCAATAGCATTAGTTTCTCTTCCACCAATCACTCTAGATAAAGAATCATATCTACCTCCTCCACAAATAGTATCTTGAGAACCAATTGAATTCGATTTCCATTCAAAAACCAAATCGTTGTAATAATCCAACCCCCTAACTAAAAGGGGATTTTCCTTGTATTGGATTTCTAGATTCTCTAGATAGTTTTTTATTAAAGAAAAGTTTTCTTGAGATTCCTTTGAGATTGATTTATCAATCTTAGGGGCTTCTTTAATAAGATTTTCTAAATCTTTATTTTTTGAATCTAAAATTCTCAAGGGATTTTTTTCTAATCTTTTTAAGCTATCCTCATCTAGATCCTTTTTATATTTTAAAAAATAATCTTTTAATTTTTGAGAGTAGTCTTTTTGATCTTTTTGAGAGCCAATAGAATTAATTTCTAAGGTCATTTCTTTTTTAACTGATAGTTCATCAAAAAGAAAATTTGATATCTCAAGCATTTCTAAATCAATGGCATAATCATTAAAGCCATATGCCTCCAAACTTAGTTGTTGAAATTGGCGAGATCGACCTTTTTGAGGGCGTTCGTATCTGAACATTGGGCCTTTATAAGATAGTCTTTGTTGGCCAGCATCTAGTAATCCAGTTTCTATAGCCATGCGCATACATCCTGCTGTACCTTCTGGTCTAAGCGTAATTGATTTCCCGCTTTTACTTTCAAAAGTAAACATTTCTTTATTCACTATGTCCGATTGATCACCAACGGATCTTTTAAATAAATCTGTGCTTTCTATGATTGGGAATCTCACCTCTTGATAGCCATAACTTTTGGAAATCTCACTAAAGCTGTTTTCCACAAAATTAATTTTGGCTGTTTCAATAGGGTCTGTATCTTGCATTCCTCGCAACTTTGAAATCTTTTTCATAATGGTTAGACCTCTTTAATGGAAAGCTTACTTTTAGATTGTTTAATTTTTTTTGCTTTCTTCCTTATTAATTTTTCAAGAGAATCAACAAGATTCTTATTTGAGAGTTTATGATCTGCCTTTCCATCAATGTACACAAGATTATTTGGCGAAGCTCCTGTTAAGCCAACATCCGCAGCTTTAGATTCTCCTGGTCCATTTACATAACAACCAATAACGGCAACATCTATATTTTCGGTTACATCTTCGAGTCTAGATTCAAGTTCATTCATTGTTTTTATGACATCAAAATTTTGTCTTGCACAGCTTGGACAGGCGACGAAATTAATACCTTTCTTTCTTAATTTTAAAGACCTTAAAATATCGAATCCTACTTTAATTTCTTCACACGGATCTGAAGCTAGAGATACTCTTATTGTATCGCCTATGCCTTCTGAAAGAAGTTGTCCAATTGCTATTGATGATTTAATAGTTCCACTCCTTTGTCCGCCAGCTTCAGTCAAACCTAAGTGAAGGGGTTGATCAATCAGGGAACTAATTTTTCTGTAACTTTCTGTCATCATATAGATATCAGAGGCTTTGATACTAAGTTTAAAATTTTCAAAATTTTGTTTCTTTAAAATATTTACATGATTCATAGCTGATTCTACTAATGCATCAGAATTTGGTTCTCCATATTTTTTTTGTAGTTTTTTTTCAAGAGAACCTGCATTTACTCCAATCCTAATTGGAATATCGTGATGCGATGCGCAAGCAATTACTTCTTTTACTTTTTTTTCGTTACCGATATTTCCAGGATTAATTCTTAAACAATCCGCACCTTGTTCTGCTACCTGAATAGCGATTTTATAATCAAAGTGAATATCAGCAATTAATGGTACTTTTGCTTGTTCTTTTATTTTTCTAAAGGCTTTTGCAGAATCTTCGTCTGGAACAGAAACTCTTATTAAATCTGCTCCAACTTTTTCTAACTCTTTGATTTGTTCTACAGTTTTTTTTGTGTCAGTTGTCAAAGTATTAGTCATGCTCTGAACTGTTATCTCTGAGTCCCCCCCCACGGGAACATTTCCGACGTGAATCAGTCTGCTTTTTCTTCGCTTAATCTCTAATTGATTCAACTTTATTTGCCTCGTTTACCCAAAAATGAGCATAGTTAGTTGCTCCTTTAATTGCTCTAGAAAAACTAATCTTTTGATTGTCGATATATAAATTGGTCGCAGGAGCATAGCCTATTTTAAATCTTAGTGGAGAGATTCCTGAAAGCTCATAACTTCCGGTTTGCATTAATTCATAAAGTAGCCTTTCATTTTTGTCAAAAACCACTACCCAACTTTCTCCTTCAATAACAATCTCAATCTTTCTTAATAAGTCTTTTTGACTTAAATCATCTATGGTTTCGTTATTTAAAAATAAGTCTTCTTTAATTGGATTCTCATTAAATAATTCTTCCTCAGAAGAACTGATCAATAAATCTTGATTTTCAATTTCTAAAGATTCTAATGATTTCTCTTGTTTAATACTCTCTGATGAAGCTATTTCTTCATCATCCGTAATAGCAAACATTAAGATTAATAAAATAATAGAGATAACTAAAATAATTCCATATTTGAAATAAGTGTTGTCAAAGCTTGATAAATTTAAATTATCCAAGAAGTTCTGAAACTTAGAATTTGTATCAGCTAAAGGTTCATCTTCAGATGATATTTCTAGTGGAGATATAAATTCTTCATAATCCTTGAGAGCTTCACTTGGATCAATTCCTAAAAATTTAAAAAGCCGATTTATTTGAGATCTTGCAAAGATTTCAGCTGGAAGTTTTTTAAAATCAGCTTTCTGAATTGCTTCAATGAATTTTGAGGGAATTTTTGTTTTATCTGATATTTCTTTTATCGATAATTCCGATTCAAGAATTTTTGTCTTTAGCTGTTCGTTCCAGCTTTCCATAACCTTAAACTAAAACAAAGCAGACATTATTTCAATTTCTCTGTCTGCAGATTCTGGTGAGTCTGAACCATGTACTGCATTTTTAGAAATTGATTCAGCAAATTTCCTTCTAATGGTACCCTCTGCAGCTTCTTCCGGATTGGTTGCACCCATTAAACTTCTATAGCTTGTTATGCATGAAGCGCCTTCAAGAATTTGTACCACTGCGGGTCCTGAAGTTATAAAATCCACAAGTTCATTGAAGAAAGGTTTTTCCGAATGCTCTGCGTAAAATTGCTTTGCAATTTCAGAAGAAATATTAGTTTTTTTGCTTTTTAAGATAGACAATCCTTTTGATTCAATCATTTCATTTATTTGATCTACAAAATTATTTTCTACCGCATCTGGTTTAATTATGCATAAGGTTTTTTCTGGCATTAATCCTTCTCCTCTATCCAGGTAGCCTGAATAGCTTCTAAAATTCTTTCGTTACAGTTCTCTTTCTTTCCTTTAAATCCTTCAAGAGACGTAACCATATTCATAAGATCTAAAAAAAGCAACTTTTCAGGCTTTTCATTAGGATATTTTTCACAGAGGCTGTCTACGATGTCATAAGTATCTGACCAATCCATTGTAATTAGTTGTTGGATAGGTCTTTTACAAGCTCGGTGTCGAAATTAAAACTTTCACCGCAACCACATTCAGCTGAAACATTTGGATTCAAAAAAACCAGTTCTTGATTTAAGTTTTTTTTGACGAAGTCAAGTTTAGTACCTTTAAGGAAAACAAAACTTTTATCATGAATA
This sequence comes from uncultured SAR86 cluster bacterium, assembly GCA_902561325.1. Classification (GTDB taxonomy): domain Bacteria; phylum Pseudomonadota; class Gammaproteobacteria; order Magnimaribacterales; family AG-339-G14; genus MEDG-81. The sequence continues at coordinate 35,807 of CACEOL010000004.1, read as the reverse complement.
AATAAATTTACTCCATTTACTAGGCCGGCAAAATCGTTTTCATCTTTGTCATCGATTAAGTCAAGTTGATACGCAAAGCCTGAGCACCCTGAGTCTTTTAAAGATATGCGGACCCCAAAAGAATTATTTGCTTTAATCATTTCAGTTAAATGTGTAGCTGCAGTATTAGAAATATCAAAATCTTTTGAAGAAATTTCTTTTGTTGAGTTCGTAGCGGGTTTAGGGTGATTTTCTGAAACCATATTTATTGTGTATTTAGGAATTTGTATTTCCAAATCTGCATCTTCTACTAATGTCTGACAACTTAATCTTGATCTTGACTCTAAGCCCCACGCTTTATCCAATAAATCTTCCTCATCATCTGAAGAATCATTCAAGGAATTAAAACCTTCTGTGAAAATGACATGACATGTAGTACAAGCGCATGAGAGTTCACAAGCATGTTCTATATCTATATCTTGATTAAGAAGATTTTCACAAACAGAAATTCCAGATTCTGCTTCAAATTCTGCACCATCAGGACATATTTCAGCATGAGGCAATACTTTTATTTTTGGCATTAGTCATTATTTCTTCTGCTTTTGAAATCATCTATCGCCCTATGGATAGCTTCTTCAGCAAGGACGCTACAGTGAATTTTTATAGCTGGCAACTCAAGAATATCTACGATTTCTTGATTTGATATATTTTGAGCCTCTTCTAAAGTTTTGCCTTTGAGCATATCAATAAGCTCTCCGCTTGAAGCAATTGCTGAACCACAGCCATAAGTCTTGAACTTAGCATCAACAATCTTATTAGTGCCGTCTATGTTTTCACATTTAATTTGAAGCTTCATGACATCTCCACACGCAGGAGCGCCAACAATTCCTGTGCCTACTCTGTGAAAATCTTTGTCTCCAGGTTTCCATCTACCTACACTTGCTTCTTTAGGATTTTTTAGAGTTTGTTCAAATTTATCTACCACTTTCTGTGAATAAGCCATTAGTTCCTCGCAATTAAAATTATCAATTTATGCCCACTCTATTTTATCTAAATCTACGCCATCTTGGTACATTTCCCATAACGGCGAGATTTCTCTAAGTTTGTTAACAGAATCTTTTACAAGCTCTACTGTTTCTTTAACTTCTTGTTCCTTTGTAAACCTTCCGAAAGAAAATCTTATAGAGCTGTGAGCAAGTTCATCTTTTCTTCCTAAAGCCCTTAGAACATAAGAAGGCTCAAGACTGGCAGAAGTGCAAGCAGAACCAGATGAAACAGCAATATTTTTTAAAGCCATTATCAAAGACTCACCTTCAACAAAATTAAATGACATGTTAAAGATTCCTGGAAACGTATTATCTATTGCTCCGTTTATATAAACCTCTTCCATATCTTTCAATCCATTCCAAAGAATATCTCTGTATTTAGATAGGTTTTTAAAATCTTCTGACATTTTTTCCTTAGCAAGCTTAAAAGCTTCGCCCATTCCCACTATCTGGTGTGTTGGAAGTGTACCTGCCCTTATACCTCTTTCTTGACCTCCGCCATGGAATAAAGGTTGAAGACGTACCCTAGGCTTTCTTCTTATATATAATGCTCCGATTCCTTTAGGGCCATAAATTTTATGAGCAGAAAATGACATTAAATCTACCTCTAAATTCTGAATGTCAATTGGAATCTTGCCAGCGCTTTGTGCTGCATCAACGTGAAAGATACTTCCATTTTGTTTTACAATTTTTCCTATAGAATCAATATCATTTATAACGCCTATTTCATTGTTAATATGCATTAAAGAAACTAAAACAGTATCTTTTCTTAGAGCTGCTTCAACAGACTCTGGAGTAATTACACCATCCTTATTGGGCTCCAAATATGTAACTTCATAAGATTCGCTTTCAAGTTGTCTGCATACATCTAAAACAGCTTTGTGTTCAATTTTAGAAGTGATAATGTGTTTGCCTTTATTTGAATAGAAATATGCTGCGCCTTTAATTGCCAGGTTATCTGATTCAGTAGCTCCAGAAGTCCAAATTATTTCCCTGGAGTCACAGTTGATTAAGTTGGCAACATTTACTCTTGCTTCCTCAACCAATTCTTCAGCCTTCCAGCCATAAACATGTGATCTCGATCCTGAATTACCAAAAGCTCCATCGACTGACAAACAATCCTTCATCTTATCAACCACCAAGGAATCAACTGGAGTTGTAGAAGCGTAATCAAAATAATAAGTATTCATTTCATCTAAATTTCGCGTGAATAGTACCACGAAAACAATAATCTAAAAAGGTACATTTAATCAAAAACAAACAATTCATAACCATATTACTGTGTATTGTACCTTTTAAATAAAAATACTATAATCTCTTTAAAATAAATGCCGTGAGATGAACATAAGGTACACTTTAAATGTCTGATAAAAAATATTTGTTTAAAAGAAACAATGTATGGTGGGTAAAACTTGCTGTACCTTTGTCTTTAAGAAGTGAATTAGGCTATGATTTAAGAAGAACAACTGGCGAAAAGGATTTAGAAAAAGCAATACCCATCAGAGATAAAATAATTGAAGAGTTTAAAACTGAATTCCAAATCAGGAAAGTCAATGCAGATGATAAAGGCATTGTGCTTAGAGGAACTGAGCACATGCAAAAAACTGATATTTCTGATCCACAATATTTTCATAAAGTAGTTGATTGCCAATATGCATGTCCTGCTCATACCAATGTCCCTGAATACATTCGTTTGATAGCTCAAAAAAAATATGATGATGCATATATGCTTAACTGGGAATCAAACGTATTTCCAGGGATACTTGGAAGGACCTGTGATAGACCATGTGAACCTGCATGTAGAAGAGGAAGAACTCATGATAAGCCAGTAGCTATCTGTAGACTAAAAAGAGTCACTTATGATTACAAGAATGATATTGATCCTTATCTCCCTGAGATTCCGAAAGTTAAAAATGGTAAGAAAATAGGCCTGATTGGTGCAGGTCCTGCATCCTTAACAGTAGCCAGAGACTTACTGCCACTAGGTTATGAAGTTACTATTTTTGAGAAAGATAATAAACCCGGTGGATTAATGAGAACCAATATTCCATCTTTTAGGCTTCCTGCGGAAGTTTTAGATGAAGAGGTTTACAGAATAATCAAAATGGGAGCTGAACTGAAAACTAATTCCTACATTGATAGCCTAGAAAATGTTATCGATTCTTTTGATGCTGTATTTGTTGGCACAGGGGCGCCTAAAGGTAAGGATCTTGAAATACCTGGTAGAAAAGAAGCTAGTGAAAATATTCATATTGGAATCGATTGGTTAACAAGTATTGCTTTCGAGCATACCAAATCAATAGGTAAGAAAGTTATTGTTATTGGAGGAGGAAATACAGCTATGGATTGCTGTAGAACAGCCATTAGATTAGGAGCAGATGACGTTAAAGTAACTGTTAGAAGTCCAAAGTCAGACATGAAGGCATCTGATTGGGAGTTGGAAGAAGCAATTGATGAGGGAATTCCTATTTTAGATAACACTTCTCCAAAAGAGTTTTTATTGGATGATGAAGGCAAGCTTAAGGGAATGAAATTTGAAAAAATGGAAGCTCAATATACCGATGGTAAAAGAAAGTTGATTCCTACGGGTGAAGAAATAATTATTGAGTGCGACGACGTGCTTCTGGCAATTGGTCAAGACAATGCTTTTCCATGGATAGAAAAAAATATCGGAATTGATTTTAATGAATGGGACTGCCCTATTGTTGATAAAACTACAATGCAGTCTTCTCATCCAAAAGTCTTTTTTGGTGGTGACGCTGCTTGGGGTCCTGAAAATATCATATGGGCTGTAGCACACGGCCATCAAGCTGCAATTTCCATAGATAATTTTTGTAGCGAAGTTGATTTATTCGATAGGCCTCCACCACTTACAAATTTAGTAAGTCAAAAAATGGGAATTCATGAATGGTCCTATGATAACGGTATTTCTCAAGAAGCTCGTCTGGAAGTCCCTCATGCAGATTTAAAAGAAGCTCTAAATGATCTTAAAATGGAAGTCGAATTAGGCTTTGATGAGAAACTCGCACTTGATGAAGCACAGAGATGTCTGAATTGTGATATGCAGACAGTTTTTCAAGAAAAGCTTTGTATAGAGTGTGATGCTTGTGTTGATATTTGTCCGACAGATTGCATTACATTCACTACAAATGATACTGAAGAAAAGGTTAGAGAAAAACTTAGAGTGCCGGCTTTGAATTTGGATCAAGACCTTTATGTATCAGGAAAACTAGCTACTGGAAGAGTCATGATTAAAGATGAAGATATGTGTGTTCATTGTGGACTCTGTGCTGAAAGGTGTCCGACTGGTGCTTGGGATATTCAACAAAATAATTACATCGAGGCGCATAACTTAAATAAAGATAAGGCTAAAGCTAAGGAAGTCGCCTAATGGAAAATCCTGTAAAAGTAGATCCTATTAATTCGCTTAATGACTTTGTCATTAAATTTGCAAATGTTAATGGAACAGGTTCTGCAAGTGCAAACCAAATGTTTGCAAAGTCTATTTTTAGGATGGGAATACCCATAAGTCCAAAAAATATTTTTCCTTCAAATATCCAAGGTTTACCAACTTGGTTTGAAGTCAGAGTTAATAATAAAGGATATTTAGGAAGTAGAGGTGGTGTAGATATTGCTGTTGCAATGAATCCCCAAACTTATTCTCAAGATATTGAGGAGATTTCAGAAGGCGGTTACCTTTTATATGATTCAACTTGGAAAAGAAATTTTAATAGGGATGACATCACAATTATTGAAATTCCATTAACACAACTTTGTGTGGATTCCTTCACAAATGCTAAACAAAGGGCTTTATTTAAAAATATTGCTTATGTAGGAGCATTATCGCCTCTTTTAGAAATCGAATATGAGGTGCTTGAGAAATTAATTTCGGAACAATTTGTAAGCAAGCCTGCTCTTATTGAGCCAAATATAAAAGCTTTAAATATCGGAAGAGACTACGTCTTAAAAAATTTACCTTATCCGCTAGGAATTAATGTCAAAAGAGAAGATAAGCTTAAAAATAAAATACTTGTTTCAGGAAATGATGCTTGTGGTTTAGGAGCAGTATATGGGGGAGCTACATTTTGCTCTTGGTATCCAATAACGCCATCTACCTCTGTTGCAGAAGGCTTTGAAAAGTATGCCTCAAAGTACAGGATTGACTCACAGACAGAAAAAAATAATTACATAAGTGTTCAAGCTGAAGATGAATTAGCTGCTATTGGTATGGCGATAGGTGCAAATTGGAATGGCGCAAGAGGTTTTACTGCAACAAGCGGTCCAGGAATTTCATTAATGAGTGAATTTTTAGGTCTTGCTTACTTTGCAGAAGTGCCTCTAGTTATTTTTAATATTCAAAGAGGTGGGCCTTCAACCGGAATGCCGACAAGAACCCAACAATCAGATATTCTCTCTTGTGCTTATGCTTCTCATGGAGATACCAAACATGTACTTTTATTTCCTGAAGACCCTCAGGAATGTTTTGAATTTTCTGCAGAAGCTTTCAATTTAGCTGAAAGATTACAAACTCCTGTATTTGTAATTAGCGATTTAGATATTGGAATGAATGATTGGGTTACAGATAAATTTGAATGGGATGATAATCAAAAATACGACAGAGGAAAAGTTCTTAAAGCTGAAGATTTAGATAATATGGATAATTTTGGTAGATATTTAGATGTCGATGATGATGGTATTTGTTATAGAACTTATCCAGGAACTCATCCAGAGAAGGGAGCTTTCTTTACGAGAGGAACATCTCATGATGAATATGCTAGGTATACAGAAAATGGAGATATCAATGAGCAAACTTTAACAAGGCTAGTAAAAAAATTTAGAACTGCATCTGAATTAGTTCCCGACCCAATAATTAATCTTTCTGAAAAACAAGGAAGCTCTGGGGTAATTTTTTACGGTAGTACATCTGCTGCAATGTATGAAGCTAAAGACATTCTTAACGAAAATAATATTGAAGTAGATTTAATGAGAATTAGATCTTTTCCTTTCAACTTAGATGTATGGGAATTCATTGAAAACCATGACCTTATATATGTAATTGAACAAAATAGAGATAGCCAAATGAGAACTTTAATAATGGCTGAAGGAGGAATTTCAGCAGAAAAGCTTAGATCACTAGTTTGGTTTAATGGTGATCCAATTCAAGCAAAATTTATTGCTAAGAAAATTTACGAAAGAGAATCACAACAGGCCTTAATGACATGAGTTACTTTAAACCAATAAATAAACATCCTAACTTAGAAAAAAATAAATTAGGTCTTACAAGAAGAGACTATGAAGGAGGCGTTTCTACTCTATGTGCTGGATGTGGTCATGATTCTATAAGTGCTTGTATCATTGAAGCTTGTTTTAGGCTGAATATCGAAGCTTATAAAGTAGCTAAATTATCTGGTATTGGTTGTTCTTCAAAAGCTCCAGCATATTTTTTAAATGCTTCTCATGGATTTAATTCTGTCCATGGAAGAATGCCTTCAATAGCCACAGGTGCAAACTGTGCCAATGAAGATCTTCTTTACTTAGGGGTATCGGGAGATGGAGATAGTGCCTCAATTGGTATTGGGCAATTTATCCATGCAATTAGAAGGCAAGTTAATATGGTTTATTTTGTTGAAAATAATGGAACTTATGGTTTAACTAAAGGACAATTTTCCGCAACAAACGATCTTGAATCCAAAAATAAGTATGGAGAAGATAATTTATTTCCTCCGATAGATCTAACTTCTATGGCAATACAGATGGGAGCATCATATGTAGCTCGAAGTTTTTCTGGGGATAGAGATCAGTTAGTACCTTTAATTATGGGAGCTATACAACATAAAGGTTTTGCGCTCTTGGATATTATTAGTCCTTGCGTAACTTTCAACAATCATGATTCTTCAACAAAAAGTTATGACTACATTCGAAATCATAACGAAGCAATGGGTAAAACAGACTTTGTCCCATTAGGAGAAGAAATAAAGACAAATTATGATGAAGGCTCAAGTGTAGAAGTTAAACTTCATGATGGGTCTAGACTATCTCTAGAAAAAACCGATAATAATTTTGATCCTACAGATGCAGGAAATTCTTTGGATCTAATTAGGGAAAAAAATAAAGAAGGAAAAATTATTACTGGACTTCTTTACGTAGATAATAAATGTAAGTCTCTGACTGAAATAATGGATTTACCTGATAAACCTTTAAATACTTTAGAACAAGACGAACTTTGTCCAGGAAGTGAGATTTTGGAAGAAATTAATAAAAGCTTAAGTTAAATTTACGCCAAGTCTATGAGCTATCTCTTGGTAAGATTCAACCACATCTCCAAGACCTAATCTAAATCTATCTTTATCTAGTTTCTTTTTGGTTTCCTTGTCCCAAACTCTGCATCCATCTGGAGTAAACTCATCGCCAAGGTATATTTTTCCAGAGTGTTTTCCAAACTCTAGTTTGAAGTCAACTAGAATTAAATCTGCTTTAAGAAATAAGTCTACTAAATGGTCATTAATTTCTAAAGTTAGTTTTTTAAGAATATCTATGTCATCTGATTCTGCCCATCCAAAAGAAATTATATGATTATCATTTATCATCGGATCTCCTAAGTCATCATCCTTATAAAAGAATTCAAATATAGGATTTTCGAATTTCATCCCTTCCTCTAAACCAAGTCGCTTACAAATACTTCCAGCAGCATAGTTTCTTACAACACATTCAATCGGAAACATGTCTAAAGATAAAACTAAACTTTCACGATCATTAAGTTCTTCCAAAAGATGACAAGCCACACCTTTAGAATCCAAGTGATTCATAATAAAGTTATTGAATCTATTATTCACTGTTCCCTTTCCAGCTAGTTGTTCTATTTTTTTTCCGTCAAATGCCGAAGTATCATCAGTGAAGTCCATTACGAGTTTTGAATCATCTGATGTCTTGTAAAGCTCTTTGGCTTTTCCTTTAGTGAGAAGTTCTTTTTTTTCCATATTTTTTTAAGATAGCGCTTGGTTTATTTGAGAAATAATATCCTGAGATATATCTAAATTATCTTCATTGAGGTTTGTTGAAATAATACATTCTTCTGAACTTACTTCTTTTACAAAAACTTCAACCTCGGATAATGAAGGCGTTCTACTGAGGATAGATCTTTTAAAAATATATTCTAAATAAAATTTTCCAGTATTTCTATCTTCATCTATTATCTTATATCCAGCAAGTTGAAGAGATCTTCTTGTAGCTGCCCAAGCCCTAGCATAGTTAACTCTTAGCTTTATAAATTTAGAGCCATTCTGGTTGGTTACAACTTCAGTCTTATTACTTACATTTAAATTTAAAGCAACTAAAGAAGTGCCCGTGGATGGAGCTGAAGAAGATAAGAAATCGTAGAGTTCATTAACAATTTTATTTAAATCACTTTTTTCATTTGGAATAATTTCCCAGTTTCCATTTTGATTAGTCAAATGAGTAACAAATATTTCTGAACTCGACTGTTGAAGGCCTCTTTCTAATTTAAATTCTATTTTAGTTTCCTGATTATTGAATCTAAAGTTTTTACTATTAATAACTCCTGTTGAAGGATCATAAGCACCCAGTTTATAAATTTCATTACTTTTAAGAAATTCTATTGTCATAGGCCATACTGAACTAGGTTCTAAACCCAAATAAATCCATCTTACTTCTCCCAGCTTATGCAGTCTTATCTCGTTTTCAGATGATGCAGAAAATAATTCTTTTGGTCTTGGTGTTTTCGTCTGTTCCTGAAGGATTTCTACTTCGCCGCTTATGGGGTATCTATTAACAATAAATGAAGAATCCTTTAGAACTTCTTTAGATTTAAGAATTGATGAGTTTTCTTCCTTAAATTTGATTTTATCTTCTTTAATTTCTTCTTTGCTAATGAAGTTAGTTGCGCATGACACAAATATTAAAAGAACAATAATTTGATTTAAAACTCTCATCTAAATTAGATTAAGCTCTGCCAAACAAGCTTCTAACGGCCTCTTAAATTTATCATTTAATTCTACTAGAGGAAGTCTTATTCCGCTTCTAATCATTCCCATTTTTAAAAGAGCCCATTTTACTGGAATAGGATTAGATTCTATGAATAAATATTTATTTAAATCTTTAAGAGAATCGTCAAGGTTCTTTGCAGTCTTATAATCTTTTTTAACTAATTCGCAAATATCTGAGACAATTTTTGGGACAATGTTTGAACTTACAGAAATTGTTCCATCTCCGCCATTGGCAATAAACTCAAGAGAGCTAAAATCATCTCCGGAAAAAAGAGAGAAATTATTTGTTTTAATTTCTTCTTTGCATAAATTTTTTAGAGTTTCTAAGTTTTCCATGTCTCCAGTGGCATCTTTAATGCCTATAATGTTTTGGTGCTTAGCTAATCTTGAAACTGTTTCTGATTCTATAAAACTAGCTGTTCGCGATGGAACATTATATAAAATCTGAGGAAGATTTACCTCGTCAGCAATCTTCATATGATGTTCATAAATTCCTTCTTGAGGAGGCTTATTGTAATATGGAGAAACTAAAAGAGCAGCGTCTGCTCCACTAGATTCAGCGGATTTAGTTAGAGTTATTGCTTCTTCTGTTGAATTTGCTCCTGTTCCAGCAATAATAGGAATTCTCTTATTGCTGATTTTAACAAATGATTCTATTAGCCTCATATGATCTTTAAAGTCGATAGTGGCTGATTCACCAGTGGTACCAACTGCAACAATTCCAGAAACTCCAGATTCAATTTGAAAATTTATAAGATTTTCTAAAGAATCAAAATCTAGGTCACCGTTTTCCTTCATTGGAGTAACTAGAGCAGTAATGGCACCTTTTAAAAACATTTTTTACTTATAAGAAAAATTAATTGCTAATATTACTCCATAACTCAAATAATCTTAATAAAAAATGAAAATTGGATCAAAAATTAAGAATTTCAAAGCTGAGATGACAGGAAATAAAGAATTTAGTTTATCCGACTATCTGGGTAAAAATGTAGTCATATATTTCTACCCTAGAGACAATACCCCTGGATGTACATCTGAAGGAGAAGATTTTAGAGATAACTACAAATTTTTTCGAAAAAAAAATACTGTTATATTTGGAGTATCAAAAGACTCAATTACATCTCATACAAACTTTAAAGAAAAATTCAATTTTCCTTTTGAGTTAATATCTGATTCTGATGAAAAAATATGCAAAATATTTGATGTCATTAAAGAGAAAAGCATGTATGGAAAAAAATACATGGGTATTGAAAGGAGTACTTTCCTTATAGATTCACAAGGGAAGTTAATCCAGGAATGGAGAAAAGTTAAAGTAAAAGGACATGCTGAAGATGTTCTTAACTCTATAATTTAAATACTAATTTCTGACTTATCTTTAGTTGGCCATGCAATAAGAATTGCTCTTAAAAAAGTTGCTATTGGAATTGCAAACAAGAGGCCCCAAAAACCCCAAATTCCTCCAAAAATTAATACAGCAGTTATTATTAAAACTGGATGAAGTTTAACCTCTCGACCCAACAAAAGAGGCATTAAAACATTTCCATCTAAAGCCTGAATTAAAAGATAGCTAAATAAATAGATATAAAAATTTGAATCTAAGCCCCATTGAAAAAGACCAATCAAAATTACTGGAATGGTAACTAGAATTGCTCCTACATAAGGTATTAATACCGATAAACCTACTAGAATGCCTAATATTATGGAATAGTTTACCCCCTGAAGGTAAAAAATAAGACCAGTTACTAGAGCTACTATAAGCATTTCTAGACTTTTTCCTTTCAAATAACCATAAAGCTGTTGGTTAAGATCAAACCAAATCTTAGATAATAAGTCTCTTTTTTTAGGTAATACAAATTTTAAGTAATTTAGAAAAATATCTTTATCCTTTAATAAGAAAAAAACTAAAAAAGGAATAATAATTAAATACAGCAAAGCATTCATCATAGTAGAGAACCCTGCATTTAGTTGTAATAAAGCATTCTGAAGAATTGTAGGCATATAAGAAAGCGCATTTGCAAAGGCTTCATCAATTTGATTTGACGAAAAAGAATCTGCATATTCATTTAACTGAGAAGAAAGAAAGATATTTACTGTCTCAAAAATTTGAGGAATCTCTGAAACTAATAAAAGAATTTGTCTTGATAGGAAAGGAAAAAATACAAATATGGACAAATAAAAGAGGCCGAAAATGAATAAAGTAATTGTGAGGGCTAAAGTCTTGTTACTTCCTTTTTCTTCTAAGAAAACCTTCAAGCCATTTAAAATATATGCTATTAAAATACTAATTAAAATTGGAGCTAAAATTCCTCCTAAAAAATATAGAATTATTAGTCCAATGAATAAGAAAAATAAAGCTGCGTAGTGCTCATCGTCATAAAAATAGTTCTGAAAAAAGTTTTTTAAAAAGTTAATCATTTGTTGATAATATGAATATTTATTGTGCTTTCAAAATGAAGAATAAGCTCTTTTACATTTTAATTATATCAATTTCATCATTATTAATCTCTTTAACAGATGATCAAGATAATCTTCCTGTTTTAGGCGATTACTCTTCGGCTTCTGTTTCATTATCCGGAGAATATGATTTAGGTAGGCTATGGCTAGCAATGTATAGATCTTCTATAAAAGAACATGATGATCCAATGATAAGAACTTATCTAGAAGACCTTTTGTACAGACTTTCCGAAAATAGTGAGGTTCAAGATAGGCGTTTTGAATTTATTGTGCTTCAAGACAAATCTATAAATGCTTTTGCAGCTCCCGGGGGAATAATCGGTATAAATCTTGGAATGTTTTTGAATACTAAAAAGGAAGGTGAATTAGCTTCTGTAATGTGCCATGAATTAGCACACCTCAGTCAGAGACACTATGCTAGATCGCAAAATAGATCATCCCCTTTGGCGAATGCCCTAATGGTACTCGGGAGTATAGCTGTTGCAGCAGCTTCAAGAAATCCAGAGGCTCTCATGATAGCTCCTGCAGCAATGCAACAAATGTCTATAAACTTTACCCGAAGCAATGAAAAAGAAGCTGATCGTATAGGATTTAATAACCTTGTGAAAGCTGGTTTTGATCCAAACGATATGTCAGCTATGTTCCAAAGGATGCAAGATAAATACCAAAATGAAGACTCTGAAGAATTCTCTTATTTAATGACACATCCCCTTCCCAGTGAAAGATTAACTGATATGAGAATAAGAGCTGAAAACCTGCCTAAGTCATCTAGGAATTCATACAGAGACAATATAGATTTTTATCTAATGCAAAAAAGAGTCGAGCTGTGGGCTGAAAAAGATACTAATAAATTGCTCAGGAAATACAAAAAAGAAATTAAATCTAAAAATAAAAATATCTCAAGTTCAAGCAAGTATGGACTTGCTTTAGCATATAAAAGTGATAAAAAGTTTGAAAAGGCATTTGAATTACTTAGATCATTAATTAAAGAAAATCAAAATAATCTTGTTTTAGAAACTAGTCTAATGGAACTTCATTTAGCTGCTGGAAATTTTTACGAATCAATATCTTTAGGGAAGAATATATTAGAAATTCATGATTCAAATTATTCTACCTCTATTTTATTAGCTGAAGCATACATAAAAAATAACAATTCAGATAAGGCTGAAAAAATCTTAAAAGAGTTATCTAAGAAACGCCAAACGGATCCAAATGTTTGGTATAAGCTTGCTGAAGCGCAAGGATTATCAGGAAATATTTTAGAATTACACAGGTCAAGAGCTGAATATTTTATTCTCACTGGAAGGCACGATGCTGCTGTATATCAATTAAAAGAGGCTTTAGCCTTGTCAAATAATCTATTTGAAATCAGAGAAAGTATAATTAGAAGATTGGAAGAAATTTTTGCTAAAAAAAGAGCTTTGACCGAGCTTTCTTAAGTAGGAAATAAATCTGAAAAATCTCTTCCTGCTAGGAGATGTATATGAAGGTGGAAGACTGTTTGCCCTGCCTCTGCTCCATTATTTATAACTATATTAAAAGCATCTTGAACATTAAGTTTTTCAGAAATCTGTTTAGCTATCATCATAAGATGGCCAAGAAGCTCTTGATCATCAGCTGTTGCTTTAGACAGCATTTTTATTGGTTTTTTTGGAATTACAAGAACATGAACTGGCGCCTTAGGAGCTATGTCTTCAATTACGATACACTTTTCGTCTTCAAATAAAATTTTTGAAGGTAATTCCCTATCAATAATTTTTTCAAAAACAGTTTTAGCCATATTACGAAAACATTTTATACCCTACAAAAGTAGAGAATACACAAGTAGATGAAATTATCAAAGCTACTAAATATGCAAAAATAATTCCATTGGTATTAGCATAAATCAAAATTTCTTTAGTAAATGCTGAAAAAGTTGTGAAAGAACCTAAAAAGCCAATTATCAAAAGTGGTGTTAATAACTCTTTGTGATTAAGATTTATTGAAATAAATACTCCAATTAAATAACATCCAATTAAGTTTACAACTAGGGTACCCAATGGAAAATTATAAAGGGATGCTTTTATGAAAAATGAGCTTAATAGATGTCTAGATATAGCACCTGCAAAAGCTCCAATTCCAATTAAAAGATAAAACATTGATTTTGGTGGGTCGTATAGGATTCGAACCTATGACCAATTGATTAAAAGCCAACTGCTCTACCAACTGAGCTAACGACCCAAAAAGAGAGGATTATACCCCTATTGAGAATTTAATTTAATTAAATCTTGTTCTGCAAGTAAAGCTGCACCAGAATTTGGATAATTACTTATAACTTCTTGTAAATGAGTTTCGGCAGAGCTTAATTCTCCAAGATTAATCTTAGCAAGGGCAAGTTTGTATAAACCATCCGCCTTTCTTGGATGATTATCGAACTTAGTTACAAAGGCATTAAGAATTTCTGATGAATCCTCAAACATTTCTTGAACCAAATATATTTCACCCAGCCAAAAATAAGCATCGCCTATATAAGTTCCATTAGGATAAGAAAGTATAAGGAGTCTTAAGTTTTCTGATGCTTCAGAATATCTAGAATTATCAAGCAACTTCATAGAATTTGACCAAAGGCTAAATTCTCCTGAGTCAATATCTTCATCTACAAGACCTGATAAAGGGTTCAGAGATTGATCTAAAGATTCTTCATCTCGAGTTTCTTCAAATAATAATTTTGTTTCCAAAAGATGAATTCTTTTGTCTAAGTCAACATATCTAATTTGGTTGGCCTCTTCTAGCCTGGAAATAGTTAGGTTATTCGTTTCTATAGAGGCAGTAAGAGATTCTATTTCTTTCTTCAAAAGATTTATCTTTTCAAGAAGAAGTTCTGCGGATTCTTCATTTTGCAAAATCGCAAAATTAGAAAATCCTAAGAAAATAAGAAAAAAAAAGTTTTTTAGAATATTCAATCTAATAAAGGGAGATTTCTACCCTTCTATTTTCAGCCCAAGCTTTTTCATTTGATGCGCTTTTAAGTGGCTTTTCCTCGCCAAAACTTACCACCCTAATTTTCTTTCCAGAGACTCCCTTAACTACAAGAAAATCTCTTACTTCAAGTGCTCTTCTTTCTCCAAGAGCTAAATTGTATTCTCTAGTTCCCCTTTCATCACAATGACCTTCTAGACGAACTATTTTTGCTTTTTTTATTGCAGGTAAATATTGCTCAAGAAGATTTTTATCTTCAGCATCTAAGGTAGATTTATCAAAATCAAAATAGACTTTATCGTCTAAATTGGTATCAAGCTTATCTCCTTGAAGATATTCCTCTCCAGCTACGGAGGCATATTGAATTCTTTCAACTGAATCTGACACGTTTGAAGCACAAGAATATACTTGGCAAAGCATAGCTAAAATAAATATTCCAATTGGTTCCATAAATAGTCTCCTCATAAAAAGCTCCTTCTTGAAGGATGATTATAATACTTTTCTATTAGACAAGAAATTTTATATTAAGTTTGTTTAATTTATTAAAGGTGACCAAGCTGGCTCTCTTACAGATCCGTTTTTAACTGGCAGTGAAAACCTAGCTTTTCCGTCTAATGTAATCCCTCCTAAATAGCCATTAGATCCGTCTTTTGTTGCATAGATGATAATATTCCCATTTGGTGAAATAGTGGGTGATTCATCCAACGAAGTAGATGTTAAAGTTTCTATGTATCTGCTAGAAAGTTTTTTTATTGCAATTTGAAAATTTCCGTCATTTCCATGAACAAAGAATATAGATTTTCCATCAGGAAAATATCTTCCTCTTGCATTATAATTTCCATCCCTAGTTAGTCTTTTTTTTCTTTTAGATTTTGTATTAATTTCGTATAACTGCGGGGAACCTGACCTATCGGAAGTAAAAATAATTTTTTTTGAATCAGGAGACCAAGATGGTTCGGTATCAATTCCATAGTGATTTGTGAGCCTTATAAGTCTTTTGTTGCTGATGGAATATAAGAAAATATCTGGATTTCCTGAAAAAGAAACAACCAAAGCTAGGCTCTTTCCATCAGGAGACCAGACAGGAGCGCTATTTGTCATTCCTAGAGCCTGAATGGAATCTCTATCTCCAGATTTTAAGTCTTGAATAAAAATTTCAGCTAACCCATTTTCAAAAGATACGTAGGCGATTTTTTTTCTATCTGGCGACCAATCTGGAGACATTATTGGAGATTTAGAAGTAAAAAGAATTTGTTCGTTTTTGCCATCAATATCTGAGATACAGATTTGATATGTATCAACATCAGAGTTAATGACGTATGCTAGTTTGGTATCAAATATTCCTCTTAAACCAGTAATTTGCTCATAGATTCTATTGCTAATAATTTTTGAAATATCCTCGATATTGTCTTCTCCTCCAACAATTTCACCTTCTAATATTTTTATTCTTCTGTTTATGTTGAATAAAGAATATGAAATATTTAGATTGCCCAAGGCATTTACTGAATTTACTCTTCCAATTACAGAATAATCTACTCCTAATACTTTCCAGTCTCTATAAAAAAAATCATCTTCTGAAGAAGGATAAGAAAGCATTTCATTTTTATCTAAATTTTCAAATTCGCCAAACAAAAGCATATTTTTTTCAATGTTTTGAGATATTTGCTCGCCATAATCTTCTTCAACTCCATCTTCAATACCAAAAGGAACAAAAGCAATTTTCGATAAGTTATCACTTCCCTTTAAAATCTCTATTTCTAAAATAGAAAAAATACTATTAGAAACTAACATGATAGATAGTAAAAAAAATCTAATCACTCTATCTCTCCGGATGATTTAAAAACCAAATTAAAATTTCTAAAATTTTTCTCAAATAGCTTTCTATCAAGAGACAAAACTTCTTCAAAGAAAGTCATTTTATTCATTGCAGTTAAAATCGATTCATTAAAAAAATTATTCGAACTTGGTTCAATTAAATCAAAGTCTAATATTTCTCCAGAAGGAGCAAGATTTATTAATACTTTCGCAATTAAAGATTCACTTAAAGAATTTGGCTTAATCCAAACTGAGGAAATCCTTTCTTGAATAATAGCCGAGACTCTTAAAATATCTTCTCTTTCCTTAGAAAGCTTTATTTTACTAATTTCATTTTTAATATCTATTTTATTAATTTTGAATTTTGAAATAATTGCTGTTTCAACAACCTTTTGCTCTTTGTTATTTGAAGAGAGGTTTTTTGTCTCTTTTTTTATTCCTATATCGGGAATAGATGAATTGAATAATTGATTATCATCCTGAATCAATTCGTAAAAATTTACTCTAATTGATTGCTCCTCATCTATATTAAGTTTTGGAAGGGAAAATATTGAAAAAATAAGAGATAAAAATAATACAATCAAAAAAAAAGTATTAAAGCTAGTTATAACCCTATTCATTCTGTAGTGGTTCAGTAATAAGATTTATTGAGTCTGTTTTAAATTTTTTTATCAGAGACATTGTTTGAGCAACATTGTCATAAAGCGTTTCTTTGTCAGCTCTTAAAAATATCTCTACTTTAGGATTATTTATTAATATTTTTTTAAATTGTTCTTCAAATGATTTAAAGCTTTTATAGACCTTATTTTTTTCACCAATATCTAGAGAATAAAAGCCCTCTTTGCTAATTGAGATAGTTAAATTATCCTCTTTTGATTTATTAAGAGCTTGAGCTTCAGTTTTAGGCAAATCCAAATCTATTCCTTGGATCATGAATGGTGTAGCTACCATGAAAATAACCAGTAAAACTAATGAAACATCCACATATGGAATTACGTTAATTTCTGTTAAAAGTTTTCTACTTTTTACTCTTCTCTTGGACATTGAATTCTTGGTAAGTTATTAAAAGTTCAGATGTAAAATTTTCGTAACTCTTAATAATTATATCAATTGTCTTAACGCTCCAATTATAAGAAATAAGAGCGGGTATAGCAGCGAAAAGGCCCAAGGCAGTTGCCACTAAGGCTTCAGATATTCCAGGAGCGACAGCGTTTATTGATACTTGAGAAAGTTGTGCTAAACCACTAAAAGCATTCATAACTCCCCAGACTGTACCAAATAGACCTATAAAAGGGCTTACAGATGCTACAGTGGATAAAAAAGACAAGCCTTCTTCCAATCTTTCTTCTTGCCTATTAATTATTATTTCTGTGGACTTATTGATACGCTCTTCAGCCTTAGCAAAATTTTCTGTCTTTAAAAATTCCTCATGGGAGATAACAAAGATTTGAGATAGTCCAAAATTATCTTCTTTGCGATTGAGCTCATTAAAAATTTTTTCAATATTTTTAGAGTTCCAAAACTTAGTTTCAAATTGATAGATATCCTTTCTCGCTCTACTCAAGGTTAACCATTTATCGAAAATAAACCACCAAGAAGTTCCAGCCAGAACAAACAAAATAATCATTACTAATTGAACAACTAAGCTTGCTCCAAAAAATAAATCTATAAAACTTAATTCAGCTTGCATTTTTTTTATCCAACATCCTTTTTCTTAGCTCCTCTGGAAGAGCAATAGGTTTTTTAGTTTCAAGATCGACACAGCCGCATAATACATTAGCTTCACACATTATTTCTGAATTTATAAGAACTTGTTGATTAAAGCTAAAGCTAGCTTTCTTTAATTCTGAAAGAGAAGATTCTATTTTAATTAATTGATCTAACAAAACAGGTTTTTTATAATGAATATCTAATTTGTTAACAATGAAAATAATATTTTTGTCTAATAGTTCGTTTTGCAAGTAACCACACTTTCTAAGAAATTCAGTCCTAGCCCTTTCAAAATATTTTAGATAATTAGCATAATAAACTACGCCTTGTGCATCTGTATCTTCATAGTAAATTCTAATCTCTATCGTATCTGACATTAAAGGTGGCTTTTTATATCTTCCTCATAGAGAGATTTGAGTAAAACTATAAAGCTCTCTAAAGAAAAATCGCATGTGTTATTAAAATCTTTAGGAAGATTATTGTTCACAGTATGGAATGGTACTCTAACCTTAATGGGTCTGTGATTGAATTTATAGATTAAAGCTGGATAACAATCTTCTGGAGTTGCAGCAATCACTTGATTCCACCAGCCTTCAAGAGGTTCTGCGCCTTGCCCATATCTCTTACATTCTATATACCAATTACCAAGAATGAGATCGGGAAGATGTTTTTCTCGAGTCTGCTCCAATATTCTTTTCAATGGTTTTTTTAATTCCAAATAATCGTTTAAAGCATTTGCAATTTCTCTTTCAAATGACGCTCCCTTATTCCTTGAATTCGTCATCAAGCAAAGCTCCCTTCAGAAAACTCAGCATTGGAATGAACATTTTGTACATCATCCAAATCTTCAAGACTTTCAAGAAGATTGATGACTTTTTCAGAAGCTTCATCATCAAGCTCTACGCTATTTGATGCTTTCATAATTAACTCGTATTGGTTGATTTTGATTCCATTCTCTTCAAGAACATTTTTTAGATTATGAAATTCTTCGGCTTCAACAGAAATGATGAGATTCTCTTCGTCACCCTGTTCTACTTCATCTGCGCCATTTGATACAGAGACATCAAATATTTTTTCTTCGTCAGTATTTTCAACAACTATTTGGCCAACTTTGGTAAATAGATATGCTACAGACCCATCGGTACCTAAACTTCCTCCATATTTAGAAAAAGCATGTCTAACTTCAGCAACTGTTCTGTTTTTATTGTCCGTAAGAGTTTCAACTATAATGGCAACCCCATTGGGACCATAGCCTTCATAAACTGTTTCTTCTAAATTTTCTGCTTCCTGATCTCCAGAGCCTCTTGCTATAGCTCTTTCTATAGTATCTTTAGGCATATTGGCCCCAAGAGCCTTATCCAGAGCCAGTCTTAATCTAGGATTATCTCCTGGCTCAGGTCCTCCTAATTTTGCAGCAACGGTTAGCTCTCTAATCAGCTTCGAAAAGACTTTTTGTCTTTTTTCATCTTGACGACCTTTGCGATGCTTTATGTTAGCCCACTTAGAATGTCCCGCCACTATTTATCCTCTTCAATCACTTTTATGGATAACATATCTAATTGATCTTTATCAATTAAACTCGGAGCATCGGAAAGCAGACAGGTTGCAGATTGAGTTTTTGGAAAAGCAATTACATCTCTAATAGATTCTTGCTTACAAAGCAACATGATCAAACGATCTAGCCCAAAAGCAATTCCACCATGAGGAGGACATCCATAGGACAGAGCTTCTAAAAAGAAACCAAATTTTTCATCCGCTTCTTTTTTATCTATTCCTAAAATGGATAATACTTCCAATTGTTCATCTAAATTGTTAATTCTCAGAGAGCCGCCTCCAATTTCGCTGCCGTTTAAAATAAGATCATATGCCTTTGCAACGGCATTTGCTGGATTTTTCCTAAGTGCTGTGATTCCCCCTTGAGAAGCAGTAAAAGGATGATGTGATGGAGATAAGTTCCCCTGAATATCCTCTTCAAATAAGGGGAAGTCTGTTATCCATCCAAATTTATAATCCTCTTGATTAATTAAGTTAAGATCTTCACCTAATTTTTCTCTCAATGAACCCATTGAATCATTAACAACATTTCTGTGATCTGCACCAAAAAAAATAGTATCTCCAGTACTGAGTTCAAGCCTTTCAGCTAACTTAGATATCTCTTCCTTAGAAAGGAACTTAAGAATTGGAGACTGAAGACCATTTTCTAGATCAGAAGAATCATTTACCTTTATATAAGCTAGTCCTTTTGCTCCAAAATTACCGACAAATTTAGTGTACTCATCTATTTTATTTCTGCTTATTTCTTGTTCAATTTTAAGAGCAACAATTCTAGCCTTTTCATTATTGGCTGGATCTGCAAAGACCTTAAATGAAGACTTTTCAAAAATATCTTTTACATCGACAAGCTTTAAAGGATTTCTTAAGTCAGGTTTATCTGAGCCGTAATCCTTTATTGCTTCTTGATATTTAATTCTTTGGAACTCTTCAAACTCTATATTTAGAGTTTCAGAAAAAATTCTTTTGATAAGGCTTTCAGAAATATTAAGAATTTCTTCTTCTGTAATAAAAGATAATTCGATGTCCAGTTGAGTGAATTCTGGCTGCCTATCTTTTCGAGTATCCTCGTCCCGAAAACATCTGACAATTTGAAAGTATTTTTCAAAACCTCCAATCATCAACATTTGTTTGAAAAGCTGTGGTGACTGAGTGAGGGCATAAAACTTTTGATTATAAAGTCTGCTTGGAACAAGAAAATCTCTAGCTCCTTCCGGAGTAGCCCTAGCCATCATTGGAGTTTCAATTTCAATAAACTGATCTTCAATAAGATGACTTCTGATGATGTGATTTACTTGAGATCTGATTTTTAGATTTGATTGCATTTCCGGTCTTCGTAAATCCAAGTAACGGTATTTGAGCCTAACCTCTTCGCCAACTTTCGCATGTTCATCTAGCTGGAAAGGCAAAGGTTTGCTTTTGGAAAGGATATCAATTTCTTTTGAAACTAGTTCAAGTTCTCCTGACGATAATGACTTATTAATTGTGCCTTCAGGTCTTTTTCTGAGAATTCCTGTAACTTGAAGAACATAAGACATTCTTATTGATTCCGACTTTTTGAATAACTCTTTGTCATCTGGTTCAACAACAACTTGCATCAACCCAGATGCGTCTCTGATATCTAAAAATATGACGCCGCCATGATCCCTGACCTTTTCAACCCACCCAGAAATAAGAAAGGAAGAATCGATTTCTTTATTAGAAATATTTTTTATTTGAGTGCGTTCCATAATGAGAAAGATTTTTTAATCTTTTTTAGCAGGTTTTGAATTTTCTGTTTTCTTTGGTTCCTTAGATGTTTTTTTACTTTTAACATCTGATTGTACAAGATTTTTTTTATTACCTGTCTTAAAGTCAGTTTCGTACCAACCTGATCCTTCTAAACGAAAGGACGGCGCTGAGATAATTTTTTTAGCCTTTGCTTTTGGCGAGCAATCGCAAAAAACAGTTTTTGTAGAGTCTGCAACAGAAACAATTCTTTCAAATATTTTGTCGCATTTACTACATTGGTACTCATAAATAGGCATTATTCCTCACTGTAAGCATCTTTTTTTAGTATTATTAATTTTTAAAGCCGAATATTAATTTATATTTTAAATGAAAGCTTCCTCATTTCACTATAAAACTCAAAAAGAAGCCCCAAAAGACGCTGAACTCATTAGCCACAAACTTATGATCAGAAGCAATATGATAAAACCATTGGCTTCTGGAATTTATTCATGGATGCCACTGGGATTAAAGATTCTAAATAAGGTCGAATCAATCATTAGAAGGAATATGAATGAATATGGTTGTCTAGAAGTCTTAATGCCAATGGTTCAACCAAAGTCTCTATGGGACGAAACAAAAAGGTCAGAGCAGATGGGTCCAGAACTTTTGGGTTTTTTAGATCGAAATGAGCGGGAATTTTACCTTGGACCTACTCATGAAGAAGTTATTACCGATATATGTCGTCAAGAACTGCAAAGTCATAAAGATCTGCCTAAAACTTTTTATCAAATACAAACAAAATTTCGAGATGAAATTAGACCTAGATTTGGGGTAATGCGAGGTAGAGAGTTCTTAATGAAAGATGCTTATTCGTTTGATATTAATGAAGAAGGGATGAGAAAAAGCTATCAAGCTATGAAAGAGTGTTACCAAAAGATATTTGACGAAATTGGCTTTGATTACAAGATTGTAAAAGCTGATTCAGGAGCAATTGGTGGGAATATGTCTGAAGAATTTCATGTCTTAGCTGATTCTGGAGAAGATACATTGGTATTTAACGATAATGATTTTTCATCAAACATTGAATTATTAGAAAATCCCTTAAAAAAAGAGATTGAGAAAAAAATTGAAAATAATGATTTGTCTGATATTGATAGTGAGCACGGCAAACTTTCAATTAAAAAAGGAATTGAGGTAGGTCATATATTTGAACTAGGAAATAAATATAGTAAATCTATGGGGCTAAGTGTCCAACATGATAATAGTCAAAAAATTTTAGAAATGGGCTGTTATGGAATTGGAGTTTCTCGAATTGTTGCAGCTGCTATAGAGCAAAATCATGATAGTGAAGGTATTGTTTTTCCAAAAAATATTTCTGCTTTTGATTGTTCCTTAATTTCAATCAATGAAAAGAAATCAGAGACAGTCAAAAATAAAGCTAAAGAAATTTACTCTTACCTAATAAGTAATAATGTAGAAGTCTTTTATGACGACAGAGATGCATCTCCAGGTAATAAATTTTCTGATTCCAATTTAATGGGTAACCCGTATCAAATAGTAATTAGCGAAAAAAACATTGAAAAAGGTTTAATCGAGATAATAGCAAGAAAAGATCAGGCAAAATCTGAAATAACGGAAAAAGACTTATTGGGTCTCTTTGATTGAGTCTGTAATCTGTTTTTCTATTTTCTTAGCTATATTAGGGTTGTCTTTTAACCACTGACTAGCGTTAATCTTACCTTGACCAATTTTTTCACCATCGTAAGCGTACCAAGCACCGGCTTTCTCAACGATTTTTCTCTCTACTCCAATATCAAGAATTTCTCCTGCACGGTTGATTCCTTTGTTGTAGAGTATTTGAAATTCGGCTTGTCTGAATGGAGGTGAAACTTTATTTTTAACAACCTTAACTCTAGTTTCATTACCCGCAACTTCGTCACCGTCTTTAACTGTACCTATTCTTCTGATATCCAATCTCACTGACGAATAAAACTTTAAAGCATTACCGCCAGAGGTAGTCTCGGGACTACCAAACATTACACCAATTTTCATTCGAATTTGATTAATAAATATAACAAGAGTATTTGATTTTTTTATACTGCCGGTTATTTTTCTAAGTGCTTGTGACATGAGTCTAGCTTGAAGGCCAACATGATGATCTCCCATTTCACCTTCAATTTCGGCTCGGGGTACTAATGCAGCTACAGAATCAATAACTAAAACATCTATCCCACCAGATTTAACCATTATGTCGGCTACTTCTAGAGCTTGTTCGCCTGTATCAGGCTGAGATAAGAGCAAATCATCTATTTTTACTCCAATTTTTTCTGCATAGATCGGATCTAAAGCATGCTCCGCATCTATAAATGCCGCAGTTCCTCCTTGTTTCTGGCACTCAGCTATAACTTGCAAAGTCAAAGTTGTTTTTCCTGAAGATTCGGGACCAAAAATCTCAACTACTCTGCCTTTTGGCAAGCCCATTATGCCAAGTGCCAAATCCAATCCTAATGAACCTGTAGAAATACTTGGAATACTCTGAACCTCCCTTTCACCCATCCTCATGATGGTTCCAGGACCAAATTGGGTTTCAATTTGAGAAATGGCTGTTTCTAGGGATTTTCCTTTTTCTGGTGACGATATTTCGTCTTTTTTTGTTTTTCTTGTAGGCATAATAAAACTGTATATTTATACAGTATTTAACAATATATTAAAAATTATTGCAAACATTTTAATAATTCTTTTAAAGCAAAAGCTACACTCTGTTTTCTGACTTCGTCACGATTTCCTTCAAAAAGTTTAGTGAAGCAGGTTATTTTAGTCTTAGAGCCAATTCCAAAGCATACAGTTCCAACTGGCTTATCATCTGTCCCTCCAGTAGGTCCTGCTATACCGCTTATTGAAATTGCAAAATCTGAACCACTATTTTTTATTGCTCCTTTTGCCATTTCCTCTACAACTCTTTCGCTTACAGCTCCCTCCTCTAAAAGTGCATCTTTGCTTACACCAAGGGTTTTTAACTTTGCCTTATTCGAGTAGGTGATAAACCCAAACCCATACCAATTTGAACTACCAGGTATGCCTGTAAACTCCTTTCCAACCCAACCTCCTGTACAGGATTCGGCTGTAGAAACGCTTTTCTTTCTTTCAGTTAATAGCTGACCTATCTTTATAGCTAAATCTTGTAGTTCATCATTAGAAGTCATGAATTTAAATTATAATTGAATAATGACTTTTATTGTTGGCCAAGGATGTATCAATTGTAAGCACACAGATTGTGTTGAGGTGTGTCCTGTGGATTGTTTTTATGAAGGAGAAAATACACTAGTCATCAATCCTGATGAATGTATTGATTGTGGTTTATGCGAACCTGAATGCCCCATTGAGGCCATTTATGCAGAAGATGAAGTTCCAGCTGATGAAATAGAATTTATTGAAATAAATGAAAAATATTCAAAGATTTGGCCCAATATTACTGAAGCTAAAGATCCCATGCCAGATCATGAAAGCTGGAAGGAAAAAACCAATAAAATAAATGTGTTAATTCTTGAATAAAGTTATTCAGAAACCTTTCCCTCAAGCATAGGGACAAATAGCACAGAATCGAAGATAGTTTCATGAAATTCACCTTTAGATTTTTTTTCTAGAAGTAGTAAGTGTTGTTTCTTTCCATCACCAACAGGACAAATCAATTTGCCATGAAGCTCAAGTTGCGTTTTTAATTTTTTTGGAATTTGTGAAATTGCTGCTGTACATATGATGGCATCAAATTTTTTTGGAGTTGGCCATCCCAAAGTGCCGTCAGACCAGCGTAATTGATAATTTTCTACACCTACTTTTTTTAAATTATTATCTGCCCTTACTGAAAGAGCTTCGATTCTTTCTAAAGAGAATATTTTTCTACAAAATCTTGCAAGTATTGCTGTTTGGTAACCACAACCAGTGCCAATCTCTAACACCGCACCTAAAGGTTTTTGATCTAAGATATTTCCTTGAATCAAAAGTTCCGTCATTTTCGCTACTACAAAAGGTTGTGAAATGGTTTGTTGATGGCCAATTGGTAAGGACATATCCTGGTAAGCCCTGGAAGTAAATGTCGCGTCAACAAATTCATGTCGTGGAATTTGGTAGATGGCTTCTAGTACTCTTGGGTCTTTAATACCTTTTTGA
The DNA here is from genome assembly GCA_902561325.1 of uncultured SAR86 cluster bacterium. Taxonomy (GTDB): domain Bacteria; phylum Pseudomonadota; class Gammaproteobacteria; order Magnimaribacterales; family AG-339-G14; genus MEDG-81. Next base: position 10,414 of record CACEOL010000004.1, on the reverse strand, counting down.
GATAGTTCTTTGGTTAATTCTTTTCTGGCAAATTCAAAATTCAATTGATCTATAAATTTTTTGCCCAGTCTGCAACAACTTGTTGTTGAGCGTTGGAATGCATATCTATCTTAATGGGAGAAATTGAAATGAATCCATCTTCCAAATTCTTTCGGTCGGAGACATCAAGATTCTTCTCGCCTTCTTCATCATTGAGAAAAGTTTTAGTTATTTTTATTCCAGGGTCCGGAAATTCATTATGATCAGGTACGTTGATATTCAAAATTTGAAATTCATTTATTTTAAGATTATCAAGATTATCCAAGACTTTAGCTACAAACTTTGCTGCAAAAGAAAAATCATTGATTTCAAAAGATGCTACAGATACCGCAATTGAGGGATACTTTAAGTTTCTACCGTCCAATGCTGCACCAACGGTACCTGATAAAATTGCGTCGGAACCTAAATTTGGACCAGGGTTTATTCCAGAGACTACTATATCGGGTTCAAAGGGACAAAGCATGTTTCTAGCCACTTTTACACAATCAACAGGTGTGCCATTTAGGCTGAATATATTGTCTGCATATTTTTTGTGTCTAAGAGGTGTTAAAAAAGTAATCGCACTACTAAATCCACTTCGGTTTTGATCTGGACCAATAAGAAATACATCGTGTTTGTCATGCAATTCCTTAAAAAGAGCTTTAATCCCAGGATGGTCAAAGCCGTCATCATTAGTGAGAATAATTTTCATCTATATTAGTTCTTCATAACCAGAGCAATTGCTTGTGTACTTATGCCCTCTCGGGCCCCCTCATAACCTAAACCATCTGTAGTCGTTGCTTTACAGGATATATCTTTTGGACTAATGTTCATTTCTTTAGCTAAATTCTCTTCGATATTTTTTTTAAATTTCTCAAGCCTAGGCTCTTCTCCAACATAAGTAAGATCAATATTTACAATTTGATAACCTGCCTCCAAAAGTATTGTGGAAACTTTATTCAAGAGATGAATGCTAGAAATATCCTTATTTTCTTCATTGGATGGTGCCAATTTACCAATATCACCCATCTTACAAGCACCTAAAAGAGCATCAATGATTGCATGACAAATAATATCCCCATCAGAATGTGCAACTACCTCATACTCAGAGTCTATTGAAATACCGCCCAAGATAAACTCTTTAGGGCCTTTGATGATTTTATGAGCATCAAATCCTTGCCCAATTCTCAGTTTACTCACTAAATTCTGCCAGCAAGTTTTAAATATTGTTCTACTGTTTCTAAATCCTCTTTTTTGGTCACCTTAATATTTGTTTTATTACACGGGTAGATAGATATATCTTTTTTAAAATAATGCAGCATAGCGCTTACTTCATCGGTGAATACTTTTTCTTCATCATTGGCTTTCGTTAAAGCCGACAATAAATCCTCCAAACAAAAAACTTGTGGAGTTGCTGATAACCAAACATTATTTCGATCCAAGGATTTTTGTACCTTTTCATTTTTTATTAAGTTAACACTTTCTGTCGGTTGATAAGAAAGGTAACACCCTTCTCCATCTTCTTTGATTTCGTCTTGTGCTTTATCCATAAGGCCTAAAAGGTCTTTAAGGTCCAAACAGGGTCTAGCTGCATCATGCACTGCAACTAATATTGATTTATCTTCATCCTCTTTAATTTCTTGCAAACCATTCAAAACGGATAACATCCTAGTAGAGGCTCCAATGCAAGTCTTAACTTTATTATGTTGAGAAATAGATAAGGCTTCCCAAGCCTCAGTATCTTCCGCAACAACTACATAAATGGTTTTACAGTTTTCGTCTTTCAAAAATGGATCTATGGCAAATTCAATGATGGTTTTTTTTCCTACTAGATTGAATTGCTTGGCAAGTTTAAGTTGGGCTCTAGCACCAACTCCAGCAGCAGGAATTAAAGCAACGTATTCACTCATTCGGTACTAGTTCAATGAGAACTTCTCCTTTTTTAATTAAATTTAACTTACTTCGGGCATAGCCTTCTAAAGCTTCTGGATCATTAGTAAAGCTATCTAATTCCATTCTGGCGACTTTATTGTCTTCCTTCAATTTAACGATTTTATTTTCTAAGGCTATTTTTTCTTGAGTCATTCTGTCTAACCGACTAATGCTATTTTCCCCGTAAAAGATTCCTATAATATAAAATAAAATTAAAAAAATAAGTATCACAAATATACTGGGTAAAAAATAATATTTAATTTTATCTATCAATTTATTAACTCCTGCCTACCGAGAAACTCTAAATCTTCGATAGCGTCAATCATTAACAATCTATTGTATTTTGAGGTTCTATCAGACCTTGATGGTGCGCCAGTTTTTATTTGCCCAGCTCCAGTGCCGACAGCTAAATCGGCAATAAAATTATCTTCTGTTTCGCCAGAACGATGAGAAATTACGCACTTATAGTTATGTTGATAAGCTAAACATATAGTTTCAAAAGTTTCAGAAATTGTTCCTATTTGATTAATTTTTACCAAGACTGAGTTGGCAATATTTCTGTCAATGCCTTCTTGAAGAATATCTTTATTGGTTACAAATAAATCATCGCCAACCAACTGAGTTCTCTTACCAAGTTTTTTAGTGAGGCTCTCCCATCCAACCCAATCGTTTTCATCTAATCCGTCTTCAACTGAAGTAATAGGATATTTATTAGCTAAATTAGAAAGATACTCAATTAATTCATCTGACGATAACTTTTCTTTATTTGAAAAAACATATTCCTTATTTTCTAACATTTCTGTTGCAGCGCAATCCAGCGCAAAGGTTACATCTTTATCAACTTCATATCCTGCTTCTTGGATGGAGCTGGATATTAAATCGAGTGCTTCTTCAGCGGAATCTATTCCAGGAGCAAAACCACCTTCGTCGCCAACCGCCGTTGAAAAGCCTTTTTGATTCAATGTTTTTTTTAAAAAATTAAATACTTCAACGCCGCAAATTAGGCCTTCTTTAAAGGAGGAGAACCCAACTGGCTGAATCATAAACTCCTGAAAGTCTAACTTATTATTTGCATGTGCTCCCCCATTTAGAATGTTCATCATAGGAAGAGGCATCTTCATTTTTATTTCTGAAAAAAAATTTTCCCTAAAGTAATTATGAATATATTCGTATAAGGGCTTTTTTTCTGCACTTGCTGATAACTTACAATAAGCCAACGATAAAGAAAGGATAATATTTGCACCAAAAATTTTTTTATTTTTTGTCCCATCAAGTTCTATTAATTTTGAATCAAATTCAACTTGTGAGCCTATTTTCATACCAATAAGCTCCGGAAATAAATTCTCCTCTGCGTTTTTAATAACCTGTGCAACTCCTTTACCATTGAAATTATTACCACCATCTCTTTTTTCTATGGCTTCTCTGGAACCGGTAGAAGCACCAGATGGAACGAAACCAATTTCTTTAAAATCATCATCTGTCTCTATCAAAGTGGCAACCGTTGGGGTTCCTCTGGAATCAAGGATTTCAAATGCTTTAATTGCTTTGATTTTCATTTTCCTAAAAACCTTTCACTGCCTGATCAACAGCATTGACTTTGCCTAAAAGGGTTTCAAATTGATCTAAGGGCGTTGCCGATGGACCATCGCAAAGAGCTTCTTTAGGATTGGGATGGACTTCTATAAATAGGCCAGCTATGCCCAAAGATACTCCGGCCTTGGCCAAGTCTTCAGCTTGATCTCCTCTACCGCCTGTAGCAGTTTTTCCTTGGCCAGGAAGTTGAAGAGAGTGTGTAACATCAAAAATAATTGGGCATTTGAAAGTTTTTAATTTGGACATGCCCAACATATCTACAACTAAATTGTCATAGCCAAAAGAAGTGCCCCTTTCACAAAGCATGACTTGATCATTGCCAAAATTGCTGCATTTTTCAATGATATTTTTCATTTGATCAGGAGATAAAAATTGCCCTTTTTTTATATTTAACGGCTTTCCAGCCTGGCAAGCTTCTTTGATGAGATCTGTTTGTCTGCATAAAAAAGCAGGTATTTGGATAATATCAACAACCTCTGATATTTGTTCGACTTGGCTTATTTCATGAATGTCAGTAATAAGTTGATAGTCGCTTTTTTTTAATTCTCTAAAAATTTCTAAGCCTTTTTCAAGACCCGGTCCTCGGTATGAATCTACAGATGAGCGATTGGCTTTATCAAAAGAAGCTTTAAAAATGAATGAATTCCCTTGAGCTTCAGTAATTTTTTTTAATTTTTCAGCAACCTTGAAAGTAAGCTGATCGTCTTCCAAAACATTTAAACCAGCAATGACACAAAGTTTGTTGGAATTTGAAATTTCTGTTTTTGCTATTTTTACCAAATCACTCATTTTTTACTTAGAGTTTAACTTAGCAGCTTTAATAAATCCTTTGAAAAGCGGATGAGCATTTATTGGATCGGATGTAAATTCAGGATGAAACTGACAGCCTATAAACCATTTGTGGTTCTTAATTTCAATTGCTTCGACCAAGGTATCATCTTCAGATTTTCCAACTATAGTCATACCTTTTTTATTAAATGCTGACTCATAATTGCCATTAAATTCGTATCTATGTCTGTGGCGTTCAAAAATTTTGAGTTTTTTGTAAAGCTTTGCCATCTTACTATTCTTCTTTAAATGGCATACTTGGCCTCCTAAACGCATAGTACCTCCCTTGTCAGAGTCTTCCGACCGATACTTAATAAGTCCATCTTCATCAAGCCATTCTGTAATCAACCCTATGACTGGATGCTGAGTGGTCTTCTTAAACTCAGTACTATCGGCATCCAATTTCAATACATTTCTTGCAAATTCTATGACCGCAACTTGCATCCCTAAGCATATCCCAAAATAAGGGATGTTATTTTCCCTAGCAAACTTTGCTACGTTAAGCATTCCTTTGACGCCTCTATTTCCAAATCCTCCTGGAATTAAAATACCATCAGCTTTTAAATTTTCTACTCCTTTATTGAATCTTTCAGAATCTATGTGCTCAATTTTTACGTTTGTCTTATTGTGGATGCCTGCATGAATTAAAGCTTCATTTACTGATTTATATGAATCTACCAATTCAGTATATTTTCCTACCATCGCGATTTTAGTTTCTCCTTTTTGCTCTGATTCAAGTTTAGTAACCCTTTTCCAATCATTAAGTTTTGGCTTAGAACATTTTAATTTTAGTTTTTCAACTATTTGCTGATCTAAGCCTTGTTTATTCATCATTACTGGGACTGCATAAATTGATGGCACATCGGGTAAAGTAAAAACACAATCTTCATTTACGTTGGTAAACAAAGCAATTTTTCTACAATCTGCGTTTGAAAGATTTTGTTCGGATCGACAAATTAAAATATCTGCTTGCAGACCATGAGATAACAGACTTTTCACAGAATGTTGAGTTGGTTTTGTTTTAGTTTCTCCTGATGATGCTAAATAAGGAACGAAAGTTAAGTGTGTAAATAATGTCCTTTCAGATCCCAACTCAAGTTTCATTTGCCTAATTGCTTCTAAAAAAGGTTGTGACTCAATATCGCCAACGGTTCCACCAATTTCTATAATTGCAATGTCATTATCACCTGCTCCATAGGTAATTCTTTTTTTAATCTCATCGGTGATATGAGGAATTACCTGCACGGTTGAACCTAAAAATTCTCCTTTTCTTTCTCTTTTAAGAACATCTTCATACACTTGACCTGCAGTAAAATTATTTTTATGAGACATTTTAGAGTTCAAATATCTTTCATAATGTCCAAGGTCGAGATCGGTTTCAGAACCATCTTCTGTAACAAAAACCTCGCCATGTTGAAAAGGACTCATTGTGCCAGGATCAAGGTTTATGTAGGGATCAAGCTTCATCACTGTAACTTTTAATCCTCTACTCTCTAAAAGAGAGCCTAGTGAAGCTGACAGAATACCTTTCCCGATAGAAGAGACAACTCCACCAGTTACAAATAAGAATTTAGGATTTTTTGAAGCCATCTTTTTCATACAAGATGGTTCATTAGTATATCAGAATAGTCTAAAGCTATTTAGAAAACTTTATCAGAGATAAATTAGATGGATATAAACTGACCTTCTTCTACTTCTTCTGATTGATCAAGCGGCCTTGAAAGAGAAGCCCAATCAATTTCTCCATCCGTTGGCCAGTCCTGGTAATCCAACACACCTAGTTCATCATACAAAGGTTTGACTTTATCAGTTAATAAACCAATTCTTGCTAAGTTAGGTACGACTCTTGTAAACAACAAGTGTTGGAAGTTGTTGGTAACATCGGACTTACTTTGAAAAGCAATGGCATCCTCTACATCCCATCCAAAATGTTCATATACTTCTGAAGACATCAATCTACCTCTCATCACAACACAAGCCTCGTAAGCAAATTGAGCTCTTTCCTCTCTTTCTTCATCAGAAAGGGTTTTTACAAACTCCTCTAAATAATTTACTCCAAACGTCACGTGTCTTGCTTCATCCCTAATGATTAGATAAAGCATATCTTTAAAAACAGGGTCAAAAGTACCTTGTCTCGCAAGATTAAAAGCAGCAAGAGCAAGTCCTTCTATGATTATTTGCATCCCAATGAATTTGAGGTCCCATCTTGGATCGGTCAAAATTTTATCAAGTAATGATTTAAGACCTGTTCCTACGGGATACATAATTCCAACTCTAGATTGGATATATTTATTGAATGCTTCAACATGTCTTGCTTCATCGAAAGTTTGAGATGCAGCATAAAGCTTTGCATTGAAAGTTGGAGCACACGACACGAGTTGCGATGCAACTAACAAAGCTCCTTGTTCGCCATGCAAAAATTGGCTTAAAGACCAAGCTCCTCTATGACTCATGAAAGTGAATTTATCTTCCGTGGAGAGCTTTTGATAAGGTTCGTAATCGTCCCAAAATATAGGGGGAGGTGTATCTCCTCTCTCGGGTAAAGGTCTGTCCCAGTCGATGTCTTTTTCAGCATTCCAATTTAGGTCTTTGCCAAGTTCGTAAAGCCTTTTGATTCTGTTATCTTGTACCGTATAGTCCCAATTGTAAGAACCTGTTAGAGGAGTACTAAAAATCTCAGCTATATCAGTGACTTCTTCCTTTGAAAGGTTATATTCGTTTTCAACCGGAAACTCTTTAATATTCCTTGGGGTTTCTTTTAAAACTTTAATTTTCATAACTTATATACCTTTTTTACACGATTTGTTAATCCAGTCATTAACGTATAAGAACTATTATTAGCATATTTAGCCACTGTGTCTACTTCATGGCCTTTACCCCATAAAATAACTTCATCCTTATAACTAATTTTACTTATATTGGATAAATCAATTACAACCATATCCATTGAGACCTTACCAATTACTGGCGCTAATTTTCCTTTAATCAATACTTTCCCACAATTGCTCAAGTTTATTGGATACCCATCACCGTACCCTACTGGCAAAATACCTATTTTAGTTCGCTTTTTGGCCTGCCAAGTTCCTTCGTAGCCAACCTTTTCCCCTTTTTTAATTTCTTTTAAAGATATGAACTTTGATTTGAATGTCATTACAGATTCAAGCTTAATGTTTTTATTTTTTAAGTTTGATCTGCTGCCAAATATGCTTATCCCAGGTCTTACAATATCTTTCTGCGAAGCAGGATAATTAATCATACCGCCAGAATTGCATAGGCTTTTCTTTACAGAAATTTCATCTGATGAGCATCTTTTCTCAAGATCCTTAAATGTCTTTAGTTGTTTTGCATTACCTTTAAATGAATAAAAATGACTCATCAAAACTATTTGGTTAGTTTTTTTAGAAACTTCTTCAAAAATTATTGAAGAATCTTCAATTGAAAAGCCAAGTCTATTCATTCCTGTGTCAAATTTAAGCCAAATTGGATGACTTTCTTTGAGATTCTTAATTTGCTTTAAAAAATTAAGCTGCCTGCTGGAGTGAATAACAAACTCTATATCATTTTTGAGAAGAGCCTTCATATCGGCTAAATCGTAAGGCCCTTCCAAATCTAAAATAGGTTTTTTTGATTTTGAACGAAGATTTAAGGCTTCTTCTGAAGTTGCAACACAAAATCCATCAACTTTGCTTTGGATATGTTTAGTAATTTTATCTAAACCATGTCCATATGCATCAGCTTTAACTACTGGAAAGAATTTAGCAGAGTGTACGGATTTTTTTAGACTATTCAGATTAAAATCCAAGGCCTTAAGATCAATCTCTACAAAAGTTGGGCGATTCAATTTAATCTTCTTCTGAAAAATCTGGATTTCTTAAAGCTGGATCATCTGGGGCAAGATCTTGAAACTTTGTATATCTTTCTGAAAAATTAAGTTTTACAGAGCCGGTAGGACCATTTCTATGTTTTGCAATATCAATGATTGCAAGCCCTCTGTTCTCATGATCTTTTTCATATTGCTCTGCTCTAAAAACAAAAGTAACTATGTCTGCATCTTGCTCAATCGCTCCAGAGTCTTTTAAATCAGCTAAAACTGGTCTTTTTCCTGTTCTAGTTTCTGGCGCTCTATTTAATTGGGATAAAGCGACAACAGGGACGTCAATTTCTTTTGCGAGTGCTTTTAAGGATCTAGAAATCTCACTCATTTCAGAAACGCGATTATCGTTTTTAGTATCCGCTTTCATTAGTTGCATATAATCGATGAAAATTACGCCTAGGTCTGGGTTTTCTCTTTTGAGTTTTCTTGATCTGGAAAGAATTTCTGATGGAGACAATGAAGATGTGTCATCGATAAAAAATTTAGATCTGCTTAGTAAAGAAAGTGAGTTCTCTATCTCATTGAAATCACTATCGGATAGATTTTTTGCTTCGAATAATTTTTTTAACTCTACTTTTCCAAGTAGAGAAATCATTCTATACATTATGGATCTAGCAGACATTTCTAAACTAAAAAGAACCGATGGAATTTCATCATTCACTAATTGCCCAGCAATGCTAAGGGCAAATGCAGTTTTACCCATACTTGGTCTTCCCGCAATAATGAATAAATCACCAGGTTGAAGCCCCATAGTATATTTATCTAAATCTCTAAAGCCTGTGCTGATGCCTACTAAATCTCCATCAGATCTTATAGTTTCATCGATTTTATCGTAAACGGGCTTTATTAATTCCTTTGCAAGCATTGGGCCAGACTTCCTTTGAATTGAATCTCTGAGTTTTATTAATTTGTCTTCTGCCTCACTTAAAGCATTTTCGCTTTCAAAAGTATCTGCTTCTTTGGCCAAAGAAGAGATGTCAGCAGCAGTTGATATTAATTTTCTAAGCGAAGAAGACTGTTTAATGATGTTTGTATAATTAATAAAATTAGCAGTACCAGGCGTTTCTGACACCAATTTTTTTACATAACCGACTTTATCAAAATTAGAAAGAGACGAAAGCTCGCTATCTTTTGAAAGAGATTCAATCAAAGTAACAGTATCAATCTCAGATCCAAGATCAATGAGTTTTTTTATGCCTCGAAAAATTAACTTATGTTCGCTGGCAATAAAATCACTTTCATCGACTTCAACGGACAATGAATCCCAGAGTGTTGGCTCTAATATTATGCTTCCAAGAACAGCTTTTTCAGCTTCAATAGATGATGGTAACTCGTTTTCTTTTCTCATAGCAGGGCTGATATTCTCCCACTACTAAAGAATGAAGACAATTAGATTTTAAGATTCTTCGGGTTTAAGTTCGAGATTAATTTTAGCTATAACTTCAGGATGTAATTCAATATCAATCACATAATTTCCAAGTTCTTTGAGAGAACCCTCAGGGAGTCTGACCGCACTTCTTTCAATTTGGAAATCATTTGCCTCTAAAAGTTCTGAAATTTCTTTTGTACCGACTGAGCCATACATTGTACCTTCCTCAGAAATTGCTACATTTTGGGCAATAGAAAATTCATTTATTTTTTCAAAAATTTCTTTTGCGCTTTCTAGCCTTTTTTCTTCTTGAAGTTTGAATTCTTCTTGTTTAGCTTCGTAAACCTTCATATTTTCTTCATTGGCAATAATAGCTTTACCTGTTGGTAATAGATAATTTCTACCGTAACCCGATTTAACTTGGACCAAATCTCCAGGATTTCCTAATCCAGTGATGCTTTCTTGTAGAATTAACTTCATGCTTTTAATGACTATCCGTAAAAGGTAATAATGCCAAAAGCCTTGCTCTTTTGATGGCTCTGGTAAGTTGGCGTTGATACTTTGCACTTGTGCCGGTCATACGTGCTGGAATAATCTTTCCTGTTTCTGTTATGAATTTTTTTAGCAGCTCAACATCTTTATAATCAATTTCGTCAACGCCTGCTGCGGTAAATTGACAAGCTCTTTTTGGCTTTAAAAAGTTATCCTGATTCTGATTTCTTCTTTTATTATCTTTTTGTCTTCTCATATTTATTTACTTTTTCTTTTCTGACTTAAAAACGTTCTTAACTTTTGCAAAA